>JASBVG010000089.1 GCA_030147505.1 Tardiphaga sp.
ATGGAGGGCAACATGGCTAAGAAGGCAGTGAAGAAAGTCGCCAAGGCGAAGAAGACCGTGAAGAAGGCTGCGAAGACCGCAGTCAAGAAGACCGCCAAGAAGACCAAGAAGGTCGCGAAGAAGGCCGCCAAGAAGAAGTAATTTCTTCTTTCCGGAATACGCCGGCAGCGATGCCGGCGCCGTCACGAGAGCGATAGCTCTGGTCGACGGAAGAGGGTGTCGGCGAGACATCAGGTCGAACGGCTGGATCGGAAACGCGGAAGGCTTCGGCACACGCGCTGCGGTCCGGCAGAGATGCCGGTCATGCAGTGATTGGCGTTTTTCTACGGAGCGGATCCTTGATCCGCCATCGCGGGCATGATGCCGGCGAGACATGATCCTGACGTGTTGCCGACGCCCTCGTCTTGCTCCGCCGGTGCGGTCGATCCCCGGCGATGATGTATGTCTCTCATTTCCAGATTTGAGCTGTGCCGTAGGGCGGATTAGCGAAGCGTACTCCGCTGGCCGATTTCGTCGTTGAAACTCCGTGGCGCATTACGGCTCCGCCTAATCCGCCCTACGGCCACGCCTGTCTCTGCGATGGTTACGCGATCGCCAACCGGCAAGGTAAACCGAAATTCGCGGAAATGCAGAAAACCCGCATGAATGCTGGGTCTTTGACGGTGAAACGGTAGCTGCGGGGTAGCCGTATTCAGAAACCGTTCATCGCGATACTTAAACTGCCATTCAAATTTGATCGGTCATGATCGCCTCAACACGCCGGACCAACCGGCGGTTGGGAAGACGTCAAGTAACGGACAGGAGCCGCGCTCGGTTGGGGCGGCAAACACAAGAAAAGGAATGACCGATGTTTCAGGGACAGATCGATTTCGGGGCGGCAACGCCTGTCACGGAGACCGCGATCCAGGACGTATTGTTCGAGCGCGGGATGTACTGGTCGAGCGGCCGCGCCGGGATCGTTGATCTCGTCGCCGCGCACAAGTGGTTCAATCTCGCCGCGCTCAAGGGGCGGGTCGATGCCGTTCCGATGCGCCGCGAAGTCGCCGACATGATGTCGGACGTCGAGATCGCCGCCGCGCAGCGCGATGCCCGCGCCTGGATGACGACCGCACATTAATCCTCTGCCGAGCCCCTGTTGCTCACGGCCGTGACGACCCCGGCTTGTCGAACGCCGCCTTGCAGCCGCTGCTCAGATTGGCCTTCTGCTTGCGCATGCAGGCGGTGACTTCCTCGACATTCGGGATGGCCGAACTGCACAGCCGGAAGGCATCGCCGGTACACAGCCGCCGCTGTTCGGCGCTGTAGGTCTGCGCGTCGGCGAGGGCTGTCGTCGCTGCCACCATGAGGGTGGCGAGCAGAGCGATCCGTCCCATGGTCCTGTTGGCTTGTGCTAGCACGATACTCTTCCCGGTCCGTGATGTTCACATCCGGTCGTCGCAGCCTGGAGAAATCGGGTTCGGCGCGGCCTCCATATTTTCCGCAGTTCGCCACGGGCCATGATGATGTTCGGGGAGGCCATGTCGAAATGCAATGCGGCTCTATCGTACCGCACTGCGTCACGGCCTTGTGACGCTGGTCTCGCTTGTATCGGGCGGCGCTCTCCCGATGTCTGTTGCGTTACTTCCGCACAGAGACCGGTCGGTCTCTGCAACACAGGGACACCATCATGTCGATCAAGACCCGTTCGCTGAGCGTCGCTGCGCTCGCGCTATTGGCCGCAACTACCGTTGTCACCGTCGAACCGGCACGCGCGAAGCCTCTCGCGCCGACGCACGCAGACAATGCGGTTACAGATTTGAGTGCCGCGCGTCGCCATCACCGCGTCCAGCGCAGCACGGTACGTGATGCGTATGGCTCTTATGTCGTGGACGAAGCCGCCAGGGGCGCGCCATCGCCGCTGCCTTACGGTTATGGCGTCGGCGACAACTCGCGCAATCAGACCTGGTAACAGGACGAGTCCGCAAGGCAGTGCGTGGCCTAGACGCGTACTGCGGTCGGCAGATGCACGGTAACGTCGCGATCACGTCAGTTGAAACAGCCATGGCCGCCATCGCGATGAGACAGGGGCGCATGATCGGTGCCAGGCGCGCTCGGCGCGACGGCGCAGCCTTTCATGTCACTTCTTGCGAGCGACGATATAAGGACGATTGTCGTCGCCCTTCGTTGCGTGGTTTTCAATAGCGAGAATGTCGAAATCCGCGGCAGCTATCTGCCGGCTGAGATCCATTGCCCGAAAGACACCTGCATAGGGGGCTTTGCCGATTGCGCGCATGGCGGGCAACGCGAGCCGGATGAGGGGATTCATATCTCCGACGCAGGGTGTCTTGGAAATGAACAAGCCATCCGCTGCAAGCAAGGCGTGGACGCGGAGCAGCGTACCGGATAGGTCCCGCACCAGATGGAGATAGTTGAATCCGAGGATGGCGTTAAACTGTGCCGCGTCGGGTGTGAGCGCTTCTACGGACGCGGTGCGGAAAGCAAGGACCGGGATCGGATCAGCGGCGTGCTTCTCATTCGCAATCGCGATCATTCCAACGGAAATGTCTGTCGCAAGGTAGTCCTGAACGTCGTGGGCGAGCCGGAGGGCTGTTGTCCCTGTCCCGCAGCCCAGCTCCAGCACCCTGTCACCTGATCTCAACAGGGCTCGGGTGCGATCCAGCGTGCGCTCATATGCAGCCTGATCTGTGATCGCGCTTTGCGCGTACTTCCGTGACGCCCGGTCCCAGAAGCCGGCATCGTTCGCTTGGCTCAAGATGATGCTCCTCAGATCGCGATCTCGCGACAGTCAGCATTCTGTCATCGCCAAGCGATCTCCGCTCAAGTGAAGCAAAGGGCAGAAATTTATACGGGGAAGGCTAGTTTGGCGGAGCCGGAGTCTTCCTAACGCCATTGATTTCAAAAGAGAAGTTTTGATATTAGCGGATTGACCCACGGTTCAACCCACGGCGATTTTGGCATCGATACCCACGGGTTGAAAGCGCAGCCTTAGCCGTTTGGGCCTGTCCGATAAATTGACGGAAAAGACCAGCCGCCCGTATTCATAGATCATCTGCACGGGCTGCCGCTGTTCTTCCGTGTAGATCGACCAGTTCTACCTCAACCGGCCGTATGGCCCTCATCAGCCGCCACCAATCCGCGCAAAGCAGTTTGCGCAGAAGGAGCCTTGCTTTGTCAATTTCCGCCCAACCGGTCGAGAGCCCGACCGACGACCGCCTCCTGAAAGTCGAAGAGGTGCTCGATATCCTCCAAATCGGCCGGACGTGGCTCTACAGCCCTGCAGGCCGCGCCATGGTGGGTCCGGGCCTCACGTTAGGCCGCAGCCGCCGATATCGCCGCAGCGTTGTCTTAGACGCTCTCCGTCGCTCTGGCGGTGTCGCACAATGAGCCCGACCAACGTTCAGCGCCTGGCGGGCCTTATCCGCACATTCGTTGCTGGCGACACAATGCCCGACACGATCCCGGTGGGGCTCGGGCTTCTCCAAGCCGGTCGTCGAATGGCTTGCAGGCCTTCAGACGGACCGGCGGCCGTTCGACGGCCACGAGGCGAGCTTGATCGGCCTTCAGACCTCGCCGCCGCTTGTCAGTGAAGTCGCGCTCAGCCTGCGAGGGCGGATTATGCAATCTGGATTGCAGGTAGCCTCTGCAAGCCGCAAGGCGCCTCCCGCCGCAGGTAATGGGCCGGCTTCGGACGGCCGTGCCACAGTCGTGGAAACCGTCAGCACCTCACGTCCGCACATACCGCTTGCCGGCTCCGCTGAGGTTCCGTCGCCCGAGGCGTCAGTCCGTTCGCGATAACCCCACTGTCACGCACCAAGCGCGCGCCCTGCGGCGCCCGCTTGTCCCTCAACGTTCCGAGAACCACTCATGACATACGACACGGATCGGCTCGACACCGATGCGACTGAATTTCTGCGTGCGAAGGGTATCGACGACCAAGGCGAGGATCAGGTGATCGACCCCGTCACAGGCAACCGCTGCAAGCGCCCGCGCCGCGATGCCTTCACCGCGGGGAAGTGCCTGGCGGAAGGCGACTTAACCACGGATTGGATGGGGCACGCCGCGTTCAACGAGGGCGTGTTCCGGCACGAGATGATGAGCCGCCCCATTGAAGCCGAACTGTACGAGCGGAAGAAATGGGAGGACAAGCTGAAGCATGCGGCCGTTCACGCATATCTAACCGACATCGCGACAGCGCCCGACCCTTCACAGCTAGCGGAAAGTGCCGAGCACGGGAAACGGTTGCTCGCTACGGCGCTGAGCCCGCTAGAGCGGGACGTGCTTGCAGCCACCGTTTACATGCATCTCGCGACGTTCCGGTCAGCCACCCGCGTTGAGTGGCTCAAGGCCGCGATGGGCTGCAGTAGCGATGCTACCGTTTACGACGCTATCCGCCGCGGCAATGAGGTGCTCCGCAATACGATCATCGCTATTGGGGGCGAGCTGCCGTCAACCAAAGGGAAGTCCGTGCGACGTGCTCGTATCGAATTGCGCATCGCCACGAAAGGCTCTCAATACGACACGGACGAATGGCGCGCTGCAATCGACCGTATGCCCGCCAGCCTGCAGTTCGACTTGGTGCACGCCCTTGCACGTCAAATCGTCGGAGCGGGCCTAGAGGCGGCGCGTTCAGCGGACGCGAAGCTTAAGATGATGCCGCATCGGGTTCTCAACGCATTGGACGAGCTTGGCCTAAATACGCTTTCCGTGCGTGAAGCGCTCGGCACCATGAGCGAAGCGGAGCGGGATGCTTGGGTGGCAGAGACATACGCCAAGGCGCTACGTCTCAGATTTCTCGGCACTCCCACAGAGCGGGCGGCGATGCGTGAGCGTTTGAAAGATGAGCTGCTCGAAAAACACGTCAAAGACTTCCTAGCGTTGTCACGAAAGAAAGCAGCCTGATGCTTGCAGTCGATAACACCAACGTCCGCCGCCAGTCGAACAAAAAGAACGCCATCCAATTTGCCGCGGTCGGGCTCGCTGTGTTTGTCAGCGACGGCAAGGTCCCGCTAATCCCGCGTTACAATAAGCTAGATACGGACCTTACGCGGGAAGATGTTGAGCAGGCGGTTGCCGACTATATGGAAAAGTATGACGGGCAAGAGCCGGTCCATGTGGGGGCAACGAAAGACATCAATGTCATCAAGCGCATGTTTCGTCGCTTCCCTGATGCCGTACCGTCGATTGCGTGCGGTCCTTCGCGCCTTTGCGTCTTGGATGCCGACAGTAAGGACAACGGTCCCGAGCTGCTTGGCGCGCTGTTCGACGAGCACGGCGGCGTGCCGGCTGGCGTGCCTGTCATCCCGACACAATCAGGCGGCCAGCATCTCGTCTTCGCCGATCCTGACGGCGCCTTCACCAACAAAGCCGGCCTGCTCAAAAAGAACTATGGCACCGACGTGCGCGGCACGGGTGGGCAGTTTGTCGGACCGGGGTCAATCCGTGAGGACGGGAAGACTTACGGCACGAACACCGACAAGTTCAACTTCCTGCGCGCGGTGAATGCCAAGGCCATCCCGACGCTGCCGGGATTTATCGCTGACAAGATCGGGCAGTCTGACCGCAGCGACGAGACCGTAACGCACATTCGCGAGCGGGAAGTCGTTCAGGCTCTCCGCGATGCCGATCACGAGGCCGCGTTGGCTCAGTTCGATCCGACGCTCGGGCAATATGACGTTGAGGCCTTGAAGCTCGCGAACGCTGACTTCGCTGCACTGTACGACGAACCGTCCGCAGACTGCTCTACAAACCGCTTCCTGGCAGCTCGGCACATCATGACCGAATGGCCGGACATGCCGGCTGCGGCGCTCGCTGCGTTCTTCGGCGAGTGGGCAGGCGCGGGAACGTACACCGACGACAAGCCGTCCGCGGGCGAATACGACGACCGCCAGATTGCACGTGAATGGTTGAAGAACCAAGGCCTGAGCAAGCCGTCCACGGGCGAGGCATTCGGTGCGGTTCGCGACGAGGACGAAATCGGACCGGCCGATGAGGGGCAGGGGCTAGCGTTCGAGTGGGAGTCGGACGTGGCGGCCAACGCGACCTTGCCCGATTGGCTGGTGAATGGCGTTGTGGAGACAGAGACGCTTTGCTTTTTCTACGGCACCCCGAATGCCGGCAAATCGCTAGCGCTGCTCAGCCTGCTTTACCATGTAGCGGCCGGTTGGTCGTGGCACGGCCGCGCCGTCAAGCAGGGATGTGTGCTGTATATTTCGGTCGAAGGCCCCAATGGGACGGCTCGGCGCGCGAAGGCGTGGCGCGCCTTCCATAACGTGGCAGAGGCTGACCGGCTGCCGATGGCGTTTGTTCGGCATCCAATCGACCTCTTCGGCAATAAACGGGCCGCGAAGGCGATCATTCGCGCTGTCGCTCGTTTGGAGGCGATTACCGGCCTGCCGTGTCGCGCTGTCGCTGTCGATACTGTGAACGCAGTCACGCCTGGCATGGATGAGAATAGCCCGCAGGATTGGAAGGCGTTTCTCGACAACTTGCGTCTCATCTCGAAGCGAACGAAGGCGTCGGTCCTGGCGGTCCACCATACGGGTAAGGACGAGAGCCGCGGCATGAGGGGATCAAACTCGTCTCTTGCGAGCGCAGACACGACAATTCTGGTCAGCGACAAGGTCGTAACCACAGTCAAGATGCGTGACGGAGTCAGGGGGCAACGTTTCCCGTTCGAGATTAAAGAACTCAAGCTCTGGACGGATGACGAGGGGCAGCCAGTCGGGGCGCCGGTAGCCGTTGAGAAAAAAGCCGGGGCGGCGCTCGGCCCCGTCGATGAGAGCGAGGACCAGGATGACGTTGCCAAGCTGACACCGCCGGATACGCCCGCAGATCGCCAGCGGGCCGTTTTGAGAGTGGTCACTGAGCATGCGGAGGGCATCGCCGCACAAACGGGCGATAGGCCCTCTCAGATCGGCCTGTCGCGGAGCGATGTCTTTCGGCTGCTCAATATCGACCGGAAGCGCTCGGGGCTCGCTGAGTACGGGGAGGCCACTGTGGCGAACCGGCTTTTGGACAAGGTTATCGATGCTGGCGGGATAGTCAGAGACGGGACCGGCAGGGCGACGGTGTACCGGCTTGCAGGCTGAGAGGCCTTGAAGGGTCATAGGGGGAGGGGGCGGCCGACGAAAATCGGTCGTCCTTTTTGCGTTTTGGGCTGAAGGCTTTCAGGCTTTCAGTAGCCGAGCAGCGTCCTGATGGCGACGGCATAGCTCGCAAAGCCGCAAATCGCAGTGACGCTGAGGCCGATGGCGAGTGCATATCGCATTGGCGTGAGGCTAGCCCACAATGCGGCGACATCGAGTCTGACAGTCGTTTGCCCGTCCCTTGCGCAACGAAATTTACGTGCGATTTGCGTGCGCACGAAACGACCGCACGAAAGCGCACGGTGGTCCGCACGCAAATTCGCACGGTCAGCGCACGTAAATCGCAGGGTGAAATACTCGGGAAAACAGTAGCTTAGTTTCTACGTGCGGTTGCGTGCGCTTTCGTGCGGTCTTAAAACCCACTTTCATGCGCTGTCTTCTCCCCCTTAAGGGGAGAAGCGCAAGGGCGATGAATCGAGCGATTAGTTGGTACTGCCGGAGACACGATGGCGAACCAAGCACATGTGGAGTGGCTGAAGGACGGAAGTCTGAGAGCAAAAGCGCAACAGGGACCGTACGCCTCGTTCGATTTCAGCGGAGAATCGGTCAGCTACGATTTTTCTGAGCTTAAGCTCACAGGCTGCAACTTTCGGGGCTGCGATCTCAGAGGGTCCAAATTCCGGCGAACGCACTTCGATAACTGCTTTTTTGCAGACTCATCTTGGGGTGGAGCCGATTTTGCCGAAGCGACCTTCAGCAACGGAAATTATCGCGGGGTCAAGAATCCGGATCGCGCCTTCAATCTGGCGACCGCGCGAGCCTATGGCTTCGAGAACGAGTTTGAAACCGCGCAGCCGAGCAATATGCTCGGTTTCAATTTTGATTGGGAGTTAATTGGCAAGGTTGGAAAGCTTCCACTCTTTGGCGTTTCGAGCGCCACTCTAATTCTCATGCCGATCTTCTTTTATTTGACAGCGCACTATAATCGCACGCTCGGCTCTCTGCGAGAAGCGTTCCCACTTAGCGCTGACAACGCATTAGCGATAGCAGTCGGTAAGCTGCCGATTCTGCATATTCCTTCACTGTCTTTCCTCGCACTTGTCGCAGCGTTCTCGCTAGCAGTTGCATCGGCGATATACTCATTTGCCTGTCCGCCGCTTCCGAAAGAATTTAGCTTGACCCAGTGGCAGTACCAGCTTGAAAAATCGCCAATACCCTACAAGGCACAAGCTTGGGCTCACCGATGGCTGAGAGTGATCTGCGTAGTATTCTACTGTTTGGGAGGCGGTCTCGGCGCTTACGTCCTCGCAATCAAGCTATGGCGCACGGCGAAGTATATATGGTTGGCGTAACCAAGTGAGAAAACAGCAAACGTTACGGCTGGTTTGCGAGAAACCTTAGAATGCTTCCATTCAATGATATCATGTCTGCTGCCAACGTGCTGACGGAGGCGATGAACGATGTCGCGCAAGATCTTGCGGTCGGCGATGTGGCGGACGAGGAAGACTTTTCAGGTCAGTTGATCGGGCGCTGGAAGGAGCGGCTGTCCGCAATGGAAACAGAGGGCTCACGCTGGAACGTAAAAGCTTCAGTTACTGAGCATCTGGACGGCCCCGCACTTCCATCTGTACGGCTCTCGTCAAGGCAAACGACCCGTCACGGTAAAGGGTCGGAAGAGAGCTGGTCGGGTGCCGATATCTTGGTGGTCGTTGAGATTAACACTCCCGACTATCAAACGAGGAAAGGCATTCTGATACAATCGAAGCGCCTTGAGAAAGGGAAGTCCCTCAATCGTGCGGCCGCCGAGGACTTGCGAGGGCAATGCCGCGATATGCTAAATTTATCAGCATCAAGTTTCGTGTTCGTGTACGCAGAGACGGGAGTCACGGCGCTTTCTGCTGCCTTGGTCGAAGGAACGGAACGACGCGACCTCCACGAATTAGAACAGTGGCCGGACTCTGCGAACGTGCTCTTTATAGACTTTTTCAAATGTTGGGCAGGTGATCCGCGCCTTAAAGCCACGAATCGCGAATCACTGGCGATTCTGCGGTCTCAGTGCGAGGCTCGGAATGCCGTTCTGATCGAAGCTAGCAAAGATAGGAAGAAATAGCGGACCTTCACCGGGTTACCTGCCGGACATCTTCAAAATTGCAATTCGCACACTTAAGATGATGATCCCGAACGCCTAAATCGCCGAAATGAGGGCTTAGGACTGAACGCGTTACGCGTAGCTCACTCTTGCCGCAGGATGGACAGCGCTCGCCGCCTCCATCGAGAGCTTTCAGGCGTTTAATCTCGGTTTCCAACGCTTCGATCTTATCTAGAAGCTGCTTCCGTTCGTCATTTGCGTCAAATGCGCTCTCTTGAGCGTCTAGCAGCTTACCTTGCAAGGCGATGATGCTTTCTCGAATCATTGCCTCGTCTCGTATGTCGAGCACAGCCTTGGATAGGTCTCGCGCGCTTTTGATCGCAGACAGCATGCCCGCAATCGCTCCAACGTCCACCATCCCAATTCTCCCGATCTGATCTATGGCATTGTACTATCTCGCAAATCTCGGTCAGCTCCAGCACTGAGCAGATTTGAGCCATCACTTTCCCCAACTATGTAGGTACATCCTGAGCGGGACAGTCCTACACAGCGCGCGGGGTTGACCGTCTCGGGGCAATGGCCCCGCGCGCACCCCGAGACATGCCCCGATCTGGACATCCCATGAGCACCGACGAAACGGTCAGCCTGACTGAGCTGGCCGCTATGAACGTCTCCAACCGATTCACCCGCCTGTCCGACGCGCTCGAAAAGATCGCCGCGAATAGCGAGCGCCTCGCAAACGCGCTTGAAGCGCTAACCGCCGTGGTGTCGTGCGCCACTGAGATTGTTGAGCCGGAAGAGCCTGGCGGCGTGACTCGGTGCACAATCCGGACACACGTCGCGAGCCCGATCATGCTTCAAGGCCGGGCTGCCGACGATTCCATAGATGAGGAACAATGAGATGCGACCTGAGCAGGCGAACGCTATCCAGCATGCCGCGTTGGCGCTGGAACTAGCTGCCGTCGCTGTCCATGGCCTGACGGTCCGCGCGTTGAAGCAATCGCGACCGCCGGGCTACAACGAATTCGAACCTGATCCGTACGGAAAGGCTAATCATGACCGGCCTGAACGTCAGCATTGATGCCCGGTCGCTAGAGCGATGGGCGGACGAGTTGTCCGCGCGAGGCATCAAGAACGCCATTCGCCGCGCCGTCGATCAATCGTCCACTGCAGCCCGACGCAAGGCGCTGGACACGATGTCAAAGGACATCGGCGTGCCAGCCGTTCGCATCAAGGGCGCGGTTGGCAAAGTCATTCGCACGACGCAAAGCAGCCTATCCGCGAGCTTCACGACCACAAAGCAGCGCATCGGCATCAAGAACGTGTCGGGCTCATCGCTCACAAAGGCGGGGCTGACCGCGAGCACGCATCGCCTGGGCGGCGGTGGCAGCTCGCGGCTGATCGTCAAAGGCGCCTTTGTCATAAAGTCCAATGGCGGCCAGTTCGTCGCGGTGAGACGGGGCAAGAGCCGGAAGCCCATCAAAGGCATCTTCGCCGAAACGCCGGCAACGGCGATGGGGCAGAGCCGCGCACCCGCGCAGGTGGCTTGGCATAAGGCCGCGGACGCAGAGCTGTCGCAGCGATTGCCGCGTGAGCTTCAGAAGCAGTTCTTCAGCGAGCGGCTTTCAGCCGCTTCGCCGCCAGATACTGGCGACTAACACCAATCGAGACAGCAGCGCGTGCCGTGAGATGAGACGCACGTAGGCGCGCTGCCTAGCACGTTGAGACAGGCGGACGCCCTAGTCAGGCTCCGTCCAGCGCTCAACGTGCGCCAACCCCGTCAGCGCGCGATAGCCCGCGAGCGACGGCTCAGCAGATCGCACCGTATAGCGCGTAGATGAGGCGCCTATGCGCGTGCGATCTGCAACAGACACGAGGCGGCAGCCGAGCACGTATCGCGCTGTACGGCCTCTACAGCCACGCCACGCGGGCAGGCGGACGTAACCTCTCGCGTGGCGCGGCTTTCACCCCATCCGGCGGTCCCATGGGTCCTTCCGGCCGCAGGCTGAGAAGGCTTGCGGCGCGCTGCCGCATGATTCCGATCAAAAATGTTCGAAAAATCGATAGCAGAGGTGACCTTGGCAAAGCGGGGCACAATACGGCAAGCGGCCGATGCCTCTGGCCTAGACCAAGCGACGATCCGGCGGGCGCTCGAAGCGGCCGGCGTTGAAGGCCTCAGCGTGCAAGAGGCCGTTCAAGTCGCGAGAGAGAACGCCGATCCTGACCGGATCATCGGTCACGCGGCCAATGGACGAGGTGAGGGCGGTGGCAATCGGATGACGCCGCTGACTATCGCGAAAGCTCGTCGGGCGGAACTCGAAAATCAGCGCCTTGAGATCGAACTGGCGAAAGCGGCAGGCGAATTGATCGACCGGGCGTCCGTCACGCGGGTAGGCGTGCATCTCATAACGACCGCGCGGACGGCGCTGTTGTCGTTGG
Organism: Tardiphaga sp.; assembly: GCA_030147505.1. GTDB lineage: Bacteria > Pseudomonadota > Alphaproteobacteria > Rhizobiales > Xanthobacteraceae > Tardiphaga. Next base: position 11,614 of record JASBVG010000089.1, read on the forward strand.
GGCATCGCTTAGCTCCGAAGGTGGCCGGGAAGGCTGACATCGGCGAACTCAGTCGCCTAATCGAGGCTGAAGTGCGCGACGTGCTCGGAGCCCTCTCAGATGAAAAGAAGTTTCTCACATCCTTAGATGATGACGCACTCACATGAATATGGAAATGCTTGCACGCGCTTGGGCAGGGGCATTTGCACCGCCCCCGCGAGTGCAACCGGCGGCGTTTGCCGAAGCGGAGATCATCCTGCCGGGGTCGGCAAATTCCGTACCGGGACCGCTCCGTCTAGCGCCATACCAGCGCGAGCTTGTGGACGCGATTGCTGATGAGGACGTTGAAACTGTCGTCCTCATGCTGTCGTCCCAAGTCGGGAAGTCAATCAGCATTGACGCGATGATGGGGTATTGCATCGCCTGCGATCCAGGCCCGATGATGCACGTGTCTCCAACCGGCACCCGCAGTGAAGAGTTCGTACGGGATCGTTTTGATCCGCTTGTCGACGCGTCACCTTCACTGCAAAAGCTCGTCGGTAAAGGACAGAGCACCAGGAAAGGAAGCTCCGGCGGAGCGAATTCGCTCTCATCCAAATCGTTCCCAGGTGGACAGTTGAACTTCGCGTCTGCTCATAAGCCGGATGAGCTAGCGGCTCGCGCGATCAAGTACCTATTTTTGGATGAGGTTGACCGCTTTCCCATTTCTGCAGGCATTGAGGGCAGCCCAATTCAACTTGCCGTCAAGCGAACCACGACGTTTGCAGGTAAGGGGCGCAAGATTATCGCGGTTTCGACTCCCACGTCTCGGACTGCCTCTCGCATTAATCATTGGTTCCTGAAGGGTGATCAACGGCGCTTTGTAGTCACATGCCCCGACTGCGAGCTTCCGTGCGCATTGTCGTTCGACAATCTAAAATGGGAAGCGGGTAAACCGGAGACGGCATATCTCGCCTGCAGCGAATGCGGCGCCGTGCACGATGAGGTGCGGAAACGCGCGATGGTCTCGAATGGATATTGGGAGGCGACCGCGACCGGCGATAAAGGCGTTCGTTCTTACCACCTGAACGAGCTGGCCTCTATGTTCTCTACGCTTGAGTCTGTTGCTCGCACGTTCGAAGGCGCTACGACGCCTGAGGAAAAGCAGGCATTCTACAATACGGCGTTGGCCCAAGTATACGACGCGAGCACAGAGGTTGAGCTTTCCGCTTCTGATCTGCAGCGCCGAGCGGAGCTGCTTAGAAAACCGTATTCTTCGGACATACTTTTCGTGACGGCCGGCGTTGACGTTCAAGGTGATCGCCTCGAATGCACTTATCTCGCACACCACGCCGACGAGACGAGGACGGTGCTAAACCATATCAAGCTTCCCGGTGATACATCGGGCGATGCGGTATGGCGCGACTTGGATCAAGCGCTAGGTGAGACTTTCGATCTGATTAGCGGAAATGCCCTGCCGATTGCGATGACGGCAGTGGACTCAGGGTTTAACGTCGACCAAGTAATCAAATTTGTGCACGCGCAAAGGCGCAAGCGCAGAGCGATTCACGTGGTCAAGGGCATGAGCGGGTTTGACAGGTTGCCGCTTGTGCGGGGCGGGAAGCTCAAAGGCCAGACACAGCTTCTGTTGGTCGGTACCGACACGGTCAAGCATTCTGTCCAGAAGCATCTCGCGCTGGCGGAGGTGGAGCCGGGCTACATCAGACTGCCGGATCATCTGCCGGCTGAATATTTCGAGGGCCTCGCATCTGAAGAGCTTCGAGTTCGATACGTTAAGGGGCACCCTCAGCATTACTATCACCGTACTGTGCGCAAAAACGAGCCGCTAGACTGTCTCGTCTATGCGAGCGCCATCGCTAAAGCCGTAAATCTCCAATCGATCATCGCCCCGCAGAAATCGGGGCCATCCATGGCAGAGCTAGCCGCTCAGCTAGCCGCCGCACATAACTCCTAAAAGGGACTATCATGCCTGCGAAGAAAGTTGCCACCGTGAGCGGCGACACGAACAGCGCTGTCATCAGCGAGCGGCTCCGCGTAGCTGCGATCATTGAGTCGCCGGAAGGCAAGCGCAATCCGGCGCTGGCTAACGAGCTTGCATTCCGGGCCAGTTTGGACGCTGAAACCGCAAAGGCTATCTTGGCGCACGCGCCAGCGGCAAATCCTTACCTTGCTGCAATGAGTGCTGAAGGACCGCTCGGCGTCGGAGCGGACCTTGCTGAAATCGGTGGCGATCCGAAGGCGGCTCGTCTGAAGGAACTGGCGGCTTCAATGGAGGCGTTCAACGCCTCTGCTGGCTACGGCCGGGGCAACGCCTAATGGTAGCGCATCGTCTTAAAGCGCAGACCGTCCGGCGCGCAGCCAAGACGGTGAAGGCCCTTGAAGCCGTCGCCGACACGCCTGCAGCAACAAGCGCGCCGCAGGCCGGCTTGTTGGATGGGGCAGACGGGAAGCGATCCCTGATATGGGATAACAACCCGGCAGCCAACATGACCTTGGGCTATGGCCTATTCAACGTGGCGCCCGGCAGCGAAATCTCCCGCGAGCGGCCATTAGGTGCCGCACTTGCAAAGGAGATGGTCAGCAGCAACCCGCAGATTGCAACGATCTGTGAGAACCTTCCGACTCTGGCGGTGGGCAACGGTTTGACCTTGTCGTCACGGCCCGACGCGAAGGCTCTCGGCATCGCACCAGAGGTCGCGCGTGAGTTGTCGGACGACATTGAGCGTGAATGGCAGGCGTGGGCGTCTGACCCCATGGAATGCGACGCCACTGCCAGACACAACGTCCACCAGATGGCGTTCGCGGGCTTCAAGTCGTGGCTATTGACCGGGGAACTGGCGTTTCTGCTCGATTGGCAGACCGGAGGCGGTGCGGTCTCACGGACAAAGGTGCGATTGCTCGACTCCTTTCAGATCGATATGAGCATTAGCCGGCAGCACGACAATGGATGCGTTTTCCAGGGCGTCCAGTTTGATAAGTCTAACCGTGTAGTCGGGTATTGGGTCAGGCAGTCAGCGCTTGGGAACATTCGGCAGGTGAAGCCGGCTGTATTTGTCAAAGCCCGCACTTCCTGGGGCCGCGAGCGAGCTGTCCTTCTGTTCGACCTGTTAGGGCCGGGACAGGTTAGGGGTTTGACGCCGTTGATTGCGGCGTTACCGCCAGCGCAGGCCAAGGCCATGTTGCGGGAATACACCCAAGCCCAGGCGCTGGTTCAGGCCATGTTGGCCGCGACGATTGAAAGTGATCTGCCGAATTCGGTCGCTCTGAATGGCTTCGCTACCGAGGGGCAATTTGGAGTTCCGAGCATATCGCCGGAGACCATGATCAAGTCGCGTAACGATTACTACACAGGGGCAAAAATCGATCTGACTGCGGGTAAGGTTGGACAGCTTCACCCCGGTGACAGACTGCACCTGCATCGCTCGGAAGGCCCGAACTCCACATACGACCCGTTTGACGCATCAATGGGGCGAGATGTGGCGAAGGCGGCCGGTGCTAACGTCGAGGACACAAGCGGGGACTTTAGCAAATCGAATTTCTCGTCAGCTCGCCTGGCGGGCGATCTGCCTCACCGTATCACAAAACGTCGTCGCGCAGCGATTGCTGAACGCTTCTATTCGTCGATCTTTCGCGCGTGGCTGGAAGAGGCTTGTGAGACCGGCCGGATCAAGCTTCCCCACGGCGCTCCGCAGTTTTGGGAGAACCCGGCAGCATACGCAAAGTGCGCATGGCATGGCGAGGGCGTAGCAGTCGCGGACAAGCTGAAGAGCGTTCAGGCCGATCTGCTCGAAGTAGAGAATGGCTTCTCGACATACGAAGAGAAGCTGGCTGAACGTGGCAAAGACCTTGAGACGACGCTTCGCCAGCGCAAGGCCGAAAGAGAGATGTTCGAGGCAGCCGGGCTTCAGTATCCCGCTCCGAAATCGCAACTCGTCATCGAGGCCGGCAGGTCTGACGATGATCAGGTGCTCAGTTAACGAGGCAACATGCAAAATTGCACGCCCGGCGGGGGCATTCCCGCCGTTGATGATCCGTGCGCGATGTTGAGTCAACTCCGCGCCGCCCTGTTCCAACTCTTATCGGGTCAAGCGCGGGCAGAGGTGCGTAACGGCGACCAATGGTCCGTTTGGCATCGCGGGGACGCCAAAACGCTCCAGAAGGAAGTACGGCGGCTCGAACTCATTTGCGAAGGGGGCGGGCCACGAGCCGCCCGTGTGGGAAACTATCGAGGACATTATGGGCGACACTGAGAAGGCATGGCGGCATCCGATACACGGCGCGATGGTCGTTATGCCGGATGGATACACAATGACCGCGAACCAGGCGGCTCTCAAAGGCATCAAGCCGGTACCGTGGCCTAATGACCTGGCCAGAACCGCCACGCCGCACCCGCACGATTCGAAACTGGTGGTTTTGGCTCGGGGGGCGACCGCAGAGCGAGACCGGGCAATCGCCGCCGGCTTCACTATCCAAGAAAGCCCGCTTCCAGCCATCGAGACAAGATCGGCCTTCAGCGTCTGGCGTTCGGCAATCATGCTTTTGCCGGATGCGCGTGAACGGCCATCGGCGACGGCCGAGCTGCTTTCAACTCAAACACCCAGATCCCTGACCGTTCTGGCGGCGCGTGCCTTTCTGCGTGGCTTGCCAACTGAACACAGCGAAGAAGAGACAACATTGACCAACGAAAATGACCCGCGCGCCGCACGCCGCGCCGAACTCGCCGCCTCAATGGACGGATTCAACCGTTCGATGGGCTACGCGCCGCGGCGCTCGGCTGCCGCACCCACGCGGCCACGTCTAGACGCCAACGCGGTCGATCAGACGCGACTCCGCCGGATGGCAGAAATCCGGCTCAACGCCTTGCAGATGAACGGCAGCAACCCGCAGGAAGCGAAGCAGCTCAAGAACGTGCTTGACGCACACGCCGCAACCGGCACGCCGCTCGTTCGCATCATGAGCCAGCAAGGCATCGATATCACCAAGTTCGTTCCGAACGCCTAAGACGGGGACACCAGACATGACCGAGCACACCGAGACTTTCAAGCTTTCCCGCCCGCTGAAGACCCATTCGGGCGAAATCACCGCGCTCACCTTGCGCGAACCTACCGCCGGCGCCTTTATCGACTACGGCGAGCCTTTCAGCCTGAAGACTCGCTTCAACGCGGATGGCGAGCCGGACGGCGTGTCTTTCGTGTTCGACAACAACAAGGCTTTGGCCCGCTGGCTCGTCGATATGATCGCCGAGTCCGTGGACGACTTGATTTTGAAAGGCATGACTGCGAGCGACTTTCAGCTGCTTCGCCTTCGCGCTGCCAATGTCATCATGGCAGGGATGCCCGAGCAAAATTTTTCAAATCCGTCCGCAGATTGATCGCCTGGTCGGTCAAGGTCAACGGGCTCAGTCTCAGCGAGATTGAGTCCTGGCGGCTCGGACGGTTCTTCAAACGGATTGACATACTCATCGATTACGCGAAAGCGGTCGAGAAGGTGGGTACGAAATAAATGGCAAACCCGAGCGTCACGGCGACTGTCGCTGTAGACGATAAGGCGTCCCCCAAGCTCAGAGAGCTTATGGAGTTGACGCAGCGGATGTCTCGACTAGGCAAAGAGATGTTCAAAGAGAGCGGCGGCGACAGGTACGCCAGTGGTTTACGGCAAGCAACGGTCGCCGCGCAACAGCACATCACGGTGCTCGAAAAGCTCCACAAGATACAGAGCGCGGTGGCGGCCACTGTGGCAGGCTATGCCGGCGCCAAAGCATTCGGCATTGCGAAGCACGCATTCTCTGATTATGTGCCGTACGAGCGGGATGTCCGCTATCAGAGGGCTATCCAGGGCTTCAACGACAAAGAAATGGCAGCGCTGGAACGCCAGCGCGTCAACGCAGCGACGGTGTACGGCGTCAAGCCGGAAGAGACATTGCACGCGCAGCAAGCTTTCGTGACCCGTGGCTTTAATGCGGCGGTCACAGAGGCTGCTACGCAGCAAGCGCTCATACTATCGCGGGCACTCGCCATCAATGGCGAGACGGCATCGAAGATCGTCGAAGGCATTACGTTTGGCTCGGGGCAGCATCCCCACACGGCGGCCGAAGCGACGCGCCTCATGGGCCGCAATATCGATATGGCGGCGTTGGCTGCAAAAGCCGGCGCCATGTCGCCAGAGGATATTTCGCAGTTCGCAAAGTTCGGTATGGGCATGACGACCGCGGCGGGCATTAGCGCGCAACAGTCGTACGCTACTGCGATGACCCTGAAGCGTGCGAATGTGGGCGGTGACGAGTCGGGCGTGTTTATGCGCCAGATGGCGGCACGCCTGCTAGCACCGACCAAAGGCGCCTTCGATGCCTTCGCGCGAATGGGTATCGACTATGACCAGTATGCGCCGCAGGGTAGTCTAAGCGTTGACGCAACAGAGGCAGCGTATAAGCGTCGCTACGGTAAGGACTTCGGTGCTGCCGGTCGTGCAAGCCTTGAAGAGGCGTTTGGCGATGAGAAGCGAAACGTGCTCGGAAACCGTGGCGAGTTCGCGTCAGCAGTGCGCGAAGCAATTGAGGCTAGCGGTGAAAAGCTCTCGAAGATCGACCAGAAGAATGTCGTTAGCACAGCGCTTCGCCAGTACGACCTTGCCAAAGGCTCGCTGAGAGGCGGCGCGCTCTTCGACGATATCATTTCGAAGGCAAGTCCCCGCGATATCCAAGCCATTATCGGCGACAAACAGGGCGGCCGTGCCGTCATGCTGCTCAACGCCCTCGATCAATATCGAGAGTACCTCGAAAAGCTGAAGGGCGGAGACGGTTACGCGGAGAAGATCGCCCAAGAGCGCATGCAAGGTCTGGCGGCGGCAGTCGATAGGCTCTCTGCCAGCATGGACATCGCCTCGAAGCAGATGGTCGCGGCTAACGAGCGGTGGCTGACACCGATGTCCGATGCGGCCGGTAAGACCGTCGCAGCGTTTACTGGTCTGTCGGATGGGACGAAAGGCGCGTTGAGCGTTGCCAGTGGTCTCGGCGCGGGTGCAGGCGTTGCGTCCGCCGGGTCGACGGTCCTGTCGCTCATTGCAAGCTTCGGCAACGTGACAGCAAGTGCCAACGTGGCGGCGGCGGCTTTGGCGAAAGTGGCAGGCACGGGCGCCGTACCAGGCGCGGTACCGCCCACTAACGCCAGCAAGGGAGCGGCGGCCCTGAGCGGTGCAGCGTCGTTGCTCGGATGGACGGCTCTAGGCGTCACTGGTATTTCGCTTGTGGCCGAAGGGTTAGACCGTATCCCGTCGGGTGGTCCGCGTTCTAGCCGAGGAATGCGTTCGCGCACAGACACAGCGACGCCTAGCTCATCAGGGCGTGGAATTCGCACGCGCTCAGGTCGACCCATGTCCGGCTTTTGGGGCGAGACCCCCGTAAGTACCCCGAGCGAGGCCGAGCGTCGATCTGATCCATTTGCCGACCGGAGAGAGGCCACTTTTGAGTTCTTGAAAAACTATGCCCGGTCCGAAGATGCCTCTCGGGGCGGTTGGCAAGACTCCGCGCGGATCATCGGCCCGCCGCCCAATGGTGTAGGCAAATGGGGAGAAGTGACCGGTACGGTTCAAGGCACGGCAGAGTTGCACCAGAACGTAATACTTGAACTACGGCCCACTGCGTACTTTGAGTCTCTCGTTAAGCGGGCCGAAAGCGTATCGACGCTCAATCTAAACGGCCGGCTAGGTACCAGCATGCAAGGGCCTGGCGATAACGGCACCAAGCCTAGCGGCGGCGCGCTCACGGGCTCGCAGTAAGGATCAAAGATGTTGTTTCCAGAGACAGGCAATTGGCGGCAAGGCATGCAGCACGTGTCGGCCGCGATTGACGAAACGTTCGGCGAGGTCGTGACCGTCACACCCATGCGGCCGAGCAAGCCGAACTTTCCCGGCGAACCGGAGCCGGAGAAAGCGGTGACTGTGGTCGCTGTATTCACGTCGCCCGCACGGGAAATCGTGATGGGGACCGCCGATGGCGTGACCCCCGTCGTCATCAGTACGTCTCAGCCGTGCTTCAGCTTTGGAAAGGACGTGTTGCCGTTCCCGTTGCGGCAGGGTTATCGCGTCCGAACATGTCGCTTGGGTGAAGAGTTCGAAGTGAATGATGTCCGATCTGATGGCGTGGCACGCATCGTGTGCCCCGTCACTCAGCTCGGCAAACAATCGGAGCGACGATGATGGCGGTCAAGATGCACTCGCAGCCTCGCGGCGCCGCTATCGAAGAGGATGTGCCGGATGTGCTGGTGCATGCTCTGGCGCAGCTCCGCAACTGTCGTGACAGCATGGACACGCTCATCTTGATCGAAGAGCACCTGCCCGAGCGGCTATTGCCTTCGCTTGCGTGGGTGGCGTCGCGCAAGACGTTCATTCCGTCTGTCGCAGTGAAGACGCTCGTCAAGTACTGTGGCCCTCTGCATCTTGAGCGAGGTTTGGGGCGGAGCAGAGCGCGAGAGCTGCAAGCGCGTGTAGTTTGTTAGTTCTGTGAGGCCTGTAGTTCTTACAGATGTGACGCTAATCCGCGGGCAGGTGCTTAGTCAATTCTACAATAGGCCGCGTTGCCTTTGCGCACGAACGACCGCACGGTCACGCTCGGGTCTAGAAGGCCTTTAGGGGTTGTTCGGCGATTGGCTCTCAGTCGCTACGTCTTCCAGTCAGTATAAAGTCCAGAGTCTGCATGCGTATGTCCAAGGTGGCGACACCCAAAGGCATGCAGGGCACAACCCCTCGTGTTTTCTAGCTCTGGATGTCTGTCGCTAGAAACGGCAGGCGAAACGCACAGTTTCAGACGAGGGGAAGACCATGAGCAACGTTATCGATTTTCAACCGAAGAGCGTCCAGCCATCCGTACCGGAGAAGGCGGACGAGCGCAGCCACCACCAGTATGTTTTGCAGCTTGAGCATGAGCTTTTAGAGGCCAGGAACGCGTTGGCAGACATGGCGCTAGATTTGTTCCGGTGCCGCGAACGCTTGGACGAGATGCCGAGTTAATGAGGGTAGATGCCCGTAGACGAGCTTCCGAACGATGATCGCTCCCGGTTGTCCCGTATAGGGGCGGCCGGTGAGGATATGCCTATGACGCTCAAAGAGGCGTGCAGGGTGGTCTTCAAAGATGCGATCACCCCCGCAGCTTTGAAAGCTGAGGCGCATCGTGGAAACCTCGTGATAAGAAAAATCGGCCGCGCCTACTTCGTGACGTGGCGAGACATAAAAGAAATGTGGGATAAGCGTAAGCTTTCACCACAATCTGCTGGCGTCGTCGTCCGTGACGTTAACAAACACGCTACCGCTGCGCGTTCCGCTCTACGCCAAGCATTGCTTTCGAAACGGAAGAAGCGTCCGCGGAAGTATAGTTTAAGGTAGTTCTCCATACCTAGGCCCACGTATTCCCTCGCGCACAAGTTCGACGAGGCGTCCTGACTTATAAACATAACCAAGCTCGGTGCGAAAATCGTCGATTCCATCGACCGATGAGGTTGTTTTCCTTAGAGCTGGACGGGATGAATACACACCGAGGAAACGCGATGGGTTTGTCGCAGGCTTGATAGCGCCATCTTCTGCGACATACATTGAACGCTCGCGCAATATCACAGGCGACCCCGACATTCCACCTCGTGTCGTTGCGTCGATAACGATGCGATCTTCAGAGCCTGCGACTTCCAAATGCGGCTCTGAAGCGATGCTCCCACGCTTCCAGATTGGCGTTTTCATGAAGTGCGAAAAGCCGAGCGGATACCCGAGTATGAAAACGTTTGACCCAATGTCGATCCGCATGTCGTGTCGAGCTTCGACATTGACGCAATGCGCTGCAAAGCCGTCCATCCCATAGCCGAGATTTACTGCCGCGATATCGACCGCGGCGCATTTCTTGTGCTGGTACCAAATTGGAACGCCGTCATTACCATAGAGGCTCACAAACTGTTCATAGATTTCAACGTCAGAACCTACGGCTACCTTCATTACTTCAAAACGAAGTCTGTTTGGAATTGCTCCTTTGGAGTCTAGGGAATTGTGCGGTGGCGCTGCGGTTCTCCCTGAGAAAACATGCCAGTTGGAAACTAACCAGATGTGCGGCTTCTCTCGTTCGCTATGGATATTCGCGAAAAAGAATCCGGTCGCCTTCGATAGTTCGAGATCATCACGGAATAGGGTTAGGGGTACAACGCAGAACGACAGTGGATCAATATTCTTGATAAGCGACTGCATTCACTCTTCCCCCATGGAGGTGCAATTAATATCCCTCAAAATATTGGGGAATGAGCGGACCGGAATTAGCTGCGTCCGCGATGTCTATCTGCGCAGCTATCGCATAGCTTCGTAGTGCGGGAATAGCTTCGTATGCCATTTGTCGTATAGTTGCTTCAATCGCTCCATCCACGGGTAGCGAGTGTTCGCTCTCGTCGCTTGGCTTGTACATATAGCCAACGCCTTTCAAATATGCCGCAACATAACTTGCGTTGTTGATGCTAGGATCGAGATGTGCGCCACCATCTTGATCCCGGGCAATCTTAACGACTTGCAGGCGTGTTAAAGAATCAAGCGCTCCAGCGCCCGACAAAATTTTCTCGTCCCACCAACTCTGTATCGAAAGAAAGGGTGCCGAAGTCAGAGACTCGCGTCCGAAGGGGGTGCATTCGATAAAATAACCGTCGGGACCACTACTGCGGACATAGGGTGTAGCTTCAACTGCTATAAGGCTTGACCCGCCTTGGTGACCTGCAGTCGAAGGCACAAGTCGCGCGCCGTGGGGATCAAGTTGATCCACAATTGAGTGGTGATTTCGAGAGTGCGGCCCTAACAGAATGAAAAGCGCATTAGCAATGCGTACAGCTTCCGTGCGGTGGCCGGCGTCGTACAGCGCTGCCGAAAACTTCAAGCCAGTGTATTGCACAAGCAATGCGCGCTGGAGCCCGAGCTTAGTCCGCTTGATGGCGCTCAAATTCGATTTCCCAGGTTCGAGCGCAGCAAAATGGGAGCCGTTACTTGACCGCGCAAATGAATGTTCGCATTATGTTCTTATGCAGTCAAGCCGCCGTTTTCCGCCCCCGTGGACGCTCGTTCGGGAGAATTCAGAGTGCTATGTCGTCAATGATGCCAACGGCGTAACGGTCGCCTGGCTCTATTGCCGCGACGATTCCGCACGTTACAGCTTCGGCGCCAGCAAGCTCACGTCCGATGAGGCGCGCCGTATCGGCAAGGCCATCTCCCGCATTCCTGAATTTCTTCAGCCCCGCATCGGTTTTCACAAACGCGGTAGCGGCAAACGCTTGCGGGCGGATCGGCCGTATCACGTCGCCCTAGAAGATCAGTACATTAGGGAGAACTGGCAAAAGATAGATGCAATCTGCAAGCTCAACAGCCTACCGTTCAATTCGACCGGCGAGGTTATCGATGATCGCTGGCGTGTGTATGAGTTCGCTGTACAGATGGATGCCATCTTGTTTTGGGATTGCTTTAAGGGAAGATGGTTGCGGGGTGATGAGTTTCATTACCCTGAGAAACCTGCGGGGCTGCCGGGTTTAAAGCCGTTGAGCGTATGGCCAGTTATCGGTATTCGTGGCGTTCGCTAGGCGTGTTCATCAAAGAAATTAGGAGAGGGTTAGATGGCTGGGGCAGAGGTGGCAACGGGATATGCCTGCCTTGGTATTAGCTGGCTCGGAAACTGCGCTTACAATCCAGCTTCGCCGACTTCGATCTATCTTAGTCTAGGTGAGGCCATATCGTCGCTAGGTTTCATTGTCGCTGTTCAGCAGCTTCTTAAGCCCATTTATATTTTCCGACTGGAAGCTAGGTTTGTAACTGTCGGTAGGCTTTACGCGTTCGTGTTTTGCGCTGCCGTCTGCGCGCTCATAGCTTCGGTTGTGCCGAGTTTGCCAAGGGCGCAATGGCTAGGCCCTTTTGATTATCCAATTGTATGGGAGATTCTTTCAGCTAGCCTATTTGCCGTCGCATATGGAGCTGTCGCGTTAGCGGCAGTGCTGCCTATTAGGGTAAGTCCAAATAACATTACAAAGTTCGCGCAAGCGTCAGCACAATTGCTGTCGTCGGCTTCGGATCGAGACCATATTGATTTCGTCCGCGATCTGCGCAGGAGTCTTCCAGTCCTCGTAAAGGAAGCAAGGTTTAACGAAGGGCATTATGAGCCTAGCGCGTTTTTTCTTTTTACCAACCGCAGACGGATGGGGCACGCTTCTTATGCTGCGTCGCTATTGCACATCTTGTCGGATTCTCGATTTTGCAAAACTCTAGTTGATCGAGTGCCGTGGGAAGCATCAAGAATGATGCGAGACCTTGAATTGGAAGCTGCATATGCAAAAGCGGCCGAGCCGTTCGTGCGTGAAATGGGAAGGCAGGCAATAACAAGCGCGGATAGCATGCTTGAGCGTGAGATTGCTTTCACCGGGTTTCGGTCTGCTCCGTTGCTTTCGGATAGTTTGTTTGCAAGTCCCTTTATCGTCGATAACTATAATCCACTCGAAAGTTTTCGTTTTCAGGTATTGGAGATCGCAGACCCCGATGTATTGAGGCGCTTTAATGCTGCGACTCGGATGTGTTTCGAGGCCAGTGAAAAGCTCGGTTTGAAAAGATTTTCATCGTTAGCTGTAAGCGTGCACTCAGCATACGGAAGCATCTTTCATGCGATGTATCGTGTTCAGCGTTCAGGAAAGCGTGAGCATTTCAATCTCACATTCGAGATAGATCGAGGAGTCGAGGCAATAATTTCGATTGCGTCAGAAATGATAGTCAATCTCTCGGATAATGAGTGCTATGCACTCTATAAGACTTCTGCTGATCAGCATCGAAGCGATGCTCTCGAGTTGATGGCAGAGATTGTGTTTGATGCTCTGACCGGCATGTCAAATGAGTTTCAAGGATATGGCGATCATTTTTGGACAATGGCGCTCAACGTATTTGGAAAAGCTTTCGAAAAGCACGGTGATGAAGAAGGTCTGACGCCGTTTCAGCAACGCCTTGGATTGATGATCCTGTCGAAGCTGCGAGACAATATGAATGGCTTTTATCCTGCAATTATGCGGGTTTTGATGTGGTGTGTTTATCCAAGGTTGGATGATCGGAAGAAGGATGGAGCGCCGATAGTAATTCTGGCCCGAGCTGTTCATTCGGTATTGCGTGATTTTCCCGCCTTGGCATCTCGCGAACCAAGCAAGGTTCGGCACTACTTGCCTGAAAACGTCCGTTACAACTTTATCACTGAAGAGTTCACGCACGTGTATTCTGATGGCGCTGAGAAGACATCAAAGGTGAATACGACCTTGGGGAATGTAGATCTTACCGATCCCGTTTACTGGCGTGTTAGACCGCCAGAGAGGTAGTCACTAGGGTGGGCTGGTTTAGATGGCTTGAAGGATTGCGCTCGCTCCATCAAGTGTAGCGGGATAGATGGCTACGTTCGTCATCGCTGATGGCTATTGTGATGCCGTTGTGTCCGCCAAATCGTACCATTTCTCTCACGCGGTCGACGGGGATTTCTGTCTCATCCGCAATGTCGGCCCATAGAAATTGGTGAGTGCCGTTAGGGAGGCGCGCAAGACTTCGATGCAAGTGCGCCACAACCTGCTTTGCAAGGTCGTTGTGCTCACGCGCCTTGCGCGATTTACGTTCGTCGCTACCGTTGTACGCGTCTAGGCGCGGCTGCAGTGGAATTTGTGACATGCTTTCTAGCCCTTCGATTTGCAATACGCCGCCCACTCATCCATCAGCAAACGCCGCTTGGCCAAGGCGTCCGACCGACGATAAGCCGCTTCGGTCTCGTCCACCACCGCATGCGCCAGCGCCTGCTCGCACACATCGCGTGGGAAGGTCGTCATGTCGCCAGCCCAATCGCGGAAGGTTGAGCGGAAGCCGTGGGTGGTCGCGGGCAATGTCGTGTGCCGGCGGATGGCCTTTGTAATCGCCACGTCCGATAGTGGCCTGCCGGGTTTGAGGCCTGGGAAGATCAGGCCGGCGCCGCCCGTTCGCTCTTTTGCCGTCGACAAGATGCTTAGAACTGCTTCTGAGAGCGGCACGACGTGCTGACGTTTGCCCTTCATGCGCGCGGCCGGCACCGTCCATAGCTTGGAGCGCTTGTCGATTTCTTCCCACACGACCTTGGCGCCTTCGTTGTAACGCGCGGCAGTCAGAATGATGAATTGCAGCACGAGCGAACTGTCGGAGTTGTCGCCGCGCAGTGACGCCATGAATTTCGGATGTTCAGCGTAGGGAAGGGCGGGGTGATGAACCACATCGCGCTTGCTTCGCTTCGTAAGGATTTGGTCTAGGTGCCCGCGCCACAGTGCCGGGTTTTCGCCTGTGCGCAGGCCTTCAGCCTTGGCGGCGCTCAGAATGACTTCGATGCGCCCACGGACGCGGCGAGCTGTCTCTGGCACAGTCGTCCAGATCGGGCGGAGGGCGGAGAGCACGGCCGCTGTGTCGATATCGGGCAGGGAGGTTGCCCCGATATGCGGATAGGCGTGATCGCGAAGGCTGTTCCGCCATTGCTGGCGATGAATGGCATTGCGCCACGTACCTTCGCGCGCGCCGATGAATTGCTCGGCATACTCTTTGAAAGTTACGCTCCGAGTCGCTTCAATCTTGGCAGCGAGCTTTTGCGCATTCCGATTATCGATAGGATCGATACCTTGCCGGACCAGGCGGCGGGCCTCATTCCTAAGCTCGCGGGCGTCTTCGACGCCAATCTCGGAGGCCGAGCCGAGCCCCATGTACCGTTCTTTGCCGGAGGTTGGGCTGGTAAATCGATAAATCCAAGACCGATTTCCATTCTGATCGACATCGAGTCGCAGGCCGTTGCCGTCGAGCAATCGCTCGCCTGGCTTAGCCGCCCTGACTTGGATCGCAGTCAACCCCACGGTGTCCTCCAAACCTCACGGGCGATCCCACGAGATTTTTGCGGCTGTAGCCGAATTCTGAGGAACGACCGTAAACGCGCGCGTCATCTAAGTCACTGAAAATAGACAGGTTTAGATCGCGTTTTGAACGGGGGAGAATTGCCAGAAACAGGTATCTGGCGGAGCCGGAGGGATTCGAACCCTCGATACCCTTTAACAGGTATGCCGCTTTAGCAAAGCGGTGCCTTCAGCCACTCGGCCACAGCTCCATCATGGCTGCATATGCCCGACAGCGCCGTGAGCCGCAAGCACCAGATCGCGTCTTGCTCGCCTGTGCAGACAATTTTGCGGCGGGAAGGGTACAGCGCACACTTTATATACACCCAGCCTGCCGTCTTGCGTCAGCAGAGAGGGAGTGGGGCGCGGTGTCTGTCGTCTCAAATCGTTTGCGAATCCCGACGATTCGAGATTCGCTCGCGTCGAAGTTGGGTATTTACGCGAAGATTTTCGTAGGTGCGCGTTTTGCGCGAAGTTTGTGACATGTTTTTTGCATTATAAAATTATCTAAATGGATCAGTTGGTTGTTGGGATTTGGCGATCACAAGCGCGTGTGATTTACGCAACACTTTTCCGGAAATGGCCGAAGCAGGGCGGTTTCGAGGCGTTCCATTGTTGCGAAGCGGCAGGGCTTGGGAGATGTTCGCGATGCGACGGAGGGGGGCATCCCGAGGTCGTCCCGTACTGATGATGGATTCGCGCCGCGGGCATGTGGCGCCGATCGAGAGTCTCTGTGCGGGTTGTCAGGGATCTAGGAACTTGTCGTCAGGGTGTTTGCACCCCGTGACGGAACCTTCCCTTTAGCAACTTGGAGGTTACATGAAGACGATTAAGGGCCTTATCCTGGGCTCCGCAGCGGGCATCCTCGCTGTTGGTGGCGCTCAGGCAGCCGATCTTCCCGTCAAGGCCAAGGCCGTTGAATACGTGAAGGTCTGCTCTCTCTACGGCGCCGGTTTCTACTACATCCCGGGCACCGATACCTGCATCAAGATCGGCGGTGCGATCCGTATCGACACCTCGTTCAACGCGAACGCATACGACACCCCGTTCTGGCAGGGTGGCGCAGGTGGCAACAACCTGTGGACCAAGGACTACTTCATCACCCGTGAACGTATCAACCTGACCACCGATACGCGCACCGCGACCGAATACGGCGTCGTTCGTACCTACGCGAACATCCAGTTCGACTTCTCGCAGAACCGCGAAACGATCGCTGGCGGCTTCACCGAAGTCGACTACGCCTTCATCCAGTTCGCCGGCTTCACCTTCGGTAAGGCCGTCTCGCAGTTCGACCCGCAGTGGGCTCTCTCGAAGCCGTACATCTCGTCGGGCTTCATGGCCGGTTCGAACAACTCCACCGGTCTGCCGCAGATCGCCTACACCGCTTCGTTCGGTAACGGCGTGTCGGCCACCATCTCGCTCGAAAACGCGTCGCCCTATCGCAACGCTGGCCTGTACAACACCGCCAACTTCATCGTTGGTCCGGGTTCGAGCAGCTTCCTGAACCAGCAGTACGGCGTTGCCTCGAACACCTTCCTCGGCAACTCCTACGGCGGCAACCACATTCCTGACGTCGTTGGCAACCTGCGCCTCGACCAGGCTTGGGGCACGCTGCACTTCGGTGCTGCTATGCACGCCATCACGCCCGGCTTCTGGGGTGGCAACGAGTCGACCGGCCATGCCGACGACTCCTACGGCTTCGCCGTCAACGGTGCTGTCGAGTTCAAGAACCTCCCGACCGGCGCTGGCGACAGCCTGAAGCTCGAAGCCACCTACGCCAAGGGCGCTGCCAAGTACGCTCTGGCCGGTGGCACAACCGACACCCAGGGTGGCGGTCGCTTCGCGAAGTTCGACGGCAACAGCGTTGGCTTTGGCTACGTGCTTGACGGCGTGTTCGCTCCGAACGGCCAGATCCAGCAGAGCGAAGCCTGGTCGGTCGTCGGCTTCTACGAGCACTACTGGAACCCGGCCTGGCGCACCTCGCTGTTCGGCAGCTACAGCCACATCTCCTACGGTGATGCTGGCAATGCTCTGCTCGCAGCGGCCTTCGGTCCGGCTGGTGGCCGTCTCGGTAACGCCACTGCCGCTGGCAGCGCGTCCGCTGGCTTCATCCAGAACACCACTGGCAACTTCGACTTCGGCATCGCTCAGATCGGTACCCGTACCGCCTGGACCCCTGTCAAGAACCTGACCCTGTCGGCTGAATTCACCTACAGCCGCCTCGAGCAGAGCCTTGGCGGTCAGTATGTCGGCAACGTCTCCGGCAAGCCGGCTGGCCAGACCTACCAGATCCAGGACCAGAACATCTACAACGGTTCGGTTCAGATCCTGCGCTCGTTCTAATATCGAACGCCTCACGGCGATCGAGACCTGAATGCAAGACCCCCGGCAGAAATGCCGGGGGTTTTTGTTTGCGTGCGAAAGCCACCGAACGTCATGTACTTGATGCACCATTGTCGTCGTCCGGCTTGACCGGACGATCCGGTAAACATCGGCTGTTGTGATGGCGCTGGATTGACTGCGTTTACTGGACCACCCGCTTTCGCGGGTGGTGACAAACGAACAGAGACGGCAACGGACGGGGTAGGTCGTCTGCTCTACAGATTTACTCGACGCTGCTGCCGCGGCCGCGATGCAGGTCGGCATCGATCTGCAGCTTGTGACCGCCGCCGAAGCGGGCGCGATAGACCTGCAGGTTTTCCATGATGCGCTGAACGTAGTTGCGCGTCTCGGCGAAGGGAATTGACTCTACCCAGTCCACCGCATCCACATTGGCATCGCGCGGATCGCCGTAGCGCTCGATCCATTTGCGCACGCTACCGCGGCCGGCATTGTAGCCGGCGAAGGTCATGATGTAGGAGCCGCGATAGTCTTCGAGCAGACCGCCAAGTTCGGCGGCGCCGAGGGTGACATTGTAGGCGGAGTCGTTCTTCAGCCGCGCGAGGTCGTAGGTCGCGCCATGCCGTTTGGCGACATACTGCGCGGCGCTCGGCGTCACCTGCATCAGGCCATAGGCCTGCGCCGGCGAGACGACGGCGGGATTGAATGCGCTCTCCTGTCGCGCGATCGCGTAAACAACGGCAGGATCGACCTCCGGTCCGATCTGGCGGAAGCTCGGAATGCCCACGGTCGGATAGGCATAGTGGTCGAACGGCAGGCCGCGATTGAGCGCCGCCTTGCCGACCAGCAGCATGCCGCGCGCATCCTTGTTCTGCGATGCGAGTTCGCTGAGGCCGAGCACCGCTTCCGGATCGCCGTTCTCGCCGACATCGGCGAGGATCGGCACCGCGATCTCCTTCTCGTCGAGCGCATAGAGCAACTGCACGGCGCGCACGATCTCGAGGCGCTCGAGGCCGCGCGCGCGCGCTGTCAGCGAGCCACTGATGTCGAGCTGCGGCAGGCCGAGCTTGGCGCGCGCCAGTTGGCCGTAATAGCTCGTCGACTGCTCGGCCGCGCGCGTATATGCGGCGCGGGCTTCCTGCGAACGGCCGCCTGCCTCCGCAGCGCGGCCCTGCCAGTAGCCGGCGCGGGCCAGCGCGGTCGGATTGACGCTGCCGACGCCGATCCGCGCGAAGTGCTGCGATGCTGTTGCCGGATCCTTCAGGAAACGCAGTGCGATCCAGCCGGCGGTGAATTCCTGCTCGGTCTTGTAGATGTCGCGTGCGGGCAAAGCGGCGTCGCGCGCCACCACATAGGCGGCGCGATGCTCGCCCACATCGAGCAGCTTGCGCGATAGCAGGCGACGCTCGATCCACCATTCATCAAGATTGTGCAGCCGGCTGACATCCTTCGGCACGGCCGACATCAGCCGCGCGGCCTCGCCAAAGCGCTCGTCGCGGCGGAGCTGCTGGATGCGGCTGAACAGATAGCCGGGATCGTTGTGCAGTTCGGACGGCACGGCATCGAGCAGCGCCTTCGCGTTCGATGCCTTCTTGTTCACGGCGATGCGCGCACGCGCCAGCGCGATCTGTGCGCCGCCGAGGCGCTTGGCCGAGCGCAGTCCGGCCTCGCCATCGCTGCCATAGAGCAGCATGTCCATACGCGCCTTGTGATCGCCCGGCACGATCAGCGCGCCGAACATGTCGATCGCCATGTTCTCGGTGTCGCCGGAGATCGGATCGGTGCGCCAGGCGTCGCGGATCAGGCGTTCGGCGCCGGCACGGTCGCCGCGCGCCAGCAGCGACTTCGCAAGCGCGAACTTGCCCTTGGCCGAGATCGGTTTCTCGCTGTCGAAATAGGACTGGATCGCGCTGTCGTCGCGCTTGTCGTCCCACAGCGCGGCTTCGGCACGGCGGCGCAGGAAGGTCTGCGACGGCCAGCTCGGATTGGCGGCGATGAAGGCGCGGTAGCGTTCCACCGAAGCGCTGTTGTTCTCGCTGCGCAGAAAGACCCATTCGCCGAGTTTACGTGCGACCGGGTCACCGATGGTCTGCACCACCTGGCCGGCTTCCTGGCTCTTGCCCTTGCGCACGAGCTCGATGACGTTCTCCAGCGCCTCGCCATCGGCCTGCGATGTCGAACTGGTTGCGGCGATGGCGGCGCGGGCAGGCGGTTTCTTGGCCGCCGGCGGCGGAGCGACGGCATGCAAACGTGTGGCCGGCTGTATCGCCGGTGCAGGGGTGACTGTGCCTGTATGTCTTGCGGGTGCAGCCGCCGGCTTGACCGCGACAGGTTTGGCGGCTGTCGGTTTGGCAGCAGAAGGCTTCGTTGTGTCGGGCTTGGTAGCGGTCGATTTGGCCGTCGTGGGCTTGGCTGTCGATTTGGGGTCGGCAGGCTTCTGAGCTGCGGATTTCGCTGCTGCGGGCTTCGCAGCGGATTTGTCGGCAGCGCCTTTGGCGTTGGCGGGTTTGGTGCCCGCTGGCTTGGCTGCCGCATCTTTCGCAGTCTGACCTGTCTTCGGCGTGTCAGTCGTGCCGGCGGCCCCGGCTTCGAGCGCCGGAACCGAGACGCCAATCATCAGCGCCAGGGCAGCGCGCAGCGCCGTCCGTCGTGCCGCAGGATTTGGGAGCAGTCGCGTCACGGTGTTTCCTCGCCGCGAATCACATCTTCGCCGGCATTCCCACGATGTATTTGATTGAAAGGGTGACCAAATCGTCAATGTTCGTCCCCTTGGGTCGTCATGTGCCGTGCCACGGCGGCGAAATCGGGGCGGAAACGCCGCAAAACCAGTCCGATAGCGCCTTGGGCGGTCTTTCGCCGCAGCTCCGAAGCCGGTAAGACTCGCAGTCCATTCAATAGGTTCAAGCAGACGGCGGAAGCCGCATCGGGTTCGGAGCAGGCCATGGCAGCCACCAAGACGATTTTCCGGGGGTCCTACACAGCTCTGGTCACCCCGTTCAAAGCCGGTGCGCTGGACGAGGAAGGTTTTCGCGCGCTGGTGGCCTGGCAGCTCGCCGAGGGTTCCAACGGTCTGGTTCCCGTGGGCACCACCGGCGAGAGCCCGACCCTGAGCCATGAGGAGCACGCCAAGGTCGTCGAATGGTGCATCGACGAGGCCAAGGGCCGCGTGCCGGTCATCGCCGGCGCGGGCTCGAACTCGACCCGTGAAGCCGTGGCGCTGGCGAAGCACGCGGAGAAGGCGGGGGCGGACGCTGTGCTCGTCGTGACGCCTTATTACAACAAGCCGACCCAGGAAGGCATGTATCAGCACTTCAAGGCGGTGAACGACGCGATCGGCATTCCGATCATTATTTACAACATTCCACCGCGCTCCGTGGTCGATATGTCCGTCGAGACCATGGCGCGCTTGTACGAACTCAAGAACATCGCCGGTGTGAAGGACGCCACCGCCGATGTCGGCCGTGTTTCCAAGCAGCGCCACGCCATGGGCCCGGATTTCATCCAGCTCTCGGGCGAGGACATGACCGCACTGTCCTACATGGCGGCGGGCGGCCACGGCTGCATTTCGGTCACCGCCAATGTGGCGCCGAAGCTGTGCGCCGAACTGATGCAAGAAGTTTTCAAGGGCGACTATGCAGGCGCGCTGAAGATCCAGGATCGCCTGACGCCGCTGCATGATGCGATCTTCAAGGAGCCAGGCCTTGCCGGCGCCAAGCACGGGCTCAAGCTGCTCGGCCGCGGCGACGAGAGCGTTCGCCTGCCACTGCTGCCGGTCACCGAAGGCACCGGCAAAGTGATCCGCGCAGCGATGGTCCATGCCGGGCTGATCAACTAGACGTCGAGTGACTTTGCTCGCGTCATCGCTGCTTATTTATCGTCGTCTATTTTGATCGCTCGAAAAGCCAAAGGGGATTGCGCATGCTGAAGGAATTTCGTGATTTCGCGATGAAGGGCAACGTGGTCGATCTCGCCGTCGGCGTGATCATCGGCGCCGCGTTCGGTGCCATCGTGTCCTCGATGGTCGCCGACATCATCATGCCGATCATCGGCGCGATCACCGGCGGTCTCGATTTCTCGAACTACTTCACCGGCCTGTCGAAGTCGGTCACCGCGACCAATCTCGCCGATGCCAAGAAGCAGGGCGCCGTGCTGGCCTGGGGCAGCTTCCTCACGCTGACGCTGAACTTCATCATCGTCGCCTTCGTGCTGTTCATGGTGATCCGTGCCATGAATACGCTGAAGCGCAAGGAAGAGGCCAAGCCCGCCGAGCCGCCGAAGCCGAGTGCCGAAGCCGCGCTGCTCACCGAAATCCGCGACCTCCTCAAGGCGAAAGCCTGATCGGCTTGGGGCAGGGCACGGGCATGCCTATATCTGGCGTCTGACGCCGAAAGAATCTGACGATGTCCGAAAAGAACGAACGCCCGATCAAGCTCATCGCGGAAAACCGCAAGGCCCGCTTCAACTACGCCGTGGAAGACACGGTGGAGGCGGGCATTGCGCTGACTGGCACTGAAGTGAAATCGATCCGCAACGGCAAGAGCACGATCGCGGAATCCTATGCGGATCCCAAGGATGGCGAGATCTGGCTCGTCAATGCCAACATCCCGGAATATCTGCAGGCAAACCGCTTCAACCACGAGCCGAAGCGCCCGCGCAAACTGCTGCTGCATCGCAAGCAGATCAACAAGCTGATGGGGGCGGTGGAGCGTCAGGGCATGACGCTCATTCCGCTCAAGATGTATTTCAACGAGCGCGGCCGTGTGAAGCTGCAGCTCGCGCTCGCCAAGGGCAAGCAGCTCCACGACAAGCGCGCCAGCGAGAAGGAGCGCGACTGGGGCCGCGAGAAGGGCCGCCTGCTGCGCGCGAGGGGATAGCTTTTAGGATGGGTAGAGCGCAGGCGCGGTGGCGCCGGAGCGAAACCCATCGGCGGAGCTCGCGGCAATCGACGGACGACATGGGTTTCGCTACGCTCCACCCATCCTACGAATGCGAGTTTGTGGCAATGACCCAACCAAATCTCACCGATGTCGACTGGAGCAAGATCCCTGCGCCGGAGGATGATGGTGCTGCAGTCCATCTCGTGGGTATGACGATTCCCACGCTCCATCTGCATGCCACTGACGACAGCGTGGTCGATCTCTCCGGGTTGAAAGGCCGCACCGTGGTGTTCGGTTATCCACGCACCGGCGAGCCCGGCAAGATCGGCCTCACTGATGACTGGGACATGATCCCCGGCGCCCGCGGTTGCACGCCGCAGGCCTGTTCGTTTCGTGATCTGTTTTCGGAATTGCGCGCTGCCGGTGCGAAACATGTGTTCGGCCTCTCGACCCAGAGCAACGCCTACCAGAGCGAGATGGCTGCACGCCTGCATCTGCCGTTTCCGGTTCTATCCGACGAGAAGCTCGAACTTACCGATGCGCTGAACCTGCCGACGATGGACGTCGCCGACCTCACGCTGATCAAGCGCCTCGCGCTGATCGTCGATGATGGCACGATCACCCATGTGTTCTATCCGGTGTTTCCGCCGGACCGGAATGCGGGCGATGTGCTGGCGTGGCTGAAGGCCAATCCGCTTTAGATCTGCCGCCTCAATTTACGTCTGTCGTCACCCGGTCAAGCCGGGTGACGACAAGTGAGTTATGGCTCACTCCGCCAGATCCGCCTTCACCTTCGCAAACACCGCACGAAACATCTCCGGCGTCAGCACGCCCGTATTCGTGTTGTAGCGCGAGCAGTGATAGCTGTCGTAGAGCTTGAACCGGCCGGCCTCATGCACGGCTCCGTGGGCGAACGGCGCCGTCACGGCGCGGATGCCCAGCGTTCTCAGCATCGTGTCATGGGCGACACGGCCGAGCAAAACGATGGCGCGCAGGCGCGGCATCGTTTCCATGGTCGCAATCAGGAATGGTCGGCAGGTGGCGATCTCCACGGGCAGTGGCTTGTTCTGCGGCGGCACGCAGCGCACCGCATTGCTGATGCGGCTGTTGGTCAGCACCAGACCGTCGTCCGGCCGCGCCTCATAGCTACCGGCGGCAAAGCCGAAATGGAGCAAGGTGTCGTAGAGCAGGTCGCCTGCATAGTCACCGGTGAACGGGCGTCCGGTCCGATTGGCGCCCTGGACTCCCGGCGCGAGACCGACGATCAGGAGCTGCGCATCCGTTGAGCCGAACGAGGGCACGGGCGCGTTGAAAGCGCCAGGTTCCTGAGCCCGCAACGCCGTCCGATAATCGACCAGGCGAGGACAGAGCGGGCAGTCGCGTCCGGGATCTGTGGCCGTACCGGCGGGGATCGCGGTTGCGACCACCGCCGGCTGTTGCCTGCTGAGCTGCGTCCGAGTTCTTGAAAGTCTAGTCTTCGAAATCGTCGTCGCCTCGCGGTGCCACGGTGGCCGAGCGCTGCAGGAATTGCGGTGTCTGGTGGCGCGGCTCGCGCGGCGCAGGGCGTTCGGACGGATCGCGTCCGATCTTGCTCTGCAACTCGATCAGATCCGTGAACACGTCCGCCTGACGGCGCAGTTCGTCGGCGATCATCGGCGGCTGGCTCGAGATGGTCGAGACCACCGTCACGCGCACGCCGCGGCGCTGCACCGCTTCCACCAGCGAGCGGAAGTCGCCGTCGCCGGAGAACAGCACGATCTGGTCCACGTGCTCCGCGAGTTCCATGGCATCGACGGCCAGCTCGATGTCCATATTGCCCTTCACCTTGCGCCGGCCCGACGCATCGATGAATTCCTTGGTCGCTTTGGTGACGACAGTGTAGCCGTTGTAGTCGAGCCAGTCGATCAGCGGACGAATCGAGGAGTATTCCTGATCCTCAATAATCGCGGTGTAGTAAAACGCACGTACCAGGGTTCCGCGGCTCTGAAATTCCTTGAGAAGGCGTTTGTAATCGATGTCGAAACCGAGCGTCTTCGCCGTGGCATAGAGATTGGCGCCATCGATGAAGAGCGCGATCTTGTTAGAAGATTGAGACATCAAGTTTTCTCTAGGGTTCGTTGAATTTGTGGTTTTTGGCGCAGCGAAACCGTCACCGCGCATTGGTATTGGGTCTTGGTTGTGTCGTGGCATCAAGTCGTCGGCATCAAATCCGTCACCCGCCTTCTGGCAGATCGGCCTGACCGAACATCACGCAAGCGAAGAGGAGAGCGATAGGCTCATCTTTTTGCCGATGCAATAAAGCCTTTTGGTGTCCCAAATGGTGTCGGAAAGATCGTTATTTAATGGTACCGAGACCCAATATCCAAAGGGTCTTTCGAGGGTAACATAATCCTGCCAAAAGCAAAGCCGCTAGCGGGATTCTAATTTCGTTCTTGCGCTGGGTGCGAAGCCGCTATACCTAGCCGGCAACAATCCTATTTTTCGGTCTCTCAACCACAACGGAGCGACATTTCATGGCGCGCGTCACCGTAGAAGATTGCATCGACAAGGTCGACAATCGTTTTGATCTGGTCTTGCTGGCAGCACACCGTGCTCGCATGATCTCGTCGGGTTCACAACTCACGATTGATCGCGACAACGACAAGAACCCGGTCGTCTCGCTGCGGGAGATCGCCGACCAGACCATTTCGCCGGAAGATCTGCGGGAAGAACTCGTGCATTCGCTGCAGAAGTTCGTCGAAGTGGACGAGCCGGAGGCCGATACGGTCCCGCTGATCGGCTCAGCCGGTGCAGCCGATGCCGACGATACTGAAGTCGCTGTCGAGCGTATGACCGAAGAAGAGCTGCTCAAGGGCCTCGAAGGCCTCGCGCCGCCGGAAGAGCAGCCTGAAGAGGACGAGTAAGGCTGATACTCTTCTCCTCCGTTCATCACAGTTTCGCGCAAGGCCCGGATCGCAAGTCCGGGCCTTTGCATTTGTGGGATGTTTCGGGGCAAATTATCTGCGGTATTCGAGCATGATCCCGAAAAATGGATGCCGATTGTCGGATAAGATTATGCTCAGCCAGAGAAAATATGAGCGTCAGATCCATCGGGGATGACGCTGGCGCCGGCAGTCATCAGCGATCCGGCAGAATTGAGGAATGTATGGCGACGTCGCGCCGTCAGTCACGGCAGATGCAGGCCGCAAACGAGACCGCCGCGGTTCCATCGGCGCGCGTGGAGGGGCCGGCTGTGCCCGTGGCGCCGGGCGCCACGCCAGCCTCCGATACAACCGCTGCTGGCAAAACCGCGCGGAGCGGCCGCGCCCGCATGATGCGCCAATATGATCTGGTCGAGCGCGTCCGTGCCTATAATCCGAATACGGACGAGGACCTGCTCAACCGCGCCTATGTCTATGCCATGGTCGCCCATGGCGAGCAGACCCGTGCCTCCGGCGATCCCTATTTCACCCATCCGCTCGAAGTCGCGGCGATTCTCACCGATCTCAAACTCGACGACGCGACCATCGTGGCGGCGCTGCTGCACGATACCATCGAGGATACCGAAGCCACGCGCGCCGAGATCGACAAGCTGTTTGGTCCGGATATCGGCGCGCTGGTCGAAGGCCTCACCAAGCTGAAGCGGCTCGAACTGGTCTCGCGCGAGGCCAAGCAGGCCGAGAATCTGCGCAAGCTGCTGCTGGCCATTGCCGACGATGTGCGCGTGCTGCTGATCAAGCTGGCCGATCGTCTGCACAATATGCGGACCATGGAATTCATGCCGCCGGCCTCGCGCCGCCGCATCGCCGACGAGACCCTCGACATCTATGCACCGCTCGCCGGCCGTATGGGTATGCAGACAATGCGCGAGGAGCTTGAAGAACTGTCCTTCAAGGTGCTCGATCCCGACGCCCATCTCGTCGTCATGCAGCGGCTCGACACGCTCACCGAGCGCAACCGCGATCTGATCGGCATGATCGAGACGCATTTGTCGAGCAAACTGCAGAAGAACGGCATGAAGGCGCGCGTCAGCGGCCGCCGCAAAAAGCCGTTTTCGATCTGGACGAAGATGAAGCGCAAGTCGGTGGGCTTCGAGCAGCTCTCCGACATCTACGGCTTCCGCATCGTCATCGACGATCTGGAATCCTGCTACCGCGCGCTCGGCGTCGTGCATACCACCTGGCCCGTGGTGCCGGGCCGCTTCAAGGATTACATCTCGACGCCGAAGCAGAACGACTATCGCTCGCTGCACACCACGGTGATCGGTCCCGGCAATCAGCGCGTCGAATTGCAGATCCGTACCGAGGAGATGAACCGTATCGCGGAATACGGTATCGCCGCGCATGCCTTCTACAAGGAAGGGGCGGGCTCACCGAACGAGCGCCTGAAGCGCGAGTCCAATGCCTTCGCCTGGCTACGCCACACCATCGGCATTCTGTCGGAAAGCACCAATCCGGAAGAGTTCCTGGAGCACACCAAGCTCGAACTGTTCCACGATCAGGTGTTCTGCTTCACGCCGAAGGGAAAGCTGATCGCGCTGCCGCGCAATGCCAATGTGATCGACTTTGCCTATGCCGTGCATACCGATGTCGGCAACAGCGCCGTCGGCTGCAAGATCAACGGCAAATTCGCGCCGCTCTCGTCCGAACTACAGAATGGCGATGAAGTCGAGGTGCTGACCTCGAAGGCGCAGCAGGCGCCGCCGGCGGCTTGGGAATCCCTTGCGATCACCGGCAAGGCGCGCGCCGCAATCCGACGTGCGACGCGCACGGCCATGCGTGATCAATATGCGAGCCTCGGCCGCCGCATCGTCGAGCGCCTGTTTGCGCGTGCCAAGATCGAATATGCCGACGATCAGCTCAGGGGCGCGCTGCCGCGTCTCGCGCGGGCATCCATCGAGGAGGTCATGGCCTCCGTCGGTCGCGGCGAACTGCGCGCCGCCGATGTCGCGCGCGCGATGTATCCGGACTACAAGGAAGAGCGCGTCGGCGGCCGCTATGCCGCCAACAAGAAGAGCACGGCCGACAAGGTGCGTTCGGGCGAAGGCGCGGGCAAGTTCACCTCGGTCATTTCCATCGGCGGCGTCAATTCCGATCTGCCGGTGCGTTTTGCGCCCAATGGCGGCGCCGTGCCGGGCGATCGCATCGTCGGTATCGTCACGCCGGGCGAGGGAATCACCATCTATCCGATCCAGTCGCCGGCGCTGCGCGAATTCGAGGAAGAGCCGGAGCGCTGGGTCGACGTGCGCTGGGACGTGGACGATTCATCGCCGCAGCGTTTCCCGGCCAGACTCTTCTTGCAGAACGTCAACGAGCCCGGCAGCCTTGCGCAGATCGCCCAGGTGATCGCCGATCACGACGGCAATATCGACAATATCAGCATGCACCGCCGTTCGCCCGATTTCACCGAGCAGACCATCGATCTCGGCGTCTACGACCTCAAGCATCTCAGCGCGATCATCAACCAGTTGCGTGCGAAAGCGGTGGTGGCGAAGGTCGAGCGCGTGAACGGATAGGGACTCTGTCTGTCGTTGCCCGACTTGATCGGGCTCGTCTCGTCGTTGCCCGGCTGGACCAGGCTCCTCTTGTCGTTACCCGGCTTGACCCGGTGACCCAGTAATCTCCGACCTCGGATCAAGCGCACGGCCGGTGTTTACCGGATCACCCGCTTGCAACCTTGTTCCTATTTCGTTCTTGACAAAATTCCCATCTCCCCTCATATCCCTCCCGTCTCGTTCGCGAGGGGCGCTCTCATGAGGCGTCTTTTGGGCGGAACGTGGATGCGGCGCCTGCGGGTATGAGGCCTACGCAGCCTCATGCACTCGGGTGGTCGGGGGTAACCGTCCGGGCCCATTACGGGGCTCTGCCGCTAGCGCGGCTGGACGTGGTGCGGGCGAAGGCGGGGAAACCTGTCGGATGGCTCTTGCGAGAGAGCGCCCAGTACCCGGAAGAACGGTCCTTCGACTGGCAAAACGTCGCGGTGGCGCGCCGTAAGGCGTTGCGCAATTGCGGTTTCGCTGGCGATCCAGCGAAACGGATTGCGTCAAGTCCCACCCAACGCGCCTTGCGGCGTGCCACCTCCCCTCATGTCTGGAGGGGAGACCTGCTCATGCCTCGGACGCTCCGGCGCCGCGAGAATGCGAGCGCACGACATTGCGATAGTCACGCTGTCACTACATTCCAGCCCACCAATTCCGGAAACACAGCTCTCCGCTTTTGTGAGAGCTCGCGACCAGATTGGCAAACTGCTTCACTGCAAGCGAAAAGTAACACGATACTTTTGCGTCCATTCCGCTCAGTGAAATTCACATCCGCAGCGTGAAATGTTGTCGCTTGCCAAGCCTGTTTTGAACCGGCACAAAAAACTGAACCGGGACGAAAACACCAAGCGGAGAGACGATTGAGTATCAAGGGCAAGGCCTATATCGCGGGCATCTACGAGCATCCGACGCGGCATGCGCCGGACAAATCGGTCTGGCAGCTGCATGCCGAAGTCGCCAAGGGCGCGCTCGAGGATGCCGGCCTGACGAACAAGGACGTCGATGGCCTGTTCATCGCAGGCGATGCCAATGGCGGCCTGTGGCCGATGACCGACTATCTCGGCCTCAAGCCCCGCCATGTGGATAGCACCGAAACCGGCGGCTGCTCCTACATCATCGCGCTCGGCCATGCCGCGCAGGCGATCGCGCTCGGCAAGTGCTCGGTGGCGCTGATCACGCTGGCCGGCAAGCCGCGCACCTCGCCGCCGACGCCGCGCGCGCAGGGCGCTGAAGCAGATTTCGAGACCGCTTTCGGTGCGACCACGCACAATGCCTATGGCATGGCCGCGATGCGTCACATGCACGATTACGGCACCACCTCCGAACAACTCGCCTGGATCAAGGTCGCCGCCTCGCATCATGCGCAGTACAATCCGCATGCGATGCTCAAGGACGTGGTCACCGTGGAGGACGTGCTGAACTCGCCGATGATCTCCGATCCGCTACGCCGCATGGATTGCTGCGTCGTCACCGATGGCGGCGGCGCGCTCATCGTCACCACCGAGGAAATCGCCAAGAGCCTGAAGAAGCCGCTCGTGCGCCTGATCGGCCACGGCGAGGCCATGAAGGGTCCGCGCGGCGGCAAGGATCTCGACCTCACTTATTCGGCCGGCGTGTGGTCGGGGCCGCGCGCCTTCGAAGAAGCGGGCGTGACGCCGCAGGACATGAAGTATGCGTCGATCTATGACAGCTTCACCATCACCGTGCTGATGCAGCTCGAAGACCTCGGCTTCTGCAAGAAGGGCGAGGGCGGCAAGTTCGTCTCCGATGGCAACCTGATCTCGGGCGTCGGCAAGCTGCCGTTCAACACCGATGGCGGCGGTCTCTGCAGCAACCACCCGATCAACCGTGGTGGTATGACCAAGATCCTCGAAGCCGTGCGCCAGCTGCGCGGCGAAGCCCATCCGAAGCTGCAGGTCCCCAATTGCGACCTCGCCATTGCTCACGGCACCGGCGGCCTGCTCGGCGTGCGCCATGCTGCCTCGACCGCCATTCTGGAGCGCGTGTGATGACTGAAGCGAAGAAATATCCGGCCCCGGTGGGCAATCCCGAAACCCAGCCGTTCTGGGATGCGGCGAAGGACGGCAAGTTCCTGATCAAGCGCTGCACGGGCTGCGGCGAAGCGCATTTCTTCCCGCGCTCGATCTGTCCGTTCTGCTTCTCCGACAAGACCGAGTGGGAAGAGTCGTCGGGCGAGGGCGAGATCTACACCTACAGCCACATGCGCAAATCGGCGACCGGCCCCTATGTCATTGCCTATGTGACGCTGAAGGAGGGCCCGTCGGTGCAGACCAACATCGTCGATTGCGATCCGGCGACGGTGAAGATCGGCCAGAAGGTGAAGGTGGTGTGGAAGCCGACCGACGGCGCGCCACTGCCGTTCTTCACGCCGGCCTAGCCACACACTCAGACTGTCATCACCCGCGAAAGCGGGTGATCCAGTAAACAACGCACTGTCAGAGATTACTGGATCGCCCGGTCAAACCGGGCGATGACAGTGAGAGACCAGACAACCAACAAACAAAAATCCGGGAGCCAGCAATGCCAATCGTCTACGAAGAGCTGATGGCGATGAAGAACATCGGCCAGAAATATGCCTGGACCGATCGTGAAGTCATGCTCTACGCCTATGGCATCGGCATGGGCGCCGATCCGATGAACGAGACCGAACTCGCTTTCGTCAATGAAGGCACCTACACGCCGCGCCCGCTGAAGGTCGTGCCGACTTTCGCCTCAGTCGCAGCATGGGGCTCCGGTCCCGGCGACATGAAACTGAACCGCGTGATGGTGGTCGACGGCGAGCGCGATATTACTTTTCACAAGCCGATGCCGGTCGAGGCGAAGATCACCGCTGACTCCTCGGTGCTCGGCGTGTTCGACAAGGGAGCCGACAAGGGCGCAGTGATCCTGCACCAGACCATCCTGCGCGATGAGAGCGGCGATGCGCTCGCGACACTCGTGGCCTCGCGCTTTGCCCGCGGCGATGGCGGCTTCGGCGGCCCGTCAGAAGGCCAGCCCGAGGCGCACAAGGTGCCGAGCCGCGCGCCGGACAAGACCATCGACATCACCACGCGGCCCGATCAGGCGCTGGTCTATCGCCTCTGCGGCGACCGCAATCCGCTGCATTCGGATCCGGAATTCGCCAAGAAGGCCGGCTTCCCGCGTCCGATCCTGCACGGCATGTGCACCTATGGCATCACCTGTCGCGGCGTGCTGCAGACCTTTGCCGACTACGATCCGTCCGCTTTCAAGCAGCACGGCGCGCGCTTCTCGTCGCCGGTGTTTCCGGGCGAGACGGTGACGATGGACCTGTGGAAGGACGGCAACATCGTCTCCTTCGAGGCGAAGGTGAAGGACCGCGGCGTCACGGTGATCAAGAGCGGGCGCACCGTGCTGGCGTAAACACGAGGTGTCATTCCCGGGCGCTCGCGTCAGCAAGCGAACCCGGAACCCCAGACCGTTCATCACCTCTTTCGGGACGTGACGTCAAAGGTGATCCTCATGACAAGATTCCGGGGTCCGCCCCGTCGCCTGCGGCGACAGTCCGTCCCCGGAATGACGGAGAACTAAGAAAGAAAAACAACACAGGGAGCATCGTCATGGGTCTTCTCGACGGCAAGGTCGCCATCATCACCGGCGCAGGCGGTGGTCTCGGTGAAGCCTATGCCAAGCTGTTCGCGCGTGAAGGTGCATCCGTCGTGGTCAATGATCTTGGCGGCCCGCGCGATGGCTCCGGCGCCGATCTCTCGATGGCACAGCAGGTGGTCGATGCGGTCACCAAGGCTGGCGGCAAGGCCATCGCCAATGGTGCCGATATCTCCACGATAGAAGGCGGCCAGTCCGTCTTCGACGACGCCATCAAGGCTTTCGGCAAGGTCGATATCCTCGTCAACAATGCCGGCATTTTGCGCGACCAGAGCTTTGCCAAGTCTACCGAAGAGGCCTGGGACAAGGTCATCAAGGTGCATCTCAAGGGCACCTATTGCGTCACCAAACCCGTGTTCAATTTCATGCGCGACCATGGCGGCGGCGTCATCGTCAACACTTCGTCGACCTCCGGTCTGATCGGCAATTTCGGCCAGAGCAATTATGGCGCCGCCAAGGGTGGCATCTGGGGACTCTCGAATGTGCTGGCCATCGAGGGCCGCAAATACGGCATCCGCATCTGGACGCTGTCGCCGGGTGCGCTGACGCGCATGACGGCCGATCTGCCGCGCTATATCGAAAATCCCGGTGCCGCCCTCGATGCCGACGGCATCGCGCCGGCGGTGCTCTACATGGTCAGCGACCTCTCCGGCGACCAGACCGGCAAGGTGCTCGGCGTCTCCGGCCCGCGTGGCGTGCGCGAGATGAAGATGATGGAAATGGAAGGCTGGAAGCCGCCGCTGGACAAGCCGTGGGATGCGCAGGATATCGCCACCCATGCGGGCGAAATCTTCTTCTCGGACGAAGACGCCAAACACGGCGCACGCCGCTTTTGATGAAGGCGAGGGGGCGGACAAAGCCCTCGTTTCGCGCTAGATTGGCTGTGAGTTCACGCAGAGGCCCATGATGAAACTGACGTCCAAAGCTGCCGGTACCTTCGCCATCGCGCCGACCCCGTTCTTCGATGACGGCCGCATCGATGACAAATCCATCGACAGCCTGATTGATTTCTACGCCTCCATCGGCTGCGACGGCGTAACCGTGCTCGGTATTCTCGGCGAGGCACCGAAGCTGGAAAGCGCTGAATCGGAAAGCGTGGCCACGCGTTTCATCAAGCGTGCCGGCGACAAGCTGCAGATCATCGTCGGCGTCTCTGCACCGGGCTTTGCGTCGATGCGCTCGTTGGCGCTGAAATCGATGGATGCCGGCGCCGCCGCCGTGATGATCGCCCCGCCGCCGCATCTGCGCACCGACGATCAGATCACCACCTATTTCAAGCAGGCATCCGAGGCCATCGGTGAAAATGTGCCCTGGGTGTTGCAGGACTATCCGCTGACTCTGAATGTCGTCATGACCCCGGCAGTGATCCGCAGGATCATCATGGATTCGAAGTCGTGCGTGATGCTCAAGCACGAGGACTGGCCCGGCCTCGAAAAGATCACCGCACTGCGCGGCTTCCAGAAGGATGGCTCGCTCCGCGAATTGTCGATCCTCACCGGCAATGGCGGCACCTTCCTCGATTTCGAAATGGAGCGCGGCGCCGATGGCGCGATGACGGGCTACGCCTTCCCGGAAATGCTGATCGACGTGGTCAACCTTTCGAAGAAGGGCGAGCGCGACAAGGCGCATGACCTGTTCGACGCCCATCTGCCGCTGGTGCGCTATGAGCAGCAGCCGGGCGTCGGCTTGTCGGTGCGCAAATATGTGCTGCAGAAGCGCGGCATCATCGCATCCGCCGCGCAGCGCAAGCCGGGTCCGGTACTGTCGGCGCCTGCGAAGGCGGAGGTCGATTACCTTCTCTCGCGCGTCGCCCGTTACGACAAACGTGCGAACCTTGCGCCGCAGTCCAGCGCGGCGGGCTAGCGATAAATGATGCAATGGCCGGGCTTGTCCCGGCCATTCAGTTTTAAAGGGAACGGCATCGTAGAATGCCGATAGGGAGAAGAACCACATGCCGCACGAGCCCGGCGCCGTCCGCCCAGCCTCGACGATCCTGCTGCTCCGCAAAGGCGCGACCGATCCCATCGATGTCTTCATGATGGTGCGGCATTATCAGATCGAATTTGCATCGGGCGCGCTGGTTTTTCCCGGCGGCAGCGTCGATGCAGGCGATCACGAGATCGCCAGGCGGCCCGAACTGCATGATGGCGGCGATCATCTCGATGCCGAAGCGTTGGCGTTCCGCATCGCCGCCATTCGCGAAACCTTCGAGGAAAGCCGCATCCTGCTTGCGCGCCCGCGTGGTTCGAAGGATCTGATCGCGGCCACCAAGGCAAGCGTGATCGCCGATCAGCACCGCGATGCGCTCAACGAAGGCAAGGTGAAGTTCGCTGATATTATCGCCGAGAACGATCTCGAATTGGCGGTCGATCTGCTGGTGCCTTATGCCCACTGGATCACGCCCGAAGGCATGAAGAAGCGGTTCGACACCTGGTTCTTTCTTGCGGAAGCGCCTCCCGAACAAGTCGGCATGCATGACGGGAAGGAGTCCACGGATTCGATCTGGCTGTCGCCACGCGAGGCGCTCGAGGGCGGCGCGAGTGGCCGCTTCACGCTGCCGTTTCCGACCACGCGAAATCTGATCAAGCTCGGCAAGCAGGGGAGTGTCGCTGCGGCAATGGATGAGGCGCGCGCGAGCAAGGTGGTCAGCGTGACGCCGATCGTGATGCGCGATGGCGACAAGCGGCAGCTGCGGATTCCGATCGAGGCAGGGTATGACGGCGAGGTGTTCGAACTGACCGGCGCGCCGTAGTTCCTTGTCACAAACTCCCCGCTCATGGTGAGGAGCGCGCCACTTGGCGCGCGTCTCGACCCGTGGATGGCGAGATTGGAGTTCGTGGCCATCCTTCGAGACGCGGTCAAAAACGACCGCTCCTCAGGATGAGGGTGAGAGTGTGTGCGGTACGAACTATCCCGCCTTTGCCTGCACGGCACTCTCCCAATACGGCCGACGCAATTCGCGCTTCAGCACCTTGCCGGCACCCGAGAGCGGAAACGGCTCGCTGCGGACATCGACTGTCCGCGGACATTTGTAGCCGGCGATGCGGTCGCGGCAGAACGCGATGATCTCTGCGGCATTCACCTGCGCATCCGGTTTCGGAATGACGAAGGCATGGACCGTTTCGCCCCAATGCGGATCGGGGATGCCGATCACGGCGCATTGTGCGACGGCGGGATGCTGGGCAATCGTGTTTTCGACCTCGATGGAATAGACGTTCTCGCCGCCGGAAATGATCATGTCCTTCATGCGGTCGACGAGATAGATATAGCCTTCCTCGTCCATGTAGCCGCCGTCGCCTGTGTGCATCCAGCCATCGATGACGGCCCTGGCGGTTTCCTCGGGCCGCTCCCAATAACCCATCATTACGTTCTGGCCGCGCACGGCCACTTCGCCGACGGTGCCGTGCGGGACGGGCTTGTGGTCGTTATCGACGATGCGGGCCTCGCAGCCGATGGCTGCGCGACCGCAGGCGCGGAGTCGGTTTTTTGCAGCGGATGCTTCGCTGTAGTGCTGCTCCCAGGGGAGGTGTGTCGCGAGTGGCGACAGTTCGGTCATGCCGTAGAGCTGATGGAATTCCGCATTGGGGAGACCCTTCATCGCGCGCTTGAGCAGCGCCTCGTTGATCGGGGAGGCGCCGTACATCAGTTGCTTGAGCGACGACAGGTCGTAGTTTGCAAAGGACGGGTGATCGACCAGCATCTGGATCATGGTCGGCACGATCAGCGTCGCGCTGACCTTCTCGTCAGCAATGGCCTGCATCACCAGTTCGGGATTGAAGGTGCGCACGATCACATTGGTGCCGCCATTGGCGAGAGAAGTGAACATGGCGCCGCCATTGGCGACATGAAACATTGGAGCCGCATTGAGATAGATCGAGCCGACCGGGATCAGGCCTTCGCTCATCATGTGCAGTGAATTGCTCATGATATTGCCGTGGCTCAGCATCACGCCTTTCGAGCGTCCCGTCGTGCCGCCGGTGTAGAAGATGCCGGCAAGTTCCTCGCGTCCGCGCATGGCATCCGGCACAGGCGTGCTGTTCTCGACGAGCTTGTCATAATTCTGGGCTTCTGACGGGCCGGCGTCGTCATCGGCATAGATCAATGTCAGCTTGGCGTCCGTGGCGAGCTGCTCTCCCATGGCCGCGAAGGCGCCGTCGACCACAATAGCGGAGGCGCGGCAGTCCAGCAGAGAGTCGAGAATCTCGGCCTGGCTCCAGCGCGTGTTCGTCGGCACGATCACGGCGCCGGCCCAGGCGATGCCGAGATAGAGTTCAAAATAGCGGTCGGAATTCTGCATCAACACGGCGACGCGGTCATTGGGCCGGATGTCGAGGCTGCGCAAGCCGCCAGCAAGCCTCGCCACGCGATCGCCGACTTCGCGCCACGTGCGGCGGCGTTCGCCATCGATGGTGGCAATGACGCTGGGATCGGTCTGCAATACGCGGCGCAGGCCCTGGGTGATATTCATGACATTCCCTCTCGCAGTGCGGATGCTAGGCGCATCTCTGTGGTGTCGCCGATGATCATAAACACGGCGAAAGCATGAGCAAGCGATGCGCTGTCACGCAGTGCGATGCACAACTACTATTGCTGCGATTGGAAGTGTTCTGATCTGTTGACGGTGCACGCGTAGCGCGTAACATTGTGCAAGGCTCGTGA
The DNA here is from genome assembly GCA_030147505.1 of Tardiphaga sp. Taxonomy (GTDB): domain Bacteria; phylum Pseudomonadota; class Alphaproteobacteria; order Rhizobiales; family Xanthobacteraceae; genus Tardiphaga. Next base: position 47,547 of record JASBVG010000089.1, read on the forward strand.
GAGGCCATTGGGAGTGAAACGCATGAGAGAACCTGCTCGCCGGGATGCTTCGACGCGTCCGAACGATAGCGACGCGCTCATTTCAACGATATCGGCTCATCAAAAAAATACGACCGTGCGGTGGCGTGGCACATCGCTCTTCCTGGCCTTCGGTGCTGCACTGATCGGCAGCGCGGCATTCGCGCAAACCAAAGGCACGCCCGATCATATCAAGTCTGTCGTCGGTGCCATCGACAGCGCAGCGATCAAGGCCAATGCGGCGACGTCCAAGGACTGGCCGACCTACGGCCTTGATTACGCCGAGACGCGTTTCAGCAAGCTCGACCAGATCAATGCGTCAAACGTCAAGGACATCGGCTTGATGTGGACATACAACCTCGAATCCACTCGCGGTGTCGAGGCGACGCCGCTGGTGGTGGATGGCATCATGTACGTCTCGGCGCCATGGAGCGTCGTCCATGCCGTCGATACGCGGACGGGCAAGCGCCTGTGGACCTTCGATCCGAAGGTCAATCGCGAGAAGGGTTATCGCGGCTGCTGTGACGTCGTGAACCGGGGCGTCGCGCTCTACAAGGGCAAGGTGTTCGTGGGCGCCTATGACGGACGGCTGATCGCCATCGATGCCGCGAGTGGGCAGAAGGTGTGGGAGAAGGACACGGTCATCGATCACAAGATGTCCTACACCATCACCGGTGCACCGCGCGTCTTCAACGGTAAGGTGGTGATCGGCAATGGCGGCGCGGAGTATGGCGTTCGCGGCTATGTCACCGCCTATGACGCGGAGAATGGCGATCAGAAATGGCGCTGGTTCACGGTGCCGGGCGATCCCTCGAAGCCGTTCGAGGATGAGTCCATGGCTGCCGCGGCGAAGACATGGGACCCCGCAGGCAAATACTGGATCAATGGCGGGGGCGGTTCCGCATGGGACAGCATCACCTTCGATCCCGAATTGAACATGGTTTACATTGGCACCGGCAACGGCTCGCCGTGGAATCGGAGCATCCGCAGCCCGGCCGGCGGCGACAATCTTTATCTCGGTTCCATCGTCGCGCTGAATGTCGATACCGGAAAATATCTCTGGCACTATCAAGAGACACCCGGCGACAACTGGGATTACACATCGACGCAGCCGATGATCCTGGCCGACATCAGTATCGATGGGCAGCCGCGCAAGGTGGTGTTGCATGCCCCGAAGAATGGCTTCTTCTTCGTCATCGATCGCACCAATGGCAAGTTCATCTCGGCGAAAAATTTCGTCGATGTGAATTGGGCGACCGGCTATGACGCCAATGGCCGCCCGATCGAAGTGCCGGAGGCACGTTCGCCGGACAAGTCCTTCGACAGCATCCCCGGACCTTTCGGCGCCCATAATTGGCATCCGATGTCGTTCAATCCGCAAACCGGCCTCGTCTATCTGCCGGCGCAAGGCGTGCCACTCAATCTCACCGGCGAGAAGAAGTTCGTGCAGAACGATCCCGGGCCGTTCAAATATGCAGCGACGACCGGCTGGAATATCGGCTTCACGCTCAACACCGAGCAGCCGAAGAACCTGCCATTCGGCCGTCTCGTCGCTTGGGATCCGGTGCAGCAGAAGGAAGCATGGCGTGCCGAGTACGTTGCGCCGTGGAATGGCGGCACGCTCACGACCGCGGGCAATCTCGTCTTCCAGGGCACGGCCGACGGCCGCTTCGTTGCCTACAATGCCAAGACGGGCGAGAAACTGTGGGAGACACCGGTCGGCACCGGCGCGGTGGCTGCGCCATCGACTTATGAGGTGGATGGCAAGCAGTATGTCTCCATTGCGGTAGGCTGGGGCGGCGTGTTCGGCATCACCCAGCGCGCGACGGATCGGGAAGGGCCGGGCACGGTCTATACCTTCGCCACCGGCGGCAAGGCGCCGTTGCCGGAATTCACGAAGTACCAGATCGGCAATCTGCTCAAGGGGGTTAAATACGATCCGAAGGATGTGCCTGACGGCACGGCGATCTATGTCAGCGCCTGCGCGGCCTGTCATGGCGTACCCGGCGTAGACAAAGGTGGCAATGTGCCGAACCTCGGCTATTCGGCGACTGAAACCATTGGCAATCTGAAGGACATCGTCTTCAACGGCCCGTTCAAGGACAAGGGCATGCCGGATTTTACCGGCAAGCTGACGGAAGCGGACGTCACCAAGATCCAGGCGTTCATTCAGGGCACGGCGGATGCAATCCGGCCGAAGTGATCGCGCCCTGACAAAGCGACGATAGAAACCATGTCGGGCGGTTCGAGGCATTCGAGCCGCCCGACACGTTCCCCGTTCGGTGAAGTCGGGATATATTGGCGCGGTCAGGAGACCGGTCCCGCATCATGCCTTCCGCCATCACGGCATTTCTTGAAAAGGCCCGATCGTCCTCGCCCTCGATCGGTCAGCTGACATTCGGCGGATTTCTCTGTGTACTGGCGGTAATCCTGGTGATGGGCGTCGCCAACGTGGTGGCCGTCCGGCACATCGACGCGACCTTTGCTGAGCTGCAGCGGTTGCAAACCGTGGTCGATCTTGCCGAGAATATCGATCGTCGCCTGAGCAGCCTGCGGCTCGCCGCTCGCGACTATGTCAACGATCCCGATGCTCGGCCTGAGAAGGTATCCGAAGCGGCGGCGGCGCTTGGGGATCTCTTGAAGAAAAATCGCATCGATCTGACGCCCGAGCAGCGCGACATGATCGACGGCGTCGCTGTACGATTGACGACCTACCGGGAAGGTATCGCTCAGATCACTGCTCTGATCGCGCGCCGGAGCGAATTACTCGCCACGTTGCCGCGCCTGCGCCAGAATCTCGAGAACGCCGTGTCCGACATTGCCAGCATGGCCGGCGCCAAACGCATGTTTCACGCGCAGAACGAAATTGCTGCGGCGCTGCTGGCGCGCGATTCCATGCGCGCAGAGCAGGCGGCGCGCGACATGCGTACCATGCCGGTCGATCCGCCGGCGCTTCGCCTTGCGGCCGATACCTATGCGGATGCGATCATCGCAGTTTCGACCGCCGAACGGCAGATCGCCGATCTTGACCGTGAAGTGCTTGGCACCGAGGGACAGCAGATCGACCGTGTCACCGACTTGCTACGCGAATTGAGCACGCGCCGCGGGCATCAGCTCTCGCATGAATTCGCTGGAACGCTCACCGAGGCGCATTGGCGGAGCATCATGCTCGGCACGGCCGGCGTCTTGATCGGTCTGATGGCGGCGCTCTTCGTGGTGCGGCGGATTGTTCGTCCGCTGAAGGCTATCGCGCGCGCCATTCACGCGCTGGCCGGCGGACGGCAGCAGACGGCGATCCCGGCGACCACGCTGAACAATGAGATAGGCGACATCGCGCGTGCGGCAGAAGTGTTCCGCAAGACGCTGGCGGAAGCCGATGCAGCACGCGAGGCGGCGGTGCGTGCGCTCGCTGAACAGCGCCTTGCGGAGGAGAGCTATCGAAAACTGTTCGAGGGCTCGATCGACGGAATCTATGTGACGACGCCGGCCGGTGCGCTGCTCAATGCCAATCCGGCGCTGGCGCGGATGATGGGATTCGATACGCCGGAGCATCTGATCCAGGCGACGCTCGATATCTCCAGGAACATCTATGTCGATCCCGGTGCCCGTCTCGAATATCAGCGCCGGATGGAACGCGACGGCATGGTGCGCGAGTTCGAGTATCAGGTCTATCAGCGCGAACAGACGATACTGTGGCTGTCGGACAGCGCCACGGCGGTCCGTGACGAAAATGGCGTGGTTGTGCGCTATGAAGGCGCGGTCCGCGACATCACCAACCAGAAGCGCGCCGAAGCTGCCGTGCTCGAAGGCCGACGCCTCTTGCAGCAGGTGATCGATACGGTGCCCGCGGTGATCAATGTCAAGAACACCGATCTGCGCTATGTCCTGATGAATCGCTATATGGCCGGCATCTTTGGCATCGAGCCCGGTGAGGCGATCGGCCAGACGACCGGCGACTTGATGACGCGGTATGGCGCCTCTAAGACCAACGCCCATGACAAACGCGTGCTCGCCACGAAAGACGGGCTCGGCTTTTACGAAGAAGAATATCGCGACGCGTCCGGTGCGATGCGGCAATGGCTGGTCAACAAGCTGCCGCTGCTGCGTACAGACGGCGAGATCGAGTATATCGTCACGGTGGCGCTGGATATCGGCGAGCGCAAGCGCAACGAACATGAGATGCGCAAGGCGCGGGATGCGGCGGAAAGCGCGCTGCGGAATCTGCGGGAGACGCAGAATTCTCTCATTGAAGCCGAGAAGCTCGCGGCACTCGGACGCCTCGTCGCAGGCGTGGCGCATGAGGTCAATAATCCCGTCGGGATCGGCCTGACGGTGGCGTCGTCGCTGGAGCGGCGTGTGGCGAAGTTCGCGGAGGAAATGGCACGTGGCGAGCTGCGGCGCTCGTCACTGATCGAATTCGTCGACGCCAATCGCGACGCGGCGTCCCAGCTCGTCGCCAATCTCAATCGCGCGGCCGAGCTCATCCAGTCGTTCAAGCAGGTGGCAGCGGACCGCAACTATTCAGACCAGCGTGTATTCGATCTCGCCGATCTCACCGAGCAGGTGGTGATGAGTTTGAAGCCGGGCCTGCGCAAGCAGAAGCTGACGCTTGCGGTCGACTGCAAAGCGAACCTGATGATGAACAGCTATCCCGGTCCTTACGGACAGGTGCTGACGAACCTGCTGCTGAATTCGGTGGCGCATGCTTTCCCTGACGGAACGGGCGGGGCCGTCGAGATCAAGGTGAAGGAATCCGGCGCCGATCACGTCGAGATCCTGTTCTCGGACAACGGCGTCGGCATGACGCCGGAAGTGCGGCGCCGCGCCTTCGATCCTTTCTTCACCACGCGGCGCGATCAGGGCGGTACCGGGCTTGGGCTGCACATCGTCTACAGCATCGTCACCAGTCGGCTTGGCGGTCGCCTTCACCTGCATTCCGAACCGGGGCAGGGTACGCGCATCCAGATCATCCTGCCACGCAATGCGCCGGCCGAGATGGCTGCGGAATAGCGACCTAGTTTTTGGGGCATGATCCCATTTGAGAACCGGTAATGGCTTTTCGGGAGATGCGCTACTTTTCGGACTCTGCCAGCTTGCGTAGCGTCGCGCGAAAAATCTGGCTGTTCTTGCCGACCAGCGCGGTACCGCTCATGGTCGCCGTGGTATCTGTGAAAGTGCCGGTGAGGCCGATGCCGACGGGCTGCTTCTGATTGCCGAAAAGCGGACTCATATCCGGGCTCGGCGTGTGCTGCATAACCGAGACTTCGCCTTTGAAGGTGCCAGCCTCATGATTGACTGTGTAGCTGCCCACATAGAACAGGTAGGCGTCGCCGCCGAGTAATTCGCCGTCGCGAAAGGTTACGACTCCGCTGCCTTTACCGGAGCGTCCATCCAGCAACACGACATGGATAGAGTACAGTCCGTTTTTCATCGCTTCCCAATGTCACCAACCCGTCCCTTGGTTGCGCGATTGTACTATGGCAACCCTGCAGTCTGACGTCAAACGCATTGGAACCGGACGAGGGGTTAACATTCGCCGGAACCGGTCTATATTAGTTGCTCCGTCAACAATGAAAGGAGGTGGTCCAGTGTCTCATTCCAAGCGCTGTCACCTCGCTGAGGCCGCCCGCTAAGTTCACTCTGTGACCGGCTCGGGCGCCTCGGCGCTCGGATCAGCGAGACCAGGGAAAGGGCGCCACGCTTGCCGTGGTGCCCTTTCTTTTTGCGCTTGATCGGTGCTGGTTCCGTGCCAATCTGATGGTTGCGTTGCCTGTGTGGAGTAGCGACCGTGCCGAAAACACCGCGCGATCTCGCGGAGGGAATGGCGGAACGCCGCAAGCGGCGATTGCGGGACGATGGCTATGTGCGTGAGACGTTCACGCAGAAGCGCGATGATGCCCGAAGGACGGCGCGGGCATTCCTCGATCGCTTTCCAAAACAGGCCTATATGAGCGAAGTTGAACAGTGGCGGGAGTTGCCGGGCGGCGACATCGAATTCACGATGCGGCGGCTGCGGACGGCTGACTGATTCTGCGTGCGTCTGCTGCGGTCGTTCTGCGTCGCCGTGACGCAGGCTCAGCGCTCGCTGAGCTGCAATTCCAGCAGCGCCATCGTTTGCAGCATCTTGGGATCGCGTTCGCCATCGCGGGTCGTTCGCAAAATGCTCTCCGCGATCGACCGCACATGGACTGAGCTGACGGGATGCGGCAAAGTCGCGACGGCCCCATCCAGCGCCTTCTGCATCACCGATATCATCTCTGGCGGAAACGCAGCGTTGGAAAAGTCTTTCATGGTGAGCTCCCGAAAATCATGGCGGTCAAACGCACCGGATACGCAGGAGGAAAGATCTGAGACGTGCTCGCGTTCCTTGGCGAGTGGTCACATGATTTTCACACATGGCAACGCCTGCGCGCACGCGATGGTGATGGAGCCGTGCGGAACGTTGTCTGAATTAGACTTCGGCTTCGGCTTTTCGGTCGGGCTTCTTCTTCGGACCCTGACGCAAGAACGTGGCGCCGATCTCCTCGCCATTGACCCAGGCAAGCTCACAGCGGCGAAAAGCCAGGCCGGTTGAGGAAAGCAGCAGGAAGAACTCCTTGAGATTGATGCCCTCGATGGAGCTCTCGACGATCAGGCGTGCGCCGGTCTCGGAGACATCCATCATGCGACAGTTACGCCGCCAAGTACCGTCGATGGCCATCAGCCAGACCGGAAATCCCCGTTCGAACGTAACGCGGCCGGTATTTCGCTTTTCAGGGGTCATCCATGCATCCTCAACGGGGGAACATTAGGCCGAGGATGCAAATGGCCGGTAAATATATGCGCGTATGCTGATCGTCGGAAGCGGCGACGGCGCCGCAATGGCGCACTCGGAGCGATTCGAACGCCCGACCCTCGGAATCGAAATCCGATGCTCTATCCAGCTGAGCTACGAGTGCACGCGCGGCACCATAGTCATCGCGATGGTAAAAGCTAGCCCTTTCGTGCCGCCCTCCGGTGGGAAGCCTGCCTTCAGCGCCTCCGGGGATCGTTATAGTCTGGCGGCATGAATCAGGGTCGACTCACATCGCGTCTCCCAGACCTGCTGTTTGCGGGATGGCTGCCGGCTGTGCTGCTGCTTGTTGTGACGGTCGCGATCGGGCCCGCATTGGGATCGCTGTCGCGGCCGTTGTTCGTGGTCGGATGCGCGGCGGCGGGTTGGTATGCGTGGCGCCAAAGCGCCGCGGCGCATGTGCAGGCGGCCATCGTGCTGTTCGCCTTCGCCCCGTTTGTGCGGCGCTTCGTCGATGTCACGGTCGGCTTCGATCAGTCCAGCATCATGCTGATCGGCCCGCTGATGTTCATCCTGATGCCGTTGCCGAACATCTGGACGTGGCTGTCGCTGACCGAGCGGCCGCGAAATCCGTGGATGATCGCCCCGGTGATCATCCTGTTCTGTATCGCCTATGCCGCGGCGGCGTCGATGTTGCAGGGCGACTGGGTGAATGCGGCCAGCGGGGCGCTGAAATGGAGTGCGCCGGTCCTCTATGCGGTCGCCCTGCAACTGCGCGCCAAGTCGGATGGCGAGCTCGTCAATGCGATGGCCGGCGCCTTCTTCGTGGTGCTCCCGATCACAGGGCTTTACGGCATCTGGCAATATGTCGATCCGCCGGCTTGGGACCGGTTCTGGATGAACTATGCCAGCATCACATCGGCCGGCTATCCGTTGCCGTACATGGTGCGCGTGTTCAGCACCATGAACGGTCCGGCCACCTATGGCACGTTCACTGCGACCGGCCTGCTGCTGCTCGGCTTCCTGCGGCCGGGCTGGCAGTCGCTGCTGGCGATGGGGCCAGCTGCGCTTGGCCTCCTGCTGTCGCTCTATCGTGCCGGCTGGCTCGGGCTGGCGCTCGGCGTGCTGTTCTGCATGGTGTTTGCCGCAACACGGGTACGCGCGGTGACGACCGGCGTCGGCATCGCGATCGCAGCCACTTGCGCCGTATTGTTCACGCCGTTCGGCGACGTCATCACTACGCGGCTGCAATCGCTCGGCAGCGGTTCTGAAGACGGCAGCGGCGCCGAGCGCCTTGAAGAGTTCGTTACGCTCTGGAATGCGCCCGACAGTTTTCTATGGGGGTCGGGTTTCACCTTTACCGATGTCGGTGTGGCCGGTGCCATGCCGATCGATGGCCAGATCATCGCCAGTTGGGTGACGTTCGGCATACCGGTCGGAATGATCTGTCTTGCCGCCTATATCTGGGTGATGCTGTGGAGCATCTCGGCGGCGTGGCGGATGCCGACGCGGGAAGGCGTCGTGCTCGGTTCGCTCGCGCTCGGCGCGCTTCTCATCCATATGCCGCTGACCAGCATCTCTTCAGGCGAAATCGGGGTATTGTTCTGGATGGTTTTCGCCATGGCCTGTCCATGGGATCAGACCGCGCGCGTTCCAGAGCCGGCGAGATCGCTGCAACAGGCCTGATCGCGGATGGCGCGAGGCCCAAAGCGGTCAGTACGCCGAGGCGTCGCAAGTGTTTGCCGATTGTGCCCGACATAGGTGCCAATCTGCAGAACGGGCTTGATTTTCCTCGCATTTCGGTGCCCATCTCGGCCCAGGGCTTCGCCGCACGCGATGCTCGGCATTATCTTTCAGGACTTCGCCGTGACCGACTACGTTCGCAAGATACTCGACAGCCGCGTCTATGACGTCGCGGTGCAGACGCCGCTGGACAAGATGGTGCGCCTCAGCGCCCGTATTGGCAGGCCGATATTGCTGAAGCGCGAGGATCTGCAGCCGGTGTTCTCGTTCAAGATCCGCGGCGCCTATAACCGCATCGCGCAACTGACGCCCGAACAGCGCGCTTGCGGCGTGATCTGCGCGTCCGCCGGCAATCACGCCCAGGGCGTGGCGCTGTCGGCGCAGAAGCTTGGTATCAAGGCGACCATCGTGATGCCGGTGACGACGCCGCCGATCAAGGTCGATGCCGTCCGCTATTGGGGTGGCAATGCCGTTCTGATCGGCGACACGTTTGACGAGGCTGCTGCGCATGCGCGCAAGCTTGAACTCGAACAGAAGCTGACCTTCGTGCATCCTTATGACGATCCCGATGTGATCGCGGGACAGGGCACGATCGGCATGGAGATTTTGCAGCAGCATCCCGATCCGATCGAGGCGGTGTTCGTGCCGGTCGGTGGCGGCGGGCTTGCGTCGGGGATCGCGTCCTTCATCAAGTTCTTGCGGCCAGAGACCAAAGTGATCGGTGTCGAACCGGCGGACGCAGCTTCGATGAAGGCGGCGATCGAGGCAGGTGACCGCGTCGTGCTCGACCGTGTCGGTCTGTTTGCGGATGGCGTCGCCGTACGTCAGGCTGGCGTCGAGACGTTCCGCCTGTGCCGCGAACTGCTCGACGACGTGATCACGGCGGATACCGACGAAATATGCGCGGCGATCAAGGATGTGTTCGAGGATACGCGCGTGATCGCCGAACCTGCGGGGGCTCTGGCTCTTGCTGGGCTCAAGGCCTATGCCACCGCGAACCCCACGCGCTCCGGTGCGTTGGTGGCCATCTGTAGCGGCGCCAACATGAACTTCGATCGTCTCCGCCATGTGGCGGAGCGCGCCGAGGTCGGCGAGGCGCGCGAGATCCTGCTTGGCGTGACGATTCCGGAAAAGCCCGGCAGCTATCGCCGCTTCATCCAGACCATCGGCAACCAGGTCATTACCGAATTCAACTATCGTTACGCCGAGGCGAAGGAAGCCAATGTCTTTGTCGGCATCAAGCTGAACGATGCGCGTTACGAAAAGGCGCAGCTGATCGATCAGCTGCGTGCGCTCGATTACAAAGTGCTCGACATCAGTGCGGATGAGACGGCCAAGCTGCATATCCGCTATATGGTTGGCGGGCGCGCGCCGCCGGAATTGAAGGGGGAGGTGATCCTCCGCTTCGAATTCCCGGAACGGCCAGGAGCCTTGCTGAAATTCCTGGATCAGATGGAGCCGGACTGGAACATCACGCTGTTCCACTACCGTAACCATGGCGCCGATTACGGCCGCATCCTTGTCGGCCTGCAGGTTCCGGAAAGTGATCGCGGCCGGATGGGCGAGCGGCTGGATGCGCTGGGCTATCCCTATGAGGACGAGACGGAGAATCCGGTCTACCGGCTGTTCCTCAACGGCTGACGAAACGAGGCAGGACAAGTTCCTGCCTTTTTTCTGCTCAAAGCCGATGCTTAACGAATTGCTAGCACTGTCCGGCGAGAATCGGGCGGCTAGGCCAATGCCCATATGCGGCGGCCTTGGGGGATTTTTTCTTACCGGTTCCGTGGCCCGATGCGCCTTTCCTTGCTGCCTTTGCTGACCTCGCTGGTGGTGCTCTTCGTCGCGCCCGCACATGCCGATTTGCGTATCACGCGCGATCACGGCGGCTATGTCGAGGAATACAAGGTGAAGTATGAGCGTATCCGCGACCGCAAGGAACGTGTGATCATCGACGGCATCTGCAATTCCGCCTGCACGCTGGTTCTCGGCATCGTGCCGCTGAACAAGGTCTGCGTCACCCCGCGCGCCAGCCTCGGCTTCCACCAGGCCTATTACGACAAGGCTTTCACCTTTGGCATGAAGGTCATCAGCTATGAGGGCACCTCGGACCTGATGTCCTATTATCCGGCGACAGTGAAAGACTGGTTGTCCCGCAATGGCGGTCTCACGCCGGAGATGAAGAAGGTCAAGAACGGCATGGAGCTGTGGAAGATCATCGATCCCTGCCCGGAAGAGTTTTGAGTTCGCAGCCGTAGGATGGGTAGAGCGTAGCGAAACCCATCATTCTGTATTCTGTCGTTGCGGTAGGCTTGGCCGATGGGTTTCGCTCCGGCGCTGCACGCCTGTGCTCTACCCATCCTACGAAGTTGCCAGCTTCGGCTTCCCCCGCCGCACCAGCGCCAGTGCCACCAGCACCGTCGGCACCAGGATCGCCAGCGCCAGCACAATGATCTGCCACTGCGATAGCGGATTGATGCCGCCGCCGGGGGTTGCCAGCGTAATGCCGCCGAGCACGAGCAGCACGCGCAGCGGCCATTCCATTGTGCCGGCGCGGCGGAGATCGCCGACCCAGGCCTGATAGCCCTGAATGCCGCCGCAGATGAAGACGATGCCGATAGACGCAAGCGCGGTGAGGCCGAGTGCTTCGGAATAGGGATTGGCGCCCTGCAGCAGCAGCGCGGGATTCAGCACGAAGAAGAACGGGATGAAATAGATGATGCTGCCGACCCACATGCTCTGCCATCCCGTCTTCATCGCCGGCGCACCGGCAATGCCGGCCGCGGCGAAAGAGGCGATGGCAACGGGCGGCGTGATCGATGACAGCATGCCCCAATAGAAGATGAACATGTGCACGGCCATCTTGTTGAAGCCGAGCTTCTCCAGCGCCGGTGCAACGAGGATTGCGAGGAAGATGTAGCAGGAGGTCGTGGTCAGGCCGAGGCCGAGGACCAGGCTGGTGAAGGCGCACATCACCAGCAGCAGGAAGACGTTGCCGCCAGCGATATTCAGGAGATCGTTGGCGAGGCTGGAGATGACGCCGGTCAGCGAGAAGGCGCCGATCAGGAGGCCGCAGCCGGCGAGAATGGCGATCAGCTCGACGAAGGTCTTGCCGTTGAGTTCGAGGAAATGCAGCCAGCGCGCGCCGCCCCAGTTCTTGCCGGGAAAGAATTCATTCAGCGCCGCGAGAATGCACATGCCCCACAGGATAGAATTTGGCGCGTCGAGCCAAAGCATGATGCCGGTGAGCGCGATCGCCAGCAGCAGCACCAGCGTGTTGCCCGTCTTCCAGGGCGCCGGGCCGGACCATTGATGCAGGATCACCAGCAATGCGGTGGCGTAGAATGGCGCGTGGCTCTCTCGTTTGAAATAGAGCAGCATCACGACAAGAATCGCGATGACGAACAGATAATACCAGCCATCCTTCAGCGCATCGCGGAAGCGCGGCAGTTCTTCGCGCGGAATGCCTTCGAGCTTGTGGCGCGCGGCATAGCTGTCCACCTGCGCGAACAGACCGAAATAATACAGGACTGATGGAATGGTGGCGGCCAGCGCAACCTCTGCGTAGCTGACATTCATGAATTGCGCCATCACGAAGGCCGTCGCGCCGAGCACCGGCGGCGCGAGCACTGCGCCGGTGGACGCACAGGCCTCGATGGCACCGGCATAGGATGGTGTAAAGCCGGTCTTCTTCATGGCCGGGATCGTCATCGTGCCGGCGGTGAGCACGTTGGAGACGATGCTGCCGCCGACGGTGCCGAGCAGGCCCGATGCAAAAATACAGACCTTTGCAGCGCCGCCGCGAAAGGTGCCGCACAGCGCGAAGGCGATGTTGATGAAGAATTTTCCAGCACCGGTCATCATCAGCGCCGTGCCGAAGACAAGGAAGCCGATTACCGTATCCGCAAAGGCCTGGATCGGAATGCCGAGCAGGCTTTCGCCGGACAGGACGTGATAGGCGGTCGTCTGTTCAAGCGTCGACTGGGTGCCGCGGAACGGGCCGAGCCAGCTCGAATCCGCCACCATCGGATAGATTGTGAAAGGCGCGACGCTGAGCAGCAGGCTCCAGCCGCCGGTGCGACGCAGCGCCTCCATCAGTACGAACCACATCACGAGGCCAGCCGCGATCACCGGTGTTGGCGCGCCGTCGAACTCCCAGCCGAACTGCGCGGCCTTGCGGATGTTCATCATCAGGAAGATCGCCGCCGCGAAGGTCGCAACGAACAGAACGAGATCGTACCACGGCACGCGATCGAGATCGGCCTTGGGCGTTCCCGGAAACATCAGGAACGTAAAGGGCAGCATCAGCGCAATGAGCAGATAGAAGTATTCGGTGTTGAGCTGCGTGTAATCCATGAGGAAACGCAGCGCGAATTGCTGATTGATGCAGAGCAGGATGGTCGCCAGCGTCGCGAGTATGAGCGCCCAGCGCCAGACGCCGTGCAGCGCACGGACGCGCGTTACTTCGGACTCCTGGAGATCGGCGACCCCATGGGGATCGTCGAGCTCCATTTTCGGTGGCACGTCGGAATTCAGCCGCGCAGAGTCAGAAGGTGAAGTCATGAAACAAGGTCCAGCGGCCGATGACGGGAAAGCGAGATGTCGTTTATTCTTCGAATCCGTTCGGCATATTAGCCTTGGCGAGCGCATCGGCGCGCGCCTTCATCCAGCCGCTCAGAAACTCGCTTTCGCCCTTGGACGCATTGGCCTTGGCATAGCCGTCCCACGCTGTCTTCAGCACGCCCTGGCGTTTGATCAGCCCGTCATTGTGCACCTGATCTTCAGCGGTCCAGTGATTGGCTTCCTTCAAAGCCTTCACAGCGCCGGGGTGGAACGGCACGACCCACTTCATCGACTGAGCCTTGACCGCAAGGCCGAGCGCGCCGGGCGCGTTGTCCTTGTAGGCGTCGAAGTTCACGATCATCGCCTTGGTCATGGCATAGACCGAGTCTTCGCTCTGCCCGCCGTACACCGTCGCGATGGGATAGGGATAGGTGCTGAGCTTGACCGGGGTCTGTGGCGTGATGCCGGCGCCGCATGTCGCGACATGCGGATTGAAGAATGGCGCGATCCGTTTCACGCGTGCCCAGGCTGCCTTGTCTTCAGCCGGCATGGGGGGCCAGATCAGGCCGCGTGGCGATGTCTCCGCTTCCTTGGCGGGGCCGGTGATGGTCGTGCCGAAGGCGGCATCGACATCGTTGTTGACGATGCCTTTCCACATGGCGCCATAGCTGGCGAATTCGATCGGTTTCACATCGGCCTTGGTGAGGCCGCCATAGGCCAGGATGCCGAGCGAATTCTGATTGAGCGCCGGCGAGCCGACGACGAAGCCGACGCGCTTGCCGCGAAGATCCTTGATCTCCTGCACGTTGATGTCCTTGGCGACGCCGAGCGAGGCGCCGTTGCAGTCGATGGTGGAGAGCGTCACTTGCGCCGGCTGCGGGCCCCATTCCTTGAAGCCGAATTCGAACACGCCTTCCTGGGCGAAATAGATGCCGGAGCCCATCCAGGACATCGCCGCGCGGCCAGCACGCAACGGGGCCATGCGGGCGACGTCGTTGCCCGCCGGCAGTACGCGGACGTCGGTCCCGTATTTGTCCTTCATCATCTTGCCGACGGCGACGGCGATGTTGAAGCCGGCCGTGCCGGTGTCATAGGCGGTGACGGCGATGGATGATGGAAGCTTGATGTCTGGTGATTGGGCATGAACGGCGCCAGCCGTGCAGAGCACAGCCATCGACGCCAGCCCGATGAGCTGGTGACGCATAGATCCCTCCCGAATGCATTCGCTTTGCGAATTGCCTTTGTTGTTCGGAGATCATGTCATCGGGTTTTTGCGCTGACAACATGATTGCGGCGGCCGTTCCCATTCGATGGGACGAAGCGGGATTGATTTTGATCGTCGCGCAATGGCGTTAGAGATGCGCGAATACGCGCCCAAGGCGTGTTTTGCCCTGCGACGATACGCGCCTGAAGCATGAGGGGTTGCGTCCAGCATGGTGTTGTCGTGGGAAATTCCGTGAGGTAGCGTAGCCGGCAAGTGGAATTTAATTCCGCATAATGGAACGGGATGGCGGCGCGCTGTGAGGGTCAATGATGACCGTCCGGACAAGCGCTGCCCGAGAGGAAGCGCATTATGGGACGACGGTCGGAACGGCTCACCAAGCAGGGTATGCTCGCCAGCGATCAGACGGGTGAGGGCGACGTGATCCAGGTTGTCTCGCGCGCATTCGACGTCCTGCGCTGCTTTGAGGGCCACGATGCCCGGCTCGGCAATCTCGAAATCTCCAAGCGCTGCGGCCTGCCGCGCTCCACGGTGTCGCGCCTGACACACACACTGACCCGCATGGGCCAGCTCGCTTATCTTCCCGGCGATCAGAAATACCGGATCGGGTCGAGCGCGGTGGCGATGAGCACCTCGATGACGCGCGGCCTTCAGGTTCGCAACCTCATTCGCATGCGTCTGCAGGAAGTGGCCGAGCAGATTCCCGGCACCATCGGCTTCACGATCCCCGATCGTCACCACATGGTCTATCTGGAATATGCCCGCGCCGATCATGCGCTCGGCCTGCATTCGACAACCGGCAGCCGTATCGCGATGGGCCGTACAGCCGCAGGCCATACCTATCTCGCGGCGCTGGACGAGGATGTCGGCAATGCGCTGATCAAGGAAATGTCCCGCGAGATGCCGGAGGAAGCCGAGATCCTGCGCAGCAGGATCGACGAGAACCGGCAGTCGCTACGCGACCATGGCTATGTCATTGCCAGCGGCATGTTCAGTCCGCACATCACCGGAATCGCGGTACCAATCTGGTCGCCGCATTATCAGACCTATGTGGTCGTGGTTATCGGTGTCCTGTCGGCGATGTATGACGACGAACGTATGGCGACCGAGGTCAGCCCGATCATTCGCCAGCTCGGCGAAACGATCAGCGTGATGATCCAGAATGCCGATAGCGGACTGACGACGGCTGCCGTTTCCAACGCGCCTTCGGCCCCAAAAATTCATAAGAAACTGCTCCCGGAGGGAATGAATGAACTGGAAGCCGGAACTCGACGACCTGGCCCGGCGCGAAGCCTTCGCGCGGGAGATGGGCGGCGCTGACAAGGTCAAGCGGCAGCATGACCAAGGCCGGCTCACGGTTCGTGAGCGCATCGACAGACTGACCGATACGGGGACCTTCCACGAGATCGGTGCCATCTCCGGCATCGGCGAATATGACGAGAAGGGCGAGCTGAAGAAGCTGACTCCGGCGAACTGCGTGTTTGGCCGCGCGCGGATCGATGGCCGTACTGTCGTCGTGGTCGGCGACGATTTCACCGTGCGTGGCGGCTCAGCCGATGCGTCGATCTCCGCCAAGCCTTTGATGGCGGAGGAGATGGCGCATGAGCTGCGCCTGCCGATCATTCGTGTAATCGAAGGTTCAGGCGGCGGTGGCTCGGTCAAGACCATCGAGACCAAGGGCGCGGCCAATCTGCCCGGCGGAGTTGGTGGCACGCGCTGGTACTGGTACACGACGGCAAACCTTTCGCAGGTGCCGGTGGTCGGCCTTGGGCTCGGCTCCGTTGCCGGCCTCGGTGCGGCACGTCTGGCTGCCTGCCACTATTCGGTGATGACCAAGGCGTCTGCGATGTTCGTCGCGGGGCCGCCGGTGGTCGCGCGGCTTGGCGCGGCGCTCGACAAGAAGGAACTCGGCGGCGCGGACATCCAGACCCGCGCCGGCGGCGTCGATCATGCGGTCAATACGGAGGAGGAGGCCTTCGAATGCGCGCGGCGCTTCCTGTCCTATCTGCCGTCCTCGGTCTACGAACTGCCGCCAACCACGGTTTGCAACGACGACCCCGAGCGCGCGGACGAGATGCTGCTGAATGCGGTGCCGCGCAACCGCAAGCAGGTCTACAAGATGCGCCCGATCATCGACGCCGTCGTCGATCGCGGCTCGTTCTTCGAGATGTCGGCGAATTTCGGCCGCCCGGTCATCACCGGTTTCGCGCGTCTTGAGGGACGTGCGGTGCTCGTGCTGGCGAGCGATCCGTTCCACTATGGCGGCTCGTGGACCGCGGACGCCTGTCAGAAGGTGATCCGCTTCGTCGATCTCGCCGAGACCTTCCATCTGCCGGTAGTCTATCTGATGGATTGTCCCGGCTTCATGGTCGGCCTCGAGGCCGAGAAGCAGGCGACCATCCGCTATGGCGTGCGCGCCATGGCGGCGGTGAACCAGAGCACGGTGCCGTGGTGTACGATCATCCTGCGCAATGCCTTTGGCGTCGCCGGTGTGGTGCATCAACCGGCCAATCGCTATTCGATGCGTTACGCGTGGCCTTCGGCCTATTGGGGCTCGCTGCCGTTGGAAGGCGGCATCGAGGCGGCCTATCGGGCCGAGATCGACGCGGCGGACGATCCCAAGGCAAAGCTGGAGGAGATCGAGGAGCGGCTCAACAAGCTGCGCTCGCCGTTCCGATCCGCCGAGAAATTCTGGGTGGAGGAGGTCATCAATCCGCTCAGGACGCGCTCGCTGCTGTGCGAATTCGCGCGTCTCGCCGAGCCTTTGCGGACGCCCGGTCCGGCAAGATTGCAGATGCGGCCCTGATCGACGGGTTACATACGGCGCAACACCACGCTGGCATTGACGCCGCCAAAGCCGAAGCCATTCGACAAGACGTGTTCGATTGGCATCGGACGTGCTGCGCCGCGGACCAGGTCGATGCCGTCGGCGGATGGATCGGGATTGTCCAGATTGAGCGTCGCTGGTGCGATCTGATCGCGCAGCGCGAGGATGGCATAGATCGCTTCGAGACCGCCTGCTGCCCCCAGCAGATGGCCGGTCGCCGATTTCGTGGATGTGACGGCGACACTGCCGCGTGTACCGAAAATCGATTTGATCGCCTCGATCTCACCGTGGTCGCCAACCGGTGTCGAGGTCGCATGCGCATTGAGATGCTGTACGTCGGCCGGTGCAATGCCGGCTTGCGTCAATGCGATCTCCATGGCGCGCCTGGCGCCATCGCCATCCTCGCGACCGGCGGTCATGTGGAAGGCATCTGAGGTGGTGCCGTAACCGACGATCTCGGCAATCGGGGTCGCACCGCGTGCCAGCGCGTGGTCATAGGCTTCGACCACGACGATGCCGGCGCCTTCGCCCATGACGAAACCGTCGCGATCCCGATCGAATGGGCGTGATGAACGTTCCGGAGTGGAGGTGAACTCGGTCGACAAAGCGCGTGCAGCTGCGAACCCGCCAAGGCTTACCCGGTCGATACAAGCCTCAGCGCCTCCTGCGATCGCCACATCGGATTCGCCGGAGCGGATGAGACGAACCGCATCACCAATCGCTTGCACACCTGCGGCACAGGCGGTCACCGGTGCGCCGAGCGCTCCCTCGAAACCGTGGCGGATCGAGACATGGCCGGCCGCGAGATTGACGAGGAACGATGGGACCGTGAAGGGAGACAGCCTGCGAATTCCCTTGTTGTCTGTCGTGCGGACGGCATCGGCGATCGCCGGAAAGCCGCCGATGCCCGATGCGATGATCGTGGCTGTCCGCTGTTTGTCGCGCGCGCTTTGCGGGGCCCATCCGGCTTGCGTGATGGCTTCGTCCGCGGCCATCAATGCGAACAGGATGAAGCGATCCATCTTGCGCTGATCCTTGCGCGGCGCAGCCTTGTCCGGATCGAACCCGCCTGCGGGATCATCGAGGATGTCGGGCACCTGGCCGCCGACCTTGGCGGCCAGGTCAGCCGTCATTTCCGGCGGGAGCAGGCGAATGCCCGACCGGCCGGCGAGCAGGCGCGACCAGTTCGTTTCGACGCCGCAGCCAAGCGGTGACACCGCTCCCATTCCCGTAACGACAACGCGACGCATGTTGAATTCCTATCCAAGGGCAAGCCTGAGACTTAAGGCGGGGGTGATCAGCCGGCCGCCGCCACTTTCTTGTCCTTCGTGATCGCCAGCACGATCACGGCAGCAATGATGCACAGCGCGCCGGCGGCAAAGAAGGCCGGCAGATAGCTCAGCAACACCGTGCGCGAGAGACCGGCGCCGAAGGCGGCGGCTGCCGCGCCGAGCTGATGGCCGGCAAAAATCCAGCCGAAGACGAGGCCTGCGCGTTCGGCACCGAAGCGCGCTGCCGTCAGCCGCACGGTCGGCGGTACGGTTGCGATCCAGTCGAGGCCGTAGAACAGCGCGAACAGCGACAGGCCGTAGAAGGTGAAATCGGTGAAGGGCAGCGCCAGCAGCGACAGGCCACGCAGGCCGTAGTACCAGAACAGCAGATAGCGGTTGTCGTAGCGGTCCGACAGCCAGCCCGATGCGATGGTGCCGACAAAGTCGAACACGCCCATGGCGGCAAGCAGGCCGGCGGCCTGCAGCTCGGGAATGCCGAAGTCGAGACACATCGGGATCAGATGCACCTGCACGAGGCCGTTGGTGCTGGCGCCGCAGATGAAGAAGGTCGCGAACAGGATCCAGAACACTTTTGTCTTTGCCGCATCGCGCAGCGCCCCCAGTGCTGCAGCCATGATCGGGGCATTGGCCGGAGGCGGCACCGGCAGCGGATCTGTGCCGGTATCGCCAAACGGACGCAGGTCGAGATCGCTCGGTCGGTCGCGCATCACCAGCAACACGCCGGCCGCTGCAACAGCGAGCATCACGCACATCAAAGCGAGCGCCCAGCGCCAGCCCGCGTGTGCAGTTATGCTGGCGAGGATAGGCAGAAAGATCAGCTGCCCGGTGGCGGCACTTGCGGTAAGAATGCCAATCACAAGGCCTCGCCGCTCCTTGAACCATCGCGAGGCGACGGTGGCGCCGAGCACCAGCGCGGTCATGCCGGTGCCGACGCCCACTGCAAAGCCCCACAGCGCGACCAATTGCCAGAGCTGCGTCATGCCGAGTGACAGGATCAGGCTGGTGACGACGATCAGTAGCGCCGTCAGCGTCACATTGCGCAGCCCGTAGCGGTTCATCAGCGCCGCGGCAAAGGGTGCCATCAGGCCGAACAGCACGAAGCGGATGGACATCGCTGATGAGATCTCGGCGGTGCTCCAGCCGAATTCCTTCTGCAGCGGGACGATGAACACGCCGGGCGCGCCGACCGCCGCTGCGCTCACGAGCGCCGTGACAAAGGTCACGGCGATCATCGCCCAGCCATAGTGAATGTTGCGTCGCGCGAGCGCGGCCGAAAGCCATCCGGAGATCATCGCTCGTCCCTCAATCCCATATAGGGGCGCCCCTGTCTTCTAAAGCTGCTGTTGTCAGTTCGCGAGACGTTCGACGGCAATCGCAGTTGCCTCGCCGCCGCCGATGCAAAGCGCAGCGACTCCGCGCTTCAAGCCCTGAGCTTCAAGCGCATGCAGCAGTGTAACGATCAGCCGGGCACCCGTTGCACCGATCGGATGGCCGAGTGCGCAGGCGCCGCCATTGATATTGAGCCTGTCGCGCGGGATGCCGAGATCGCGCTGTGCGGCCATCGGCACGACAGCGAAGGCTTCATTGATTTCGAACAGATCGACATCGCCGACCGACCAGCCGACCTTGTCGAGCAGCTTGCGGATTGCCGGAATGGGCGCCGTGGTGAACCACTGCGGCTCCTGGCTGTGGGTGGCATGGCCGCGGATGAGCGCGCGCACGGGAAAGCCGTCGCGGTCCGCCAGAGACTGGCGAGCGAGGACGAGTGCCGCAGCGCCATCGGCATTGGCCGAGGATGCCGCAGGCGTGATCGTGCCGTTGCTGCGGAATGCGGGTTTGAGATTGGGAATCTTGGCGGGATCGACCTTCAACGGATGTTCGTCGCTCGCGATCTCGCGCTTTCCTGCCTTTTCGATGACGGACAGCGGCGCGATTTCCGCTGCAAAGGCTCCGCTCTCCACCGCCCTGCGCGCGCGGGTGAGCGTTTCGATCGCATAAGCATCCTGATCGGCCCGGGTAAATTGATAAGCCTCAGCGGTGGCTTCGCCGAAGTCGCCCATCGAGCGGCCGACCTCATAGGCATCTTCAAGTCCGTCCATCAGCATATGGTCGATGATGCGGTCGTGTCCGACGCGGTAACCGCCGCGGGCCTTCTGCAGTAGATAGGGGGCGTTGGTCATGCTTTCCATGCCGCCAGTCACGACGATTTCGGCGGAGCCGGCGCCGATGATGTCGTGCCCGAGCATGGTGGCCTTCATGCCCGATCCGCAGACCTTGTTGATGGTGGTGGCACCGGTGGAGTCTGGAAGTTGGGCGCCGCGCGCAGCCTGCCGGGCCGGCGCCTGTCCCTGACCAGCTGGCAAAACACAGCCCATGAAGACTTCGTCGATGCGTTCCGGCGCGAGGCCGATCCGCGCGACGGCGTTCTTGATGACATGACTGCCGAGCTTATGCCCACTGAACGAGGACAGTTCGCCCTGGAAGCGGCCCAGCGGTGTGCGGATTGCCGAGAGAATGGCGACGGGATCAGAAGCGGCGGACATGGGGGTGCCTCTCGATATGAGCAACTTGAATGATGATCATCATATGATGCGCTGCGGAAATTACAACGGGCGCACCGCCTGATTTGTCCGGAGGGGAGGGGCTATCGCTTGCGGTTGATGAAACCGGCCATCAGCTTCTGCGGTTCGCCGGTCAGATAGGCATTGCCGAAAACGCCGACACTGAGGTCCATGGACTCCTTCAGCGGGAGTTCTTCCCATTGACGCAGCATCGCTTTTTGCGATCGCAGGGCCTCCGGACCGCACTCCAGCAGGGCTTCGACGAGCTTTTCCACTTCCGCGTCGAGCGCGCCCTCGGCGGCCACGGCATCGATGAGGCCCCAGTTCAACGCCGTCGGTGCGTCGATAGTGGCGGCGGTCATGATCAGCCAGCGTGCACGGCCCCAGCCGACCAGCCGCGGCAGCAGCGCCGCCTGGATCACCGAAGGGATTCCGACCTTGACCTCCGGCATGGCGAATTTCGCATCATGCGCGGCCACGCGGAAATCGCAGGCCGCGGCGAATTCCAGGCCGCCGCCGAGACTCCAGCCCGGAATGCGGGCGATAACCGGGGCGGGGAAGTGTCGCGGCGCATCGCACAGCGCGCGCAGGCCGGAGATGAAGGTCTCCGCCGAACGTTGATCCAGCGTCGCCATCTCCTTGATGTCGGCGCCGCCGATCATACTCTTCTCGCTCTGGCCTGCGACGATCAGCGCGCGAATCCCGCGGTCCGACGCGAGGGACTCGATGCCTTCGCGGACGTGATTGATCACCGTCGTGTTGAGGATGTTGAGCGATCCCGCATTGCAGATCGTCAGCCGGACGACGCCTCGGGAGTCGCGGTCGATGCCGCAATGCGGATTGAGCATATGCATGGGTGTTTCTCGCCTGGTATGCCGGTGCTGGTCTGGGTGATGCAGGTTCCGCGGCAAGATGGCATAAAGTCAAGCGCCTCCGGCGGGACGCGTTGCGCGTACCGCGCAGAGCTATTAATATGATTGCCATCATCTTTTTCGGCGGAATGGACTTCGATGCGTTACTCCAAAGAGCACAAGGCAGAGACCCATGCCCGTATCGTCAAGAAGGCTTCGGTGCGTCTGCGGGAGCGCGGTGCGCACGGGATCGGTGTTGCCGATCTGATGAAAGAGGCGGGCCTGACACACGGTGGCTTCTATGCGCATTTCGACTCTCGTGAAGCGCTGGTGGTCGAGGCGTTCGATTATGCCATGGACCGATCCATTGCGCGTCGGCGGCAGCAGATCGCGGAACTGGCGCCAGAGGAGCGGCTGGCCCATCTCGTCGATAGCTACCTCTCACCGCAACACCGGGATAATCCCGGCCATGGTTGTGCCATGCCGGCGCTTGGCGCCGAGATTGCGCGCGAGAGCCCGAAGACACGGCGGGCCTTTGCGGCCAAGCTCGATAATCTGATTGACATGATGGCGGAACAATATCCCGGCGATCCGGAGATGGCACGCAAGCAGGCGATTGCCGCGCTAGCCACCATGATGGGCACAATCCTGATGTCACGCATTGCGGGATCCGGTGAGGCGTCGGACGAATTTCTCAAAGTCGGTCGCGACACCGTGCTGGACCATGCGGCAGCGCAGCCGACTGCCAGGCATTCAGCCGCGAAAAAGGCCGCCAAGAAGACTTAGAGATCAACGGCACTTGAGCGCCTGACACATTGTCGCGGCAATGACATTTGTCCTGCTGCGCAGCACCGCCGATGGCTTGCATTTTCGCAAAACCGTTGCGCATTCGAGGCCTTTTCAAAGCCGGAAAAGCCTGATCAACATCGCCTCCAAATTGGCTCCCTCTGGAGGAACGCATGAAGACGATCGGACATTTCATTGGCGGCAAGGAAGTCGCCGGCACATCTGGGCGTTTCGCCGATGTTTTCGAGCCGATGACCGGCGAAGTACAGGCCAAGGTCGCACTGGCTTCCAAGGCTGAACTCCGCGCCGCCGTCGAGAATGCCAAGGCCGCGCAGGTCGCCTGGGCCAATACCAATCCGCAGCGCCGCGCGCGCGTGATGATGAAATTCCTCGAACTCGCCCAGCGCGATTACGACAAGCTCGCTGACCGCCTCGCGCGCGAGCATGGCAAGACCGTGCCGGACGCCAAGGGCGACATCCAGCGCGGTCTGGAAGTCGTCGAATTCGCCTGCGGTATTCCGCATCTGATGAAGGGCGAATACACCGAAGGCGCGGGTCCCGGCATCGACATCTATTCGATGCGTCAGCCACTCGGCGTCGTCGCCGGCATCACGCCGTTCAACTTCCCGGCCATGATCCCGATGTGGAAGTTCGCCCCGGCCATCGCCTGCGGCAACGCCTTTATCCTCAAGCCGTCGGAGCGCGATCCCGGCGTGCCGATGATGCTCGCCGAACTGATGATCGAAGCCGGCCTTCCGCCGGGCATCCTCAATGTCGTGAACGGCGACAAGGAGTCGGTGGACGCGATCCTCGACGATGAGGACATCAAGGCCATCGGCTTCGTCGGCTCGACCTCCATTGCCGAATACATCTACACCCGCGCCGCGCAGACCGGTAAGCGCTGCCAGTGCTTTGGCGGCGCCAAGAACCACGCGCTGATCATGCCGGATGCCGACATGGACCAGGCCGTCGACGCACTGATCGGCGCCGGCTACGGCTCGGCCGGCGAGCGCTGCATGGCCGTCTCTGTCGCCGTTCCGGTGGGCAAGGCCACGGCCGATCGCCTGATGGAAAAGCTGATCCCGCGCGTCGAAGCGCTGAAGATCGGCACCTCGGTGGATCCGTCCGCCGACTTTGGCCCGCTGGTGACGGCGGAAGCCGTCGAGCGCGTCCGGAACTACGTGGACATCGGCGTGAAGGAAGGCGAGACCCTCGCGGTCGATGGCCGCGGCTTCAAGATGCAGGGCTACGAGAAGGGCTTCTATATGGGGGGCTGTCTGTTCGACAACGTCACCAAGGACATGCGCATCTACAAGGAAGAGATCTTCGGCCCAGTGCTGTCGGTCGTCCGCGCGCATGACTATGAAGAAGCGCTCGCGCTGCCTTCGGATCACGACTATGGCAACGGCGTCGCCATCTTCACCCGCGACGGCGATGCCGCCCGCGACTTCGCAGCGCGCGTCAATGTCGGCATGGTTGGCATCAATGTGCCGATCCCGGTGCCGATCGCCTATTACACCTTCGGTGGCTGGAAGAAGTCGGGCTTCGGCGATCTCAACCAGCACGGTCCGGACTCGGTGCGCTTCTACACCAAGACCAAGACGGTGACCTCGCGCTGGCCGTCCGGCGTCAAGGAAGGCGCGGAATTCTCCATCCCGCTGATGAAGTAAGATGAATACAACGGCCCGGCAGCATCCCCGATGCGCCGGGCCGTTTGCTTTTTGATCCGTAATCAACAAAGAAGGGCGTCATGCAATTCGCTCTCGATGAGGAACAAACCGCTGTCCGCGACATGGCGCGCGATTTCGCCGCCGAAAAGATCGCGCCCTTTGCACTGAAGTGGGACGAGGACAAGCATTTCCCCAAAGACGTGATGCGCGCTGCTGCCGAACTCGGCATGGGCGGCATCTATATTCGCGACGATGTCGGCGGCTCCGCCATGACGCGCTTCGATGCCGCGCTGATCTTCGAGGCGCTGGCGACCGCGTGCCCGACGACGTCGGCCTTCATCTCCATCCATAACATGGCGTCGTGGATGATCGACAGCTATGGCAGCGACACCCAGCGCCAGAAATGGTTGCCGCGCCTCTGCACCATGGAGCTGCTGGCAAGCTATTGCCTGACCGAGCCGGGCTCGGGCTCCGACGCAGCGGCGCTGCGCACCAAGGCCGTTCTCGATGGCGATCACTATGTACTAAATGGCCAGAAGCAGTTCATCTCGGGCGCCGGCGACACCGATCTCTATGTGGTCATGGTGCGCACGGGCGGTGAGGGCGCTGGCGGTGTCTCCACGCTGGTGGTGGACAAGGACACGCCCGGTCTCTCCTTCGGCGCCAATGAGCGCAAGATGGGCTGGAATGCGCAGCCGACACGCGCGGTAATCTTCGAAAATGCCCGCGTGCCCGTCGCCAATCGGCTCGGTGCCGAAGGCATCGGATTCAAGATCGCCAGGGCCGGCCTCGATGGCGGACGGCTGAACATCGCGGCATGTTCGCTTGGCGGTGCGCAGTCGGCACTCGACAAGTCGCTCGCCTACATGAAAGAGCGAAAGGCCTTTGGCAAGAAGCTCGACGAATTCCAGGCGCTGCAATTTCGTGTCGCCGATATGGCGACCGAGCTGGAGGCCGCGCGCACCTTCCTGTGGCGCGCAGCCACAGCGCTGGATCGCAAGGACGGCGATGCCAGCATGCTCTGCGCCATGGCCAAACGGTTCGGTACCGATATCGGCTTCAATGTGGCCAATGAGGCGCTGCAGCTGCATGGCGGCTACGGCTATCTCGCCGAATATGGCGTCGAGAAGATCGTGCGCGATCTCCGCGTGCACCAGATTCTCGAAGGCACCAATGAAATCATGCGGCTGATCGTGTCGCGCAAACTGATCGAGGGCGCACGATGAGCGACGGCGTGGTGGAAGGCGACCTGATCGCGCGCAAAGAAGGCGCGGCCGGCATTCTGCGGCTGAACCGGCCGAAAGCGCTGAACGCGCTGACGCTGGAAATGACGCGCGAGATCGTCACGGCGCTCGACACGTTCGAGGCCGATCCCTCCGTCGCCGTCATCATTCTCGAAGGCGCCGGCGAGCGCGGTCTTTGCGCCGGCGGCGATATCCGCGGCCTCTATGAGAGCGCCAAGGTGAGGGGCGATCTCGGCAAGGTGTTCTGGCGTGAGGAGTACATCCTCAATGCGCGCATCGCGAAATTCCCGAAGCCGTATGTCGCGTATATGGACGGTTTTGTGATGGGTGGCGGCGTCGGTCTGGCCGGCCATGCCAGCCATCGCGTCGTCACTGAAAAGACGAAGATGGCGATGCCGGAAGTGAGCCTCGGCTTCTTCCCCGATGTCGGCGGCACCTGGCTGCTGTCACGCGCGCCGGGCGAGCTCGGCACTTACTTCGGTCTGACGGGCCAGAATGCCAACGGTGCCGACGCGCTGGCTGCCCGGATGGCTGACGTGTTGATTGATACGCGCAGCTGGCCTGCACTGCGCGAGGCGCTGACCAGGCTTGCGCCGGGCGTCGATGCAGCCACTGTGATGGAAAAGCTCCAGAGCATTTCGGCGGCGGATCAGACGGGGCCAGTGACGGCGCAACGCGCGCTGATCGATCGTGCCTTTGCCCATGACAGCGTCGAGGAGATAGTCGCGGCGCTCGATCAGGATGGATCGGAGTTCGCGCAGGCGACGCTGAAGGCGATGGCCGACAAGTCACCGCGCGGCCTGAAGGTGACGCTGAAACTGCTGCGTCTGGCGCGCGCGTCGTCCTCGCTCGAAGAGTGCCTGTCGCGCGAATATCTCGCTGCGCTCGAAGTCTTCGACAGCGCCGATTTCGTCGAGGGCGTGCGTGCGGCGATCATCGACAAGGACCGCAATCCGAAATGGCAGCCGCCGGATCTCAAAGGCGTCACGCCAGAGATCGTGGCACGCTATCTGGCGCCGCGCGACGTTGCGCTCACTTTCTGAACGAAAGTCGGATTCCCTCTTCGGGACCGGCATTCGATAACAATCAAAACAGACGAGGGCAGGACATGACCAGCATTGCATTTATCGGTCTCGGCAATATGGGTGGCCCGATGGCCGCCAACCTGGTCAAGGCCGGCCACAAGGTAACGGGCTTCGATCTGGTCGAAGCCTCGCGCGCGCAGGCGAAGGCCGACGGCGTCACGATCGCGGCGACCGCGATGGATGCCGTGAAGGGCGCCGAAGTGATCATCACCATGCTGCCCGCGGGCAAGCATGTGGTGTCGGTCTGGAGCGAGGTTATCCCGGCTGCGACCAAGGGTGTGCTGATGATCGACTGTTCCACCATCGATGTGGAAAGCGCACGCAAGGCCCATGGGCTCGCGGCGGCTCAGCAGCTTCCTTCGGTCGATGCGCCGGTTTCCGGCGGCACCGGCGGTGCCAGGGGCGCGACGTTGACCTTCATGGCCGGCGGCGATGCAAAGGCTTTTGCGTCGGCAAAGCCGATCCTCGAAGCCATGGGCAAGAAGATCGTCCATTGCGGCGATGCCGGTGCGGGGCAGGCGGCAAAGATCTGCAACAACATGATCCTCGGCATTTCCATGATTGGCGTCAGCGAAGCCTTTGTGCTCGCCGAAAAGCTGGGCCTGTCGCATCAGGCACTGTTCGATGTGGCGTCGACCTCGTCGGGCCAGTGCTGGTCGCTGACCACCTATTGCCCGGTCCCGGGCCCGGTGCCGACCTCGCCGGCCAACAACGAATACAAGCCCGGCTTTGCCGCCGCGCTGATGCTGAAGGATCTCAAGCTCTCTCAGGAAGCCGCGAAGGCGGCGGGCGCGCAGACGCCGCTCGGCGCCCATGCCGAGAGCATCTATGAAACCTTTGACAAGGACGGGCAGGGTGGTGTCGATTTCTCGGGCATCGTGAACCACCTGCGGAAGCTGGCGAAGTAAGGCACGCTGTCATAGCCGGGCCTGACCCGGCCATCCATCTTGTACTCGTCAAAACTGGATGCCCGGGTCAAGCCCGGGCATGACAGAGAAAATTGGAAGGGTGAGGAAGCATGACCACGTTCAAGCAGGCCCGCGCCTTTCTCCTCGACCATCGCACCGACTACGATCAAGCCGTCGCCGGCTTCCGCTGGCCCGATCCCGTCGATTTTAACTGGGCGCTCGACTGGTTCGATACCGAACTCGCGCATGATGCCGCGAGCAAGGACCGCCCGGCGCTGTGGATCGTCGATGCGGCCAGCGGCAATGAGACAAAGCTCTCTTTTGCCGACCTCGCGCGCCGCTCCAATCAGGTCGCCAATTTCCTGCGCGCACAGGGACTCAAACGCGGTGACCATCTTCTGCTGCTGCTCGGCAACGTCGTGCCGCTATGGGAGACCATGCTGGCGGCGATCAAGCTCGGCGTCGTGATCATCCCGGCAACGACGCTGCTGACGTCCGACGAATTGCAGGACCGGCTCGACCGCGGCAAGGCGAAGGTCGTCGTCGCGGCGGAGGAGCAGGTCGCGAAATTCGGCAGCCTCAAGACCGACGGTATCAAGCAGATCGTCGTGAATGCTGCTTCGTCTCATGAAGGCTGGCTCGCTTTCGAGACCTCCGCCGATTTCCCCGAGACATTCACGCCGGATGGTCCGACCAAGGCCGAAGACCCGATGCTGCTCTATTTCACCTCCGGCACCACGGCGAAGCCGAAGCTCGTGCGGCACAGCCAGCGCAGCTATCCGGTCGGCGGGCTCTCCACCATGTACTGGATCGGCCTGCAGCCCGGCGACATCCATCTCAATATTTCCTCGCCCGGCTGGGCCAAGCATGCGTGGTCCTGCTTCTTTGCGCCGTGGAATGCCGGTGCCACCGTGTTTGTGGTCAACCAGCCACGCTTCGATGCGAAGAGCCTGCTTGCCACCATCGGCCGTTGCGGCGTCACCACGCTCTGCGCGCCGCCGACGGTGTGGCGGCTGTTCATTCAGGAGAAGCTTGCAGACACCAAGGTGTCGCTGCGCGAGGTCTGCGGCGCCGGCGAGCCGCTCAATCCGGAAGTGATCGAGCAGGTGCAATCCGCCTGGGGCCTCACCATCCGCGATGGCTACGGCCAGACCGAGACCACGGCACTCGCCGGCAATTCACCGGGCCAGCCAGTGAAAGTCGGCTCCATGGGCCGCCCGTTGCCCGGCTACACCGTGAAGGTGATCGATGCCGACGGCCAGCCAGCGAAGGAGGGGGAGGTCGGTCTGGTGCTAGGCGCTGATCGGCCTGCGGGTCTGATGCAGGGCTATCAGGCCGATGACGGCGGCGTCACCGGCGCCAGCGGCGACATCTATCGCAGCGGCGACGTCGTCTTCGTCGATGACGACGGCTATCTAACTTTCGTCGGCCGCGCTGATGACGTGTTCAAGTCGTCGGACTACCGCATTAGCCCGTTCGAACTCGAGAGCATTCTGATAGAACACGACGCCGTCGCCGAAGCCGCCATCGTGCCGAGCCCGGATCCGATCCGTCTCGCGATCCCCAAGGCCTATGTGATGCTGGTCGGCAGCGCCAAACCCGATGCCGAGACCGCGCTGTCGATCTACACGCATCTTCAGGAGCGGTTGGCGCCCTTCAAGCGTATCCGCCGCATTGAATTCGTCACCGAATTGCCGAAGACGATTTCCGGAAAAATCCGCCGCGTTCATCTGCGTCGTCTCGAACACGAGGATGACCGCCAGGACCCGCTGCGCGGCGTCGAGTTCAAGGAAGAGGATTTCCCCCAGTTGCGTGGTGGCCCGGGCGCCAGCGGTGGCTAGGCCAAAAGGCGCAGCTTTAGGGGCTTGGCATTGCCGTCCTCTTTGTGGAATCTGCGCCCGCAAACAGCAAGGGAATACCGAACACGATGATCTCGCGTGAAGCCTATATGGCCATGGTCGGCAAGGAAGTCGGCGTCTCCGAATGGCACCTGGTGGACCAGGCCCGCATCGATGCCTTTGCCGCCGCCACCGAGGATCACCAGTTCATCCATGTCGATCCCGCCCGTGCGCGCGAGACGCCGTTCGGCACCACCATCGCGCACGGCTTCCTCACCATGTCGCTGCTCTCGGTGTTCTCCTACGAGGCGCTGCCGAAACTGGCCGATGTCGCCATGGGCGTGAATTACGGCACCGACAAGATCCGCTTCATCTCGCCGGTGAAAGCCGGCTCGCGCCTGCGCGGCCGCTTCGTGCTCACCGAGGCGACGCTGCGCAAGCCGAACGAACTCTTCACCCGCACATCCGCCACTGTCGAGATCGAAGGCGAGGACAAGCCGGCGCTGGTCGCCGACTGGCTCGGCCTCGTCTATTTCAATTGAGGAGCAAGCATCATGACCATTCGCTTTGACGGCCGCGTGGCCATCGTCACCGGCGCTGGCAATGGCCTCGGCCGCGCCCATGCGCTGGGCCTCGCCAAGCTCGGCGCCAAGGTCGTCGTCAATGATTTTGGCGGTGCGCGCGATGGCACCGGCGGATCGCTGACCGCTGCCGAAACCGTGGTGGAGGAAATCCGCGCCGCCGGCGGCACCGCCATGGCCGACGGCGCGGACGTTTCGAATTTCGAGCAGGTCACCGCGATGGTCGAGAAGGCCACCAAGGACTGGGGCAGCGTCGATGCGCTCTGCGCGAATGCCGGCATCCTGCGCGACAAGTCGTTCGGCAAGATGGAAGTCGCCGATTTCATGAAGGTGCTCGACGTGCATCTGGTCGGCACCTTCTATTGCTGCAAGGCCGTGTGGGACGGCATGCGCGCGCGCAATTACGGGCGTATCGTGCTCACCACCTCGTCCTCGGGCCTCTATGGCAATTTCGGCCAGGCCAATTACGGCGCCGCCAAGACCGGCATGGTCGGCCTGATGAACGTGCTGGCGGAAGAGGGCCGCAAGACCGACATCCGCGTCAATATCGTCTCGCCCACGGCTGCGACGCGCATGACCGAGGAATTGCTCCCGCCCGAAGCGCTGAAGCTGATGAAGCCGGAGGCGATCACGCCGGCCGTCGAATACATGCTGAGCGAGAACGCGCCGACGAAGACCATCATAGGCGCCGGTGCGGGCTCCTTCGCCGTCATCCGCATCCTCGAAACCGAAGGCAAGAATTTTCCCGAGGACCAGTGGACCGCGGATACGGTTGCGGCGCATTTCGCCGAGATCAGCGACATGTCGAATGCCCGCGTGCTCGATGGCGCCTTCCATCAGACGCAGAAATATGTTGAGCAGGCGGCGAAGAGGCTCGGCCTCAAGCTCTGATCTCTGATGCACCCTATGGATGACCGTGACGGATGCCTTGAAAATTGACGTCGCGGTCATCGGCGCCGGCCCCGCCGGCCTGATGGCGGCCGAAGTGCTGGCGAAGGGCAGGGCACGTGTCACGGTCTATGACGCCATGCCGTCGGCCGGCCGCAAGTTTCTGATGGCCGGCCGCGGCGGGCTCAATCTCACCCATGGCGAGCCGCTGCCGGATTTCATGAAACGCTATGGCGCAGCGGAGGCACAACTCGCGCCGGTGATCGACTGCTTCACGCCGACCGATCTGCGCGCCTGGAGCGAGGCGCTCGGCCAGCCTACCTTCATCGGCTCCAGCGGCCGCGTGTTTCCCGAAGCCTTCAAGGCATCGCCACTGCTGCGGGCGTGGCTCCGGCGCCTTGGCGACAGTGGCGTGTCCTTCGCATTCCGCCATCGCTGGATCGGCTGGAATGCCGACGCTGCGTTGAGGTTCGCGACAGCGGAAGGTGAAAGTCTTGTCGCGGCGAGAGCGACAGTGCTCGCACTCGGCGGCGCAAGCTGGGCCAAGCTCGGCTCCGATGGCGCCTGGGTCGATCTGCTCGCTGCGAGGGGTATTGCCATCGCACCGCTGCGACCGGCCAATGTCGGTTTCAATGTCGCATGGTCGGATGTTTTCAAGGATCGTTTCGAGGGCCAGCCGCTCAAAGGCATCGCACTGTCCTTCGGTAAGCACGCGGTTCGCGGCGAGGCGATGATCACGCGCTCCGGCATCGAAGGCGGCGGCATCTATGCGCTGTCCTCGGTGTTGCGCGAGGCCGTGATCGCCGATGGCAATGCCGTGCTTCACATCGCCTTGCGCCCGGACCTGACGGCCGATGACTTGACATCGAAGTTCACAGCCCCGCGCGGCAAGCAGTCGTTCTCGAACTTTTTGCGCAAGGCGCTGCATCTGTCGCCGGTCGCCATCGGGCTTCTGCAGGAGACCGCAATCGCCCAGGGGCGGCAGCTCGCAGCGCTGTCAGGCGATGAGCTTGCAGCGATGATCAACGCTGTTCCGATCATACTCGCAGGCACGGCGCCGATCGCCCGCGCGATCTCCACGGCTGGCGGCATCACCTTCGACGAGATCGACGACGCCTTCATGTTGAAGCGCCTGCCGGGTGTGTTCGTAGCCGGCGAGATGCTGGACTGGGAAGCGCCGACCGGCGGCTATTTGCTACAGGCCTCGTTCGCGACAGGCGTGGTGGCGGGGCAAGGCGCGTTGAAGTATCTCCGCTCCTCAGGATGAGGGACCGAGTTTAACGCAGCTTCCCGCGCGCCGCGATCGGCAGCGTGCCCACGATCTCGTCGCCGCGGACCATCACCACTTCGTCGAACATGTTCACCACGACACAGACATGGTTTGGCACGATGCGCACGACATCGCCGACATTCGGCCGCGTATTGCTGCGCGCGAGGTCGAGGAAGCCATGCTCCTCGGCAAACTTTGCGATCTTCGCTTCGGGGTGTTCGAGGATCAGGCCATAGCCATCGAGGCCGCCGGTGTCCGGCGTCAGCGTCTTCGAGCCGGCATCGAGAATGCCGCGCTCAGGGCCGGCGCGACTGACCACGGTGGAATAGACGTTGAGCGCGCAGTCGTCCCAGGTGGCTGAACCGGCAGCGACCTGCATGCGGTCGTTATAGATATAGGTGCCGAACCGATGTTCGGTGGCGCCCTTCAGTGAGCCGACATTCTTCAGGTTCGGCGTGCCGCCGGTGGAGACGATCCGCGGCTCAAGACCTTCGGCGCGCACGCCGGCCAGCGCTTCATCATAGAAGCGCTGCGCATCCGCCCACCCGTCTTCTGTCGGATACAGCATGAATCCTGCGAAGCTGAGCCCCTTTGCCGCCTTGACCTCGCGTGCCAGATCGATGGCTTCCGCGGGTGTTTCCACACCTGCGCGCTTGCGGCCGGTATCGCATTCGATCACGACATTCACATCGCGTCCGGAGAGCGCAGCCGCCTTCGGCAGGTTGGCGATGACGACGGAATTGTCGGCGGCGACAGTGATATTCGCCTTGCCCTGCAGCGCGCCGAGACGCGCCATCTTCTCGTCGCCGAGCAGGTTGTAGCTGATCAGGATGTCGTCGATCCCGGCATCGGCCATGATTTCGGCCTCGCCGAGCTTCTGGCAGGTGATGCCTTTGGCGCCGGCGTCGATCTGCAGTTTCGCGAGCACCGGGCTCTTGTGCGTCTTGATATGCGGGCGATTGGCGATGCCTGCGTCGTCGCAGACCTTCTGGATGCGCGCGATATTGCGCTCGACGCGGTCCATGTCGATGACGAGGGCAGGGGTGCCGTAGTCGTGGGCGATCTTCCGGGAAAGTGTCGTCATGGTCATGCACTCTCGATCTCTTCACGGAGCATTTCCAGCTCCAGCCATTTCTCTTCAGCTTCGCCAAGCTGCTGCTGAGCCGTCGCAATAGCGGCGCTGGCGGCGTCGAACTTCTTTCGATCCTTCGTATACAACGAGGGATCGTCCAGCAGCTTCTGCTGTCTCGCGATCTCGTCCTGCAGCTTCGCCATGGTCGCCGGCAATGTTTCCAGCGCGTGCTTGTCCTTGAAGCTGAGCTTCTTCTTCGCCGCCGGCGCCGCAGCAACAGCCTCGGCCTTCGCCGCCTTCACGGCGTCGCCGCCGCCTTTCACACCCTCGCGTGTCAGATCCGCGCCGCGCTGGGTCAGCATGTCCGTATAGCCACCGGCATATTCGACCCATTTGCCATTGCCTTCCGGCACGATCACCGAGGTGACGACGCGGTCGAGGAAGTCACGGTCATGGCTGATCAGCAGCACCGTGCCCTCATAGTCGCCGAGCATTTCCTCGAGCACGTCGAGGGTTTCGAGATCGAGGTCGTTGGTCGGTTCGTCCAGCACCAGCACGTTGGACGGTTTTGCCAAAGCGCGCGCCAGCATCAGGCGGCCGCGCTCGCCGCCGGAGAGCACTTCCAGCGGCGTCCGCATCTGCTCCTGCGCGAACAGAAAGTCCTTCATGTAGCTGACCACATGCTTCGGCTTGCCGCCGACCATCACATGATCGCCGCGCCCGCCGGTGAGGGCTTCGGCGAGGCTCCATTTCGGATTGAGGCTTTCGCGGTGCTGGTCCAGCGTCGCCATTTCCAGATTGGTGCCGAGGCGGAGGCTGCCGCTGTCCGGTGCTTCCGCGCCGGTGAGCATGTTCACCAGCGTGGTCTTGCCGGCGCCGTTGGGGCCGACAATGCCGATGCGGTCGCCGCGCTGGATACGGATGGAGAATTCGTCGACGATCTTGCGCTCGCCATAGCTGCGCGACACGCCCTTGGCCTCGACCACGAGTTTGCCGGACTTGTCAGCCTCGGCCGCGGCGAGCGTGGCATTGCCCTGCGCGCCGCGATAGTCGCGGCGTTGCGCGCGGAGCTCGTGCAGGCCGGCCAGGCGCTTGACGTTGCGCTTGCGGC
Organism: Tardiphaga sp.; assembly: GCA_030147505.1. Classification (GTDB taxonomy): domain Bacteria; phylum Pseudomonadota; class Alphaproteobacteria; order Rhizobiales; family Xanthobacteraceae; genus Tardiphaga. Next base: position 81,846 of record JASBVG010000089.1, read on the forward strand.
GACCGGAGACGCCGTGGCGCAGCCAGTGTTCCTCATCGACGATCTTGCGGTCGAGCTTGTGCTGGTCGCGTTCTTCCTCGGCCAACACTTCGTCGCGCCATTCCTCGAAATGGTTGAAGCCGCGATCGATCTGGCGGATCTGGCCGCGGTCGAGCCAGGCGGTGCCGCGCGAGAGATTGCCGAGAAAGCGGCGGTCATGGCTGATCAGCACCAGAGCGCAGCGGCGGCTCAGCAGTTCGCCTTCCAGCCATTCGATGGTGGTGAGGTCGAGATGGTTGGTCGGCTCGTCCAGTAGCAGGATGTCGGGCGAGGGCGCCAGCGCACGCGCAATCGCCGTGCGCCGCGCTTCGCCGCCGGACAGATGCATCGGATCTTCCTGGCCGGTCAGGCCGAGCTGTTCGAGCAGATACTGCGCCTGATAGTGATCATTGCCGTCGGCCATCCCGGCTTCGACATAAGCGAGCGTGGTCGGATAGCTGGAGAAATCCGGCTCCTGCGACAGATACTGCACCGTCGCTCCGGGCTGCACGAAGCGGCTGCCGCTGTCGGCCTCGACGGTGCCGGCGACGATCTTCAGCAATGTCGATTTGCCGGAGCCGTTGCGGCCGATCAGGCAGAGGCGGTCGCCCTGGCTGACGGTGAGTTCGACGCCCTTGAGCAGCGGCGTGCCGCCGAAAGTGAGCGAGATGTCCTTGAGCTGGATGAGTGGAGGAGCCATGAAGTCAGTTCAACTCTGTTTCGGAGCGCTCGCGGCCTGATCGCGCTGGATGCGGCGGATCGTCTGGTCGAGCGCGGAGAGAAAGGCCGAGCGGTCGCGCGGCGCGAATGATCTGGGGCCGCCGGTGATCTCGCCGGTGGAGCGCAGGTCGGTCATGAGATTGCGCATCGCCAGCGTCATGCCGATGGATTGTTCGGTGAAAGGTTTTCCGTTCGGCGCGATCACTGCCGCGCCCGCCTTCACGCAGCGGCTGGCGAGCGGGATGTCGGCGGTGATGACGACATCGCCTTGGGTCGCGCGTTCCGCGATCCAGTCATCGGCGGCATCCATGCCGGAGCCCGCTGCGACGCACTCGATCATAGGGTCCTGCGGCACGCGCAGCCAGGTTCCCGCCACCACGCTGACCGGCAGGTTGAAGCGTGCGGCGACCCGGTAGATCTCGTCTTTCACCGGACAGGCGTCGGCGTCGATATAGATGCGGGTATTCAATTGTCGCCTGTGCTCCGGATGTCACAACGCCAGCGAGAACGTCAGTCGTTTTCGCCCGGGCCGCGTGGCGCGGACGGGACGTGGTTCCCGTCGCCTCATCTTGCCTCGCGCGGGGTGAGGGGTATCATCTCCTGAATGCGAATACCAATTTTCGCAGAACGTTCGGGAGGAATCATGACACAGGGGATCGCGCCATATCGGGTTGAGGCCTTCAACACGGCCAAACAGTCCGAAAACAAAATGCACGACGACACCGTGGCGCGGAAATTCGGCTTTACCGGCGGGCTGGTGCCCGGCGTGGACGTGCTGGCTTATATGGTGCACCCCGCGGTTGAGCATTGGGGGCGGGATTTTCTGGAGCGCGGACTGATCGAAGCCCGCTTCATCAAGCCGGTCTATGACGGCGAAACCGTCGATGTGACGGCTGAAGCGAACGGCGAGGCACTGATGCTGGCAGTCGAGGGCGGGGGGGAGATACGCGCCTCCGGATCGGCATCGCTGGCGTCCTTTCCCGTGGTTCCGGCGCTGGATGATTTCCCGGATACGCCGGCGGTGGAGAAGCGGTTACCGGTCAATCCCGACTCCTACGCGCAAGGCAAATGGCTGGGCTCCGCGCCCCGAGTGTGGCCGGAGGACGGGCTCGCCGAATATCTGGACGAAGTCCGCGAGACCGACGATCGCTATCTGCGCGAGGGCCTCGTGCATCCCGGCGTGCTGCAGCGGATCATGAACAAGGTTCTGGTGGATAATGCGATCCTCGGGCCATGGATCCACGTCGGCAGCCGCATGCAGCTGCTGGCGGCGGCGAGCATCGACGACGAACTGGTGGCGCGTGCGAAGGTGACCGGCAATTACGAGAAGAAGGGGCATCGCTTCGTCGAGCTTGATGCGCTGGTCGTGGCCAATGGCGTGACGCCGGTGGCGCATTGCCAGCACATCGCGATCTATCAGCCAAGGGAAGTCGTCGCGGCGTGATTCTTTCCCTCCCTCAAGCCGCGTAGCTGCGCAGCGGGGTCTGGCGGACGAATTCGTCCGCCGTGGTGGATCGAAGCGAGCATTCAGCGAGCTTCGAGACGGGTGGGGTCTTTCCCCACGCGACGTCGGAGCGTGGGGAGAGACCACACCCGGCGCTACGCGCCACCCTCCCCATTCGCTTCGCTCCGGGGAGGGAGGCAATCAGCCGCAATCCCTCACACCACCGTCAGCGACCGCGCCACGGCGGTCTTCACCCGCGTATCCATCGGCTCCATCTCCGAGCCGAAGGCGTCCACGAGATAGCCGTCGCGGCCGACAAGGTACTTGTGAAAATTCCAGCGTGGCAGGTCGCGCGGGCGCGCCTCTGCCGCCCATCTGTAAAAAGGATGCGCGTTCGGACCCTTCACCACGGTTTTCGCGGCAATCGGAAAACCGATGCCGAACCGGCCATGGGCGATGTCATCGATCTCGTGCGGGCCGCCGGGCTCCTGATTGCCGAAATCGTTGGAGGGCACGCCAATGACCATCAGTCCGCGGTTCTTGAATTCGGTCCACAGCTCCTGCAGGCCTGCATATTGCGGGGTGTAGCCGCATTGCGAAGCGGTGTTCACCACCAGGATCGGTTTGCCTGCATAGTCGGCCAGCTTGATCTCGCCGCCCTTCAGGCCGGGGAAGGAGAAGCCATAGGCGGTCATCCGGCTGGTCTGGGCGTAGGCACGCGACAGAACAGCGGCGGCAGCCGCACCGCCAAACAGCGTCGTCAGCAGGTGTCTGCGATTGATCATGGCGCGCCTCATGCGTCGAATGCGGGAAAGGTGGTCCTGCCCGCAGCCCACGTCAACCGGCGCATCAGCGCATCGGCACCACGAATTCTGTTCCCTGGCCGGTTTCGCCGCCGGCCTTGATGCTCTGGTCTGAGACGATGATCGAGCCACCGGAGGCGATCGCCTCGGCGATCTGCGCCATGGCGTCTTCGGGGATGCTGATGCGATCGAGCGCTTCGGCAGCGCTGTCCGGCAGCGGCTGCACGTCGGCGGCGACCGCCTGCTTGCGGCCCGTTCCGGTGGTCGCACGATGGGGCACCGCCGGCAGCGACACCGCCGTCCAGCGAATGCTCTTCGCCTCGTCCTTGTCGACGCGCGCGGTGAAAATATGCGTGCCGAGCGGGCGATCGCTCGGCTTGATGGTAATCGGGGTTTCGAACAGCGGCGAGAAATTCTGCCGCACATAGAGCTTGCCGTCCTTGCCGCTGATCAGCACGGCGATCTGGCCGGTGCGCTTCGGCGACGTATCCGGTGGCGGTGGGATATCGACGGCGTCGAGCTTGGCCGTCCCGGGCCTTGCTTCGGGCTTCGCGTCAGCCTTCGGTGCATCATCCTTCTTGGCCTCGGGCGCAGCCGAGACCAGTGGCGACTTCGGTGGCAGATCCCCGGCGCGTGCTTCCGGCGCCTTGTTCTCGTCGAGCGCCGGTGCTTCGGCGATCCTGGCCGCTGCGGCATCGACGTCCTGACGCGTCACACGCGCGGTATCGCCGGCCTGCTTTTCGGCGGGCTTGTTCTCAGCCACCTTGTTCTCGGCAGGCTTGGCGATCTCGGCACTGGCCGCAGACATCTGTGCCATCGCCGAGTTCACATCGGACAGAACGGGCTTGGCCGGCGCGCCGATCGCATTGGTGGCATCGGCCGTGACCGTCTTGCTGCGCTCGCCGGAGGGCGCCGGCTTGAGGCCGAGGTCGTCTGGCTTCACCTCGGTGGATCTGCCATCGACAGGTTTCGCCGCGGGCTGTTCAGGCTTCGCTGCAGGCACCGCCACGGCGACCGGCACGGGCTTCTGTGCGACCAGTTGCGGATGCGAAAACTCGGCCGGCGAAATCTCGCCCGGCGTGATGATCACGCGCGCCCCCATCCGCGTCCAGCTCCACAGCTTGGTCGCAAAGGCCATCGGCATGCGGATGCAGCCATGGGAAGCCGGGTAGCCGGGGAGGGCGCCGGCATGCAGCGCGATGCCAGACCAGGTGATCCGCTGCATATAGGGCATCGGCGCGCCGCTATAGATGTTCGACTTGTGCCACTTGTTCTTCTGGATGATGCTGAATACGCCTGTCGGCGTCTCATGGCCTTTCATGCCTGTCGAGACACGCGCCTCCGCGAACAGGCCGTTGGCATCGAACACGCGCAGGGTCTGCTTGTCGATCGAGATGGCGATCACCAGCGGGCCGACCGGCTTGGCGTGCTCCCTGGCCTGCTTTTCCAAGGCAGCACCCTGCTGCTTCAGGCGGTTGTCGCGATGGACCTGCGGCGGTGGTGGGGGCGGCGGTGGCGGCTCCATCATGCTGCGCGGCCGCATGGGGTCTTCGTCGAACCAGAACACCGCATGCGCCGGCGCTGCCATGCCGAGGGTGAAGCTCGCCAGCAATGCGGCCTGCAACAGGTGACGCGGGGACGATGCGTGACGCGATACGGAAGTGCCGCTCAGAAGCATGCGCTTGCGGGCGGGGCTCCCCGAAAACTGAAAAATCGTCACGCTGTAAAATCCTCGAGTCCGTTTCAAAGGGTTAGAACATGATCCCGGAAAGTGGATACCGGTTTTCGGATGAGACCGTGTTCCGAATTTGGTGTCGCGGACGCAAAAGGCGTTCAACGGCGGCGAATCGCGCCGCTGTACGCTGAGCCCGAACGTAACAAAAAACACTCACATTGGATTAACGCGGCCCCGCTCGATCTACCACCGCGCGGCGCAATCGCTACATATGCGGTGTGACACACGGAGAGTTGAATGTTCTTGATCGGTTGGAGTTTTCGCTTCGGTTCGATGCGCCTCGCCGCGCTCGCCCTGATCGCCGTGGCGGTGGGTGCCGGCAGTATTGCCCAGGCGGCCGACGAGCCCGATTTGATCTTCCGTCGCTCCACCGTGTTCAAATGGCTGAGCCCGAACGACAAGCTGGCCACTTATGGTGTCGATGACCCCGAGGTCGAGGGAGTCGCGTGCCACTTCACGGTACCGGAACGGGGCGGCTTCAAGGGCTGGCTCGGCCTCGCGGAGGAGGTATCGGACATCTCGCTGGCCTGCCGGCAGATCGGCCCGATCAAGTTCAAGAACAAGAGCGATCAGGGCGAGGACATGTTCCGCCAGCGCCGCTCGCTGTTCTTCAAGAAAATGCAGATCGTGCGCGGCTGCGACGCCAAGCGAAACGTGCTGGTCTATATGGTCTATTCCGACAAGATCATCGAGGGCTCACCGAAGAACTCGACCTCGTCGGTACCGATCATGCCATGGGGGCAGGCGGACGCGGCCGTTCAGAAATGTGGCGACTTCATCAAGTAGGAGTTAGCGCCGCCTGTTCGCGGCGCAGACGATCCCAAGATGTGGATGCGGGGACGGGGCCGCGATAGCCCACGAGACGCACCAATTGCTGCTGCGAGCATTCATTGTCGCGCAGGCACGGCTGCCGCTGCGTCGCGCCCTCGTCAGTCGCATCCGGCGCAATCGCCGGATCGAGATCGGCGGCATCGACAATTTGCCTGTCGCGAAAATGAAAATTGTTGTTTCCGGTTCCGTATGCCACGGCGGCTTCCTTCTGTCCCCGGCAAACACAAACGCACAACGGCCTTAAATAGTTGCATTTCGGACGCCCGTGCGTCGCCTGATGCGGATCACGGTTAAACCCGGGTGACCAACATCGGCACGACTGTTCCGGGACAGTCACTGTTTCGTCGCGACGGTTCCGACGAAACACGCGGAACCGCAAACGAAACCATTTTACGTTTGGCGTGCAGAGCGGCCGAAACGTCGGCCAGGTATCAACTCCCGAACGACGCGGCGGATGGTTCCGTCTCCGGGAGATGTCAGATGCGCTTTGCCAGCCTGATCCTCGCTCTTGCCTTCGTCTGCGGTGGCCCGTCGCTGGCGGGATCGCCCGATGGCAGGCTGCCGTATATCGGCAGTTTCGCGTTCAACGACGGGCAGGTTCCAGCGGCGGCGCCCACGCTGACCCTGGCGCTGGTGCGCTGATCCACGGCATTTCAGGCCGACCTTGCAATGCATGTATGACCGGGCGCCGGACCGATGATCCGGTCGCCTGTAAAGGGTGTATTTGCCTTCTACACTTTCGCGGCGAACTGAAGCATTGCAGCGGGCCGATCTCGCACGCTATCGTCTCCGTTGGAATGCAACACCGGGGCCTCTGGGGTGCATGCTTCAGGGGACTTCGATGGCAGGCGACGGACGTTTGAAAGGCAAGGTGGCGATTGTCACCGGCGCGGGTTCGCGCGGCGACGGGATCGGTAACGGACGCGCGGCGGCGGTGCTGCTCGCCCGCCATGGCGCCCGGGTTGCGCTGGTCGATCTGAATCCGGACTGGGCCGAGGAGACTGCGCGTCTGGTCGCAGCCGAGGGTGGCGCTTTTCAGATCTATGACGGCGATGTCAGCGATCCCGCCACCTGTGAGGCTATTGTCGAGCGTACCGTTGCGGGCTTCGGCCGTCTCGATATCCTGATCAACAATGTCGGCATCACCGGGCCGCGCGGCAATGCCGTCGAAGTCGATGTCGGGGCGTGGGATGACGCCATGACGGTCAACGTCACCTCGATGATGCTGATGTCGAAATACGCCATCCCGGCGATGATCAGGTCGGGCGGGGGCTCGATCATCAACCTGACCTCGATCGCCGGGCTGCGCGGCGGCCATCCCAGCCTGTTGTATCCGACGTCGAAGGCGGCGGTGATCGGCCTCACCAAGGCGATGGCCGCGCATCACGGCCGCAGTGGCATCCGTGTCAACTGCATCGCGCCGGGGACGGTCTACACGCCCATGGTCGCATCGCGCGGCATGAGCGAGGAGATGCGGCTTGCGCGCACCGCAGCAACGCTGCTTGGCACCGAGGGGACCGGCTGGGACGTCGGCAACGGCGTGCTGTTTCTGGCCAGCGACGAGTCCCGCTGGATCACGGGGATCACGCTGCCCATCGATGGTGGCGCAAGCTCCGGCGAGAGCAACACGCCGGTGCCGCCGAGCCAGCCGGAAAAACATTAGACGTCGTCCAGTGACGTTCGCGGCAAAGTGATCCCGATAGCATCGTGCGCGATGATACGGCTCCCGTGCTCAGCCCGCCGGCTGCAGCGTGAGAGGGAGCATCGCGATGCGATTTATTACCGGGCTGGCAGCGCTGCTGCTGTCGACGTCGGCCGTGTCAACCGGAGCGATGGCAGCAGACACGGCAACGCAGGAGGCCAACAAGAAGACGGTGGTCGAGTTCTATGAGAAGGGGCTGAACCAGAAAGATTTCGAAGCCGCGGCGAAATATTTCGGCCCGCGCTATGTCCAGCACAATCCGACCGCCGCGGATGGCATTGAGGGCTTCGGGAAGTTCATCGCCTTCCTGCGCGAGAAATTCCCGGACTCCCACAGCGAGATCAAGAAGGTCTTTGCCGACGGCGACTATGTGATCCTGCACGTCCACGCGGTGCGCGAAAAGGGCACCCGCGGCAACGCCATCGTCGACATCTTCAAGCTGGAAGGTGGCAAGATCGTCGAACACTGGGACGTCAACCAACCGATCCCGGAAAAGGCCGCGAACGACAACGGGATGTTTTAGAGTCTAATTCACCCAAGCTGAGCAGAGTTACTTTGCCCCGCGCTTGCTACAGCGTGCAAGTGTCGCTTCGCGTCCGGAACAAGGTTCCGATCCCGCGGATCAGACTCTAGCGGCGCGGCCTGGTCGGAGACGGAAGGCTTGTCTTGCTGCCTTCAGCTGTGGTGCTGGAATTCTCGATGGACCGCGCTTTGTTAGCTTCAATCTCGCGGTGCAACTCTGCGCTCCGCCGTTCGATCCGAGCGCGACGTTCCTTCGGAATAGCACTCAACATTTCTTCGTGGCTACGCGGCATCGTCGCGTTCTCCAGTTCGAGAGCACGGAGAAGGTACCACTAATGACGCGACGCGCTCGACTAGCGAATCCGTGTCGCGCTTCGCGGGACGCATTTCTTGACGCGTGCGACGCCGCCGCTGGCGGAGAGTGTCGCACCCATCACTTCCTTGATCTGGCCGGTGGGGCAGGAGCCGTCATCGACCCAGATGCGCTGGCCGAGGCGAAGATCCATGATGTCATCTTCGCGCGGCACCTGATCAATGGCGAAGGCCGGCGTCGCGATGGTGACGATTGCGAGAATGCCAAAGGCTGTCGCCGCGCGCATGATGAGATCCGTTACTTGTTCTGCACCTTCAGGCCGTCGGGCCCGACATTGATCTGCAGGCCCTGGGGCTCTTTCTTTTCCTGGTAGAGATTGTAGCCGAGGACGCCGATGCCGACGATGAGCGCGCCGATGATGAGATAGAGCACGTTGCGATTGCCGGACATGAGGTCTCCATGGGGCGTTGGTGATGCAATTTATGGACGCGCACCCGATTCTCAAAGCACGCGACCGTTCCTCATAATTACGATCCCCGGGCGACGGTTCCACGACGCGGCGCTGTCTTCGTCCTTTGGTGAATTCGCAAGATTGCAGCGGATGCCTTTGCCAGCGATTCGGCAGATGTGACGAGCTTGCGGATGGGATGGCCGGAAAAGCCGAGCACGAAGCCGGGCGCAGGGCGTGCGCGCAGAAAAGTGTCGGCCAGCAGCCAGCCTTCGACCCCCGCAGAGGCCTTGGCGTCGGCCGCGATCTGCAACGGTGTCGCGGGTGCAAATCGCGCCACCAGATGCAGGCCCTGTGAGGGGACAGGGACCGAGAGCTGTCCATTCGACGCGTCGATCAGGGTTTGCGCCAGCGCGTCGCGCGCATCGCGATAGCGGCCACGCATCCTACGCAGATTGGCGGCGAAAGCGCCGGAATTCAGCATGTCGGCGATGGCGCCTTCCATCACCGTGGCGGGAAAGCGGTCCATCGCCGCACGCGCAGCAGCGACGGGACCGATCAGGTTTTCCGGGAGTGCGCAGTAGCCGATGCGCAGGCCCGGAAACAGCGTCTTGGCGAAGGTGCCCATATAGACGACGCGGCGCAGGTGATCGATGCCGGCGAGCGCGAGCAGGGGTGCGCCGTCATAACGGAATTCGCTGTCGTAGTCGTCCTCGAACACGAACGCATCGGCGGCGCGTGCCCAGTCCAGCAGTTCGAGCCGCCGCGGCATCGCCATCTGCACGCCGAGCGGAAACTGATGCGACGGCGTGACATAAGCTGCCCGCGCATGCGGCGCGGCCGCGCGGCCCTTGGCGACAATCATGCCGTGGTCGTCCACCGGTACCGAGACCGGCCGGCCGCCGTAATGCTCGATCGATTTTCGCGCGGCGGGGTAGCCGGGGTCTTCGACCCAGATCTGTTCGCCGGGCTTGAGGATAGCCGACAGCACGATACGCAGCCCGTGCTGGGTGCCGGAGGTCAGCATGATCTGGTCGGGATCGCAGCGCAGGCCGCGCGCCGAGAGCAGGTGATTGGCGATGGCGATGCGCAGTTCAAGACTGCCGCGCGGGTCGCCGTAGTGGAGGTGCTCGGCGCCGAAGGCGCGTAGGCGGCGGCCGACAAAAGTGCGAAAGCGTCGCAACGTCGTTTCGTCGATATCGGTGCAGCCGAGCGCCAGCGTGCCGCGCTGCGGCTCGGCAATGGCGATGCGCTTCGCGGCCCTGGCTGCAACGGCCGATGGAATGCGCTCGGCCACGAAAGTGCCGGAGCCGACACGCGCCACGGCAAAGCCATCGGCGATCAGGCGCTCATAAGCGTCGGTGACGGTGTTGCGGCGAAAGCCGGTCTGTTCGGCAAGATGCCGCGACGGCGGCAGCGCCGCGCCGGGCTTCGCCATGCCCGACGTGACGGCATGGCGGAGCGCCTGATACAGGCGGTCGGCTGCCGAGGCCTGCTGATCGATATGTGCCCCGTCGAGATCGAGCGGCAATTCGTGCGGACTGGCCGCAGCCGATTTTCGCGTGCGTAAATTGGTCGGAATTTTTCGCATGGAATTGGCACTATCGCAGACCAATTGGGAGGCTACAACAGTTTCGAACGCTTCCAATTCACGAGGACTTGCTGTGAGCACCGCCGAACTGAAGACCGCTGACGACACGACGCCAACCTATCCCCTCAGTCAGCGCAACCGCGTGAAGCGGCGGCACGATCGCGGCTTCTATGACCACGAGACCGTGCACAGGATTCTCGACGCCGCGATGATGTGCCATGTGTCCTATGTGATCGATGGTCAGCCTTACTGCACCCCGACGTTCTTCTGGCGCGAAGGCACCAGGCTATACTGGCACGGTTCGAGCGCCAGCCGCATGCTGAAGAACCAGACCGCGCATCAGCGCGTCTGTCTCACGGTGGCCTTTCTCGACAGCCTCGTGCTGGCGCGCTGCGGCTTCAATCACTCCGCCGACTACCGCGCGGTGATGGCGTTCGGAAACGCCTATCTCGTCACCGATCCCGAGGAGAAGGACCGTGCCGGCATCGCCATGGTCGATCGCTTCTTCCCCGATCGCACCGCGAGCCTGCGCGCAACGACGGCGCAGGAGATGAAGGCGACATCCTTCATCGCCATGGAGATCGAGGAAGCCTCGGCAAAGATCCGCGCCAAGGGCGTGGCCGATGACGACGAGGACTATGAGCTGCCGATCTATGCCGAACGCATTCCAGTGAAGACCGTACTCGGTGCGCCCGAGCCCTGTCCGCGATTGCTTCCTGGCGTCGAGCGTCCGGCGTCATTGCAGATTTTCAGCGAAGGCCGGCTCCTCGACGACGCGCTGACGGATGCCTATGCGCGGTATCGTCCTTAGTCAGATGTGAGGGCCCCACAGCGCCGCGACGATCGCATCGAGCCCGTCGGTCAACGCCGCCGGTCCCGGCTGCAGGATCAGCGGCGACTTGATCTCGACGATGCGGCTGTTTTGCACGGCCGGAATGTCGCACCACCCGGGCCGCTGCCTGATCCGGTCCGGCACGACCTTTTTGCCGCACCAGGAGGCGAGGATGATATCCGGCATCGCTTCGCGCACCTCATCCGGCGAGACGATGCGATCCTTCGCCGCCTTGCGGAACCGCATCTGCGGGAACACGTCGATTCCACCCGCGAGTTCGATCAGTTCGGAGACCCAGCCGATGCCGGTGATGAGCGGATCGTCCCATTCCTCGAAATAGACGCGCGGTTTTGACTGCCGCAACTTTGCCGCCATGCTGACGCTGGAAAGCCGCAGCGAAAGCTGCGTTACCAGCTCGTTTGCGCGTGTTTTCGCGTCAATGAGCGCCCCTAAAGTGCGGATCATCGCGAGAATTCCGGCGATGTCGCGCTGATTGAACACATGCACGGCGACACCGGCGCGGATCAGCGCTGCGGCGATGTCGGCCTGCAAGTCCGAGAAACAGAGAACAAGATCCGGCTCCAGCGCGAGAATTTTCGGCACGTCCGCCGAGATGAAGGCCGATACCCGCGGTTTCTCGCGCCGTACTTCGGGCGGCCTCACCGCATAGCCGGAAACGCCGACGATGCGGTCCTGCTCGCCGAGCAGATACAGCGTCTCCACCGTCTCTTCGGTCAGGCAAACGATACGGGAGGGCGAAAAGTTGCGCATGGCTTCGCTATGCCGGGAAAGAGGGGGCTTGTCATGATGCGCCGGCTGCGGCTCTCATGGTTTCAGCATCCGCATCACGACGGATCGGCAACAAACAAGGAAACGCAGATGACGCCACTCGACAAGATCAAGAGCATTCCGATGCCATTCTCGGTATCCATGGGCGTCACTTTCGTCGAGGCAGAACTCGATCGCGTGGTCGCGACCATGCTGGTGCGCGAGGACCTCTGCACGACGCGCCACATTATCCATGGCGGCGCGGTGATGGCGCTGGCCGACTCCGTGGGAGCTGCGGCGACGGTGATCAATCTGCCGGAAGATGCCAAGGGCACCACGACCATCGAGAGTAAAACCAATTTCGTCAGTGCTGCTGCTGCGGGAACCACAGTGCGCGCCACGGCTACGGCTATCCATCGCGGCCGCCGCACCCAGGTCTGGCAGACGCGGATCGAGACAGAGGCGGGCAAGCTGGTCGGGGTCGTAACGCAGACGCAACTGGTGCTTTGAGACCAGGGGATGGTGAATTTTCGTTAACTTTCAAAGCTATTGCATAGCTCGCCTGCGGCAGGCGCGGTCTTGTCGCAGGCCTTCGATCTTGTATTCGATTGTGCAATGCACAATATTGGGAATGTACAAGAAACAAGGTGTTCCCGGCGGCTAACCGCCAGAAAAGGATCATGTTCAGCCCCGCAACGATCATCGCGCTCACCCATCGGACGCCCAAGGCTTCAGCCAAGAGCGGACCGGTCCGTATTCTCGCAACCCGTGAACTCCCGCTGTTTCGCGATCATCTGCTGCGCCTCGACCGCGAGAGCCGCCGTGATCGTTTCAACGGCTCACTGTCCGACGACTGGGTTGCGAAATATGCTGAGCGCTCGGTGCATGACGGCACCGTGATCCTCGCTTATTTCGAAGATGGAGTCATTCGCGGCGCCGCCGAGTTGCATCAGGCCGATCTCGTCAATGTCGAGCCGGAAGTCGCTTTCAGCGTCGAATCCTGCATGCGCCGTAAGGGTGTCGGCAGCATCCTGTTCACCCAGTTGATCGCGAAAGCGCGGTCGATGGGCTACAAGAAGCTGCGCGTGACGACCGGCGCGCAGAACGATGCGATGCGGGCGCTCGCCGGCAAGTTCGGCGCCAAGCTCTCGTTCCGTCACGGCGAATCCACGGGTCTCATCGATCTCACGGCCGAGCCGTCGACTGCCAAGGTCAAGCCGCAGCCGAAGGCTGGCGTGCTTGATGTCGCAAAGGCCGTCGGCGACTACAATCGCGCTGCCTGGCGTGCATGGTTCAACGCAACTGGCATCAGCAGGCGCTGAGGCCATTGCCGCTGAGTACTGAAACAAAAAAGCAGGGCTCACGCCCTGCTTTTTCATTTTAAAACCAAAAATTCGCAATCACGCGCGCTTGGCGACCGCGATCTTGCGGGTGACGCGGCGCTCGACGACCACGGTGCGCTGAGCGCCCTGTTCGCCGGCGATCACGCGGCTGACGCGGAGTGTGCCGGACGGGCGGCTGGCCTTCTTGACCTGCGCCTGAACTTCCTCAACCGGCAGGCCCATCAGCGATGCTGCGATCTCGGCCTGCTGGTCGAGGTCTTCCGTGATGCCGATGGCTGCGAAGATGGCCTCGTCCAGGGTCGGCGGATCATGCCGCACGCGCCGGGTGCCATATTTCGTATTCCACTCGCCGCTCATCATCGTGCCTCTGATTTGATATTCGCTTCCTAAAGAAGCCATTGTTGCATTGCAATATGAAAAACCCATGGCAAGGCAGCCATGCGTCAACACGTCCGGGTGATCTCGGGATGACTTTGGTCAGTAGCTTTATTGCAAAGTCGAGTCCGGTGCCAGATCGCGTGCCGGCTGCGGCCACTTTTCCAGAGCCTGATGGCCGACGGGCGTGAGCCCGTAGACGCCGCGCGAGACCGGTTCGAACCAGCCATAGACGTTGCGGTGCAGGATTTTCTGCGCATCCGGATAGGTCGGTTTGAGTTCTTTCAGCTTGCGCGGGCCGTCGGCGAGAGCGGCGGCGCAGCCGAGCGCCTGCTGACGATAGGCGGTCATGATCGGCGTCTTTGTGCTACCTCCGAGGGCAGGGTCGCCGATGCGTTTCTTGTGCTCGGTGATCAGCCGTGCACGCTTCTTCGGATTGCGCCGCGGTGCCGCGATGGGCGGCTCCACCAAGATCTCGACGTTGCCTGCATCGGTGACGCCGAGCATGCCGAAGCCGAGGCGGCGGCACAGGTTGCGGTAGCGCGCGTCGCTCTCGCGGCCCTTGCCACGGATCGACATTCTGGCGGCGATCCATAGTTCATCGCAGGCGCCAGCACGTTCCACGGCCTGCAGGATCAGCTCCAGATTAAAGGACAGCTTGAGCTCGCCGATTACCACGATTGGTGGATCGTCGCCCTTGAGCGCCACGAGGTCGCAGCCCGATATTTCGCCTTTCACCGAAAAGCCGAGGCCTTCGAGGAAGCGTTTCACAGGGAGATAGAGCGAGGTTTCCAAGGTGTGGCCGCTTGATGAGACGAAGCGTCGCGGCAACCGCGACTCGGGCGCCGAGTTTATCCGGGTTGCCTCACCTTTGGCACCTGAAGTGCCTTTTGAAGACCATCGGAGCTCACGTGAAGACCTTGCTCGAAATGTCTGATAGCTTTCGTATATTGCCGCATCTGGTTGCTCTTTCCGTCGCATATATTTTGGCGCTGCCGATCGGCTGGAATCGCGAGCGCGCCGAACGCAGCGCCGGTTTGCGCACATTCCCGCTGGTGGCTCTGGCGAGCTGCGGCATCGTCCAGGCGACCGAGGGCATCCTCAACGGCCACCCCGAAGGCACCGCCCGTATTATCGAGGGTCTGATGACCGGCATGGGTTTCATCGGGGGCGGCGCGATCCTGAAACATGGAGGCTCGGTGCGCGGCACCGCGACGGCGGCCAGCCTGTGGGCGACCGGCGCCACCGGCGCGGCGGTGGGGCTCGGCGCCTATGACGTGGCGGTGGTGATCTCGCTGTTCACCTTCCTGACGTTGTGGCTGCTGGTTCCATTCAAGGAAGAGGGCGGCAAGGAGGACGAGAACGGGCTGAAACCGCATAGCGAGCTGTGAGCAATGGGCTGGCGCTTTGCTGCAAAGCAGCGTACAAGGCCGCCATCCCGATACGCACCGGACTCCCTGGACCCGACGTGACCGTCAAATGAAGGACGGCAGATTCGATTCCGTTTGGTCCCAGTATCTCGATGTCGAACATCAGATGAGTCCCGGCCGCGTGATGCGGCCTGCCGCAACC
>JASBVG010000091.1 GCA_030147505.1 Tardiphaga sp.
TCCTCCAGCCCAAAATCCCGCGGTGGCACGCCGTCAGGCGTTGCGCGGCTCAGGTTTGCCGGCGATCCGGCAGGCAGGGGCGGCGTCAGTCACCACCAGGTGCGCCTGACGGCGTGCTGCCTCCCCTCATGTTCGAGGGGAAACTGCTCACACCTCGGACGCGCAAGCGCCGCGAGAACGCGAGGGCTTGGCTGTTTGACATGTTGATCCACTCCGATGCGCCCGCTGGGGAAAAGGCCCGTTCCCATGGCGGCGGCGCGCGAAATCACGCTAGACTTGTCACCAACCTATTCTCGGCCCGGCCGGGACAATTGGACGGGGGACGTCATGCGCAAGTCTGCAGGTGTGATCTTGGCGAGCGCGATGTCGCTCTTTGCGATGCACGCACAGGCTCAGGCACCGAAGCCTGCCGCAGCGCCGGCGCCGGCCGCTGCCCCGGCTCCCGCGCCTGCCCCCGCCGCGGCCAAGGCGCCCGCTTGCGCCAATCCCGACGCGCTCGGCGTCAGCCGCGTGGTCGAGATCGACACCACCGGCGGTCCCGGTTTCGGCTTCGAGCATTTCAAGCAACTCGACTTCCTGCGCGACAAGGAAGTGGTGCTGACCTTCGACGACGGCCCGTGGCCGACCACCACGCCTGCGGTGCTGAAAGCCTTGGCCGACCAATGCGTCCGCGCCGTCTTCTTCCCGATCGGCAAGCACGCCACCTATCATCCTGAAATCCTCAAGCAGGTCGCCGCCGCCGGCCACACCATCGGCGGCCACACCTGGGCGCATATCGCGCTGACCAACAAGAAATTCACCGAGCAGCAGCGCAAGGACGAAATCGAGAAGGGTTTCAGCGCCGTGAAATGGGCGCTGGGTGCCGCCCCCGCCCCCTTCTTCCGCGCACCGGCGCTGCAGCATCCGCCCGAAATCGTCACCTATCTCGGCGAGCGGAACATGGCGATCTTCTCTTGCGACATCGACAGTTTCGATTTCAAGACGCGTAAATCCGAACAGGTCATCACCAATGTGATGAACAAGCTCGACAAGCTCGGCAAGGGCATCATCCTGATGCACGACTTCCAGAAGCACACTGCCGAAGCGCTGCCGGAACTCCTGCGCCGGCTGAAGGCAGGCGGCTACAAGGTCGTGCTGATGCGCGCGAAAGCGCCGGTGCAGACGATTGCATCCTATGACGAAGCGCTCGCCAAGGATGCCAAGCTGCCGACGGTGAGCACGCGGCCAGTCAACAGTGTGGTGACGACGGTCCCGGAATAAGCTAGCACGTCCTGATGTCAGCGTTGCGTTTCGAAGGTTATGTGATCGTCTCAGGCAATGGCATGCTCGCCGACGCCAGCGGCGTGATGCCGGACAGCCTGAAATTTCCGGGCGACCAGCAGTTTTTCAATGATGCCCTCGATCGGACCAGTCTGATCGTGCACGGCCGCAATTCCTTCGAGGATCAGCCGAACTCGCCGCAACGCAAACGCATCGTGCTGACACGGCAGATCGACGGCATCGCTCCCGATCCGACCAATGCCCAAGCGACCTTGTGGAATCCGGCAGGCGCGACATTCGAGCAAGCCTGCACGTATGCCGATGTTACGCACGGCACCATCGCGATCATCGGCGGTCCCATCGTGTTCGGCATGTTCATGGACCGCTTCGACACGTTCTGGCTGTCGGAAGCACCGCACGTCATCGTGCCGAACGGACAAGGCTGCTTCCCGAATGTCCCCGCACGATCGCCGCGCGAGGTGCTGGCAAGCCATGGATTGAAGGCAGCGGAGACTCGCGCGTTGGATGTCGCGAACGACGTGACCGTTACGGCGTGGCGAAGAAGCTAGCTTTCGGCACTCGCTTGTCATCCCCGCGAAAGCGGGGATCCAGTAATCACCAACGCTTCGCCTCTATCGCTAATGCAAGTGTTTACTGGGTCACCCGGTCAAGCCGGGTGACGACAATCGCAGTTACCCTTCGCCATAACCATCCAGCCTTGGCCCCTTGCCGATACCTGCGATCATAAACAGGCCACCGATCAGCGACAGGTTCTTCAGCGCATTGACCATCTGCGCCTTGGCGTCTGCGCCCGTCAGATTCCAGAAGTCATGGAAGTAGAACGTCGCCGCCATCACGAACAGAACCATCACCAGCGCGAAGAATCGCGCACCCAGATTGAGCGCGATCAGAATGCCGCCGATCAGTTCGAGCGCGGCGACGGCGATGGCCATGATCTGCTTCAGCTCCATGCCGGCAAACTGTTCGAGCTGCGTCGTGTAAGGCAACACTGCTGCAGGCAGTGTGGGAATGACCTTGTTCGAGATCGCATCTGCCGCAAGGCCGAGATCGAGAAACTTGTTTGCTCCCGAGGCAATGAAGATCACCGCAAACAGGATGCGCCCGAAGGTAATGAATGCCGGCATGAGAAAGCCCCACGAGCTGCAATGACTGCGGATCGAAACGCGACAAGTATGATGAAGTTTATCGCTTTTTCAAACGCAAATGGATGACTTCCCGCGAAGTCATCCATTTATCGTCAGCAGCGCAGTGACGGTTCGTCGGCTCAGCCGAACAGATTGGCCTGCGAGCGCCCTGCCCGTTCCTGCGCTTCGACGGCAGCAACGGCAGTCATGTTGAGAATGCCGCGCGCCGTCACGCCCTGCGTCAGAATATGTGCAGGACGTGCCGGACCGATCAGAATCGGACCGACCGGCAACGCATCGCCGAGGGTCTTGATCATCTGATAGGCGACATTGGCGGTATCAAGCGTCGGCATGATCAGGACATTCGCCGCGCCTTCGAGCTTCGAATGCGGCAGCACCATCTTGCGGGCCGCTTCAGAGAGTGCGGTGTCACCCTGCATTTCACCGTCGGACTCGATCTCCGGATGCCGTTCCCGCAGCAGCGTGGCCGCGCGACGCATCTTGCGCGAGCTATCGGTGTCGTAGCTGCCGAAGTCCGAATGCGAGACGAAGGCGATCTTCGGCTTCATGGCGAAGCGCTGCACGTGGTTGGCGGCAAGCGCTGCGATTTCGGCCAGCTCTTCGGCGCTCGGATTCGGGCGCACCTGCGTGTCGGCGATGAAATGCGCGCCCTTGCTCGAGATCATCAACGACAGCGCTGCGAAATCGGAAACGCCCGGCAGGAAGCCGATGATCTCGCGCACATGGCGCAGATGGCTCATGAAGCGGCCTTCGATGCCGCAGATCATCGCATCGGCTTCGCCGCGGATCACGGCGAGCGCGGCGATCACCGTCGCATTGGTGCGAACGACCGTGCGCGCCACATCAGGCGTCACGCCGCGGCGGCCGGCGACGTCGATATACGACTGCACGTAAGAGCGATAACGCGGATCGTCCTCGGGATTGATGAGGTCGAAATCCTGCCCGGCCTTGATGGACAGGCCGAAGCGCTTGATGCGCGCATCCACCACGGACGGACGCCCGACGAGAATCGGACGCGCCAGCTTTTCTTCCAGCACCACCTGCACGGCGCGCAGCACGCGCTCGTCCTCGCCTTCCGCATAAATCACACGGACGGGCTGCGTCTTCGCCTTGGCGAAAACGGGCTTCATCACGAGACCGGAACGGAACGCAAAGCGTTCGAGGCCGGCGGCATACTCATCGAAATTGGCGATCGGGCGCGACGCAACGCCCGATTCCATCGCGGCCTTGGCGACAGCCGGCGCGATGCGCAGGATCAGGCGCGGATCGAACGGCGACGGGATCAGCGAGCCCGGACCAAAACCCTGCGTCTCGGTCTCGAAGCCTGCGGTCACGGCATCGGACGGCGGATCCTGCGCGAGCTGTGCGATGGCATCGACGGCGGCGATCTTCATCGCCTCGTTGATAGCTGTGGCGCCGCAATCCAGCGCGCCACGGAAGATGAAGGGGAAGCAGAGAACGTTGTTGACCTGGTTCGGGAAGTCCGAGCGCCCTGTGCAGATCATCGCGTCTGGCCGCGCCTTGCGCGCCTCGTCGGGCATGATTTCCGGTACCGGATTGGCGAGTGCCAGCACCAGCGGCTTGTCGGCCATCGCCTTGACCATCTCCGGCTTCAGCACGCCGGGCGCAGACACGCCGAGGAAGATATCGGCGCCGCCGATGACATCGCCGAGCGTGCGGGCGTCGGTCTTCTGTGCATAGACCGCCTTCCAGCGATCCATCAGTGTGTTGCGGCCCTCATGCACGACACCGTCGATGTCGGAGACCCAGATGTTCTTCTTCTGCGCTCCCATCGAGACGAGCAGATTGAGACAGGCGATCGCGGCGGCGCCGGCGCCGGAACAGACGATCTTGACCTCTTCGATCTTCTTGCCGTTGAGCAGCAGCGCATTCTTGATCGCAGCGCCGACGATGATGGCGGTGCCGTGCTGGTCGTCATGGAAGACCGGGATCTTCATGCGCTCCTTGAGCTGCGCCTCGATCTCGAAGCACTCCGGTCCCTTGATGTCCTCGAGATTGATGCCGCCGAAAGTCGGCTCCAGTGCCGAAACGGTCTCGACCACACGCTCGATGGTGTCGGCGGCGATCTCGATGTCGAACACATCGATGCCGGCGAACTTCTTGAACAGGACGGCCTTGCCTTCCATCACCGGCTTCGATGCCAGCGGGCCAATGTTGCCGAGGCCGAGCACGGCGGTACCGTTCGACACCACGGCGACGAGATTGGCGCGCGAGGTCAGCGTTGCCGCCTCGTTCGGGTCGGCAGCGATCGCCATGCAAGGCGCCGCGACACCGGGCGAGTAAGCGAGCGCGAGATCGCGCTGATTGGCCAGCGGCTTGGTCGCCTGGATTTCGAGCTTACCCGGTTTGGGAAGGCGATGATAAGCGAGCGCCGCCCGCGACAGTTCTTCGGAGGAAGGAGATGACATAAGCGCTCCGGTCGGGGCCACAGGAAGGACTGCACTGAACGATGGGTTGCTCGGCAGATTCAGCGCGATGTCTATCCCGCCGGACGGCATTGGCGCAACCGCTTCCGGACGCATGTCAGAGGTCCCTCGCCTGCTGAAAATTGACGTCATCGATCTCGAACCCGACAGCCCGCTGAAGCGTCATAGGAAAGACTGCCTTGCCTGCCTGAGGCGAAAACGGGTACCTTGATGCCATCACACGCAAATGTGTCCGGCAGCGCTCCCGCGCTGCAACGAGGTCCTTCGCCAAGTCAGGCACCTGCGCATCGCATAGCCCGCTAACGGAGTTTCCCCATGTCCAAGATTGTCATCGGCCTCGGAGCGGCCGCGGTTGCTGCTGTTGGCGGCTATTTCGGTACGGAAGCCTATATCAGGCACCGGATCGCGACCGAGATCGAGATGAACTTCGCGCAGATCCGCGCCAGCGGCGGACAGGCCAAGCATGGCGACCTCGCCTTCAGCCTGTGGAGCCGCGATCTGACACTCTCCGATATCGCCGTGGAGTTCAGTGCACCGCAACAAGCAAGCATCAAGGTTCGCCGCTTCGCTGCATCGGGTATCGGATCCGGTAGCGCATCGACCTTCACGGCGAGCAACATCGTCTTGACCGATATCGACGCCAGCGGCGCTATCGCGCCATCAGGCGGCCTCGACGTCATCGTCAAGACGCCCCGCGTCGAGATTTCAGACTATTCCGGCCCGACACGGATGCCGGAGCAGAGCAAGATCGTCACACCGATTGATCTTTATCGGGCCGGTCTCGCGCAATTCGCCGCCATCTCGGCGCGCACGATCACCGCATCGACCGTCAACGTGTCGGCGAAAGGCACCGCGCTGCCGGGCGGCGCAGACTATGTCTATTCCGATCTGGCAATCCGCGACATCAAGGATGGCAAGGTCGCCACCTCGCAGGTGGGCCGCGTGAACATCGCCATGAGCGTCGCGCAACCCGGCAAACAGGTGCGCATGACCGGCGAGATCGCCGACGTGACCGCACGGGATTTCGACGCGACAGCAGCGGCGACCGTACTCGATCCCGCGCATGCACGCGACGACAAGTTCTATCGCATCCAGGGCGTCGTCAGCACCGGTGCCTATACGGTCACAGCGGATAGCGGGCTCTCGTTCCGCATCGACGGCATCAAGATGGGCGACATGAAGCTCCAGCCCTCCAAGTTCAACATGCAGGAATTGCTCGCGGTGCTGCCCGCCGCAAACGCACCTGCCGATCTGGCCAAGGCGCGCGCCATGATCGAGACGGTAGCGTCCGCTTATGAAGGCATCCAGATCGACAATGCGGAAATGCTCGGCTTGTCCGCGCAAACGCCCGAAGGCCCGATGAAACTCGCGGCGATGCGCTTCAATCTCGATCGCGGCAAGGTCGGCGAATTCGCGATCGAAGGTGTGGACGGCAAAACGAAAGACGGTCCGATCAAACTCGGCCGCTTCGCACTCAAGGGTTTCGATTTTTCCGGCCTGTTGCGTCAGACATCGCAAATGACTGCGCTCGGCAAGACACCTTCCACCGACAGCATTGTCGGCATGCTGAAGGCGCTGGAGGGCATCGAGTTCAAGGACATGGTGGTGCCGCACAAGGATAGCGGCAAGCTGGTCACCCTGCATGATGCGAGCCTGAGCTGGGGGCAGTTCGTCGGCCCGATCCCGAGCAAGATCAATCTCAAGCTGAACATCACCGGCCCGCTCGAAGAGAAGGATGGTGAGCCCTTCACGCTGCTGCACGATGTCGGCATCAATGAAGCCACGGCCAATATCGATGTCGGCCTGGCCTGGAACGAGAATGAGAAGAAGCTGGTGCTCGCGCCCGGCACATTCGAGATCGGCAAGCTGTTCGCGCTGAACGTCAAGACGTCGTTCGAGAATGTCCAGCGCAGTGTATTCACCACCGATCCGCAGCGAGCCCTGATGGCGGCCTTGCCGATTGAATATGGCGCGATGGAGCTCGTGGGACGGGATCTCGGCGCCGTCGATCTGTCGGTCGCTCAATATGCCCGCAAGCAGAATGTTTCGACGGAAACGGCGCGCACCACGCTCGCCAGCGAGATTAGAACGAAAGGCCGCGCTGCCGGAAACGACGATCCAGTGTCCGGCCGCCTCGCCGACGCGGTTGCTGCCATGATCGAAAAACCGAACGGCACGCTGGCGCTGAAAATCACGCCGCGCGCCAAGTTGCCGGTGATGCAGTTTCTGGAGCTGGTGAAGAACGATCCGGCGACCGCCTTCACGCTGTTCGAGATCGATATCCAGAACAAGTAAGACTGGACCTGCGTGTCCCGGCTCTGCGGAGCAACGCTACGCGTTGCACCGCGTCCGGGACACCAAAAGCTTACTTCTCCGGCAGGTTCAACCGGATGTGAGCTTCACGCAGCTGCTTGGGCGATGCTTCCGACGGCGCGCCCATCAGCAGATCTTCCGCACGCTGGTTCATCGGGAACAGCGAGATCTCACGCAGATTGTTGGTGCCACAGAGCAGCATCACAATGCGATCGACGCCAGCAGCCATGCCGCCATGCGGCGGCGCGCCGTACTGGAACGCGCGATACATGCCCCCGAAGCGCTCGATCACCGTCTCCTCGCCGTAGCCGGCGATCTCGAACGCCTTCACCATCGCTTCCGGCTTGTGATTACGAATGCCGCCCGAAGCGATCTCGTAGCCGTTGCAGGCGATGTCGTACTGGAACGCCTTGATCTTCAGCGGATCCTGGCCGTTCAGCGCATCGAGACCGCCCTGCGGCATCGAGAAAGGGTTGTGCGCGAAGTCGACCTTCTTGTCGTCCTCGTTGTATTCGAACATCGGGAAGTCGACGATCCAGGCGAGCTTGAACTGCTCCTTGTCGGCGAGGTTCAGATCGTCGGCCACCTTGTTACGGGCGAGACCGGCAAACTTGTAGAACTTCTCCGGATCGCCCGCGACGAAGAACGCGGCATCGCCGGCATTCATGCCAAGCGCGGCACGGATCGCCTCGGTGCGTTCAGCACCGATATTGTTGGCAAGCGGACCGGCGCCTTCATTGTTCTCGCGCCACATGATGTAGCCGAGGCCCGGCTGGCCTTCGCCCTGCGCCCAGGAATTCATGCGGTCGCAGAATGCCCGGCTGCCGCCGGTCGGACCGGGAATGGCCCAGACCTGGTTCTTCGGATCTTCGAGCATGCGCGCGAAAACCTTGAAGCCGGAGCCGCGGAAGTGCTCGGACACATCCTGCATCTCCAGCGGGTTGCGCAGGTCAGGCTTGTCGCTGCCGTATTTGCGGATCGCTTCGGCATAGGGGATACGCGGCCAGTTCTTGCTGACCGGCTTGCCGTCGGCGAATTCCTCGAAGATGCCGGTGATGACAGGCTCCATCGCGGCGAACACGTCTTCCTGCTCGATGAAGCTCATCTCCAGATCGAGCTGGTAGAACTCGCCCGGCAGACGGTCGGCGCGCGGGTCTTCGTCTCGGAAGCACGGCGCGATCTGGAAGTAGCGGTCGAAGCCAGACATCATCAGCAGCTGCTTGTATTGCTGCGGCGCCTGCGGCAGCGCGTAGAACTTGCCGGGGTGGATGCGCGACGGCACCAGGAAGTCGCGCGCGCCTTCCGGCGACGACGCGGTCAGGATCGGCGTCTGGAATTCGAAGAAGCCAGTGTCCTTCATGCGACGGCGCATGCTGTCGATGATGGCGCCGCGGGTCATGATGTTCTGGTGCAGCTTCTCGCGGCGGAGGTCGAGGAAGCGGAATTTCAGGCGGATGTCTTCCGGATAGTCCTGATCGCCGAACACCGGCAGCGGCAATTCGGCGGCCGGGCCGAGCACTTCGATGTCGTTGATGTAGATTTCAACCTGCCCCGTCGGCAGTTCGTCATTGTTGGTGCCTTCCGGACGACGGCGCACCTTGCCGTCGATCTTCACGACCCATTCCGAACGCAGCGTCTCGGCCACCTTGAAGGCCGGCGAATCCGGATCGGCCACGCACTGGGTCAGGCCGTAATGATCGCGCAGATCGATGAACAGCACGCCGCCATGGTCGCGGATACGATGGCACCAGCCGGACAGGCGCACGGTCTGATCGATATGGCTGTCGCGGAGCGCGCCGCAGGTGTGAGACCGGTAGCGATGCATGATTGTCCTGGAAAGTGCGTAATAAGGTCAGAATCGGGCTGTCGCGCCTCTGCGCGAAGCGGAGGGTTTACCCGACCGTGCCATGCGCGGCAACCGAATGGCGGCGGGACGAAAGCGAACCAAGGCGGCAGCACGACGCCTCGCGACCCATCGAATATCGACACCCCTAGGGTGCGCAAAAAATAGACGACACGCCTAAGCGTCGACCGGCGCGCGGAATGAACAGGGGGCGACGGTATTTCTGCACCAACTTCAACAGCTTATAATGGATTTACAGAAAAGTTTACCGAACATTGACCAACCGGCCCCAGTGTCATCCGCATGAAACCTGTCCGTTTTGAAGGCAGGCTCTTCAGCTGGAACTTGCTGCATTCATTGCCTGTCGCGTGTCCTCTATTGCCGTGATGGCCAGCCGAGGTTCGCGGCCAACGCCGAGGAACCCGTCTGTGCTTGCCAAATATTCCATCAGCACCAAACTCTTCGTCATCGTCGCCTTTCTGTTCGTTGCGATTGCGGGTATCGGCTGCCTCTCTTTCTTCCAGATGCGTGCGATGAACGCCGCGACCCATGACATCAAGAATTCCTGGCTGCCCAGCGTCCGATGGATCGGCGAAATGCGTGTCCAGTCGGCCCGTTTCCGCGCCGTGCTGCGCGATCACCTCATCGTGGCGGACGCGGACCGTCCGGATGTCGACAAGAACCTCGCCGCCCGCAAGGCCGATTTCGACAAGGCGGCCAAAGCCTATGCCCCGCTGGTCTCGTCGCCGGCCGAGCGCGAACTCGCCGACAAGCTCGAGAGGGAATGGAAAGAGTTCATCGCCGCTGCGACGGACGTGCAGACGCTGGCCAACAAAGGCGACATCGCCGCTGCCAAGGAGATCAACGCCAAAAAGGTCGTTCCGGTTGGCCGTACGATGGATGCGACACTCGCCAAACTCACCGAGCTGAACGACAAGGGCGCAGGCGTCGCCGGCGCGCATGCGGATGCGACCTATAACAATTCGATCTGGATGATGATCGGCATTCTCGCAGCAGCCGTGATCGCCGGCATCGGCGCTGCGATCTATCTGGTGCGCGATATCTCCGGCGGTATCTCGTCGATCCTCAATCCGATGGGCAAGCTCACCGATGGCGAACTCGATGTCGGCATCCCGCATCAGGGCGAGAGCACCGAAATCGGCCGTATCGCCAGTGCGCTGCAGATCTTCAAGAATGCGCTGATCGCCAAGCGCTCCGCGGATGAGGCGGCAAGCGCGGAAGCAAGGATCAAGGCGGCGCGCGCCGAAACGATCAACAATGCGACCCGGAATTTCGAGGCGATGATCGGGGAACTCGTGCACTCGCTGGCCGCGGCTTCCACCGAGCTGGAAGCGTCCGCCACGACGCTGACCCGGACGTCGGATGTGACCATGACGCTATCCGGCTCGGCGGCCTCCGCGTCCCACACCGTGTCGGAAAACGTTCAGTCGGTGGCCGCAGCCACCGAGGAAATCACCTCGTCAGTCAACGAGATCGGCCGTCAGGTGCAGGAGTCCAACCGCATCGCGGCGACGGCCGTACAGCAAGCCGAAAAAACCAATCTCAGCATCGGCAAGCTGACCGAAGCCACCGCACGTATCGACGATGTGGTGAAACTGATCACCGCGGTGGCCGAACAAACCAATCTGCTGGCGCTCAACGCCACCATCGAAGCGGCTCGTGCCGGCGAAGCCGGACGCGGCTTCGCCGTGGTCGCTGCCGAAGTGAAGGCCCTCGCCTCGCAGACCGCAAAGGCCACCGACGAGATCTCGACGCAAATCGCGGGCATGCAGGCCGCCAGTTCGGAAACCGTCGAGACCATCAGGGAGATCGGCGCGACCATCACGCTGATCTCGGAAGTCTCGTCGGCGATCGCCGCAGCCGTCGAGGAGCAAGGCGCCGCGACCCAGGAGATTGCGCGCAATGTCCAGCAGTCCGCCCAACTCAGCAGCCAGGTCGCGAATGAAGTCACCGAGGTCAATCGCGGCGCCAGTGAAACCGGCTCGGCCTCGACACAGGTTCTTGCTGCAGCGCAGTCACTGTCGCTGGAGAGCAATCGCCTGAAGGGCGAGGTGGACAAGTTCCTCGATACGGTTCGCGCGGCTTAAATCTCTGCGGTTGTGAAACCCTCGCTCTGGCCTATCTTAGGGCCATGACAATCCACTTCCCCTTCGACAACAGCTATGCGGCCCTGCCCGCCAATTTCTTCGCCCGCGTGGCGCCGACGCCGGTGCCGGCGCCGCGGCTGATCAAGCTCAATGCGGCACTCGCCACGCAGCTCGGCCTCGATCCCGACTGGCTCGCCAGCGCCGAAGGCGTGGACGTCCTCGCGGGCAAGCGCGTGCCCGATGGCGCCGAT
Source organism: Tardiphaga sp. (assembly GCA_030147505.1). Lineage (GTDB taxonomy): Bacteria > Pseudomonadota > Alphaproteobacteria > Rhizobiales > Xanthobacteraceae > Tardiphaga. The sequence continues at coordinate 11,389 of JASBVG010000091.1, forward strand.
CCCATCGCGATGGCCTATGCCGGGCACCAGTTCGGCCATTTCGTCGCCCAGCTCGGCGACGGCCGCGCCATCCTGCTCGGCGAAGTCATCGATCAAAGCGGCACCCGCCGTGATATCCAGCTCAAGGGCTCGGGCCCGACGCCGTTCTCGCGCCGCGGCGATGGCCGCGCGGCACTTGGCCCGGTGCTGCGCGAATATATCGTCAGCGAGGCGATGTTCGCCCTGGGCATTCCGACCACGCGCTCGCTCGCAGCCGTCATGTCAGGTGAAAATGTGCAGCGCGAGACCATGCTGCCCGGCGCGGTTCTGACGCGCGTGGCGTCGAGCCATATCCGTGTCGGCACGTTCCAGTTCTTCGCAGCGCGCCAGGATATCGATGCGCTCAAGCATCTCGCCGATCACGTCATCAATCGGCACTACCCCGATCTCGCAAAGGCCGAGCATCCCTATCGCGCGCTGCTCGATGAGGTGATCGCGCGTCAGGCGGAGCTCGTCGCCCGCTGGCTGCATGTGGGCTTCATCCATGGCGTGATGAACACCGACAACTGCTCGATCTCGGGCGAGACCATCGATTACGGTCCCTGCGCCTTCATGGACGAGTACAATCCGGCGACGGTCTACAGCTCGATCGACGAGATGGGCCGCTATGCCTATGCCAACCAGCCGCGCATCGCGCTGTGGAATCTGACGCGTTTTGCCGAAACGCTTCTGCCGCTGATCGATAGCGACGAGAAGGCCGCGATCGATAGCGCGCAATCCGCGCTCGGCGCCTTCACCGACATCTTCAACGACGCCTATCAAGATGGCTTGCGCAAGAAGATCGGCCTGTTCACCGCACAGCCCGATGACGAGGCGCTGGTGCAGGATCTGTTGGCACTCATGACCACGAACCAGGCCGACTTCACCAACACCTTCCGCCGCCTCGGCACTGCTGCCGCAGATCCGGAAGACGATGGCGACGTGCGCGCGGAGTTCACAGATCCCGTCGCCTTCGACAGCTGGGCCGTGCAATGGCGGCAGCGACTCAGCCGGGAATCCGAGGACGGCGCCACTCGCGCCAAGGCCATGAACGCCGTCAATCCGGCCTTCATCCCCCGCAATCACCGCATCGAGGCAGCGATTCAGGCAGCACTGACAGACGACTTCGCGCCGTTCGAGGAACTCGTCGCCGTGCTGGCAAAACCCTATGAAGATCAACCGCAGATGGCGGACTATGCCAATCCGCCGGCGCCGGATCAGCGCGTGTTACGCACATTTTGCGGTACCTGATCACCGTATTTTTGCTCCCGCAGACCTCAAATCTGCGGGATTCCCTTGACTCACCAGCGTTTTGGGACGAACGCCATGAGATACGCGTTATGGACCGTCCATGGAACTGATCAGCACCACCGACCAACTCGCCGCTGCCTGTGAGCGCCTCGCCCAGCATCCCGTCATCACCGTCGATACGGAGTTCCTCCGCGAGACCACCTACTACCCTCTTCTCTGCGTCGTGCAGATGGCCAGCGCCGACGATGCCGTGGTCGTTGACACTCTCGCCGAAGGCATCGATCTCGCACCGTTCTTCGCCCTGATGAACAACGAAGCCGTGCTGAAGGTCTTCCATGCCGCGCGGCAGGACATCGAGATCATGGTCCACCGCAATGGCGTGGTGCCGCATCCGATCTTCGACACGCAAGTTGCAGCCATGGTGCTCGGCTATGGCGACAGCATCGCCTATGACCAGCTCGTCGAGCGGGTCACCGGCCATCGCCCTGACAAGACCCATCGCTTCACCGACTGGTCACGCCGCCCGCTGACCGACGAGCAACTGCACTACGCGGTCTCGGACGTGACGCATCTGCGCGATGTGTTCGCCAAGCTCGACGCCGATCTCAGGAAGCGCAAGCGCAGCGACTGGGTGAGCGAGGAGATGAAGGTCCTCACCTCACCCAAGACCTATGACTTCCATCCCGAGCGCGCCTGGGAGCGCCTCAAGACGCGGGTGCGCAAGCCGAAGGAGCTTGCGGTGCTGATGGAAGTCGCTGCCTGGCGCGAGCAGGAAGCGCAGAGCCGCGACGTGCCACGCTCGCGCGTGCTCAAGGACGACGCCGTCGGCGATATCGCCACCCATGCGCCGAACACGCTGGAGAAACTCGCCAATCTCCGCTCGCTGCCGAAGGGCTTCGAGCGCTCGAAATGGGGCAGCGACATCATCGCCGCCGTCCAGCGCGGTATCAGCCGCGATCCCAATACACTCCCGAAGCTGGAAAAGCCGCGCGGCAACGGCAATGGCGCGGCGACTGTCGAGCTGCTGAAGGTGCTGCTGCGCATGACGTCCGAACGTCACGCCGTCGCCAGCAAGGTGATCGCCACGGTGGACGATCTCGAACAGATCGCTGTGGATGACAATGCCGATGTCGGCGCCTTGCACGGCTGGCGCCACGAATTGTTCGGCAAGGACGCGCTTGCGTTGAAGCACGGCCGCCTTGCGCTGGCGATGGAAAAGGGGCGAGTGATCAGGGTCGACCGCGGCTAGATTAGGCTCACCGTCCCAAATAGCGCTCTATTTCCCCACGGTGAATACACTGAGCGAGGCACATCATGCCCCGCCCCTTGCCTGCCCGACGAGACACAGCGCCGATCGTGTTACGCCGTCGATTTGTTCTTGATGGCTCCGACGATTGCCGTCAGCACCGCACCTGCGACGCCGCCCCCGGCAACCTGACCGATCAGCGAACCGATATCGGTCGTCGCCGATGCGTTCGAAAGCATCGGAATCAGCATGCCGAGAATCTGACCGCCGACTCCGCCGCCTATCGCGCCCGCGATCGTGTTGCCGATCGTACCGAGATCGATGGACGTCGACGCACGACCGGCAACATTGCCGCCAATCGCTCCGCTGATGAGTTGAACGATGAGGTTGATGAGAAGGGCTGACATTTCGACTCTCCCGGTCCGGAAATCGCATGCACTTGCCGCGTGGACCAAAACGGCCGCACCGGAGAGTCGTATACGGACGGCATGCGAGAGTCACGCCGCGCTGCAATCGGCAACACTATCAAAACCCGCAACGGAAGCTGCTACCTGGCGAGCCCGGCACGCGAACCCGCCGCGTCCCGGCGTGCAAAATTGACCGCAAGACCAAGGCCTATCGCCGCACGACCGATCCGGACTTGCCGACCAGTCGCGCGAGCTGCTTGAAGCGGCTGCCGACGCGGTCGGCGACGAGATCGACCAGGCGATGCTCGAAGACGAGCATCATCTTGCGATCCTGCACCGTGAAATGCGCAGCCGGCAAAACGCCGGGCTGCGCCGCTGAGATCAGATGAGCCACGCGGAACAGCGCACCGAGCAGACGCGCACGTTCCACCTGCGCAGGCGTCACCAGCGAGCGGACGATTTCCGGCGGCTCGTTCTCGGCGCTGAAGCCGGCATAACGGTAGTAGACCGACAGTGCGAGGAAGGCCCGGCCGTGATGGTCGATCGAGCCAAAATTGCCATTAGTGATCAAATGCAGCGTCTGCTCACCGCGGTGATCGGGGTGCACGCGCCAACCGATATCGGACAACAGACAGGCGACACGGCGCAGCCGCCGATCGTCGTCGGTCTCCGGCAGCCTGGCGATGCGAACGAAGTGATCGCTCCATGCGCTCAGCTCCTGCGCATGGCGTGCCGAGCGGGAATAGAGTCTGTTCATTGTCTCTGCTGCGCCAAGCAAGCCATCCTCCGCCCGCTGCGCAGGAGACAACATCTCGTAAAACATGCCCTCACGAACGCCATAGGTCGAGAACACGATCGCCTTCGGCTTGCCTATACGGATGATATGTTCGAGCAGCAGCGCGGCATAGACCAGCAGCGGCTGGCGCGCCTCGGTGATGGTCTCGATATCGGCGAGCATATTGGCCGCTGCGAAGCGGCGTACGCGGCGCACGAAGCTGAGCGCATCGGCGGCTGAAATCGTATAGCCGTGCATCACCTTCAGCGGATAACCGCTCTGCAGAATGTGAAGTCGCGCGAGTGCGCGCCATGTGCCGCCCACGGCATAGAAATTGCGACCTACGCAAGCCTTTAGCTGCTCAACATCGGCAAGGGCTTTGGTAACGATGCGCTCGGCACGCTTCGGAGAATTTTTCGAAGCATCCTGCAAGGCGAGACCGCCGAGCGGCAGCGTAATGCCCTGTCGCAGCGAATTGCCGCGCACATCGATGAGTTCGAGCGAACCACCGCCCATGTCGCCAACAAGACCATTCGGCTTGTGCACGCCGGAGATTACACCGAGTGCAGAGAGTTTTGCTTCGCGCGGACCGGAGATGATCTGGATTTCACAGCCGCAGATCTTCTCCGCCGCAGCGATGAACTCCGGACCATTGCTGGCATCGCGCGCCGCCGCGGTCGCGATCGCGTAGACGCGACCGACCTTCATGATCTTGCACAGCGCACGAAAGCGCCGCAGCGCCATCAAGGCCCTGTCGACGGCGTCCCTGGCCAGGAGCCCGGTGCTCTGCACCTCGCGGCCAAGACCGCACAGAGCCTTCTCGTTGAAGATGGTGACGAGACTGCGGGCCAGCGATTCATAGACAACGAGACGAACCGAGTTGGAACCGATATCGATGACCGCAACGCTGGGGGCGCGTTGGCGCGTGCGCGCTACCACGTGACCGTTTCCTTACGACGATTGCTGACGTTCGGAACGGCGTGTGAGCCGCCGCGGCGATGATTTCTCAAGCGACTTTCCACGGCCGGACAGACTCGGATTCGTCATGAAGTAGTTGTGCACATTGAAGGGTTCCTCACCCTTCGCGGCCTTCATACGCGTTGACGATCCGTCCGGCAACAATTGCCAGCTCTGCTCGGTGTCCTTGAGGTTGGCCACCATGATCTGTTCAAGCACCTGCGTATGCACCGTCGGATTCTGTAGCGGACACAGCACCTCGACGCGGCGATCGAGATTGCGCGGCATCATGTCGGCAGAAGAGATGTAAACTGCCGCTTTCGGGCTCGGCAGACCGTAGCCCATACCGAAGCAATAGATGCGGCAGTGTTCGAGGAAACGGCCGATGATCGATTTGACCCGGATGTTCTCCGACAGTCCAGGCACACCGGGCCGCAAGCAGCAAATACCGCGCACGACGAGTTCGATCGAAACGCCGGCTTTCGACGCCTCATAAAGCGCATCGATGATACCGGGATCGACCAGCGCGTTCATCTTGAGCCAGATCGCGCCCGGCTTGCCTGCGCGCGCGAATTCGGCCTCGCCCTTGATGTGATCGATCATCTGCTTGCGCAGCGTCAATGGCGACACCGCCATTTTCTCGATATCGCTCGGCTCCGCGTATCCGGTGATGTAGTTGAAAACGCGCGCGACATCGCGGCCGATGATAGGGTCCGATGTGAAGAAGGACAGGTCGGTGTAGATACGCGCCGTGACCGGATGATAGTTGCCGGTGCCCGTGTGGACATAAGTCGTCAGTGCACCACCCTCGCGGCGCACCACCAGCGACAGTTTCGCGTGTGTCTTCAGTTCGAGGAAACCATAGACCACCTGCACGCCAGCTCGTTCGAGATCGCGGGCCCAGCGGATGTTGGCCTCTTCATCGAAGCGCGCACGCAATTCGACCAGCGCCGTCACCGACTTGCCGGCTTCCGCGGCCTCCACCAGCGTGCGAACGATCGGCGAGTTGTTGGAGGTGCGATACAGCGTCTGCTTGATGGCAACGACATCGGGATCGCGCGCCGCCTGCTGCAGGAACTGAACGACGACGTCGAAGGATTCATAGGGATGATGGACGACGAGATCCTTCTGTCGGATCGCCGCGAAGATATCGCCGCCGTGGTCGCGCACGCGTTCGGGATGACGCGGCACATAGGGCACGAATTCGAGATCCGAACGATCGAGTCGCGTGAGCTGTGAGACCTCGTTCATGGCGAGAATGCCATCGACCAGCAGGATTTCGTCATCGGACGTCGCCAGCGCTCGCTGCACCGAGGCGCGCAATTCCACCGGCATGGCGGCTTCGATCTCGAGCCGGATCACCGAACCGCGACGGCGGCGCTTCAGCGCGGACTCAAACAGGCGGACGAGATCTTCGGCTTCTTCTTCGACTTCCAGCTCGCTGTCGCGGATGATGCGGAATGCGCCCTGCCCCTGCACGACATAACCGGGGAAGAGACGTCCAATGAACAGGCTCGTCGCCTGCTCGAGCGTGATCAGGCGAACTTCGCCATCCTTGCCGGGATTGGGAAGACGGATGAAGCGGTCGATCTTGCCAGGCATGCGGATCAGCGCGTTCATCGTCTTACCGTCCGCTACGCGCGTCAAATGTAGCGCGATGGTGAAGCCGAGATTCGGAATGAACGGGAACGGATGCGCAGGGTCGATCGCCAACGGGGTCAGCAGCGGGAAGATGTTGTGGAGGAAGTGATCCTCGATCCAGCTGCGCTCTGCCCTGGTGACGTCCTTGCCATCGAGCAGGACAATACCGGCATCGGCAAGCATGCTGCGCTGTTCGCGCCAGATCGCCTGCTGGTCGGCGGCAAGCTTGGACACCGAATGATTGATCAGCACGAGCTGCTCGGCCGGCGTCAGCCCGTCCGGGCTGCGCTCGGTGATGCCTTCGCGTACCTGGGCCTTCAGGCCGGCGACGCGCACCATGAAGAACTCGTCGAGATTGTTGGCCGAAATCGACAGGAAGCGGACGCGTTCCAGCGCGGGATGGCCGGGATTAACGGACTCCTCCAGAACGCGACGATTGAAGTGCAGCCAGGAGAGTTCGCGATTGATGAAGCGTTCGGGTCCCGATGCGATCGCCTCTGCCGCCTTCGCTTCACCCTTTTTCTCTTCAATCGCAATCTCTTCTGCAGAGTCCATCAGGTCGTAATCCATCCAATTCGAGAAATGAGCGCTAGCAGCCAATCACCGCGAACAATGTGTTAGCTACATGACGGTTCAATGACATTGAGGAACTGACGCTGGCCGGCGTCAAGGCGCATATTCGCTGCGGTGCGAAGCTGCGCACCCGATACGAAACTCAGGATTCGCGCAAGAGTTCGGCAGCGAGCGCCCGCGTGACAGGCCGGCCAAGCCGCAGCGCCTCGGTGTCGAGCAGTTCCACGGTCTGGCGTGCTGCAACGAAGGACCTCTCGATTCGGCTTGCAATGTAATTGAGCGTGCCCTCGTCGATGGTCATCTGGCGGTCGGCGCAGAATTTGACGATCAGCGCCTTGAAGAGATGGTCATCCGGCGCCTTGAGCTGCACCACCGGCACGGCGCGTAAGCGCGAGCGCAGGTCGCGCAGCCCGATCTCCATCGCGACCGGCGCAGTCCGGGCGGTGATGAGCACGTAAGCACCGTCTTCGCGCGCGAGATTGAGGAGATGAAAGAGCGCCCGTTCATCGAAACTGTCCGGGGTCAGGTCCTCCACCACGACCGCCCCGGTTGCCAGCGCGCCGGGCACGGTCGCGGCCGTCAGGGCATGGGCCATGGTCGAACGCGCACCGGCCTCTTCGGCCCAGATCGCTGCGAGATGGCTTTTGCCGGAACCTTCCGGCCCGGCCAGCAGCATGACCCGGTTCGGCCAGTCCGGCCAGCCGTCGATCAGCCCCAATGCCTCCGCATTGGCCGAGCCTTCGAGAAAGTCATCGCGCGCCATACTCTCCGCATGAGGCAGCGCAAATGCCAGTTGACGAGGTTGGACGCGGACAGACACGCAGATACTCCAGGCCGGCTCGCCGGCAATTACTCAGGGCGCGCGCCCGTCTCGATCGTGCTCATGTGCCGTACCCACTCGACCAGGTAGAGGCCTACGGAAGCGAGCGACAGGACAGTCACAAAACCCATTAAAATCAAATCGTAAGGCGACGAATTGAAACCAAATCCGAGCGCCGCGAGAACCAGGGCGGCGAATGCCACCTGAGCCACCGTATTGAGTTTCGAGACCATCAAAGGCTTCATCGGGATCGGTTTGCCGAAGAGCCAGGAGACGATCACGGCACCCACGATCATGATATCCCGCGACACCACCAGAATCACCAGCCAGCGCGGCACTGCCCCCCATATCCCCAGGGACACATAAATCGAGACGAGAAGGGCCTTGTCAGCCAGCGGATCGAGCAAGGCCCCGAGTTCGCTGGCCATGTTGAAGCGCTTGGCGAGAAAGCCGTCCACGGCGTCGCTGACGCCGGCGATCACGAAGACCGCAAATGCGACCTCCATCTGGCCGGATGCGATCGCCCAGACGACGATGGGAACCAGCAGAATGCGGCCCAAGGTGATGATATTGGGGATGCTCAACTGGCGTCTTCCGGCTCCGGCCTGTGCCAGAATCCGAGCATCGCGGCTCTGACCGGCATAACGCCTAGATAGTAGCCGGGATAGCGTTTACGAGCCATTGCGCGAGGGCAAATTACGACGTAACCAGCGGAAAATTCACAATTTCGCACCTCGCCAGGATACCGGGCATGACCGACCAGAAAAAAGGCCTCACTTACGCGGATGCGGGCGTCGACATCGATGCGGGCAACCGGCTGGTCGACCTGATCAAGCCGATGGTGCGAGCCACCGCCCGCCCCGGCGCCGATGCCGAGATCGGCGGCTTTGGCGGGTTGTTCGACCTCAAGGCGGCCGGCTTCAAGGATCCGGTGCTGGTGGCCGCCACCGACGGCGTCGGCACCAAGGTGAAAATCGCCATCGAGGCCGGCGTCCATGACGGCATAGGCATCGACCTCGTCGCCATGTCGGTGAACGACCTCGTGGTCCAGGGTGCCGAACCGCTGTTCTTCCTCGACTACTTCGCCTGCGGCAAGCTCGATCCGGAAGCCACTGCCTCCATCGTCGCCGGCATCGCCGAGGGTTGCCGCGAATCCGGCTGCGCCCTGATCGGTGGCGAAACGGCAGAAATGCCGGGTCTCTACAAGGACGGCGACTACGACCTCGCCGGCTTCTCGGTCGGCGCCGCCGAGCGCGGCACGCTGTTGCCGACCAAGGATATTGCCGTCGGCGATGCCGTCATCGGCATGGCCTCCTCCGGCGTGCATTCCAACGGTTTTTCGCTGGTCCGCAAGATTGTCGAGCGCACCGGTCTCTCCTATGCCGACAAGGCGCCGTTCTCGCCCGTGATGACACTCGGCGGCGCGCTGCTGACGCCGACCAGGCTCTACGTCAAGTCCTGCCTCCGCGCGATCCGCGAGACCGGCGCCGTGAAGGGTCTCGCCCATATCACCGGCGGCGGCTTCACCGACAACATTCCGCGCGTGCTGCCATCGGGGCTCGGCGTGCGCATCGACCTTCCGGCGCTCAACGTCCTGCCGGTGTTCAAGTGGCTGGCCGCTGAAGGCGACATCGCCGAGCTCGAATTGCTGCGCACCTTTAATTGCGGCATCGGCATGATCGCCATCGTCAAGCGCGAGGCCGTGAGCCAGGTGATGGATATCCTTCGCGACAGCGGCGAGACCGTCGCGCTGCTCGGCGATGTGATCGAAGCCAGGGGCGACGAGCGCGTCGTCTATGACGGGCATCTCGACCTGAAGCTGTGAGGCCCGACATGCGCCGCGTCGCCATCCTGATTTCGGGCCGCGGCTCGAACATGTCCGCGCTGATCGAGGCCGCCTCGGCCGAAGGCTTTCCTGCCGAAATCGCCCTCGTGATCTCGAACCGCGCCGATGTCCCCGGCCTCGCCAATGCGGCGGCCAATGGCATCAAGACGCTGGTGATCGAGAGCAAACCGTTCGGCAAGGATCGTGCGGGCTTCGAGAAACTGCTGACGGCGGCGCTCGACGAGCACGGCATCGAGCTGATCTGCCTCGCCGGCTTCATGCGCCTGTTCACGGCGGAATTCGTCCAGCACTGGTATGGCCGGATGCTCAACATCCACCCGTCGCTGCTGCCGTCGTTCCCCGGCCTCGATCCGCACGGCCAGGCTCTGCGCGCCGGAGTGAAGATCTCCGGCGCGACCGTGCATTTCGTGATCCCGGAGACAGATGCCGGCCCGATCGTGATGCAGGGCGCGGTGCCGGTCGCAACCGACGATACGCCCGATACGCTCGCTGCCCGCGTGCTCGGCGTCGAGCATCAGATCTATCCGCAGGCGCTCCATCTGCTGGCGACGGACGGTATCGAAATCGATGGCGCCGTGACAAAGACCACCGCCTGCATCGGCAGCGACGACAACCTGATCGCACCGACGGTGATCTAAAACGCAGACTTGTAGCCCGGATGGAGCGTGGCACCATCCGGGCTACAAAGCGTCAGCCCTTCACGAAGGCCAGCAGATCAGGGTTGAGCACGTCCGCATGAGTGGTCAGCATGCCGTGCGGGAAGCCCGGATAGGTCTTCAGCGTGCCGTTCTTGAGCAGCTTGACCGTCAGCGGCGCGGAGTCCGCGTAAGGCACGATCTGGTCGTCGTCACCATGCATCACGAGCACGGGCACGTCGATCGCCTTCAGGTCTTCGGTGAAGTCGGTCTCCGAAAACGCCTTGATGCAATCGTAATGGGCCTTGGCACCGCCGGCCATGCCCTGCCGCCACCAGTTGTCGATGACGCCCTGCGAGACCTTCGCGCCCGGACGGTTGAAGCCATAAAACGGACCGGTGGGGACATCGACGTAGAACTGCGCACGATTGTCCACGAGCGCCTTGCGGAAACCGTCGAACACTTCGAGCGGCAGGCCGCCGGGATTGTTTGCGGTCTTCAGCATGATCGGCGGCACGGCGCCGACCAGCACGGCCTTGGCGACCCGGCCCTTCCTGGCACGGGCCACATAGCGGGCGACTTCACCGCCACCGGTGGAGTGGCCGATATGCACGGCGTCCTTGAGGTCCAGCGCATCGGCAAGCTCGATCACATCGGCTGCGTAGGTGTCCATCTCGTTGCCGGTGGCCGTCTGGGTCGAACGACCGTGGCCGCGGCGGTCGTGGGCGATGACACGATAGCCGTTGTTCAGAAAGAACATCATCTGGGCATCCCAGTCGTCCGCGCTGAGCGGCCAGCCGTGATGAAAGACGATCGGCTGCCCGGTGCCCCAGTCCTTGTAGAAGATTTCCGTGCCGTCCTTGGTGGTGATTGTACCCATCTGCAAAACTCCTCGCTGGCTTGTGGGATCGGATATCCAATTGCTACGTCACACCGGCGACAGCATCTTGAACGTTCGTCCCGCCGGGAAGGACAAAGAAGCGGCGACAGATCTGTCTTAACGCGTTATTTGCAAAGCCGTGATTAGCCATAACAAGGTCGTAACAACAGCGTTGCGATGGAATTCTTCAAACGACACAAGGACGTGAGCATGGCGGGCGCCGATATCGATGTGGTCATCCGGCAGACCGCAAAGCAGCAGAACAAGACGATCCTCGCCGCCATCAAGGCGCGCCGCGATCACTTCGCCGGCCTCGCCGCTAAGGCCAAGGATGCCGGTACAAAGGAGCGCTACAAGCGGGCTGCCAAGGACGTGATGGAGCAAGGCACAGCCGCTGCACGTCGCTTACAGATGTCGGCCGACAATGCCGCCGACAGCTTTGCCCGCTCGATGCGGATGGCGACCGAGGCGTTCACCGCAAAAGCGGCAACCGAAGCTGCGAAGGCAGCGGCCGAGAAAACCGCCGTCGCCAAAGCATCGAAGAAAGCTGCCAAAGGCAAGAAGGCCGCAGCGCCAAAAGCTGTGAAGCAAAAGAAGAAGTCGTGATTGCCACGCGGCGCGGCAATCTACGAAGCTAGCCCGGCAAGAAGACGGCGAACGGCTCATCCATGATCTTCTGCAGATGCGCGCGATACCGATCGTAGTTCGGCGCGCCTGCGGAGATACGCCCATAGCTCGGCTCGGCGATCCCACCCATCGGCACATAGGCAATGGGCGCCGCGATCGGCGTCAGCAGCGAGCCGCGGCCGGCAAGCAGCGTGTTGATGATCCCGTACATCTCGCCGGCAATGGTCGGCCGCGATACCGTGATCAGGCGAAATTGGCCATTCCGGTTGGTGACGAAATAGATGTGGCCCGACTGGTTCGGCACCGACACCTCACCGAATTGCGTATAGGCTGCATCCTGCCGCTCGGCCTCGCGAAATTCGTAGCATGACCCCATCGCATCCCACGCAATCTCGGTGCGATAGGCATAGATCGCCCCGGCCTCGCCGAATGACGGCCGCAACGTGACATAGGCGCCGGCGATCCAGCTCATGGAGCGCCGCGAATAGGCGCCGAGACTGTCAGGCGCGACATCCCCATTACCATTGGCCGGCGCAGCGGCGGGCGTATCGCCTCCCCTGCGCAACGATACGCCGAGAGCTTCCTCGAGCCGCACGGTGGTCGCCAGCGTGAAAGGCCGCCGTCCGCCGAGCGCCTTCTCCAGCGTCGAGATGCTTAGCTTGGCCTGTTCGGCCAGCGTCTGCCGCGAGATGCGGCGGCGCGCGATTTCCTCGCGGATGATGGCGGCAATTTCCCGGCTCTGCTCGTCGGAAAGTTGCTTGTCAGGCGTCTGCATCGTGGTCCCTGTCGGTGCACTCCGCACAATAGCAGACGGACAAGGCGGCACAAAACCGCACAAATGCGCCATGCCCGAGCAAGGCCGCCGGCGGTTTGCGGCCAATCATTGCCGATCATCACGCTCGTCCGCCGGGCCCGCGTTCCGCAAGACTTTGCCCATCGCAAATGCCTCCGGGAGCGCTTCTCATGACGACCACCGATCACCATCAACATGACGCCGACGACCTTCGCGGGGTCACCGGATTGCCGGAGCTGCTGGAGCAGATCCTGCTGTTCGCGCTGGGCGGCCTCGCCGCTTTCATGCTTGGCGTCGGATTGCTGCTGTTCGATCTGCGCCCTGCATGGTCGGCTCAGCCTGCGGCCATGGCCCGCGACGATGCGCCCCGCTCCGGCGCGCTGCTGATCAACACGGAGAACGGCAGGCTTGAAGCCACCCGTCTCGGCATCGATGTCGATCTCACCGTGTCGGGCCCGACCATGCGTGCCCGCATCACCCAGATATTCCGCAACCCGACCCAGGACTGGGTCGAGGCCACCTACATGTATCCGCTGCCGCAAGGCGGCGCGGTGGATACGCTCAAGCTGGTGATCGGCGACCGCGTCGTGGTCGGCGACATCAAGGAGCGCCAACAGGCCCGCGCGATCTATGAGCAGGCCAGGCAGGCCGGCCAAAAGGCGGCGCTCACCGAACAGCAGCGGCCGAACATCTTCACCAATGCCGTCGCCAATATCGGCCCCGGCGAAACGGTGCTGGTACAGATCGAATATCAGGAGCCGGTGCGCCAGAACGGCAACGACTTCTCGCTGCGCATCCCCATGGTCGTCGCCCCCCGCTACAAGCCGGCGCCGATCGTGCAGACCGTCGATCTCCGTGCCGACGGCGGCGGCTGGGGCACCGCTTCTTCCGATCCGGTGCCGGATCGCGATCGCATCACCCAGCCCGTTCTCGATCCCGCGCAGAATGCCGCGGTCAATCCGACGACCATCACGGTACGTCTGCAGGCCGGCTTCCCGCTCGGCGACGTCACCAGCCATCATCACCGCGTCAATATCCACAGCCCTGACAACAGCACGCGGATCGTCACGCTCGCCGACGGTCCCGTGCCGGCCGACCGCGATTTCGAACTGAGCTGGAAACCGGCCGCCGAAAAGGCGCCCTCGGTGGGCCTGTTCCGCGAACATGTCGGCAAGTCCGATTATCTCCTGGCCTTTGTCACGCCCCCCGCAGCGCAGGGCGAGCAGAAGCCGATGCCACGCGAGGTCATCTTCGTGATCGACAATTCCGGCTCCATGGGCGGCACCTCGATCGTTCAGGCCAAAGCCAGCCTGACTTACGCCCTCGGGCGGCTACAGCCGAGCGATCGCTTCAACGTCATCCGTTTCGATCACACCATGAGCATGCTGTTCCCGGCATCGGTGCCGGCGGACAGCGCGAATATCGGCAGTGCGACGTCTTTCGTCGGCGGCCTGCAGGCCGCGGGTGGCACCGAAATGGTGCCGGCGATGCGCGCAGCGCTCAATGATGAGGCGAATGGCGACAGCGGCCTTCTGCGTCAGGTCGTGTTCCTGACGGACGGCGCCATCGGCAACGAGCAACAGCTGTTTGATACCATCACGGCGCTGCGCGGCCGTTCGCGGGTGTTCATGGTGGGTATCGGTTCGGCGCCGAACACCTTCCTGATGACGCGCGCTGCCGAACTCGGCCGCGGCACCTTCACACACATCGGTTCGACCGCGCAGGTCGAGGAGCGGATGCGCGACCTGTTTGGCAAGCTCGAAAACCCTGTCGTCACTGGCCTCTCTGCGACCTTCTCGGAAGCCAAGGCCGATCTCACACCGGCGGTCCTGCCCGATCTCTATCGCGGCGAACCGCTGGTGCTGGCCGCGCGTCTCGACCGGCTCGCAGGCAATGTCACGATCAAGGGCCGCATCGGCGATCAACCCTGGGCCGTGACGCTGCCGATCGATCGCGCGGCCGAGGGCAAGGGGCTCTCCAAAGTGTGGGCACGCCGCATGATCGACGACGCCGAAGTGGCGCGAACGATGAACAGGATCAAGCCGGCCGATGCGGACAGCGCCATCCTCTCGCTCGCGCTCGAACATCAGCTGGTCACGCGCCTGACGAGTCTGGTTGCCGTCGACAAGGCAATCACGCGTCCGGCCGGCGAGCCGCTCAAACAATCCGAGCTGCCGCTCAACCTGCCGGCCGGCTGGGACTTCGCCAAGGTCTTCGGCGAGCGCCAACCATTGCCTGCGCCGCTCACGGAGCGCCGCGCCGAGACCGGAGACGCCCGTGTTCAGGTGGCAGCCGCGAAGGTTCCGCAGCCCGCGCCGATCGCACAGCCAGCCACCGTGCAACTGCCTAAAACGGCCACCGATGCGGAGCTGAAGATGCTGCTCGGTCTCGTAATGCTGTCGCTCAGCCTGATGCTTCTCGTCTTCGGTCGCCGTCGGATTGTTCCCCGCTGACGGCGATGATGGAGGAGCCTCGCTCCTTCACGGCGCGCGGCCTCCCCTGGGCCCCGCGCCTCTTCATTCGTCGATCGATCTCATCAAGGACGCCATCATGCTCCGCATCACCGCCGCCGCGCTCGCGCTGATCGGCGCCATCCTGTTCGGCCAGGGCATCTATATCCATGCCAAGGCGATGCTCGCTCAGGTCCTGCTCGAACGTGCTTTCGCGCGTTCTCTCGCGAGCGGCCATCCAGTGAAGCCATGGTCATGGGCGGATACATGGCCGGTAGCCCGTATCGAAGTGAAGCGGCTGCATGCCAGCGCCATCGCGCTGCATGGAAGCAGCGGGCAGGCTCTCGCTTTCGGTCCCGGCCATGTGGAGAACACGCCGGAAGCTGGCGAGCGTGGCATCGCCATCTATTCGGCACATCGCGACACGCATTTCCGTTTTCTTGGTAATGTCGTAACTGGCGATCTCATTGACGTAACACGCCGCGACGGCCAATCGTTTCGCTATCGGGTCACCGGCACCTCGGTCGTGGCCTTCGATGCCTCGAATATCGATGCACATGCCGATGAAACAGGATTGGCGCTGACAACCTGCTGGCCACTCGACGCTGTCACGCCGGGACCGCTGCGCTATGTCGTACACGCCATCATGCAGAGCGGACAACCGGCATCTCCGATTGCATTGGTCGAGCGGGCCCTGCCGAAGTAACCTGCCATAATCGAAGCGTGCGATCGAAACGCCGCCGAATGACAGGGAGTGAACGAATGGCAAAAGTCGCAATCGTCGGCTGCGGCGCGATGGGATCGGTCTATGCGGCCTTGATGGTCGATGCAGGCCACGAGGTTCACGCGGTCACCGCATGGCCCGATCATGCCGAGGCCATGAACACCAAAGGTCTGCGCTGCGAGGGCATCAGCGGCGACCGCACCGTGCCGATCCATGGATCGACCACCACCGACGGGATCGGTTCCTGCGATCTCGTCATCATCGCCACGAAAGCCTTCGACGTCGAAGCAGCAGCCAAAAGCTGCTCTCCCCTGCTTGGCCCCGAAACTGTCGTGCAGACGATCCAGAACGGCCTTGGCTCTCCCGAACTCGCAGCCCCGATCCTCGGCGCAGATCGTATCGCCGTCGGCGTGGTCGGCGGCTTCGGCGCCTCGATGCGCGGGCCCGGCCATGTGCATCACAATGGCATGGAGATGATCCGCTTCGGCAGCTATGCGGGCTTGCCGAAACAGCTGGTGCAGGCATCGGCGAAAATCTGGGAGTCGGCCGGCTTTAGGGTCGCCCTGTTCGACGACATCAAGCAGATGGTGTGGGAGAAGCTGATCATGAACGTCGCCTTCTCCGGCACGTCCTGCACCACCGGATTGACCATCGGCCAGATCATCGACGACGCCGATGCATGGAAGGTGGCGCGCGGCTGCGCCGAGGAAGCAATCGCCGTTGCCCGCGCCTCCGGCATTACGCTCGATGTCGGCGATCCCGTCGAACATGTGCGCAAGCTCGGCGGAAAGATCCCGCATGCCAAGCCATCGATGCTGCTGGATTACGAGGCCGGCCGGCGCTGCGAGATCGACGCCATCGACGGTTCGATCCCACGGCTCGGTAAGCCGCTTGGCGTCCCAACGCCGGTCAACGAGACGGTGGTCGGCATCGTCAAGGCACACGAGCGAAAGCTGCTTCACTAAAGAAAACGGGCGCGAAGCGCCCGTTTAGAATTCGAAAGCTGTTCTTTGACAGGCGGGTCAAGCCGCCTGCTCTGCGTGCGCGGCCATGCTGCGGCGACGCCACAGGGCGCCGACCGCCAGCACCACGACGATGCCAAGCAAACCGCAGACGATCTCGCCGCCCGTGCCGTCACCGGTGAAGCGAATGCCGCTGCCGAGCGACGCAAATACGCCGTCGAGGCTGGTGCCGAGCGCACCGCCGAAGAAGGCGTGCAGTGCCGGCAGAACCGCCGGATCGGTGGCGATCACCTCGCCCGCGACCCAGCCAAGCAGTGCAGCACCGAGCCAGACCAGTACCGGTAGACGGGTCAGCAGCGCCATGATCAGCGCGGCACCGGCGACGATCAGCGGCACGCTGACGGCAAGGCCGAGGATCAGGAGCGGCACGCTGCCATTGGCGGCAGCGGCCACGGCGATGACGTTGTCGAGGCTCATCACGATGTCGGCGACGACCACGATTTGCACGGCCGCCCACAGATGCGAGGCAGCCTTCACGCCATCCTCTTCTTCCTGTTCGGGCACCAGCAGCTTGGCGGCGATGACGATCAGCGCGAGGCCGCCGACCAGCTTGAGATAGGGCAGCGCCATCAGCGAGGCGACGATGCCCGTGAAAATGATACGGAGAATGACAGCAGCGGCAGCGCCAAGAATCATGCCCCACATGCGCTGCTTCGGCTCGAGGCCACGGCAGGCCAGCGCGATCACGAGCGCATTGTCACCTGACAGCAGCACGTTGATCCAGATGATCTTGCCGACGGCAACCCAGAAGGCGGGATGCTGCATCTCGACTTGAAACTGAGTGAAAACCGACTTGATCGTTGCCGGGTCGAAAACTTGCAGTATCCAGTCCACCGCGCGCCCCTCTTTCGTTTGTTCGTTTAATGAATGCCGGCGCGCCCCCGCGCGCCGGCAGACAGTTTAATTCGACCGAAGCCTAGCCGACAATCTCGTTGCCCGAGAAGAACTGCGCGATTTCGATCGCAGCAGTCTCGGCAGCGTCCGAACCGTGCACCGAGTTCTCGCCGATCGACTTGGCATGAGCCTTGCGGATGGTGCCTTCGGCGGCCTTCGACGGATCGGTGGCGCCCATCACGTCACGATACTTCAGGATCGCGCCTTCGCCTTCCAGCACCTGCACGACGACCGGACCCGAGGTCATGAAATCGACGAGCTCGCCGAAGAACGGACGCTCCTTGTGGACGGCGTAGAAGGTGCCGGCCTGTTCGCGGGTCATGCGGATGCGCTTCTGCGCGACGATGCGCAGACCGGCCTTCTCGATCAGCGCATTGATCGCGCCGGTCAGATTACGCTCGGTCGCGTCGGGCTTCAGAATCGAAAAGGTACGCTCGATGGCCATGGTTCATCCTCGAATAACGGCAGTTGGAAAGATGGCGGCTTATATCGGTGCGCTCCGCGCCCCGCAAGCGATCCGTCCCAATGTGGCTGCCCTCCCACGCCTAGGGCAGCTGTCGCGGAACTGTCCAAAATGTCACCCAGATGAACCATTTCTAAAGGGCCTGACCGACCTGCATTCAGTTTGAGGGGTCTAGCGTGCCCCCCAGAGCACGCCCCACCGCTACCGGCGGCGATCCACCGGCCAAGGACGTGCCAGATCGATGGAGATGACGATGTTCCGCAAGATTGCACTGACTTTGGTCGCTGCGACAGCCTTGGGCGCCGCAGCTCTGGCGCCGACCTCCGCCTCCGCCTGGGGCGGACACGGCGGATGGCACGGTGGTGGTGGCTGGCACGGAGGCGGCTGGCATGGCGGCGGCTGGGGTGGGCCTCGCTTTTATGGCGGCCCGCGCTTCGCCGGCGGCTCCTACTATTACGGCGGTGGCGGCTGCTGGGTCCGGCGGGTCGTCCCCACCCCCTGGGGCCCGCGCTGGCGGACGGTAAATCGCTGCTACTAGGAATTTACCAAAGGAACGCCCGGCCATTTCGGCCGGGCGTTTTTCGCACACGGCTGTGGATATTTCATCCTTTCTTGAATCAAACACGCTGAAATCCGGGAATTGCGAAACATTTTTCGCTCGCATGACTTGCCTCGCTATCAGTACGGCAACGGACATTCTCGGATGGACATGACTTCACCTTTCTCAAATGACGGCGATGACGAGATGGACCGCACGACCGCTGCGGCGATCTGCAACGCCATCGCAGAGCGCCTGCGCCGGGACATGGGAACCGACGAGCCCATGCCCTCTCGCCTGCAGATGTTGTTGAGCGAGTTGCGGCAGCGCGACGACGAGGGCGCCTGAGCGCAAATCCCGGTTGCCTTTGCGCGTTGTAGCGGTGACAACGCCGCATGCTTTCCATCAATGACATTTCCATCCGCATCGCCGGCCGGCTCCTGATCGACAGCAGCACGGTGCAGATCGCCCCCGGCGCACGCGTCGGTTTCATCGGCCGCAATGGCGTCGGAAAATCGACCCTGTTCCATGCCATTCGCGGTGATCTCTCCGTTGAGGGCGGCAGCATCGTGATCCCCCCGCGCTGGCGGATCGGCAACCTCGCACAGGAAGCGCCCGACGGACCGGAAAGCCTGATCACCGTCGTCCTCAAGGCCGATATCGAACGTCACACCCTGCTCGCCGAAGCCGAGACGGCAACCGATCCGGACCGGATCGCCGAAATCCAGACCCGCCTTGTCGATATCGACGCCCATTCCGCCCCTGCCCGCGCCGCGGCCATTCTGAGCGGTCTCGGCTTCTCGGCCGAAGATCAATTGCGTTCCTGTTCCGAATTCTCGGGTGGCTGGCGCATGCGCGTGGCGCTTGCCGCGACGCTGTTCGCAGCGCCTGACCTCTTGCTGCTCGACGAGCCCACCAACTATCTCGACCTCGAAGGCACGTTGTGGCTCGAGGACCATCTGGCGAGCTATCCGCGCACGGTGATCGTCATCAGCCATGACCGCGATCTGCTCGACGTCTCCGTGAACGAGATCCTGCATCTCGACCGCGGCAAGCTGGTGCATTATCGCGGCACCTATTCGAATTACGAGGAATTCCGCGCCAATCGCGAAGCGCTGCAGGCGAAGAATTTCGAGCGCCAGCAGGCCGAACGCAAGCGTCTGCAGGACTTCGTCGACCGCTTCAAGGCGAAGGCCTCGAAGGCCCGCCAGGCGCAGTCGCGCGTCAAGATGCTGGAACGGATGAAGCCGGTTGCTGCCATCGTCAGCGATGAGGTGCGCGAAATTCACTTCCCCGCGCCCGAAAAGATGCTTTCGCCGCCAATCCTGGCTCTCGACAATGTCGCGGTGGGCTATGAGCCGGGCAAACCGGTGCTCAGCAAGGTGACGCTCCGCGTCGATACAGAGGACCGTATTGCCCTGCTTGGCTCCAACGGCAACGGCAAATCGACGCTGGTGAAGCTGATCGCCAACAAGCTGCAGCCGTTCTCGGGCGCGGTCACCCGCGCGGACAAGCTGTCCGTCGCCTATTTCGCCCAGCATCAAGTGGACGAGCTGGTGATGGACGCATCGGTCTACGATCATATCCGCAAGCTGATGCCCGAGGCGCCGGAGTCGAAAGTCCGCGCCCGCGCCGGCAATATCGGGTTCTCGGGCAAGGCGGCCGATACCGTGGTGAAGAGCCTGTCCGGCGGCGAGAAGGCACGCCTGTTGCTCGGCCTCGCGACCTTCTACGGCCCGAACATGATCATCCTGGACGAGCCGACCAACCATCTCGACATCGACAGCCGCGCGGCGCTGGCCGAAGCCATCAACGAGTTCCCCGGTGCCGTGATCATGGTCTCGCATGACCGCTATCTGATCGAGGCCTGTGCCGATCAACTGTGGGTCGTGGCGAACAAGACAGTCACCAGCTTCGACGGCGATCTCGAAGACTATCGCAAACTGGTGATGCAGACGCGCGATCCGCGTACGCCAGCGCGCGAGCGTGCTGCCACCGACGACAAGCCGGCGCGCACGAAAGAAAAACGCGTCTCACCGAAACAGCAGGTCGCAGAAGCCGAGGCCGAGATGGAGCGCATCGGGGGGATCATCGAGAAGATCGATATCGCACTCACGCTGCCGGACATTTTTACGCGCGATCCCAAACAGGCTGCACAACTCACCAAAGCCCGCGCCGCCGCGGCCGATGCATTGGCCCGCGCGGAAGAGCAATGGCTGACCGCCAGCGCCCTGCTGGAAGACGTAAACAGCGTGTAATTTGCAGAATTCGGTGCGGCCGCACAGCGGCCGGCTTGCGGCAAAATCTGGACAGACAGATTTGCTGTCAACCGGCCGTCAGCCCGTCAAGGGCGCCGCAAGGAACGCCTGGACGCACTCCAACAGACGCAATCGGTGACGCTCCATCAGCATGGTGTGCGTACCTTCCGGCAGCATTTCGAGCCTGTTTGTCGCACGCGCCGGTAGCGCCTCAAAAAGCGCGCGGGCCATATAAGGCGGCGTATCGTTGTCCCATTCGGGACTGACGAGAAGCGTCGGCGGCCGTATTGCGGCCGGGTCGAAATACGGCACCCCCGCGTAGTAATAATCGACCACATCCTGGATGACGCCATTGGGTGCGCGCAGGAATGGCGGATCGGCCGCCATGTTGCGAGGATCCGTCGCCCATGTCGCCTCTGCCCAGCGTTCGAACCACCCGTCGGGAATGAGCGTTTCCCGTGCATCGGACGGCACGCCGGTGAGCCAGCGCGTATACGCCTCGGCGGGCGTTACGGTTCTATATGCGGGCAAGGTCTGCCCGATCATGGCGGCCGTTCGTTCATCGGGGCGCCTCAGCCATAATGGCGCGAACAGAACCAGCCGCACGATCTCATCGGGATTGCGCGATGTGTAGGTGGCAACCAGGGTCGTTCCCCATGACCAGCCGATCAGGCAAAGCGCAGCAATGCCACGCCGCGCCCGGATGAACCGGACGGCGGCACCGATATCACTGAGCGCAACATCGCCGCGCACGATCGGCGGATTGTCCTGCGCGGGGCGATCCATCTCGGCCGGGCGCGTCGACCGGCCATAGCCGCGCAGATCGAGCAGATAGACGTCGAAGCCGCGCGCGGCGATGAAATCCATCCATGAGAAGCCGTCGAGCGACAGATCGAAACTGGTCGAAGCCGGATAGGTCGCGCCATGGACGAACAGAACCGTTTGGCCGGCTTCGAAATGCGTCATGCCGCGGGGATATTTGTTGCGAACGAACAGATCGATCCCGGCATCGCCCGACGGGATCATGAACTCTTCGCAATCCAGTTCGCTGCCAGTTGCTGTCATACGGGCACCCTCCCCAGCCGCCGACGATGATCAGCGGCCCTGCGTCACGATCTGCATGAACAGCGCGCTGAGCTCCCGCGCCATGGCCTCATCGGTTTCGGGAACGAAGCGGCCGGTCTGAACCCGCTGAAATACCATCCGTTGCTGCAGCAGCGCATAGACCGCGCGCATGGCGAGTTCGACACGCCGATCAACGACATCGCCGTCAACCTTCTTCATGTGGTGGCGCACGATGGCGCTGATGCGGTCGGTCACGTGCAGGATCAAAGCGGACGCACGCTCATAGATCTCGTCATCCCCGAGCAGATAAGCGGGGCGGAGCAGATTGCGCTGGCGCGAATAGTAGCGCGTGAGATTATGGAGGATCTTGTAGATGGATTCCTCGAGCGGCTGGTGCTCGTGCCGTTCGAGCCGCATGCTCTCGTCGATATTGGCGATCTGACGATCGCGGATCGACTCATGCAGCGCCACCAGGATGCTCGCCTTGTCGCGAAACCGCGCATAGATCGACGCGGGGACGCATCCGGCCCGCGCGGCGATGTCCGGGATGGTGATGTCCTCAAACGTCCGGCCGTCGAGCAATTCATCGAGAGCCTGGATGATGTCCTGCAACCGCTTTTCGCTACGCGCCTGCTTGGGCGCATTCACCCGCTGCAAACGGACGATCGGCTCGAGATCGCGCGCCTTGGTTTGCTGTCTGCTCTTTGAGCTGCTGGTGCTGCGTGGCTTTGG
The DNA here is from genome assembly GCA_030147505.1 of Tardiphaga sp. Taxonomy (GTDB): domain Bacteria; phylum Pseudomonadota; class Alphaproteobacteria; order Rhizobiales; family Xanthobacteraceae; genus Tardiphaga. Next base: position 34,004 of record JASBVG010000091.1, read on the forward strand.
CACGACGTCATCCGGAATTATGCCCCTCCCCTTGTTCCATATTCGCCGGCTCAGGGCGAGCGAAACCTCCGCTTGACAAACTAGAATGCCGTTCTAAAAAACATGAACGTCATTCTAATAATAAGCAAGGAAGATCGTCATGGCCCAGGAGCACGTCTCCGATCATCAGGTCGCCCCCATCATCGTCGTCGGCGCAGGCCCCACCGGTCTCGGCGCCGTTCTCGAACTTGCACGATGCGGTCTCCGCTCGATCCTACTCGAGCGGAACGAACGGACGAGCTGGCACCCCAAGACCCGCAATTTCAACACCCGCTCGATGGAGATCGCGCGTGGCTGGGGACGCGAGGTCTATGACGAGTTGCGCGGCCTCGACCTGCCGCCGAACTGGAAGACGCCGATCCGCTTCATGGAATCGATCGTCGGCAAGCAGACCGGCCATCTCGACTCCCGGGGATTTGCAGGGGCCGGCCCGGAGCTCAGCCCGGTCAGTTCGGTACTGTCCTCCCAGGACATGATCGAGCCGGTTCTCAGAAAAGCCATTGACCGCACGGGATTGGCGGATGTCCGCTTCAATCACGAGGTGGTGGAGATCATCTCGGGTGACGCAGATGGCGCATCGGAGGTCGAAATCAGGGTCCGCAACCGAGCGACCGGCGATGTCTATTCGCTGAACGCGCCGGCATTGATCGCTGCCGATGGTGCATCCAGCTTTTTCCGCGAGAAACTCAAGGTGGAGATGGATGGCCCGAAGAAGATCGCCCACTTCATCAATTGCTACTTCCGTGCGGATCTCGAAAAGCACATCGAGGACCGCACCGGCATTCTGCATTTCTTCTCCAACCAGCAGGCGCGTGGCGTGTTCCAGCCGCTCGATGCGCGCGGCCGTTGGCTGACGCAGCTCGAAGTGCCGGAAGCGGAATGGTCGACGGAATATTTCGACAAGGACCGCTGCGCCGAACGTATCCGTCTCGGCGCCGGCATCCCTGATCTTGCGATCGAGGTACTATCGATCGGCAAGTGGCAGATGAATGCGGTGGTGGGGCGCCATCTGATCTCCGGGCGGATCATCCTGGTCGGCGATGCCGCGCATATGTTCCCGCCAACCGGAGGCCTTGGCGCCAATACCGGTGTGCAGGGCATGCACAATATGGTCTGGAAGCTGGCACTCTATCTGAAGGGCAAAGCCGGACGCGAATTGCTCTCGACCTATGAGACCGAACGACGCCCGTTTGCGCGCTGGGTCGCCGATCAGTCCTATCATAATCGCCAGCAGGTCTGGAAACTCGGTGCGATCTCCCGTGGCGAGACCACCGTCGATGATGTCGGTCGCGCCGAAGTCTTTCAGATGACCAGCCGCTACGGCAATCACATCGGACTGGAGCTCGGCAGCATCTATGAGTCCACAGCCGTGGTGCCCGACGGCAGCAAGCCGCCGGAGGTGAACGATCCCTTCACCGACTACATTCCGTCCGGTGTGCCCGGATGCCGCGCACCCCATGTCTGGATCGACCGAAACGGAGAACGGCTGTCGACACTCGATCTCGTTGCTGCCGAATTCTCCATCCTTGCCGGCGCAAAGGGCGAGGACTGGCGGGCTATCGCGAAGGCAGCAGGCACGGAGTCCAGCCTCGATATCCCCTGCCATTTGATCGGAACGGATGTCGATGACGTGGAGAACACGTTCAGCGACCGGTTCGGAGTCGGCGCAACAGGCGCGGTGCTGGTGCGGCCTGACGGCTTCATCGCCTGGCGGGCCACGGAACTGAAGCCCGGCACAGGAGATGATTTCAGACGCGCGCTCCGCAGCATCCTGCACCCGCAGATGCCTGCTGCGGTCGATCGCCTCGCATCCTGACAACACCGGCCCAATCCCGGAACGCGTCCCACGGGACGCGCTCCGGCTCCAACAATGACGCCAAAATGGCGTCGCTCCAGGGAGGAATTCATGCGCCGTTACCTGCGCCTCATTGCGATCTGCGTCGCTTCGCTGCTGTCATCCGGCGCCGCGCTCGCGGATTATCCCGACCGCCCCATCAAGCTCATTGTCGGCTTTCCGCCCGGCGGCTCCATCGATGTCGTGGCACGTATCCTGGCCGAGAAACTGCGCATCGCCTTTGCCCAGCCCATCGTGGTCGAGAACCGGCCCGGCGCATCCGGAACCATTGCCGCGCAGTCGGTGGCGAGTGCCGATCCCGACGGCTACAGCATCCTGATGACGACCTCGGCCGTGATCATCAATCCCTGGATCTCGCCATCGCCTTTCGATCCCATGAAAGAGCTGAAAGCCGTGACCAGAGTGGCGATGTCGCCCTATGTCCTGATCGTCAATCCAAAGCTTCCGATCAATTCGCTCGATGACTTCATCGCCTATGCCAAGCAACAACCGGGCAAGCTGACTTGCTCGACCTACGGCGTCGGCTCGCCGCCGCATCTTGCGCTTGAGATGTTCAAGCGTGCCGGCAGTCTGGATGTCGTCCACGCCCCCTATCGCAGCTTCGGCCTGGCGCTACCGGACCTGATGTCGGGTTTGCTGTCCTGTTCGGTCGATACGCCAGCCAATGTCGAGCAGCATGTGCGCGCAGGATCGATCAAGGCCGTGGCGGTTACGAGCCCGGCGGCACTGCCGATGTTCCCTGGTGCGGCACCGATGGCGTCCCGCTATCCCGATGTTTCGGTCGAGGCGTGGCAAGGCATCTTCGTCCGCAACGGAACAGCACAACCGATCGTCGATCGCATCAATGGCGAATTGGTCAAGGCGCTTCGCGACCCCGACGTCATCAAGCGCATGAGCGATATCGGTTTCACGCCTGTCGGCGATCCCAGCGACGCCGCCGCAAAGGTGGTGAGCAGCGATTACGAGCGGTATGGCGCACTCATCAAATCGATGAAGCTGAAGTCCGAGTAAGAGGGCTGATCCCTCCGGCGCGCGATTAACTCGCGCGCTTCTTCTTCGCCCCGCGCACCGGTTTCGGCTGCTCGACCTGCGGCGTGCCCTCGACCATGGTCAGGCGACCGGCGGTGAATGTGTAGATGCCGGCACGGGGACCGCGCAGATAGGTCAGCGTGGTGAGACGGTCGCCGCGCGCATTGCCGCCGATATTCACACTGTCGGGCGCACCGGCGCCACGGGCAACGTCGCATTCGGTATGACCGAGCGCCACGACGCCCGTTGCCGGCGCTACGGCGGCGGCGCCATCGGCGAGTGCGCTGGCATCGCGCGGCGGCATGCCCGGGCATGCGCCATCGGCGCTGATCAGATCGTTGGGAGAAACCGGTTTGTCTGGCGTCAGCGGCGGGGTTTCGATCGAGACGTTCTTGATGATGGTGCGGCCGGACCTGGAGAACCAGTCGGCGTCCTTGGACAGCAGATCGGACTTGAACATGTCGCCTGCACTCATGCCCGAGCAGCCGCCAAGCAGCGGTGCAAGGAGAATGACGGCCAAACCCGTTCGACGAAGTATTTTGCTCTGCACGATCAACGCTATCCCACCCGGCGACGAAGCGCCCGTCTCATCATTCGTTTGCGGCGTGACCGTGACAAGGGGCCACACGGCATTCCAGAAAGGCGCAATTAGCATCAAATACGGTTAATCGCTAATTTCGCTTCTGCCACCGGCCGCGCTCATCCGCCTGCCAATAAGTCGCAGTCAGTCCCCGCGCCTTGCATTCGGTCCAGGCGGAACGGGCTGCCGCCAGCGCCTCGTCATCGTCGCCATTGAAGACGAGGACCATGCGCTCATAACCCGCCGTTTCGGCCGGAAGTCCCGCATTGTCCACCAGGAACCGAACCTGCGCACCGTTCGGATTGCTGTCTTCCAGTACCAGGAGGATCGGCTGTTCCGCTGCATCCGCCGCGCGCCAGGTGGCATGCGGCAGGAACGAGTCGTCGCGATAGGTCCACAGATGCGCATCGAGCGCATCGGCGCGCTCTTCCGAGGTGGAGTGGACAACACATCGCCAGCCACGTTCGAGGGACTTCTCGAGCAGTGGTGGCAGCACGTTTTCCAGTGCCATGTTCTGCAAATGGTAGAACAGAACCTCGGTCATATCTGCTTACTTCTTGCCCTCGTAGTAGTCCGCAACCAGCCGGTCGAGCAGACGCACGCCATAGCCCGAGCCCCAGCTCTGATTGATCTCGGTCTTTGGCGCCCCCATGGCGGTGCCGGCGATGTCGAGATGCGCCCATGGTACGTTGTCCACGAAACGCTGGAGGAACTGGGCGGCGGTGATCGAGCCGCCATAGCGCCCGCCGGTGTTCTTCATGTCGGCGAATTGCGAGTCGATCAGCTTGTCGTAGTCCGGACTGAGCGGCATGCGCCAGACGCGCTCGCCGGTCGCCTGCCCCACGGTGGCGAGACGCAGCGCCAACTCGTCATCGTTGGAGAACAGACCGGCATGATCGGTGCCGAGCGCGACCATGATGGCGCCGGTCAGTGTCGCCAGATCGATCATGAATTTCGGCTTGTACTTCTTCGCGACATACCAAAGCACATCGGCCAGCACGAGACGGCCTTCGGCATCGGTGTTGATGATCTCGATGGTCTGGCCGGACATCGAGGTGACGATGTCGCCCGGACGCTGCGCATTTCCATCAGGCATGTTCTCGACCAGACCGATGGCGCCGATGACATTCGCCTTGGCCTTGCGGCCGGCGAGCGCATGCATCAGGCCGACGACGCAAGCCGCGCCGCCCATGTCGCCTTTCATCTCTTCCATGCTGCCGGCCGGCTTGATGGAAATGCCGCCGGTATCGAAAGTGACGCCCTTGCCGATGAAAGCAACGGGCGCGTCGCCCTTCTTGCCGCCGTTCCAGCGCATCACCACGATGCGCGCCGGATTGGCCGAGCCCTGCGCGACGCCGAGCAGCGCGCCCATGCCGAGCTTTTCCATCGCCTTGACGTCGAGAACTTCCATGGCGACGCCGAGCTTCTTCAGCTCACCGGCGCGGCGTGCGAATTCCACGGGGAACAGCACATTCGGCGGCTCATTGACGAGATCACGTGCGGTTACGACACCATTCACGACCGAATTGCTTGATGCGAAAGCTTTCTTGGCTGTAGCGACGTCGGCGACGGCCAGCGACACATTGACGGTGCCGCGCTTCTCTTCGTCGTCCTTCTTCTTGGTCTTGTAGCGATCGAACTTGTAGGCACGCAGCAGCGTTCCTGAGGCAACCAACGCTGACTGCTCGGCCGTCATCTCGCCGGATGGCAATTCCGCGATCACAGTCACGGCATTGCCGGACGCACTAACCTTTCCAGCCAGCACGCCACCGAATTTCAGGAGATCGGTCTCCTTGATTTCCTGCGCCTTGCCGGTACCGATCACCAGTAGCCGGTCGGCCTTCACGCCCTCCGGCGCGAGTATGTCGAGGGTCGATCCGTTCTTGCCCTTGAATTTTCCGGTGGCGGCCGCGCGCTTGACCAGAGCGGCGGCAGATCCCAGCGCCTTGGTCGTGGCCTTGCCCAGTTTCAACGCATCGTCGCTGAACACCACGAGGGTGCCGCGGGCGGCCTGGGACAACGGGACGAAGCCGACCTTGACGGTGTCGGACATGGGCAAGACCTCCAGAACATCGGATGAAGCGCATCTGGCAGCGAGAGAGATGCGAGGGGAACGGATGTTGTTGTCCCCTCAGCCGGAGCCGTCAAGCCGTGCCGTGGATTCGTCGTCGCACCTCGACTGATTCCATCCCCCATCCATGTCCGGATATGTCAGCCGCCCCGTGAAATGCCTGCTGCGGGTGCCCAGAGCTATCGATCGGTTGGATGGGACTGCCGCATCGCCTTGTTTTCAGTGTCCCGAGGGCCACATCGTTATCGAAATTAACCACTTCCTCACCCAGCCATCGCCCGGCCATTTTGTTGACCGATCAAAGGGATGGTAAGTAGGACGATCAGGTTCGGAGCCGCCGCGCCCTCGGGGATCCCTGTCGGGGATGGGCACGCAGCATGTTTCCGGGCCGTTACGGGGACCGATGGGTTCGATCGACAGATATATTTTCAAGATGGTGCTGGCCTCCTTCGCCATCGTGCTGGTCAGCTTGACGGGCGTGATCTGGATCACCCAGGCACTGCGCGGCATCGACCTGATGACGAGCCAGGGTCAGACCATCCTGACCTTTCTTGGCTTCACGAGTCTGGCCATTCCCGTGCTGGTGCTGATCATCGCGCCGATCGCGCTGATGATCGCCGTCTCGCATACCCTCACCAAGCTCGCGACCGATTCCGAGGTCATCGTGATGAATGCCGCCGGCCTGTCACCAATGCGGCTGTTCCGGCCCTTTCTCTATGCAACGCTGGTGGTGTCGCTGATCGTCGCCTTCATCGCGTCCTATCTGGCGCCGGACGGCATGCGGCGGCTGAAGCGTTGGGATGCCGAAATCACCGCCGATGTGCTCACCAACATCCTGCAACCGGGCCGTTTCGCTCAGCTCGATACGAATCTCACGGTGCGCATCAAGGAACGCCAGCCCGGCGGTCTCCTGGTGGGCATCTTTGTCGACGATCGCCGCGATCCCAAGGAACGCATCACCATCATCGCCGATCACGGCTCTATCCTGAAAAACAAGGATGGCTCGTTCCTGGTGCTTGAAGACGGCAATCTGCAACGCTTCGAAACCGGCAAGACCGATCCGGCCATGGTGGCCTTCGCCCGCTATGCCTTCGATATGTCGAAGTTCTCCAATCGCACCCAGGACGTCACCTATGGCATCCGCGAGCGCTATCTGTGGGAACTGTTCACGCCCCCAGCCAACGATCCCATGTATCAGCAGATGCCGGGCGCCTTCAGCGCGGAGCTGCATGACCGGCTGATGGCACCGATCTATCCGTTCGCCTTCGCCGCCCTCACCTTTGCGTTTCTCGGCCAGCCGCGAACCACACGCCAGAGTCGTAACTTCTCCATGGGCAACGCCATCGGCGCCGTGTTCGGATTGCGTATGGCCGGCTTTGCCTGTTCGGTGGCAGCTGCAAAATCGGATTGGGCTGCCCCGCTGCAATATTTCCTGCTCTTCGCCGCGATCGGCGGCAGTCTTGCGATCATCAAACTCGGCATCTCGGTGGAGCCACCGGCCAAGCTCATCGAAGCCATCAACCGCTCAAACGAGCGGATCCTGCGGCTGTTCAGACGACCGGCCGCCGCATGAACATGATCACCAACACTATCGGGCGGTATTTCGCCGGTCGCTTCCTGGTCGCGGCGCTGGGCGTGTTCATCAGCATCTTCATGCTGCTGGTCCTGGTCGACTATATCGAGATGGTCCGTCGAACCGCGGGCTTGTCCACGGCACCGGCGCTGATGGTGGCGCAGACCTCACTCTACCGGGTGCCGCAGGCGCTCGAAAAACTGATGCCGTTCTGCATCCTCATCGGCGCCATGACCTGTTACCTGGCCCTCTCCCGCCGACTGGAACTGGTCGTCGCTCGCGCCGCCGGCGTCTCTGCCTGGCAGTTCATCACACCGGCGCTGTTCGCGGCCCTCGTCCTCGGCGTGCTGGCGACCATCGGCTACAATCCTATGTCGGCCAATCTGCGCGAGGAATCGAAGCGGATGGAGGCGCGGATGTTCGGCGACGCTTCCGGTGGCGGCGTCCAGGACGCAGCCGGGTTCTGGATCAATCAGGTCAATGCCGACGGCCAGACCATTATTAATGCGGCCCGCAGTGAGCAGCAGGGCCTCCGCTTGACCGGACTGACGCTGTTCCGGTTCGACACCGAGAACCAGTTCAGTGAGCGGATCGAGGCTCGCGAAGCAACCCTCGAACCCGGCCGCTGGGTGTTTAAAGGGGTACGGATTTACTCTCTCGATTCGCCCGTAGTCGAGCAGGAAACCTTGGATATCGCCACGACCCTCACCCCGGCGCAGGTCCGAAATAGTTTCTCGACCCCTGAAACAGTGTCATTTTGGCAACTTCCTTCGTATATCCGTTCCTCCGAGAGCTCGGGGTTTGCGACGGCGGGGTATCGTTTGCAGTATCACAAACTCATCGCACAGCCGTTTTTGCTGGTCGCGATGGTGATGCTGGCCGCTTCCGTCAGCCTCAGGTTCTTCCGGATGGGCGGTGTCCAGAAGATGGTTTTGTATGGCGTGGGCGCGGGCTTTCTGCTCTATGTCCTGTCGAAAGTGACTGAAGATTTGAGCAAGGCCGAGTTGATGCATCCGATTGCTGCGGCGTGGCTGCCTGTTTGCGTGGGCGGCCTCACCGGCTTTTTGGCCTTGTTGTACCTGGAGGACGGGTAGTGGCTGGTTTTGCCGCCCTCCGAGCGCGGAAAATGATCTCGAAACTGC
>JASBVG010000106.1 GCA_030147505.1 Tardiphaga sp.
CATGGCTTGTTGCGCTGCGCTAAGGCTCAGAACCATTCCAATGTTCGAATCTGTGGCAGTTTCCGCGCCACGGGGTTAGGGATCGCCGATGAACGGCATCTTGCAGAATTATCTTCCTCTTGTGGTCTTCATCGGCATCGCATCCGTCATCGGTCTGTCGTTGCTGATCGCGCCATTCCTCGTCGCCTATCAGAGCCCGGATCCGGAAAAGCTGTCCGCCTATGAATGCGGATTCAACGCTTTTGACGATGCCCGCATGAAGTTCGATGTGCGCTTCTATCTGGTGGCGATCCTCTTCATCATCTTCGATCTCGAAGTCGCATTCCTGTTTCCGTGGGCCGTGGCCTTCGGCAAGGTCGGCATCGCCGGTTTCTGGTCGATGATTGTGTTTCTTGGCGTGCTCACCGTCGGCTTCGCCTATGAATGGAAGAAAGGCGCGCTCGAATGGGATTGAGCCCCGCAACTGCTCCCGCGATCGCTCAGGCGCCGCGCGGCATTCTCGATCCGTCCACCGGCCAGCCGGTCGGTGCGAACGATCCGTATTTCCTCGAAGTCAATGCCGAGCTGTCGGACAAGGGCTTCTTCGTCGCTGCGGCTGACGACCTGATCACTTGGGCGCGCACCGGTTCCTTGATGTGGATGACCTTCGGTCTCGCCTGCTGCGCGGTCGAGATGATGCAGGTGTCGATGCCGCGGTACGACGTCGAGCGTTTCGGCTTCGCGCCGCGAGCCTCGCCGCGCCAGTCGGACGTGATGATCGTCGCCGGCACCCTGACCAACAAGATGGCGCCGGCGCTCCGCAAGGTCTACGATCAGATGCCGGAGCCTCGCTATGTGATCTCGATGGGATCATGCGCCAATGGCGGCGGCTATTACCACTATTCCTATTCAGTGGTCCGCGGCTGCGACCGCATCGTGCCGATCGACATCTATGTGCCGGGCTGCCCGCCCACTGCAGAAGCGCTGCTTTACGGCGTGTTGCTGTTGCAGAAGAAGATTCGGCGCATTGGCACCATCGAACGGTAATCTTGCGAACGCTAAGACCGCGAACTTTTAAGGCTATGTCATGGACGATGTGAGGCTCGACACACTGGGTCAGACGATTGTCGGCGCCCTTCCGGGTGCCGCTCTCGCGCATTCGGTTGCTTTCGGCCAGCTGACGATCGTTGCGGAAACGTCGAAGATCGTCGAGGTGATGCGCTTCCTGCGTGATGATCCCGGTTGCCGTTTCGTCAATTTCACCGACGCGACCGCGGTCGACTATCCCGGCCGCGAGAAGCGTTTCGACGTCGTCTATCACCTGATGTCGCCGTTCCTGAATACGCGTCTGCGCGTGAAGGCATTGGCGTCCGAGACCACGCAGGTGCCGTCGATCATCGACGTGTTTCCGGGCGCCGACTGGTTCGAGCGCGAGGCCTACGACCTCTATGGCGTGATCTTTGTCGGCCATCCCGACATGCGCCGTCTGCTGACCGATTACGGTTTCGACGGCCATCCGCTGCGCAAGGATTTCCCGCTCACCGGTTTCGTCGAGGTTCGCTACGACGATCAGGAAAAGCGCGTGATCTATGAGCCGGTCCGGCTCAACCAGGAATTCCGCAAGTTTGACTTCCTGTCGCCATGGGAAGGCGCCGACTATCCGGTGCTGCCCGGCGACGAGAAGGCAGGGGTTAAGTGATGAACGATCAGCCCGGCGTCCGTAACTTCACGATCAACTTTGGCCCCCAGCATCCGGCGGCGCACGGCGTGCTCCGTCTCGTGCTGGAGCTCGACGGCGAAGTCGTCGAGCGCGTCGATCCGCATATCGGCTTGCTTCATCGCGGAACCGAGAAGCTGATCGAGCAGAAGACCTATATGCAGGCGATCCCGTATTTCGATCGCCTCGATTACGTCGCGCCGATGAATCAGGAGCACGCCTTCTGTCTCGCCGCCGAAAAGCTGCTCGGCATCACCGTGCCGCGCCGCGGCCAGCTGATCCGCGTGCTGTATTCGGAAATCGGCCGCATCCTGTCGCATCTGCTGAACGTCACCACGCAGGCGATGGACGTTGGCGCGCTCACCCCGCCGCTTTGGGGCTTCGAAGAGCGCGAAAAGCTGATGGTCTTCTATGAGCGCGCCTCGGGCTCGCGCATGCATGCCGCGTTCTTCCGCGTTGGCGGCGTGCATCAGGATCTGCCGCCCGCGCTGATCAACGACATCGACGCTTGGTGCGATGCCTTCCCGCAGGTGCTCGACGATCTCGAGACGCTGCTTACCAACAACCGCATCTTCAAGCAGCGCAACGTCGATATCGGCGTCGTGAAGCTGGAAGACGCCTGGAAGTGGGGCTTCTCGGGCGTGATGGTGCGCGGTTCGGGCGCGTCGTGGGATCTGCGCAAGGCGCAGCCTTACGAATGCTATGCTGAGATGGAATTCGACATTCCGATCGGCAAGAACGGCGACTGCTACGATCGTTATTGCATCCGCGTCGAGGAGATGCGTCAGGCGACGAAGATCATGAAGCAGTGCATCGCCAAGATGCGCGCGCCGGACGGGCAGGGGCCTGTTGCTGTCGAGGACAACAAGATCTTCCCGCCGCGTCGCAGCGAGATGAAGCGTTCGATGGAAGCGCTGATCCATCACTTCAAGCTCTATACCGAAGGCATGCGCGTGCCCGAGGGCGAGGTCTATGCCGCCGTGGAAGCCCCGAAGGGCGAGTTCGGCGTATATCTGGTCTCGGATGGCAGCAACAAGCCGTACAAGTGCAAGATCCGCGCGCCGGGTTTTGCTCATCTGCAGGCGATGGACTTCCTGTGCCGCGGCCACCAGCTCGCTGACGTGTCCGCTATCCTCGGCTCCATCGACATCGTGTTCGGAGAGGTCGATCGGTGACGTTGACGCCGCCCATCCAGTTCGACCGCGCATCGGGCGCGCTCCAGGGGGTAAATCTCTGGGAGCGGACGATGGCGTGCGTGCTGGCTGCGGGGACAAAACTATCGGCGTCGTTCTCGCATCGCGGTTACAATATGTGCGCCAATCTGATGCGCGCGACTGTGCTGCCCGCGCGTAATCTGGTGGTGAAGCTGAATACAGATGCGCTGTTTGCGTTTCCTTTTGGCGATGGCTATTGGAGCAAACTGCTCGACCGCGGCTTTTCCTACGAAGACGAACTTGAGCTACTGTTCAAGAACTCGGTCGATATCGATTATACGCTGCTCGATTGCGGCGCGAATTACGGCTACTGGTCGGTACTGGTGTCGAGCGCGCCGTTCGGGGCGCACAAGGCGATCGCCATCGAGCCATCGGGCGAGAACTTCCCCAAGCTCGCCAACAACGCCAGGATCAACGGTGACCGCTTCGAGGTCATTAAATGTGCGATCGGCTCGGCCCGCGGTACCGCGCGTTTGTCGGGCACCAAGCACGAGGCCTTCAGCATCGCGGGCGACCAGAGCGCCGGCGAGGAAGTGCCCGTTATCGCGCTCGACAATCTTCTCGACGACGGCAAGCTGTCGATCTCTGGCAAATATCTCATCAAGCTCGACGTCGAAGGCGTTGAGATCGAGGCCATCAAGGGCGGCACGCGTTTGCTGCAGGGCGACTCGGTCATCATGTGCGAAGAGCATGGCAATGACCCCGCGCATACGGTCTCGCGCTATATTCTGGATCAGACACCGCTGTCGCTGATCGTGCATGATCCCTCAACTAACCGCTTCGAAACCGTGACCGAGCTGTCGATTCTCGACCGCATCAAGGTGTCCACACACGTTGGCTACAATGTGTTCGGTACCTCCAGTGCGTTCTGGCTCGATCGCTTCAATCGCCTGAATGCGAGCGCGGCGCGCCGCGCTCACTGAGAGTAACCACCATGTCTGTCCGCCGTCTGGCCCCGAAAGAACAGCAGCCTGCATCCTTCGAATTCACGCCCGAGAACCTGGCGTGGGCGAAGAAGCAGATCGAGAAATTCCCGCCCGGCCGCCAGGCCTCCGCGGTGATCTCGATCCTGTGGCGCGCGCAGGAACAGCATGCCGGCTGGGTGTCGGAAGCTGCGATCCGTTACGTCGCCGACATGCTGGAGATGCCCTATATCCGCGTGATGGAGGTCGCGACCTTCTACACCATGTTCCAGCTGCAGCCGGTCGGCAAGAAAGCCCACATCCAGGTCTGCGGCACCACGCCCTGCATGTTGCGCGGCGCCGGCGACCTCATCGATGTCTGTCAGCATCGCATCCATCACGATCCCTTCCATCTATCGGAAGATGGCGACTTCTCGTGGGAGGAGGTCGAGTGCCTCGGCGCCTGCGTGAACGCACCGATGGTGATGATCTGGTCGGATACGTATGAGGACCTGACCAAGGACAGCATGAACAAGCTCATCGACGGTTTTGCTGCGGGCACGCCGCCGAAGCCGGGTCCGCAGATCGATCGCCAGCATGCTGCTCCGGAAGGTGGCGCGCGTGTGCTGAAGGATACGTCCGCGAACTACACCAAGCAGTTCGACCTGCCGCCGAAAGAGCCGGCGCTTGCCGATGCCGAGCCGAAGAAGCAGACCGAAGCTGCTAACGCGCAGGAGCGTCCGGCGCCAAAGGCTCCGGCTGCTGACGCGACCAAGGACAACCCGCCGAAGGGCGGCGCTCCGAAGGAGCCGGGCAAATGAAGCGGGTGCGCGCCAAAGCCATTGCATTGAAGTCGGGGGACGATGCCATGAACAAGTGGCTGTACATGTTGCTGCATACCGCAGCCGCGGCTGCGTTCATGTTTATCCTGCAGCGTTTCGTCCTGCAGTCCACGCTTGAATCGAGCTTGATCTGGGCGATGGCCTTCGGCCTTGGCGCCGCGGTGATCGCTTTCAAGCAAACCAATCGCTGATCGAGGAAGCCATGCTCGACGACAAGGATCGCATCTTCCGCAATCTGTACGGCCTCGAAGACTGGGGTCTCGATGGTGCACGCCGCCGTGGCGGTTGGGATGGTACCAAGACCATCATCGACAAGGGCCGTGACTGGATCATCAACGAGATGAAAGCGTCGGGCCTGCGCGGTCGCGGCGGCGCCGGATTCCCGACCGGCATGAAGTGGTCCTTCATGCCGAAGGAGAGCAAGGACGGCCGTCCGAGCTATCTCGTCGTCAATGCCGACGAGTCCGAGCCCGGTACCTGCAAGGACCGCGAAATCATGCGCCACGACCCGCATACGCTGGTCGAAGGCTGCCTGATCGCGTCTTTCGCGATGGGCGCGAATGCCTGTTACATCTATGTCCGCGGTGAGTTCATCCGCGAGCGCGAGCGTCTGCAGGCCGCGATCGATCAGGCTTACGACGCCAACCTGATCGGCAAGAACAACATCCACGGCTGGCCGTTCGACCTTTACGTCGCGCACGGCGCCGGCGCTTACATCTGCGGTGAAGAAACCGCGCTGCTCGAAAGTCTCGAAGGCAAGAAGGGCCAGCCGCGCCTGAAGCCGCCGTTTCCGGCCAATGTCGGTCTCTATGGCTGCCCGACCACGGTGAACAACGTGGAGTCCATCGCGGTCGCGCCGGATATTCTCCGTCGTGGGGCGTCGTGGTTCGCCGGCATCGGCCGTCCGAACAATGTCGGCACCAAGCTCTACGGCATCTCCGGCCACGTCAACACGCCCTGCGTCGTCGAAGACGCCATGAGCATTCCGTTCAAGGAGCTCATCGAGAAGCACGGCGGCGGCATCCGCGGCGGCTGGGACAATCTGCTCGCGATCATTCCGGGCGGCGCCTCGTGCCCGCTGATTCCGGCGGCCGATTGCGAAGAACTCATCATGGATTTCGACGGCACCCGCGCTGTGAAGTCCTCGTTCGGCACCGCCGGCGTCATCGTCATGGACAAGTCCACCGACGTGGTCGCCGCGATCGCCCGCATCAGCTATTTCTTCAAGCATGAGAGCTGCGGCCAGTGCACGCCATGCCGCGAGGGGACCGGCTGGATGTGGCGTGTGCTGACCCGCATGGTCGAGGGCCGCGCTCACAAGCGCGAGATCGACATGCTGCTCGAAGTTACCAAGCAGGTCGAAGGCCACACCATCTGCGCGCTCGGCGATGCCGCCGCGTGGCCGGTGCAGGGCCTGATCCGCGCCTTCCGCCCGGAGATCGAACGCCGCATGGACGAGTTCAGCCGCAAGGCTTCGCTCGATGACCAGGGCATTCTCGATCCCGCGCATCTGGTCGCGGCGGAGTAAGGGCAATGACGAAACTGATCATCGACGGCAAAGAGATCGAGGTTCCGGCGGAGTACACGCTGCTGCAGGCGTGCGAAGCGGCCGGCGCCGAGATTCCGCGCTTTTGCTATCACGAGCGTCTGTCGATCGCCGGCAACTGCCGCATGTGTCTGGTGGAAGTGAATGGCGGGCCGAAGCCGGTCGCGAGCTGCGCCTGGGGCGTGCGCGACTGCCGTCCGGGTCCAAATGGCGAGCCGCCGGAAATCTCCACGCGTTCGCCGATGGTCAGGAAGGCCCGCGAGGGCGTGATGGAGTTCCTGCTCATCAACCACCCGCTGGATTGCCCGATCTGCGATCAGGGCGGCGAGTGCGATCTGCAGGACCAGGCGATGGGCTACGGTGTCGACACCAGCCGCTTCGCCGAGAACAAGCGCGCCGTCGAGGACAAGTATCTCGGCGCGCTGGTCAAGACGTCGATGACCCGCTGCATCCAGTGCACGCGCTGCGTCCGCTTCGCTGCGGAAGTTGCCGGCGCGCCGGAAATGGGCGCCATTGGCCGCGGCGAGGACATGGAGATCACCTCCTTCCTCGAAACCGCGCTGACCTCGGAGCTGCAGGGTAATCTCGTCGATATCTGTCCGGTCGGCGCTCTGACCTCGAAGCCCTATGCGTTTGCTGCCCGTCCATGGGAGCTCGGCAAGACCCAGTCCATCGACGTGATGGACGCGGTCGGCTCCGCGATCCGTGTCGATACCCGTGGCCGCGAAGTGATGCGCATCCTGCCGCGCGTCAACGAGGCGGTGAACGAGGAGTGGATTTCGGACAAGACCCGTCACGTCGTTGACGGCCTGCGCACCCAGCGCCTCGACCGTCCGTATCTGCGCGAGAATGGCAAGTTGCGCGCTGCGACCTGGGGCGAGGCTTTCGCCGCCATTGCCGCAAAGGTTGCGGCTGCCGGTAACAAGGTCGCCGCAATCGCCGGTGATCTCGCCGCGGTCGAAGAGATGTTCGCCATCAAGGCGCTGCTGGCTTCCATGGGCTCGGCCAATGTCTCGACTGCCGCGACTGCTGCATTCGATGCGAAGGCTGGCCGCGCCTCCTACATCTTCAACCCGACCATCGCTGGCATCGAGCAGGCCGATGCGCTGCTGATCGTGGGCGCCAACCCGCGCAAGGAAGCGGCCGTGCTGAACGCCCGCATTCGCAAGGCATGGCGTGGCGGCAAGCTGAAGATCGGCGTGATCGGCGAGAAGGCCGATCTGACCTATCGCTACGAGCATCTCGGCGCCGGCACCGATACCCTTGCTGACGTCGTCGGCGGCAAGCACTCGTTTGCTGACGTGCTGAAGAACGCCAAGAACCCGATTGTGTTGGTTGGCGCAGGCGCGACCTCGCGTGCGGACGGCGCGGCGGTGCTGGCGCAGGCTGCCAAGCTTGCCTCGGATATCGGTGCGATCAGGGATGGCTGGAACGGCTTTGCCGTGCTGCACTCGGCCGCCTCGACGGTCGGTGCACTGGACATCGGCTTCGCCGGCGGGCAGGGCGCAAAGGGCGCGGACGTCGTGTTCTCGCTCGGCGCCGATGATGTCGAAATCGCTCCGGGCACTTTCGTCGTCTATATCGGCACCCACGGCGACCGTGGCGCGCATCGCGCCGACGTGATCCTGCCGGGCTCAGCCTATACCGAAAAGTCCGGTATCTTCGTCAACACCGAAGGCCGCGTGCAGATGGCGGAGCGTGCCGGCTTTCCGCCGGGCGATGCCCGCGAGGACTGGGCGATCATCCGCGCGCTGTCCGACGTGCTCGGCAAGAAGCTGCCCTTCGACTCGCTGGCGCAGCTGCGTCAGGCGATCTTCAAGCAGGCGCCGCATCTGATGCGCCTCGACCAGATCGAAGCCGGCGATGTTGCCGGCATCAAGACCCTCGCAGGGAAGGGCGGCACCGTCGACAAGGCGCCGTTCAAGAGCCCGGTCGAGGATTTCTACCTCACCAACCCGATCGCGCGTGCGTCAGCCGTCATGGCGGAATGTTCTCGCTTGGCCTCCGGCCAGTTGCTGACGGCGGCGGAGTAAGACGATGGCTGAACTCTGGACTAGTACTCTCTGGCCGCTGATCATCATGATCGCGCAGAGCCTTCTCGTGCTCGTATTGCTGCTGGTGGCGATCGCCTACATCCTGCTGGCTGACCGCAAGATCTGGGCAGCGGTGCAGATCCGCCGCGGTCCCAATGTGGTCGGCCCGTTCGGCCTGCTGCAATCCTTTGCGGACCTGCTGAAATTCGTGCTGAAGGAGCCGGTGGTTCCGTCGGGCTCGAACAAGGGCGTATTCCTGCTGGCGCCGCTGGTGTCCTGTATCCTGGCGCTCGCCGCCTGGGCGGTCATCCCGTTCAATCCCGGCTGGGTGATCGCCGACCTCAATGTCGGCGTGCTCTACATCTTCGCGATCTCGTCGCTGTCGATCTACGGCATCATCATGGCCGGCTGGGCGTCTAACTCGAAATATCCGTTCCTGTCGGCGCTGCGTGCCGCCGCCCAGATGGTGTCCTACGAAGTCTCCATCGGCTTCGTCATCATCACCGTGCTGCTCTGCGTCGGTTCGCTCAACCTGTCGGCCATCGTGATGGCGCAGGACGGCAAGTGGGGCATTCTCGGCTGGTACTTCATCCCGCTGTTCCCGATGTTCGTGGTGTTCTACGTCTCGGCGCTGGCGGAAACCAACCGTCCGCCGTTCGATCTCGTGGAAGCGGAATCCGAACTGGTTGCGGGCTTCATGACGGAATACGGCTCGACACCGTATCTGCTGTTCATGCTCGGCGAATACGTGGCGATCGTGTCCATGTGTGCGCTGGCCACGATCATGTTCCTCGGCGGATGGCTGTCGCCGATCCCGTTCGCGCCCTTCACCTGGGTGCCGGGCATCATCTGGTTCGCCATCAAGGTGATGTTCATGTTCTTCCTGTTCGCGATGGCGAAGGCAATCGTGCCGCGCTACCGCTACGACCAGCTGATGCGTCTCGGCTGGAAGGTGTTTCTGCCGATGTCGCTGGCCTACGTGATCATCGTTGCCGGCGTGCTGCAATTCGGGGGCCTGGCTCCGAAATGAGGTCACTATGAATATCAGGGCAACCGCTCATTCGCTGCTGCTGGCGGAGTTCGCGCAAGCGTTCGTCCTTGCCATGCGCTATTTCTTCAAGCCGAAGCCGACCTTGAACTATCCGTTCGAGAAGGGGCCGATCTCGCCGCGCTTCCGCGGTGAGCATGCGTTGCGCCGTTATCCCAACGGCGAAGAGCGCTGCATTGCGTGCAAGCTGTGCGAAGCGGTCTGCCCGGCGCAGGCGATCACCATCGAGGCCGGCCCGCGCCGCAATGACGGCACCCGCCGCACGGTGCGCTACGACATCGACATGGTGAAGTGCATCTATTGCGGACTGTGCCAGGAGGCCTGTCCGGTCGATGCGATCGTCGAGGGGCCGAATTTCGAATTCGCTACCGAGACGCGCGAGGAGCTTTTCTATGACAAGGCCAAGCTGCTCGCCAATGGCGACCGCTGGGAGCGCGAAATTGCAAAATCGCTCGCGCTCGATGCGCCGTATCGCTAAGGGGCAATCATGATCTTCCCCGCACTGTTCTTCTATCTGTTCGCCGGCGTCTGCGTCGCCTGCGCGGTCATGGTGATCGCTTCGCGCAATCCCGTGCATTCCGTGCTGTTCCTGATCCTCGCTTTCGTGAATGCGTCGGGCCTGTTCATCCTGATGGGCGCCGAGTTCCTGGCGATGCTCTTGATCGTCGTCTATGTCGGCGCGGTCGCGGTGCTGTTCCTGTTCGTGATCATGATGCTCGACGTCGACTTCGCGCAGCTGCGTGAAGGCTTCATCCAGTATCTCCCGGTCGGCCTGCTGGTTGGCGCGATCTTCCTGGCCGAGTTGCTGCTCGTCGCCGGCGGCTGGGTGATGAATCCGAATGCCGGCAAGGCGATCACCGCGGCGATCCCCGGGAATGTGACGAATACCGAGGCGCTCGGCCTCGTGCTCTATACGACCTACATTCACTACTTCCAGCTTGCGGGCCTCGTGCTGCTGGTCGCCATGATCGGCGCCATCGTGCTGACGTTGCGCCATCGCGGCTACGTCAAGCGCCAGGACATCAACGTCCAGAACGCACGCACCAAGTCGCTCGCCATGGATGTGCGCAAGGTGCCGGTCGGGCAGGGCTTGCAGGACTCGGATTCAGGGAGCTGGATCAAATGACGATCGGTCTCGGACACTATCTCGCCGTCGCGGCGATCCTGTTCACGCTGGGTATTCTCGGCATCTTCCTGAACCGGAAGAACATCATCGTCATCCTGATGTCGATCGAGCTGATCCTGCTGGCGGTCAACATCAACATGGTGGCGTTCTCGACCTTCCTCGGCGACATCGTCGGTCAGGTCTTCGCGCTTCTGGTGCTGACCGTGGCCGCTGCCGAAGCGGCGATCGGTCTCGCCGTGCTCGTCGTGTATTTCCGCAACCGCGGCTCGATCGCGGTTGAAGACGTCAATCTGATGAAGGGCTGAGCCACTCATGATCCAGGCTCTCGTATTCCTGCCGCTGATCGG
>JASBVG010000002.1 GCA_030147505.1 Tardiphaga sp.
GTCGCTCCGTGGCGGCAGGAACTCGAGCCATCCGTTCGACACGGCAACCATGCTCGTCGCTCCGGGATCGAACAGGTAGCCCGCCGATGAATCGTAAGGTGCCGCGCCCTTGCCGAGCGTGTTGATCGAAGCTCCCGCCTCAACCACGATATCCGCCTGGCGATAGCCCGAGACGAGCATCACGTCGGCCGCGGACAGCGCCGCCCCGTTACGCACAACCAGCTCACCGCCGCGAGATTCAACAGAGATAACCGGGCCCGGATACATGCCGCGACCGCTGTCACTATTCCTTTGCCAAAGCGTACCGCCGATCACCAGACGGGACGCGCCGATGCCGTTCAACTCATCCGCGCTGATCGAGATGTATCCGGCTTGATGTACGCCGTCGGACGCCATGATCTCGATCTTGGCGCCGTCCTCTCTGGCGCGCGCGGAAACCTGTCCGGCAAATCCGCCTTTGGCGCCCGCCTGCGATGCCTTGCCGTCGAAGCGGAGCGCGCTGCCCGGATTGGTGTCGTCCAGATTGAAGATGAAGCTGAGATTTCCTGCGTCCGCCGCCGTCCGCGGCCGCGCCCAGCCAAGTTCTTGCGATCGCGCAAAGCCGAACACCGCATAGCTCGTCTCGTTGTAGTTCGAATGCGTTCGCACCGCTGCACCCGGCGTCAGGATGAGCTGTGTCCGGAGCTGGCTGACGATGTCTGTGTTGGCGACACCTATCTGCCCGGTGGAGACATACGATCCATTGCCGATTGCCGCGACGGTTGAAATCGCGGAGGCGCTGCTGCTGCCGACCTCGACGCGGAATGCGCCCGGCAGCAGAGCGTATGTGGCTGGCAACAGCGTGTAGCTGCCCGCGGCGAGACCTGGCACGCCTGCCGGCACGACGACCTGCTGTCCGATGGCCGGGTTCGCGGCGTCCGGCACGACCGGCGCGTAGCCGCCATTGAAATTTGGAACGATGGCGTAAACCTTGTTGCCGGATGCACTGTAGCGGTAACCGGGATTGGCGTCGATCAGCGGATGGCGCAGCACGTCGATCGAGCCGCCGCGACCGCTGATGAAACCGGCCCCTAGAATGTCTCCGCCCCCCGAAAGGTCGAGCAAGGCACCGGCCTCGACAGCGATCCTCGCGCCGCCGACGCTGATGCCGTTGGTCGCGCGCGCCTGGATATTGTCGGTAACGAGACCGCTGAAGGTCACCTCCCGTCCGTCGTATTTGTAGGTAAGCCCGTCAACCGTGCCGCCATACGGCATCAGCAGCCCGGCCATCGAGACCGACGTGATGCTGCCCGGCAGCAGCGTCGTGGTGTTGCCAGTTCGCCCGATCTCAAGCGCACCGCCGGGCGCGCGAATGACGCCCCCCTGGTTGACGATCGGTGCGTCGAGGTAGAGCTTGCCGAACACGGAGAATGGCGTATCGGGCGTCGCGCCTGCGGCCCTCTTCACGGTTAGCACATTGCCGGCCGTGATCTGCGCGGTCACTTCTGTGCCGGGATAGATCTGCCCCGCCGTGATGGTCAGATTCTTCGGCGCAGCAAAATCCGTCGTAATGGCACCCGTCTGACCCAACGACGTATTTTTGAGAAAACGCAGGTCACCGCGGCTCGATAGATCGATATTCGCAAACCCGCGGCGGTCGACAACGAGTGGGGCACCGCTCGCTTGCGCAATGGTGGCGCGCGCGCCGAAGCCGACTTCATCAAGAATGTCGATCATATCCGCGGTTAGCGACAGAGATGCGTCGTCAGTCTGTTGCGACGTGCCGTTCGACACCACGGTTACGGTCGGCATAATGTGGTTATCGAGAGGAGGTCTTGTCGTGCCCGCCATGCGCAGATAGGACGCACCAAGCTCGACCTGTGTATTGGCCGCGGCATTCTCCGAAAGCCCGAACGCGCTGGCATAGAGCCGCAGGCTTTGCCCCACATGCAGCGACGTGTTGCCATCGAAGCTCAGAAGACCGTTGACGAGCACTGACAGGTTGTCGAACCCGCCAGCCGCGATCTTGTCTACGCCGAGCCGCGCAAAGCCATATAGAAGTCCCGAAGCCAGATCGCCTGGCTGCAATGCCGTATCCAGACGGCTCGCACCATGCGTTTGAGCGAGAGTGAACTCGCGCGGCTTGCGAACGGCATCGTCCACACCTGACGCCAGGAGATAGTTCGGTGTCTCGAGCGCCAGCGCCAGCGTTCCCCCGGCCGCTCCGGCGCCTCCAGCGCGCGCGCGCAGGGTCCCATCGATGTAGAGACCGTTGTTGGACTTCAGGACGATCGAACCGCCGTCGCTGGCCACCGTCGCCGTGCGATAGGAACTGGCACCGGATTGCGGTAGGTCGAAAGCCGCGCTGGCGCCGGAGGCATCCAGAACGGCGCCGGGACGGACCACGACAAAAGCGTCGGTCGCGACGGCTCTTCCGAGCCCTTCCCAATCCAGCCCTCCACCGATCGCAATCATTCCGCCGTTGGCGACCAGCCCAAAGCGGCGGCCATGAACGTCCGTTGCGGCTACGGCGCGCGCAGCAACATCGAGCGTTGCGTGGTCGCCGATCCAGATCGAGCGCGTGCTCGCGGTGCCGGAGCCGACATCGGGCCTGCTACGCTCGATATCGATCGCAATCGAGCCACCCCACGCATTGAGGGTGCCATCGACGGTAATCCTGCTCTCGCCCGCGCCTAGAATCTTGATCGACTGTCCGGGATCAACGCTGATGACCGATCCCGCACCAATCGTAATCGGTCCGCCGGACATATTGGCGTTCGACATCAAGGTCAGGCTGGCTCCCTGTCGCTGGGTCACGACGGAAGTCAGAGGATTCTCAAGATAGAGCGGCGGCATCCAGAGTTCGAGTACATCCGCGGATTTCATGCCGCTGGCAAAGCCCATACCGTCCGAAGTCAAACGATAGACCGGCGCAACGACGTCGATCTTTGTGCCCGGTGCAACAACCACACCCTGATGACCGTTGATCTGGTAATCCGAGAAGCCACGGCTGAAGATCGCAGAATCCAGACGTAGCGTACCGCTCTGATCCGGAACGCTTCCCCCGATCACGATCGCAGCACCGGATACGATCTCAAGCGTACCACCCCTGATGACACCGTAAGCACTTATGTCGCCATCCAACGAAAGCGCGCCGCCGGTCGTCGCGACGAGCCGCGGGCTATCGGCGATCAGACTGACGTCGCCACCGCGACCGCCGACAAGTTTTCCGTTCGACAACAACGTGGCACCCGAAGACGCCTCGATGAGGCTCCCGCGTTCGAAGCGAACGTCACCGGTGGCTTCGAGTAGCACTCTGCCGCCGTTGACATAGGCCTGACCGATGAGATCGTCGCGATCGATGAGTGCGTTGGTCCATTTGCCGCTGACATCGAGGACCGAACCGGCCTTGATCACCACGGTGCCAATGCCGCCAGTCAACGATCCGTTCTGACCGCGATAAATATTGGTGACGACGATCTCGCCACCATGCGCGGTCACCTTCGCTTCAATGGTGCTGGTCGGCGCAGTGATGCTGAACCGGCCGCCGTCGGCGAGCGTCACATCGGCATCGACGTTTGCGATCTTACCGGTCGTGAGATCGATGCGGCCCAGCTTGAGGCGTGACAGATGCTCACCATCGAACCACGCGGTGTTAACGCGATCCTGTGCAATCGGATCGAGCGCCCCGATCGCTGATGCGCCGCCGCGGGTGATCCTAACATCGCTGGCAAAGCCGCCGACGAGGCCGTTCGCATTGTAATTTCCAAGGATCAATGCACCTTCGAGCGCGACCTGTCGCTGCCCGAGCTTGTAGCCATCGGCCACCGTCGTCGGCCGCGACTTGTTCTGGCCCCGGCCGTTGATGACGTCCGCGACCATGTCCGCATCCATCAGCACCGTCGGCGCCGACAGCATCAGCCGCCCGGCGTCGCGTCCGACCGTATAGCCCTCCTCCCAGCGCAGCGAGGTGCGGCCGCGGTCGAACACCGTGGTCCATATTTCGGTCAGGCGGTCATCCTGCTTGCCCTGAATGTTATGCGTGCGCGCAAAGCCGCCCGCGAAACTGATATAGCCGAGCCAGGACGGCGCGTTATCGACACTGTAGCGGCGGCCGTCGCTGCCGATCAGATTGGTGGAACGGATCCAACCCGCTGCATAATCGAGCGAGCCGCCGGAGACGTCGAACTGTGCGCCCTTCTGCGCCACCACTTCCGACGCGGCCAGCGTGATGCTGCCGCCGATCGCGGCCCACTCGCCTATCCGGTGCGCGGTCGTATTGAGATATCCGCCGACCTCGAGCAAGCCACCCGCAGTGTAGTAGCGATCCGACGCGTAGCCGCCGGTGCCCGCAGGCACGAAAATGAGATTGCGCGCGTCGACCCAGACATCGTTGCTCTTCAGAACGTTGGCGTCGCGGTTCTGCGGGCTGTCGCGCAGTTCGTTGCCTTGAACATTGACCTTGATGTTGTTCGATGCCATCGCCAGCGCGACGTTGCGGACGCCGGAGACATCGAGGATCGCGCCTCCTTCGGTAGTGATGCGCTTGGTAGCAGAGACCGCAATCTGGCCGCCTTGGGCTGCGGTGTAGGACCCGCTCTTGAACACGACGCGACCGCCGGTGACGACCTCGATACGCGATTGGTCCAATCGATCCGCGAGCAGCGATAGATTATCGAACGCCCCTGCCGCACTGCTGGCACGGACCAAATTCGCCGCATCCGAGGCAGTAATCAGCGCACCGCGCTGACTGTCTAGTGCGGTTTCCTTGCTGCCAAGTTCGGGCAGCACCGCCGTGACGCTGCCATCCGCCAGCAGGATGCTTCCGGCGCTGTCGGACGCCTTGTTGAGCAGATGAATAGTGCCGCGCGTGTTCACCGAGCTCGTCGAGATCAGCGCCCCGCCCTGCACCAGTTCGCGGCCCACCAGCGTGATGTCGCCCTGCTGCGCGAGGATCAGGCCGCTATTGCGGACCAAACCGTTGGCGCTGTTCGCGGCGATCACCGGCGATAGTTCAAGCCCACGCGTCGTAGAACTGATGTTCGCATCAGTGCCAAGGCCGCGACGAATGATGAAATCGTCTCCGGCCGCGAACAACGCCTGCCCCTTCGGTGTAGAGATCGTTCCGGCATTCACGACCTGCGAGCCGATCATCAGCACATAGCCGCCGCCCGAGGTCACCGAGGTCGGCGTGCGCGCCGCAATCAGCGCCCCGGCCTCGACCACGACCTTGCCGCCCGCCGCCTTGAAGCTCGGCGTGAAACTGCTACCGCTCCCGGTGCTGTAGATACCCCGGGTCGTGAATTGTTCATCGGTGATGCCGGCAGTCGAAGCGATCAGCGATCCGACATTGACTTGGCTGTTGCCGCCAAAGATGATGCCACTCTGATTGATCACATAGACATGACCGTCAGCCTTGATATTACCGAGGATCTGGCTCGGCGTCGTGGCATTGGTGACGCGATTGAGCGCGACCCAATTGGCGTTGCCGCTCTGATCGAAGGTCAGCGTGGTGCGCGCACCGACATTGAACGATTGCCAATTCAGGATCGCCTGCTGAGCCTGCTGGCGGATATTCACCTGAGTCTGGCCGGTGCCATCGACGCTCTGCGTTGGCGCTGCCGCGCCGGTCCAACCCGCCGGCATGTTTGGCAACAGACCGCCTGTGCCGAGGCCGTTGGGCATGGCGATGGGCGCCGTTGCCGACGCCTGCGCTGCCGACGCCGCCGCGCGCGCGGCGGCCTGCACAGCCTGAATGTCTTGCACCGCGCGCGCCGCGCGGGCCAACGAGTCCTGGGTCTGCCGCGCCGCTGCGGCCGCCTGCGCCGCGGCCTGCGTAGCTGCATCGGACGCAATGTTCGGAGCCGAAACAGAGCCACCCGCGCCGCCGCCGTTCAATGAGCGAGCACCGACTGGAAACGCCATCCCCAACAATGCTGCCGCGCTGACGCCGGCGAGTAATGCGATACGACGCGCGGCCACAGCATGACGAAGGAGTCCGGCGGAAGCGGACGCGAAGCTGGTGGTCATGGCTAATCCTTCGAAACAAATCGGCTTCGCGCCGGGCGCCAGCCATGGCGTCCGGTCGCAAAGGTCAGTTGGGTTCGAGATTAAGACGTAGGCTGCGTCGAAAACGGGCACGCTTTCGCGAAAGATTCTTCGAAATATTGCGGCTGGAGATTTGGGCAGAAACTAGCTAAGAAGAACAATGCCTCCAGGGAGCGCCCGCACCTGCGCGCCGAAGGCTTCCTGCAATCTGGCCAGCACATTGGCCATCTCATCGATCTTGAAGCGACCGCTGATCTGCTTTTTGGCCAAAGCACTGCTTGTGATGACGATGCGGCCGCGCCGATAGCGGTTGATCTCCTCGACCGCATCCGCCAATGGAGTTCCCCGAAAGACGACGACACCACGCCGCCAGTTAGAGGCGCTCTCGAAGTCGATTGCCGTCACTTCACCGAATCCAGCAACGCCATAACGGAGTTGCTGGCCCGGGCCAAGTTCCGCAGTATCCGCAAAATAGGCTACCTGCACGGCTCCTGCAAAGCAGGTTACGGAAGTCATCTCGCCCCCGGCGTTGGGCAAGCGACGAACATCAAACCTGCCTGATTGCGTACGGGTCTCCCCGTCCCCTGCAATAACCACAAGCTGTCGCGCCAAGTGGATCGTCGTTGCGAAGGACGCTTCGCCGGCAATCAGCTCAAGGCGATCAGCCGCCAGCCCCCTGTCCTGGACCACGATACTGGTCTGAGTGTTCATATTGATCGAGACATCACCGGCGAGCATCACCGCGCGTTGCTCCCCGGTTTCCGTCCGATAATCGGCACGCAACTCTGCCACAGACGGCCACAGCCCAAGTGGAGGTCGCACAGCGCTATAGCCTGCGGCAACCAGCGCAACGGCTGTGCCCCCACCGATCCATGCGCGCCGCGTCATCGCCTGCTGGCGTTCGGCCACCTGGGCAAGGCCGACGGCCAATTCACCGCCCTGATCACGTAGTACCCGGCCGGCGGCACCGGCCTTACGCCAGGTATCGCTTGCCCTCGCAAAGGCGGCCATATGCGCGGGGCTTCGGGCGCGCCACTGCCGCAATGCCTGCGCGTCCTCCGCCGTCACCTCTCCGGTGAGCAGCTTCTGCACCCAAGACACGGCCTCGCGCTCGATCTGGTCAAGCTCGGAGGCGCGTTGATGGTCATTGAACATGATCGTATCGATGCCGTCAGTGGGTCTTCGACGCGACCGGCGGCAACCGACCGTCGATCCTTCTCAGATGAAGGACGTTTCTCAAAGGACCGCCGCGCATGCTCAACTCGAAATTTCTCTAAAACGCGCAACGCAATGTTCATGCGCCAAACGCAGTTCCTTCGTGACGAGACGCACCGAAACCCTCAATTGAGCGGCAATCTGCTCGCGTTTCAGCCCGTCGAGGCGGGATGCAAGCATAATGGCACGGCGCCGAGGCGGCAATTCGGCGAGGATATGGGACAATAGCTGGACGTCAGAGCGGGCCTCCACCTCCTGTGCGGGACTGGGAGTATTGTCCTCAAGGTCAAAGAGGCTGCCGATTTCAACCGCCGAAAGATGACGACTGGCGCTTCGGCGCTGATCTTCCGCCGTATTGAGAACGGCCCTGAACAAGTAACTCTGCGGGCTTCGCACAACCGTGGCCGCCTCCGCATGCGAAAGGCGCAACCAGGTCTCGTGCAACGCATCCCCTGCAAGATCGGCCGATCCCAGACGTTTCGTCAGTCGTGTCTTGAAATCGTCGTAACGCTCGACGAAGAGACGACGAAGAGCTGCAATGGCCATGTCGGTCACTGCACGCCTCCTCGCGCGATGGAATGCGCACGTTGCTCGTCGCAATGAAGCGTGACGCCATCCGCTTTTGGCACGACCAGGACGAGAACAGGCTGCTCGAAGCCAGCCGGCGGCGGCGCACCGAGTCGAATATTATGGAGCGCAGTATTGACCTGCTGATCGGCATCGATTCCAAGCGTCGGACCAAGGCGTTGCACATCTCGGACGACACCGTTCGGCTCAATCCAGAACACCGCAACAAAGCGATGATGTCCCGCCCATTTGGTCCCGCCGCGACAGAAGGCGTCGCGCATGCTGCTCTGGATCAGCGCGTAATATTGTCGATGAACGGCGGTCTGCGGGACGGCATATTCCGGCCGGGACGGCGCGGCTAAAAGAACGAAAGAACCGTCATTCAGCCGGCGCACCGATAAATCCGTCGCGGCGAGGAGCCGATCTAGCGCCTCACGCGGTGCGAAGATGCCCTGAACGTTTCCGGACTTTCGCCCACGAACCAAATTCGTGTCGTAGAATGACTGATAGCCCGTGACGTCACCAAACTGGTCGAGCGCTGCACCGAGCGGTTGAGCAGGAATGGAGAATGTCATCGGGACTTCGGTCAGCGGCGATTGCGCCATTCCAGATGACGGCAGAAGGATGCCAGCTACAACAGCCAATTTCCGAAGCCAAGCCAACCGGACAATGTTGGCCACTCCAGAACGCGCGGGCCGTTTCCGAGAATCTCGCCACTCGAACATCATCACTGCCACCGGTCGGCTGTCCTGCCCACACGAGCAACTGACTGTTACCGGTTCAATTCACTGCCGACAAACCATTCATCGACGCCGAAGATTCCAAATTAAAGAGGCAGTATTACGATTTAAAGACAGCGGCTGTTCTTCCAGAACGTTCGTCATTCCTCCAACTCGGAGGGCCCATCTCTTTCGAGCCATATTGATTCGCTTCGCGGCTCGACTGGTGCGGCGTCGCCGAACGTATCAGGTGAGGGGAAGCACTCAATGGAGAGGAATGACCTCACCGCCGACCTGAAGGTCAGCAACGAGGCCCCTCGCCCATTCATCAATCTCGGCTTTGCCCATTCGTACAAGATGCAGCGAAAATTCTTAATGAAACGAAGCATTTCAGAGCAATTCGAAGCAAATCGAAAATGCTTCGAATTGCTTCAGAAAGATTCATCCACACCTTTGCATCTCGAATGCGACGATAAAAAACTAGCTATTTCCATAGAGACGTTGGATCTAATGACATTCGTATTGATTGTGAGATCGAACGGCTCTGAAATCGCTCGATCGAACGTGTTCCCCAATCCGCGCAGAACAAAATACAGTGGCAGACGGGTGGCGCGCTGCGCCATCCGTCGTCATGCCTACTGTCACGCTTAGGCCGCGTGTTGCTGGCAGGTGGCCAGTGGCGCAAGTGCTGTTGCATCCGTTCCCCCAAAGGCCGCCGCGCTGATTTGGTCGGCGACCATGCCATTGGCAGTGTTTCCATAACGGGGATCGAATGTCGCCATCGCGTCAATGAATCGCGATAGCCCATCATTGGCGCCCCCACCGCCAGCCTTCCAACTATCGTCTGCAGGTCTCGTAAAGAAAGCTGCGGATTCATCAATCCGCTCGCCGGAAAGCCCGTTGTCAAATGTCGCAAACGACGAATATTCGATTGCCGCTATGTCAGCCAAGGACAAGCCTTCTGCTCTCGTTTCAGGGGCCTGCCGACCTTGGGCGAAGGAAGTCGTCATGGCCTCCAGTTCGGAGCCATGGAATATCCGGGCCTTGATGCTCGTACCGGACGCATCACCCATCGTACCGCTGGCGTCGGTCCAGCTGATGATGAATCCACCATCGTCCAATGCGCTTACGCTGGGAGCAGACTGAGCGCCTGCAGTTTCCTCGTTGACAAGAAACTCTTCGCCAATCCTGTCGCCAGAGTCATTGAACACTTGAGCCTTGATGCTGCTGCTGCTGTTGTCGCCTAGCGTTCCGCTAGGATCAGACCAAGTAACAACGAAGCCACCTCCAACGAGGGCGACGATAGCAGGAGTAAGTGGTTTTCCTGACGTTGCAGAATTGACAAGAAACTCAGATCCAATCTTAGCGCCAACTGAACTGAATATCTGGCCTTTTATGCTCCCATCGAGATCGCCAAGGGACCCGCTGGCATCCTGCCATGTCACAACAAAATTTCCATTCGAAAGCGCAGTAGTCGAAGGAGATTCTTGGGCACCTGCAGTGAAGGTGTTGACTAGAAATTCACCCCCGACCTTAGCACCACTACCAGAGAAAATTTGCGCCTTAATACTCGCACTAGGATCGCCGAGAGAAAAACTCGTATAGTCATGCCACACTACAACAAACCCACCGCCACTCAGTTCGACTACATCAGGCGAAGTTTGGCTTCCGGCGGTCTGCGTGTTCACCAAAAACTCACTACCGATCTTATCTCCAGCGTCGTCGAAAAGTTGCGCTTTAATGGCCAATGGAACCGTGTCCCCGAGAGTGCTGCTGGAATCTTGCCAAACAATGACAAAGCCGCCCCCCGCCAGCTCAGCGGCGGCAGGAACCACCTGCGCGCCAGTCACGTAAGTGTTGACAAGGAAATCACTTCCGATTGCAACACCATCGACCGAGAAAACACGCGACTTGATATTGAGTAAATTACCATCAGCAGGCACCTCAACACCTTGCCAGGTCACCGTAAAACCACCACTGGAAAGAGCGATGACATCTGGATTCGCTTTGGTCCCTTGAGGACTGGAACTCACCAACACTTCGCCCCCAATTTTTTGGCCGCCTGCGCTGAGTATTTGGGCTTTAATATTGAAGAGACCATCACTTAAATCTTGCCACACAACGATTACGTTGCCGTTCGCAAGTGTCGCTGTAGCGGACGACGCTTGAACATTCTCAGTGACGGTATTGACAAGGAACTCGCTCGAAACCGCGACTTCTGCCTTCACCTCGAATGTCTGTTGAGCGACCGCCAAACCACCCCGTCCATCTACGATCGAGTAAGAGAGATTGACGTTCCCGACATAGCCGGCATCCAATACAACGGTGTACGTTCCATCACCGTTACTGGTCACTGTGCCATGATCGGCATTCAGGCCTGATATCTCGAGCACATCGCCATCAGCATCCGACCATCCCTGAAGAAGGTCGACCGATCGAACAATGTAAGTCTCACCGACAAACGCAGATCCAAGCTGAACAGTATTACCCGACAGCACTGGGGGCGAATTTCCTGTCACATTGACCGAAACCTGCCCGGTCGCGTAGCCACCATGACCATCGCTGATGGTGTAAGTGAACGATGCGGGCCCGTTATAGTTGGCAGCCGGAACAAAGCGAATGACGCCTTGGTCAAGCGAAACCGTTCCGTGTTGAGCATCTGCAACCGCAACGACGGTCAGTGCGTCGCCTTCGACATCAAGGTCGTTGGCAAGAAGGGAAGCGGCCGTGATTTCCAAAACATCGTTTTCCGCCAAGACGTAGTTGTCAGCCTGCGCCACTGGTGCGTCGTTCGTTCCAGATATCGTAACGGTTACCGTTGCCGTCGATGTCGCTCCTGCGGTATCGCGCATGGTGTAAGTGAAGGTGTCGGTCGTAGTCTGGCCCTGACCGAGCTCCTGGAACAGGGCGCCGGGATCATAGACGACATTGCCATCGATGATGCTGACCGCAGCTCCCTTGGCAGATGTCGGCGCGACCGAAACCAGCGTCTTCGTGTCCCCAGTATCGACATCCGTATCATTGGCGAGCAGGCTGGCGGCGATGAGCGTGATGGCACCGCCATCTTCCACCGCGTAGGCGGTATCGGCCATAGCCTGCGGCGCATCGTTCACGCCGGTTACCAGCACCGTCACAGTGGCCGTTGACGTCGCCCCAAACGTGTCACGCATCGTATAGGTGAACGTGTCCGAGGCAGTCTGGCCAGCGGCCAGCGCGCGCAGCTCTGCCGCAGCGCGGGCGTCATAGACGACATTGCCATCTACGATGTTGACGCTGGCGCCCTTGGCAGACATTGCCGATACCGAGACCAACGTTTTGGTGTCGCCAGTATACCCGGCGGTGTCGTTGGCCAGCAGACTCGCGGCTGCGATGGTAGTGACCACATTCTGATCCGCGGCCGCCGCGTCATCATAGGCCACGGGTGCCGCACCGTGGAATATCCGGGCCTTAACGCTCGTACTGGATGCGTCCCCCATAGTGCCACTGGCGTCGGTCCAGCTGATGACAAAGCCTCCATCATTGAGCGCAGCTATCGTCGGTACCGTTTGCGCACCTGCGCCTTCCATGTTCACGAGGAACTCAACTCCGAGCTTAGTGCCAACCGAGTTGAACACCTGAGCCTTGATGCTGGTGCTGCTGTTATCCCCCAACGTTCCACTCGGGTCCGACCATGTAATGACAAAGCCACCACCTACCAGCGAGGTTATGGTCGGCGCTGCCTGTACGCCCAATGTCGCCGTATTGACCAAAAACTCAGAGCCAACTTTTACTCCACTCGGATTGAAGATCTGCCCCTTGATGCTTCCATCTGGATCGCCGAGCGTTCCGCTCGCATCCTGCCATGTCACCACAAAGTTGCCATTCACGAGAGCAGTGACGGAAGGCACACTCTGGGCATTCGCGGTGGCTGTGTTAACAAGAAATTCAGAACCAACCTTGGCACCATTCGCATTGAAAACTTGTGCCTTGATACTCGCGCTGGGGTCTCCAAGGGAGAAGCTACCAGCGTCCTGCCAAACAATGACAAACCCGCCATTGCTCAGCCCGACGACATCCGGCGTAACTTGGCTACCAGCCGTCTGAGTATTCACAAGGAATTCGCTGCCGGTCTTCCCCCCTGCACTGTCGTACAGCTGCGCTTTGATAGCACCTGGAACTGTGTCGCCGAGCGTTCCACTGGCATCCTGCCATACGATGACATATCCGCCATTCGTCAGGCTACCAATTGCCGGCATCACCTGTGAGCCGTTCGTGTACGTGTTGACGAGAGACTCGGATCCAACCGCATTGCCATTTGCTGAAAATACGCGTGATTTAGTATCCAGCCCCATTCCATCCGCGGGGACTACAAGACTCTGCCAAGCAACGACAAACCCTCCATCGGCCAAAGCGACAACATCAGGAGCTGACTGCGCCCCTGCCCGGATCGAGTTGACGACAAATTCAGCACCGATCCTTTGGCCTGCTGCATTGAACATCTGTCCGTAGATGTCGGCACCGTAGGCGCCGCCGCCGGCCGCTAGAATCATCCATACCACGACAAAGTTTCCGTCGCTCAACGTTGCGACCGATGACATCGTCTGAGCATTATCGGTCGTAGTGTTAACAAGAAACTCGCCCGTGACTGCGGGTTCTTCTTTGACCTCAAATGTCCGAACGGCCGCTGATATGCCGCCCCGTCCATCCGCTATCGAATAAGATATCGCGACAT
This sequence comes from Tardiphaga sp., assembly GCA_030147505.1. Taxonomy (GTDB): domain Bacteria; phylum Pseudomonadota; class Alphaproteobacteria; order Rhizobiales; family Xanthobacteraceae; genus Tardiphaga. Next base: position 13,240 of record JASBVG010000002.1, read on the forward strand.
TCCCGATATAGCCCGTCTCCAGGGTGATCGTAAAAGTCCCGTCGCCATTATCAATCACAGCGCCATGATCGACGCTTAGATTCGCAATAGCGAGTATGTCGCCATCGGCATCCGTCCACCCCTGAAGAAGGTCATCGGAGTGAACGATGTAGGTTGCGCCGACCAACGCTGCTTCAAGCTGGGCGGCAGCCCCTGAAAGCACCGGGGGTGAGTTCTCCGCCATCACATTGATCGTGACTTGCCCGGTGGCGTAGCCGCCATTTCCATCGCTGATGGTATACGAGAATGATGCGGGCCCGTTAAAGTTGGCAGCGGGAATGAAGCGAATGACGCCTTGGTCAAGCGAAACCGTTCCGTGCTGAGGGTCCGCAACTGCAATGACGGTCAGTGCGTCGCCTTCGACATCGAGGTCGTTGGCAAGCAGGGAAGCGGCCGCGATCTCCAGAACATCGTCTTCCGCCAAGACGTAGCTGTCACCCTGCGCCACTGGTGCGTCGTTCGTTCCAATTATCGTAACCGTCACCGTTGCCGTCGATGTCGCCCCCGCGGCATCGCGCATGGTGTAAGTAAAGGTGTCGGTCGTGGTATGGCCTTGACCGAGCTCCTGGAATAGGGCGCCGGGATCGTAGACCACATTGCCGTCGATGATGCTGACCGCAGCTCCCTTGGCAGATGTCGCCGCGACCGAAACCAGCGTCTTCGTGTCCCCCGTATCGACATCCGTATCATTAGCGAGCAGGCTGGCGGCGGTGAGCGTGATCGCACCGCTATCTTCCGCGGTATTAGCGGTATCGGCCAGAGCCTGTGGCGCATCATTCACGCCGGTTACCAGCACCGTCACAGTAGCCGTTGACGTCGCCCCTAACGTGTCGCGCATCGTATAGGTGAAGGTGTCGGAGACGGTCTGGCCAGCGGCCAGCGCGCGCAGCTCCGCCGCAGCGCGGGCATCATAGACGACATTGCCATTTACGATGCTGACGCTGGCGCCCTTGGCTGACATTGCCGATACCGAGACCAACTCCTTTGTATCGGCAGCATCTTCGTCGGTGTCGTTCGCCAGCAGACTCGCAGCGGCAATGGTCGTCACCACATTCTGATCCGCAGCAGCCGCGTCATCATGGGCCACGGGTACCGCGTTGACAACGATGGTCTGATCGGCAAAGCGCAGCAGTTCGACCCGCGTCAGCGTGTCGGTGCCATCGCGCCCCACGACGGTGTCGCGCACGGTGGTAACGCCACCAGCGACGGTGATGACATAGTCGGCCGCATTGCCGGTGAACACAGCGGTGTCCCGCCCGGCGCCGCCGTCGATCACGTCATCGCCACCGCGTCCGATCAGCACGTCGTCGCCGTCGCCGCCTTGCAGATCGTTGGCGCCGCCGTCACCTGCCAGACTATCGTCATAGACAGACCCGATCAGGGCCTCGATGCCCGTGAGCAGATCGCCCTGCGCGTCGCCGCCCGATCCTTGGCCGGTTTCCAGATCGACAGATACGCCCGCTTGGGACGCGGCATAGTCCGCCACGTCGATGCCCGCGCCTCCATTCAGGACGTCCGCACCGGCGCCGCCCACCAGCCGGTCATTGCCGCTGCCACCGGTGATGATATTGGCGGCCGAATTCCCGATACCGGTGAAGTTCGCGGTGCTGGTGGAAGTGAGATTTTCGAGGTTCTCGCCGAGCGTGTAGCTCGCCAGCGAGGTCCGGACGGTGTCGGTGCCTTCGCCGGGTTGTTCGACGATGAGATCACCGACCTGGTCAATGATATAGATATCATCGCCAGCGCCGCCGATCAGGATGTCGGGGCCGATGCCTCCGGACAGCGTATCATTGCCTGGCGTTCCGGCAACCGTTCGTGCGGTCACTGTCAGCGTGACCGTCGCCGTCGCCGTTCCGCCCTGCCCGTCACTGATCTGATAGGTAAACTGGTCGGTTCCGGTATAACCACCGGCTGGCGTATAGGTGAAGGTGCCGTCGGCATTGCGCAGCAGAGAGCCATGACCAGGGCCGCTCACCAAGGACGTGGTCAGCACGTCGCCGACATCGATATCGCTATCGTTAGCCAGCACATTCACCGTCACCGGCCGATCATAGCTGGTGCTGGCGCTGTCGTTGACTGCCAGCGGGCCATCATTGATCCCCGTGATCGTCATCGTCACGGTTGCCGTCGAGATCGCCCCGGCGGCATCGCGCATCGTGTAGGTGAACGTGTCAGTCGTGCTGTGGCCTGCGCCGAGGCTGCGGAAGAGCTGGCCGGGATCGTAGAGCACCGATCCATTTACCAGCTCAACCTGAGCGCCCCTTGCCGATGTGGCCGACACTGAGACGAGTTGTTTGGTATCACCCGCGTCGACATCATTGTCATTGGCGAGCAGGCCATCAACAGAGAGTGCCGCGACCGTGTTTTGGTCGGTGGCGCCAGTGTCATCGACAGCGATCGGCGCGTCGTTGGTTCCAGTGATCGTCATCCGCACCGTTGCGGTGGATGTGAGACCGGCGGCATCGCGCATGGTATAAGTGAAGCTGTCAATCGCTGTTTGGCCAGCACCGAGATTTTGGAAAAGCTCCATGGGATCATAAACGACATTGCCATTGACGATCCGGACCGAGGCACCTTGATCCGAATTTGCGGATACCGAGACCAGGCTCTTAGTTTCGCCGGCATCAGGATCAGTGTCGTTGCCAAGCAGTGTAGAGGCCAGCAGCGTGACAGGCTCACCACCCTCCACGGCCAAACCGACATCGTCCTGTGCAATTGGCGCATCGTTGATGCCGGTGATGTTCATCGTCACCGTGCCCCTCAACGTTATCCCATTCGCGTAGCTCACCGTATAAACAAACGTATCCGTCTCCGTTTGCCCCTCTCCGAGTGCCTGGAGTTGCACAGAAGAACGCGGATCGTACACCACGCTTCCGTTCACGAGGCTTACCACGGCTCCCTTGGCGGAGGTCGCCGACACAGATGTGAGGGCCTGCGCGCCTTCAATATTGGCAAGGACATCCTCTGCGGCCAACGTAATAACAGTATCTTCCGTCCCCGAACTCACAAAGTCTGGAATCAGATCAACGAACGTTTCGATGATTTCGGCCTTCGTTAACGAGGTCCCGTCGGCGAACTGGATGACTTGCGGCCCGGAGGCGGCGCTGCTCACATAATCCTTGATCGTTATTTCATCGCCGGCAACACCATCCGTCAGGATGAGATTTCCCGCCTCGTCGGCCTGGATAGTGACGGTCTGAAGGGAGATGCCTGCTCCAAGCTTGAGCACGCTGTGATTTGCAGAAGCCCCGTACTCCCTGATTTCGAGCGCGCCATAGCCCCGATTGTATATGATCACATCGTTGCCGCCTTGGCCGACGATCACATCGGTTTGGCCGACCGGGGCACCGCGCCCATCCAAATAATCGGCACCCGACGTTCCGAGAAGGACGTCGGAACGGGTCGAAGATCCAAGAACCGGCGCTTGCGCACGGCTTAGAATGTCAGAGCGATTCCAAGACGTGTCGGTAAACTCAATCAGCTGAATACCGAAATTCTCGCCGCTGACCATGTTGTCGATCTTGATGAGATCGCCGGCCACACCGTGGGTCAAATACAGATTCGTTCCATCAGATACGATGGTGACATCCGCGCTATTGATCCCGATCAGCCGCAACACATTGTTCGGCGAAGCCGACACGTCGTGTTCGTCGATCTCCAGAACCCCGTATCCGCTTGCGTAAACGAACGTATCCCCGCCGCCGCTGCCAGACGCGAAGTCGTTACCTCCCTTGCCGTCGAACGTTTCAGCGCCGGACGTTCCGTACAGCATATCAGCTCCGGCTGTTCCGGTCGCTGCGGCCTGGAGCAACTGCGCTCTTGTCCACGTCGTATTATCGTTCAAGAACTCGACGACCTGAACGCCGCGAGACGTATCGCTGAGCATTCCCGCGATTTTGATAACGTCGGCCGTTACTCCGTCTCGGATATAAAGATTGCCAGAGCTGTCCGCAGTCACAACGATGCTCGCTGACGAAATCGTCGAGCCGAGTCTCAGGATATTCATCGGAGACGCCGATGGATCATTCTCGTCGATCTCGACCAGTCCGTAGCCGGCATTATATATGAACGTGTCGCCGCCCGTGCCGCGGACATAGCCCGCTTGCGTGTCGATGAGATGCACCGGGGGAGTGAGCATTTCCGGCGTAAATGAAAATCCGCCTCCCGGCGTAAGCGGAAAGTTCGATGATCCCGTTTCTGGTCCAGTGCCGGGAGCGATCGGGATGCTGTATTGGGTGTTTGCGATAATGCCCAAATACTCCGACAGCATCCGGTAGAACGGGCTGATGGAGATCGTGTAATTGTTCAGAAAGCCATTGAATAGTGAACTTGAATACTGCGAGGAGGTCGCCGACGAGTAGGTGATCAGTCCAGATCCGTCGGGCCCTGTCGATTCGTAGTAGATGCTGGTAATCGCATAGGTGGAGACGATCTCTGCGATATTGGTGAAGAACGGAGCAAGCTGGCGCGTGGCATCGTAGAAAGTAAATGCCGATCCCTGCCTCCCTGAATTGTCCGTACCTTGAGCCAAGACGCGATTGTTGCCGAATTCAACAACCCTGTAGCCAGGAACGCCCGCGCCAGCGCCCTGCGCTGTCTTTTCAGTATAATAGCCGGTGTTCAGATCATAAATCTTCGAATGCGACATATATCCCTGGGCAGAGATTGCCGGATTAGCCAGACGCTGAATTGACGTGGCACCATAGTAATCGACGGTCGCATAACGGTAGAGTGGCGCTGTGAAGTTGATCATGGGATCATAGTAGCGCCAGGTCGATGACCCGTCGGCGTTGTTCGTGATCCCGAGGACGACGTTTGTCGTATTTAACAAGTCAGAGTGGGCGATAGGGGCATAGATCGTGATGTCGCGGCCTTGCGTGACATACGCATTGGTGATCTGGGTCCCGCTCTGATTGTAAAAGTATCCACTTTCTTTCGAAATTTTTCCGGATACCGGATCAAAATAGTCCGTCAGATAGTTCAGTGAACCGTCATAGTACTCGGTCCTCTCCAGGAAGCCGGTCAACGGGTCATAGTGTTCGACGATCGTTCCGTATGTACTGCTGAACGTCGTGATCGAGTTTGGAACACCTCCGCCCGCGCCTCCACCAGCACCGAACGGAAGCGGATACGGACTGGATGCCTGCAGGTTAAATCCTGCATTTGGAACACCAGCCGGATTCGCAATCCGCGCCATGTCAATCACAAACGCCGCACGCGCCGCCTCATCGGGCACAATGTAGTAACGACCCCCGCTATACTGAAGTTGGGAGGGAAGCCTGCTTACCCAGAAATTGATCTCTGCGCCACTTGCAGAGCGACCATACGCATTCTCGTAAACGGCCGCGATCAGAGCACCCGCATCCAACAACGGACCGCCATAAGACTGCCAGAACTCGGTCGAGTTCATCAGATCCTTGGCCAGCTGAACGGCGTCGAGTCCACCAATCGTATAGTACTTCAGCCAGGTCTGCATCTCTTCAGAGCCCATCGTACGGCCGAGGAGAACTGTATAGATCGCCTGAACCTGAGCTAGATTCTGCGCCTCCTGATCGACACTGATCCGGTATGTTCTTTGCACTCCGTTGACCCGCAGATCGATATAGTCGATGCCATTCTGATCGATCGTGTGATTGGCATAAATGAGTTCGTTGCCGCTCGCGTCGCGTGAGACCCAGAGATAGCTTCCAGAGCCGTCAGCACTCCAGATTGTTGTTTCTGTCGTGTTGCTCGACGGGCTTGCTGCGATCGTACGGCTTACCGTCGTCATCCTGCCATCGGCCGAGGTGGTGGTCGTTGTGGTCGAAGAGACCGTCACACCATCCGACAGATAATACGTATCGGTAACGGTTTTCGCGCCGGAGAGATCGGCCACCGCGCTTTCTGTTGCGTCCTTCAAGCCATCGCCATCGAGGTCCCACGTAACGTAGGTTCCCCGACCATCGGCGCTGGTTTCGATATCCGTGCGGTTGCGGACAATCGTCGCTCCCGCAACTCCGGGCGAGGTGGTTATCGCCGTCGTGATTGTCGATCCGTCAGCACCATGGATCGTATCGCTCCGCGTGGTGGCCAGAATTCCTCCGCTACCCGAAATCGTCACGATCCGGTTCAGTCCGTCGGCAGACGTGGTAAGCACCTGCTGCTTGATCTGCGCTCCCAAAGCATCGACCTGCGTGATGACCTCAGAAGACGTACCGTCCTGGCGCAGTGTGATCACGTCAGTCTTGATGTGATCGATAATTCCATCGCCATTGGTGTCCATCGTCGTCGTTTTCGACAGGCCATCGAGAGACGTCGATTGCGTCTGCGTATTGAGCAGAACTCCACCATGGTTGCGGTAATTTGAGGACGTCGTCAGAGAAATGGCATTGCCGTTACTGGCGTATGTCGGCACCGTGGTTTGAACGGCATAGTTCGTGAAGCCATTCTGGCTCACATAGTCATTTATCGTAATGGTCCGCGTATCCGCGCTTACGGTGATCGTCTTGAGCTGGCCAAGCGTCTCGTTATCGTGCAGATTCCTGATGGTCTGGGTCGTGCTTCCGTCAAGATGGGTCGTGACCTTGTCGGTCCTGTAGAAAACATCGTTGCCCCACGTCGATATCTCGGTCGTGGTCGTCAATCCATCCCGGCTCTTGGTAATGACAGCCGCGTCGGATCCCGACTGAACGGTGACGTAGTTCCCGCCCTGCATACGATGCGAGATCTGCACGGCATTTTCGATGACCGTCGTGACGCTGCCGTCCGAGTTGATGAACTGCCTGCTGGAACCGTTAACGGTACTCCAGCCATCACCCATTTTGATTGACGCCAATATGGTGTTCGTCAAGCCGTTCGCAGATGTGACCGTCGTGACGCCCACGTCCTGGGTAAAATTCGTGCCCGGAAAGGCATTGGTCTCGGTGAACGTCTTCGTCGTCGTGCCATCGGCTCCAAGCGCGATGATCGTCGATTGAAGCCCATCAATCGTGCCGTCGCCGTTGAGATCCCAGGACAGCGTCTTGGAGAGGCCATTCGCACTAGCAACGCTCGTCTTTGACGCGAGCAGCGCGCCGCTTGCCGTCGCCGACGCATAGTAGTTGACGTTATCCCTTACCGATCCATCCGCGAGAACGGATATGGTTTCAAGCGAACTGGCAGGCCTGCCCGATCGATTCGACCCGAATATCGTCTGCAGGAAGTTGGCTTCGATGGTCGTCGTTGCTCTATCTGCGCTGATCTGCGCTGTCGATTGCGAGACAATGCCACCAGACCTGTTCTTGACTGTCGATGTCTTCGTGGTGGATCCATCAAGATTATAGACAGTCGATGACTGGTTCGTTCTGGTCAGAGAGCCACTCGTCTGACCATTGAGGTATTGGCGCTCCGTAACCTCTGTACCATTCGCCGACGTCGTGACGACGCTGGTCCCGACCGTGGTCGCACCAACCAGGTTCGTGGTGGTTTGCGTCCGACTTCCATCCTGGTTCAGAACCGCACTGCTGATTTGCGTTCGATCGAATACGCCGTCGCCGTTTACGTCGGTCTCGATCCGGCTGTACAAACCATTTGCGTTCTCTATCGTGACAACTTCGTTGACCTTTCTATTTTGTGGATCGTAGCGATCGATGGTCGTAACCACATTTCCTGCACCATCTTCGACGACTTTCGTCACCTCGTCGAAGACTCCCTCCCCCGTATTATCTACGCTCGTAATGACAGTTAGAGCGTCAGCCGAGGTATAGATTTGCGTTCGGCCAAGGATATCGGGCGTCGCCCCCAGGGTCTGCGTGGTAACGACTTCCGTAACGCTACCATCCGTCATATTCAGCGTGATTTCGTCGGTCGTTCGAAGATCGAAAGTGCCGTCTCCATCTGCATCCACAGACGTCGTCGTCAGACGTCCATTGGCCGAACTCGTCGTCTGAGTTGCCTTGATCTTGACGCCCGCAGCGTCATAAAATGTGACGGTGTCGATCAGATCGCCATTCCCTGCGATCACACTGACGTCGGTCGTGGTGCTGTCCACTTTTCCGTCAATGCTCGTCGTCGATGTCTGCGAGAATCCGTCGTCGCTCGTCGTCGTGACCGCCTGACTGATCAAAGTCCCGTCGGCGGCACGCTTCGTCACGGTTTCGGTTTTGCTGCCATCGATATTCAGAACGACGACATCGGTGGTTATGCCAACGACCTCGTCACCAATGCTCGACGTTGTGGTGATGGCCAGACCGTCGGCGCTCGTGACAGTCTCGCTCTTGGCGATGAGCGATCCGTCCCGCGCGAAGCTCGAAACGACATCGACCGTCGCTCCACTTGCCCGGACGAAATGGGAAGTGACACGATCGATGGCCCCGTCGCCGTTCGTATCCTCCTTTGCAATGGCCGTTTTCTTGTCAGAACTGATCCCGACCTCGGTCGTGCTCAGCACAACCGGGATCGGATTGGCCCCGGCACCAGGCGCAGTGACCTGAATGAGCTCCTCGCGGCTTCCATCGGCATTGATCGTGATCGTATCGCGGGTGTTCGTGGCTAGGCCACCACGGTTGGATGTCGTTGTGACGGTAAGCCCATCCGCCGACGTCGTGGTCGTAGTCGTATCCACGATCGTTTGGCCATCGCCCGCCATGTTCCTGGTGACGACCGTCGAACTCCCGTCAGCATTGTTCGACGTGACACTGGTCTGAACGTGATCGAAGATCAGATTGCCATTGGCATCGACATTGCCGCCCTGATTGCTTTGAACGGTGATCGTCCGGCCATCAGCGCTGGTCGTCGTGACGACCGCACTCGACATCGTGCCGTTCGGATTGAAGACCTTGAGTGTATTGACGACGTTGTTTCCGTGCGCGGCATCGACGGCGACAGTCTCGATGCTGTTCCAGATCGGATTGCCGTTCGCGTCAAGCGCTCCATTGCGGTTGATTTTGGTGGTCCGCGTAATGCCATCGGCACCCTTGGTGATTTCCGTCTGGCCTACAAGCTTCGGCGTACCGTTCGCATAGACATAGCTCGCCAAGGTCTGCGTGCGGCTGTGGTCGGCATTGACCACTGTCACATCGGACGTCTTGACATCATAAATCGGATTACCATTCGCATCGGTCGCACCAAAACTGTCGGTCATCGTGACGATCGAGAGTCCGTCGGCGGAGATCGTCTTCTGCGACGCGCCAATTAGGGTGCCGTCGTAATTCGTGTCCTTCTGAATCGTAACCGAGCTTCCGTCGGCCGCGGCCGCCAGAACCAGCGAGCGCGTCTGATCGATGACCCCATCCCCGTCGTAATCATAGGTCACCGTCTTGCTTGCGCCATTGGCGCTCGACGTCGTGACTGTTCTGTCGCGCAGCGTGCCGTCGCTATTCCATTCGGAGACAGTCTCGGTCCGGCTCTGGTCGCTGTTGATGACGGTGACGTCGGTCGATGTCAGATCGACAATGCCATTGCCATCCACATCGACGGCGTCCGTACGGCTGAGGCCATCCGCAGCCAACGTCTTGGTGGCCTGACTTGCGATGGTTCCGTTGGGATTGTAATTGGTGATGGTCACGGTCGAGACACCGCTCGCGCTCGTGACCTGTGTTTCGTTTTGATCGATCACCCCGTCTGCGTCGGCGTCGCGGTCAATCGAGACAGTCTTGACGCCCGCAATCGACGTGGTTGTCGTCACCACGCGGTCCACCAGATATGCCGATGCCAGGCTGGCACCTGAATAGTTCGACAGGGTCTCAACGATGGCGCCATTCGCGCCTGTCGAAAACACGTCCGTCTGGATACGATCGATCACACCGTCCCCATCAACGTCGAACGACAAGGTCCGCGTCTTGCCGTCTGCGCTTGTCAGCGTAATCGTTTCGCTGGCAAGGCTGCCGTCGGGATTGAATGCCTTGTTGGCGATTGTCGTCGAGCCGTCGGCGTTATGCGTGGTGGTCTGATTGACCTTATAACCCAGCGCATCGCTCACGAGCGTGACTGTCGCGGCCTGGCCCGTCGTACCGTCCGTGCGGGTATAGGTGGTCGTTCCGTCAATCGACGACCCATCCTGAAGGACGATGGAGGCTGCGCTTTCGACGAGATTGATCGAAACGATGCCGAGATCGGCCAGCGACAGCAGCGACTGTGTGCCGTCTGCGTTGCTGACAAGAACCTTGAACTTGGCAAAGTTCGCGTCGCCTGCGTCGAGCTTGCCATCGTGGTTGGAATCGAAGACGCCGCGCAGCGCTTCCATGTCGGAATTTGCTGTTGGATCCCACAAGGTGAAGTTGATCTGGTTCGCTTGCGTGATCTTGCCGTCGCCATTGGTGTCGTAGACCAAAACGCCATTGCCGGCGCCGGCCCAGGCCGTGCGGTGCTGATAACCGTCACCTGCGGTGTCGAACCAGGTGTTTGACGACGAAAACTGGGTGATATTGATGCCGTTGCCGGTGAGATCGAGCAGCACCGGCGCTCCGTAACTACGCTCGTCTTTTCCGTAACCAATCACCTCTGTGATGACGATGCTGGGCGGCATAAAAACGCCTGGTGTCGCCAACGCCCTCGCAAAGCTAACGCCCTCGAGTCCGATAGATTGCGAGAGCAGGACACGCTGCATAAACGGCAGATTGTCGTAGATCTTCTGGTTCATTGGCGACGGATCGATCGCGACGGGATTCAGACCGTTCAGCAAATCGACATCGAGACCTCCCAGATCGAGCGATGAGCTCATCCATTGATCCAGAAATCCGGACGCCAATTGCTGAGATGTACTTGAATTGATACCGTTCTGCAGAATCGAGGAAGATGATCCGTAGATATCAACTTGCCCGTCCGGAGGAGTCCTCACACCAGGAGCGCTTTGCCATCCTCTGTTGTTGTAGAAATCCTCGCCCGTCGATGATTGAAAATGATAACCTTGGTTGCCAGGCGTGATCGTCCAAACCGTTTTATCGGGGGCACTGAAAGTAACCGGAGCATCGCCTTTAAGGCGGGACACAAGGTCGGGTGCGAAGACAAATTTACGGCCAGCGTCTGCATTACTTGTTGGCTCTGTCCATAACTGATCGAAGGCAGAGTTTGCGGCACCCTCGCCGACCATCCCGCCAACGATGCCGGCACCAAGGCCGATAACGCCACCAACGATGGTACCGATGGGACCACCAAGTGCGGTCCCCACAATAGCCCCTGCTGCGGCACCGGCAAGAAGGCCACCGACAAAGCCCCCTGCGAAGCCTGCAAGCGTTTTTGTGCCTCCACGAACGTCATTGTTGGCGAACTGACCTGCGGCTTGGGCGCCTGTTATGCCCACTCCCAATATCGCCCCAACTACCCCCAATTTAGCGCCGACTTGACCGAGACTATTGAACGTTCTCAGCAGTTGGCCGGATTGTGCTAATTTGCCGGTCTGAGAGTTGCTAATCGGCCCCAAGTTGAGATTAGGAACTACACCGTGCTGAGTACCGATTTTAGCGACGATGTCACGATTCCGCTGAAGAAATTGCTCGCCTGACCAGCCTTTGAACTTTTCGTCTCGGAGACTCAGTGCGAGTTCGCCCGCCTTGGCCGCATCCGCGAGGCCTCTACGCAACGCGGAGATTTGTGCGAGAGATTGCCTTCTGGGCCCGCCATCCTTCTGTTGCTGAAACACGTTGTCTAAGTATTCACGGACTGCCTGCCATTGGGTTGCATGCGCGTCGTCCCAGCCAAAATGCCCGGAAGGCCCGTTAAGCTTTCCGAGTTGGGGCAGTTCTGTGACGTTCTTCGTTCCGGGCCGCCAATAATTGTCAACAATTCCGAAATGGCTTTCTCGAAGCCCAAGTTCTCTCAATTGGCGTCCGGACTCTGTCCAGATTCGCCGAGGGATATTGTGACTGAATTCCGTGCCCGCCATGATCGCCGCCCCTCGAAATTATAAATTTTCACTCACCTACCCGCAGCACATTGAGCTGATCGGGAAATTCGGCTTCGAGCGCGTCCCAGAGCACGCCCTCGACAAAAATATTTCCTTGACCGCTGTAGCGTTTATTTCCATCGATCCACGGCGTGTCGTGCCAGATCATCGGTTCTTCTGGCGAACGCCCGCGCAACTTCCATTTGCTGATACCCGGAAGCGGAAAGAAAAGTTCAGTACCGCCCTTTGGGTAGCTGGATTTATGCGTAGGTGTTTCGCGCCACTGAAACCGCTGGGCCCGGCCGAGCACATTGATGAAGTAATACGCGCTGTCGAAGTTCAGCCTTTGCGCGACGGCCGGTGGCGCTTGAAGGGCGACGGGAATGAACTCGACCTGTCCCGGCGCCCAATGCTCAATGACCAACCGCGCCCGCTCCGAGAGCACGATAAGGCCTCGACTTGCATGGAACATGTCGGGGAGCGGCGCGCTGGCGTCGTCAAAGGTCAGCGATTTTGGGAAAAATGACTCTGGGATGGGCAGATTATTGCGCTCGTACTCCGAAAAACCCATTCCCATTTCCCACGAGCCGAGCAAGAAGATCGTGCCGTTGAAATAGATCGGGTCGAACTTATAGAGCATGGGCGGACGCTCCCTTACCTGCTGGATCGGAGCGCAAGTCGCGCAACAGGAACAGGGACAAAGTCGCCGGCATCTGCGTGCGAAATAGTAAACTCTGCCTCACCCTCGACGCCGAGCGTTTCGCCATCGGCCAGCCTTCTTCCTGACGTCAGAAGATACTCAGCAATCGAATAGGCGTGCTGTATGAGGAAGCCCGGATCGAGTGCTGCCGGCGCATATTCGAGCTCTCTCGATCCAAATATCCGCAATCCAAGCGTAGCGGCGCTCATGGTTGGCTTACCGAAAAGCTTCGCTTCTCCTTTGGCCAGCATGATCCGTACCCAGAACGGCACGGCATTGCCATCCGGCTGACCAATATCCTTCGTCATCTCCACGAACGCGGACGCACGCACCAAATTCGCAGCATCGGCCCACGTCGCACCGACGGCCGGCACGAGCCGCGCGATCGCCGCTGCAATAAGGGTGACCGCTCGCGCTTTCGCCAGCGCGGCGTCCCGATCAGTCGGATCTTGCAACCCGACGATGACGATATGTGCCTTGTGCGCGGCTTCCGTTTCCGCGTTCGGCCATAAAGGATTCAGGAAAGGCCCCGCTTCCAAGACACCCGCGGGCGCAGGGGCATCTACGACAAGGACCGACAGCTTTTCGCCATCGATACTCAACATCTCAATCCCCGGATCGACTGCAGGATCGGTGATGGGGCCATCCCAGTCTCCGAGGAGCGATTGCGGCGCGAGACGCTTCACCTCCGCCTGCAATTGACTGAACGAAAGCTTCACAGGCTTTTCGAGCAGCAGCGCTGCGGTGAACTGGGGCTTTTGTGTTTCCAAATTCGTCATGTCTGCTTCACTCATGATGGCACCTTCAAATCGTCCAGGCCGACAAACACTGTCTTGACGACACCTTGTTTATCGGCGGACCGCATCTTGAAGTATTGGCCAGGAAAGTGAGTTGCAACGAATTCTTCGAGAAACGCCGGCACAATGTCCGGATGTCCGACAGCATCGATAATCCAGGGAATATTGCCTGATCGCCATTCGTCGGCAGATAGCCTGACAGGCAGGCTCTGATCCTCCGAAAGCCGCCGATCAACCTCCGGAGACACCCGCGCCCACACAGCGGCCGCATATGCTTGCGGAATGACACCGCCTTGCGGTACCGCCTCGACCATCGCGATCTGCTCAGCCAACAACGGCGGCACGAGCAGCCAGCTCAAATCGCTGATGTGCAGATGATTGTGAGCCGGCGAACGCATCATCAGGGAAACGATCTTTGCAAACGCCGTTCCAAAAAGAAGATCGCGTTGCTTGAGCTGATCCATTTCCGCAGCTGTGTAAGACGCGGCATCGGTCGCACCGACATCGTTGGGGTTGGCGGCCGAATCCGCCATTTCTTCAATCATGAGAGCTCCTCGAATAGCCTTTTTGAAGTGCTGGAAACTCTAGCACATTCCAAATGACCAGTCGGGAACGAGCGATCTTTATCTCCCCGATCTTCTCCCGCGCGACAGCGGCGCATCGCGGCATCGTCAATGGCGCATTGGCCATTTCATCGCTCGACAGGATAGACCGCATGAAGTCGCCACCATCATCCGGCTGTCCCGCCCCAAACCCGGCGACAGCCATGCTCCTATGTTGAAGCATTGGATCGTCGCGCCTGTCACCTATCAGTTCTGATAGCGCTGCACTGTCCAACTGACTTGAAAGCTTCTTAGTCGGAGCGCTCAGTGCAGATCACGCGATTTGCTTTCGGCACCCGGCTCGATCAGGCCGAGTTGCGCGGCCTTGATGGCAGCAAAGGTACGGCTGTTGGTTCCGAGCTTTTTCATCGCGTTCTTGATGTGAAAAATGACAGTATTTTCACTGATCGACAGAATTTGCCCGATTTCCCAGGACGACTTGCCGAGCGCGGTCCAGCTCAAGCAAGTTTTCTCTCGATCGGAAAGATCCTTTGTCATCGCTCCGTCGCCGCCTCATGTGCGTACCGAAGGATCGGCGATAGCAAATATTCGATAACCCGCCGACGTCCGGTTTTGATTTCGACTGTAATCGCCATGCCCGGTGCCAAGCTGACAATCTTGTCCTCGACCTGCATCTGCGTGCGATCCAGCGACACGCGTGCCGCATAGACGAGCTCCTGCCCCTGCGGCTCGCTGCTGTCCGCGAGTGCGGCGCGCGTCTTGCCGGGATCGGCGCGATCCACCGGCTTCTCCCGTGTGATCGCATCCTGCGAGACGTTGATCACCTCGCCATGCAGCAGTCCGTATTTCGTGAAGTTGAACGTATCGATCTTGATTTCAGCGGACTGCCCCGGCGTCACGAAGCCGATATCCTTGTTCGGCAGCATCGCTTCGGCTTCCAGCTTGCTGTCCGCAGGCACGATCGCCATCAGCTGCTGCGCGGGAGAGACCACGCCACCGACGGTGTGGATCGCGAGTTGTTGCACGGTGCCGTCCACCGGCGCGCGCAGCATCTGGTCGTTCATCCGTCGTTCGGCCTTGATCATGTCCTCGCCGAGTTGCGCGGACTTCTGCCGGGCGTCCGCAAAGTCCGTCATCACGGTGCGGGCATATTCGGCGCGGGTCTGCTCGCGCTGCGCTTCCAGCGCCGATCTGGCGGCGGCGATCTCGGCCAGGCGGCGGCGCTGCACGATCAGATCATGGCGCTGCTCGCTGAGCTTGAGCTGGGAGTCGAGGAACGCGAGACGGTTGCCGAATTCCAGCTTCAGCAGCTTCTCTCGCACCTCCGCGGTTTCTGTCACGAAAGGCAGGCTGGCCTCGATCTTGTCGATCAGCGCCGCGAGGCCATTCGCCTCGGCCTGCTTCTGCGCGATCTGCTGGTCGAAGGAGAGGATTTTTGCCGCCTGCTGCTCGGCCTGCGCGAGCATGGTGCCGCGGCTGCGCAGCACTTCATGCTCGGGCACGCCGGGCGGGACGACGTAGTCGCCGACCGTTGCCGTGGCGAGGCCGGATTGCAGGGCTGAAAGCCTGGACACATCGAGCTTCGCCCGCATCCATTCGGCGCTCACACGATTACGTTCGGCGGTGGTGATGGTGCGGTCAATCTCGATCAGCACGTCGCCGGCACGCACGCGGTCGCCGTCGCGGACATGGATGGCGGTGACAGTGCCGGCTTCCAGCGGCTGGATGGTCTTCGTACGGCCGGTCGGCACGATCTTGCCTTGCGCCGTGGCAATGATGTCGATCTGGCCGAGGCAGCTCCACAGCAGCGCCAGCGCGAAGAAGGCGATGATGGTGAAGGCAATGGCGCGGCCGACCGGTGACGCCGGCGTCTCGATGATCTCCAGTGCCGCGGGCAAGAATTCCAGTTCCTCGCGCCGGCGCACGATTTTTGGCGGCGCGAGCTTTGACTTCGGCGTCTCTGGCCCCACCGGCTCCGGCGCGGCGGCTGGCGCTGCTTCGACGCTCACGCGATGGCCCTGTCATAGATGCCTCGACTCATGCGCTCACACCACTTCATGGATACCTGCCTGGATGCGATGAAGCGAGGCATAGCGGCCGCCGGTGCGAATCAGCTCGTCATGGGTGCCGTCCTCGACAAGGCGGCCGCGTTCCAGCGTGATGATGCGGTCGGCGAAGCGCACCGTGGAGAGGCGATGGGCGATGATCAGCACCGTGCGCCCCTGCGCGATGCTGCGCATGTTCTGCTGCACGATGCGCTCACTCTCGTAATCGAGGGCGCTGGTAGCTTCGTCGAAGATCAGGATGCGGGGATTGCCTACCAGCGCGCGGGCGATCGCCACGCGCTGGCGCTGCCCGCCGGACAGGCTGGCGCCGCGCTCGCCGACCATGGTGTCATAGCCCTCGGGCAGTTCGAGGATGAAGTCATGGGCACCTGCCAGTTTTGCCGCGGCGACGATGCGCTCCATCGGCAGGCCAGGATCGGCCAATGCGATGTTGTCGCGGATGGTGCGGTTGAACAGCACATTCTCCTGCAACACCACGCCGACCTGCCGGCGCAGCCAGGCGACATCCACCATCGCCAGATCGACGCCGTCGATCAGCACCCGGCCGCTTTCCGGCACATAGAGCCGTTGCACCAGCTTTGCGAGCGTCGATTTGCCGGAGCCGGAGGCGCCGACGATGCCGACCACCTGGCCGGCCGGAAATTGCAGGCTGACATCATGCAGGATCTCCGGCCCGTCGAGCCGGTAGCGGAACTTGACGTGGTCAAATTCGATGGCGCCGCGGATCGGCGGTGGTGTGGCGCGGCCGACCGTATAGGCGGGCTCCGGGGCGGTGTTGAGGATGTCGCCGAGACGCGCGATCGACAGCCGCGCCTGATGAAAGTCCTGCCAGAGCTGGGCAAGCCGCAGCACCGGCTGGGTCACCCGTCCGGATAGCATGTTGAAGGCGACGAGTTCGCCTACGGTGAGCGATCCGTTGATGACGAGATGCGCGCCAAAATACAGCGTCAGCGCGGTGACGATCTTGCTGACCAGTTGCACGCTCTGGCTCGCCCAATTGCCGAGCGACAGCACGCGAAAACTGGAGGCCACATAGGCGGCGAGCTGTTCCTCCCAGCGCCGCTGCATCTGCGGCTCGACCGCCATCGCCTTCAGCGTCTCGACGCCGTTAACGCTTTCGACCAGGAATGCCTGGTTCTCGGCGCCACGCTCGAATTTTTCATCGAGCCGTTTGCGAAACAGCGGTGTGACGCCGACGGAGATCGCGATGAAGAACGGGAAGGATGCGACCACGATCCATGTCAGGGTCGGCGAGTAGTAGAACATCACCGCGAGGAACACGATGGTGAAGACGAGGTCGATCACCAGCGTCAGCGCCGATCCGGTGAGGAAATTGCGGATGTTTTCCAGCTCGCGCACCCGCGCGACGGAGTCGCCGGCCCGGCGCGCCGCGAAATAGCCGATGGGAAGTGCCAGCAGATGCCGGAACAGGCGCGCGCCAAGCTCGACATCGATGCGGTTGGTGGTGTGCGAGAACACATAGGTGCGCAAACCTGTCAGCACCGTCTCGAAGATCGACACCGCGATAAGGCCAGCGACCAGCACGTCCAGCGTGGTCAGACCGCGATGCACCAGCACCTTGTCGATCACCACCTGGAAGAACAGCGGCGTGATCAGCGCAAAAATCTGCAGGAAAAACGAGGCGACCAGCACTTCCGTGAGCAAGCCGCGATATTTGTGCATCGCCTGCAGGAACCAGGTGATGTCGAACCGCCGCGCCAGCTCGCCGAGTGAGGCTCGCCGCGTCATGACAATGAGCTGTCCGGCCCAGACAGCCTCGAAATCGGCGCGAAGCATGAGCTGCGGACGGCCATTCAAAGGCTCCTGAACGAGAACCTTGTCGTCGGCCGCCTTGCCAAGAATGAGGAAACCGCCGTCCTTGAGCAACGCAATCGCCGGCAGCGTTGCGGCGGCGAGGCGCTCCCATTTCTGCTTAACGATGCGCGCTTTCAATCCGTGCGCACGCGCGCTACGAACAATCTCTGAAGCATCGACAACAGCCTGACCGAGCCGATGGCTCAGCTGTTCTGCCTCTGCAGCCACACCGTTAAAGCGCAGCATTAAGACCAGCGAGGCCAAGCCCGACTGCGCGCTTTCGCCAACACTCTTAGACATTTGCGTCCATCCGCGTGGCAAAACAGCCTGCGCTCAATGGTTGTATCGTAGTGGACGCTTTTTGATTTGGGCAACGGGTTTATTTCAGAATATTTCTTGTGGGTTGGCAGCGTCACGACACTGTCTGAAAGTACTTAGAATAAAAATGTCTCCGAAGAGCGCGCGCCTCTCGCCCATTGTGATCGGACACTGGGCAACGGCTCTCACAGGTCGCGCTCAAGATGTGTTTGCGTTCACCAATTTTGCAAAAGCCTCCATTTCCCTTTCGCCAACCGGGAGTGAGTTCCAAAAATCCCTGTGCGGCGAGTGATACGGTGTGGATCCCGGAGGTGCTTAAGAATCATGTCTGAAAGTGCGTTGTTCATTTCTCGGATGATTGTGATCGTTCAGATCGGGATCGCCGTCTCTGCTTTCGCGGCCGCCATTTTTTGGTGGCTCTCGGCGCGTACGCCAGCGCCGCCGGCGACATGGAAGGGAATAGATCAATTGCCGAAATGGCTGGACAATGCGGCAGCACTCAATCGGCGCGCAGCGATGGCAGCAGCCGTCTCCGCTGCCCTGACGGCGGTGGCAATGATCTTAGGTTGGCTCGCGGTGTAAAACTTGAGGCGAGTTGGTGGTCGATATTTTGTCTGGCGAACGCGACTGCTCGCGCAGGTTCGATTGCGTAAAGATGGTCATCTCGAAAGACCACCAGAATCCGGAAAATGATTTTTCAAAGTAATTTCAACAACATACGTGTTCGCAGTTTTATTTGGAATGGCGCGCCATATTTTTCAATGACTTAGTCAGTCTCGATCTGATTCGTCGAAGCTCGATCAAATAGGCGAATGCGAACACCTCAAGGTCATTAAGACTCGGTCCGATTACCCATTCGGTGTCGCCCGATACCGAATCAACTCTAGATTGAATTTTATTGGGCAACGCCTTGTTTGGCGAAACAGTCCTTTCCCCTCCCTCGGACTTCTCTTCCATTGGTAGACGGAACGAACCGGGCGGCGTAGCGAGATCGTCTTTGCCAGACAGGCAACCTCAATGTCTGCCTTGCGCACCAGAAGCACTTCGTCCTCAGGAAAGCGTTGTCTCCAAGATCTTTGCAGCGTTACCTGTCATCATCGCGGATCGAGGAGGGGTGACGGCACAGCGGCGTCACTTTGATGCGCATGAAGGGAAACAGCGGCAACGTCGAAAGGATGTCATGCAGCTCGTCGTTGCCGCTCACATCGAAAATGCTCACATTGGCGTATTGTCCGGCGACCCGCCATAGATGCCGCCATTTCCCGGAACGCTGCAGCTCCTGCGCCCGCTCGCGCTCGGTCTTCTTCAAGCGCTCGACGGTGTCCGGGGCAATCGTCGCCGGGATCTCTACGTCCATCTCGACCTTGAAAAGCATCAATCACGCTCCTGACGTTGCGGCTGTCGCCCGGATACGCGGGGTGAAGCCATCGCGCTGGAAGAAGGCGACGCGGTCCATATCGAGCTCCACACCGATGCCCGGAGCAGTCGGGACTTCAAGCGCAAAATCGCCATAGCGTAGCGGCGTGGCCAGGATTTCTTCCGTCAGGAGAAGTGGCCCGAACAACTCGGTACCCCATGTCAGCTTGGGAAGTGCGGAAAACACCTGCGCCGATGCAGCGGTACCAACGCCTCCTTCGAGCATCGTTCCACCGTAGAGACCGATACCGGCGGACTCGCCGATTGCCGCCATCCTGGCCGCGTCATAAAGACCGCCAGCCTGGTTGATCTTCAGCGCAAACACATCCGCTGCCCCCCTCGCGGCAATATCGAATGCATCCCTGACGCCATGCAGGGCTTCGTCGGCCATGATCGCCACAGCAAAGCGCCCGCTGAGACGCGCTTGTGCCCCGCGATCGTCGCGCGAAAGCGGTTGCTCGATCAAATCCACACCGGCCGCTTCCAGTGCCGGAATCCCGCGTCTCGCATCGACTTCGCTCCACGCCTGATTCACATCGACTCGTACACTGGCGCGATCGCCGAGGGCCCGCTTGATGGCTGCGACATGCGCCACATCGTCATTCACCGAACGCAAGCCGATCTTGAGCTTGAAGATATTGTGTCGACGCGCATCGAGCATGCGCTCGGCTTCCTCGATGTCGCGCGTCGTGTTCCCGCTCGCCAGCGTCCAGGCGACTGGCAATGTTTGGTGCTGGCGCCCACCCAGCAACTCGGAGACAGGCAGACCGAGCCGCTTGCCGAGAGCATCGAGCAATGCCGTCTCCACGGCGCAAGTCGCGAAGCGGTTGCCCCTCACACGTTGCTTCACCTGCCCCATCAGCGCTGCGACACGCGACGCATCAGCCCCGACGATCGCCGGCGCGATATATGTATCAATGGTGAGCTTGATGCCTTCGGGGCTCTCTTCACCGTAGCTGAGACCGCCGATTGTCGTCCCCTCGCCGATGCCGATCGTTCCGTCGGAGCAGCGGATCGTGACCAGAACCAGCGTCTGGCTGTTCATCGTGTGCATCGACAGCTTATGCGGACGGATGGTCGGGACATCGACCAGGATGGTTTCAACGGTATCGACCCGGACCTCGGTTGGCGCATTCATGAGTACATCCTTCTGTTGTCCGGTCGCGGATCGCAGAGAACCTCCCGCGATCCGTCTGCCACGAAAGCGTGCAGCTCACTTCTTGATGAGCGAGCAGCGAGAAGCCGACAGTGGCTGGAAAGCGTCGTCGCCGCTGACAGTCGCCAGCAGCTTGTAGTCATCCCAGCGCGCCTTGGATTCCGACGGCTTCTTCACCTCGAAGAGATACATGTCGTGGACCATGCGACCGTCTTCACGGATGCGACCATTTTTCGCGAACATGTCGTTGATCGGGGTTTCCTTCATAACCTTCATGACTGCCGCAGACTCGGTCGTCCCGGCCTTCCTGACCGCATTCAGATAGGTCAGCACCGAGGAGTAGACGCCGGCTTGTGCTGATGTCGGCGCGCGCTTGGTGCGTTCCATGAACCGCTTGGAAAAAGCGCGCGTTTCGTCATTCAGATCCCAGTAGAAGGCTTCAGCGAGAAGCAGGCCTTGCGCCGTCTCGAGGCCGACGCTGTCGATATCGGAGATGAACGCCAGCAACGGCGACAGCTTCTGCCCGGATTGGGTCAGGCCGAATTCCGACGCCTGCTTGATCGCGTTGATCGTGTCGCCGCCGGCATTGGCGAGGCCGATCACCTTGGCTTTGGAGCTCTGCGCCTGCAGCAGGAAGGACGAGAAATCGGAGGTGTTGATCGGATGCCGGACATTGCCGATCACCTTGCCACCAGCCCTGGTGACGATGCTCGACGTATCGCGCTCCAGTTCCTGTCCGAAAGCATAATCGGCCGTGAGGAAAAACCACGTATCGAGGCCGCGCTTGACTGTTGCAAGGCCGGTCACGCTGGCGAGCGCATAGGTATCGTAGGTATAGTGGACGATGTAGGGACCACACGCTTCGTTTGTCAGACGCACGGCGCCGGGACCGTTGAACATGATGATCCTGTTGCGCGCTTTGGCCATCTCCGCGGCGGCAAGCGCTGTGGCCGAGCCGGCCACATCGACGATGGCTTCGACACCCTGATTATCGATCAACTCGCGCGTGAAATTCGCAGCGAGGTCGGCCTTGTTGAGGTGGTCCGCAACGACGATCTGGACCTTGCGACCGAGAACCTCGCCGCCAAAATCCTCGATCGCCATCTTTGCGGCGGCTTCGCTGCCCGGCCCGGTGATATCCGCAAACAGCCCGGACATGTCGAGAACTGCGCCGATCTTCAAGGGGCCGTTGCTCTGAGCGGAAACGGCGGAAGCGGCGACGACGAGCGTGGCAGCGACAAGACCGGAAACTACTCTCTTCACATTCTTCTCCTTAAGCCCCTTGATGGGCTGAACCAATCGACGGTGAAATTCGAATGACGGCGCGGGCGCCGTCACTGCATCACTGGCTTCCGCGCACGCCGGCGGCATCCACGATCTGCTTCCATTTGGCGTTTTCTTTCGCCAGATGATCTGCCATTTCCTGACGCGACGACGCGATCGTGCGACCGCTCACCTCTGCGAAACGACGCTGCACGTCCGGATCGGCCAGAACCTTGCGCAGATCCGCGCTGATGCGATCCGCCAGTGCGGGCGGCATCCCACCCGGGCCGAAGATGGCCCACCAGTTGCCGAGTTCGAATCCGGGCACACCGGACTCGTCGATGGTCGGCACATCCGGCAAAGCCGCGATGCGCTGTTTCGTCGTCACTGCAATCGCACGGAGGCTGCCGCCCTGCACCTGAGGCAGCGCCGTCGAGGCATTGTCAAACATCAGATCGATACGGCCGGACATCAGATCGGTGAGCGCAGGCGACGAACCCCGATACGGCACATGCGTGAATTCCACATTCGCCTGCTGCCGGAACAGTTCCGCCGCCAGATGCAGGGACGAACCGATGCCAGCCGACCCATACGTCGCTCCACCCGACTTTGCCTTCTCCTTGGCGAAGGCGATGAGATCGCGGATGTTCTTGATCGGCGATTGCGGCGCGACCAGCACGACGTTGGGCGTCTCGAGCGCGAGCGTCAGCGGCGTCAGATCCTTCATTGGATCATACGGCATGGACTTGAAGAGCCACGGATTCACGGCGACTGCGATCGAGCCGAGGACCAGCGTGTAACCGTCCGGCGCACTCTTGGCCGCAGCCGCGATGCCGATATTCGAGCCTGCTCCTCCGCGGTTATCGACCACCACCTGCTGGCCGTAGAGCTGACCGAGCTTCTCGGCGATGGTCCGGCCAATGATGTCAGCAGCGCCGCCTGCCGCAAACGGCACGATCAGCTGGATCGGCTTGTTGGGGAAATCCTGCGCCACCCCCGCAGTCGCACCGGCCAAAACGATTGAGCCAACCAGTGCTGCCCGGGCTGCGCCAGACACGAAAAAGCGTCGAGAAATCATAGGCTAGAGCCCTCCCTGCAGTTACTCGAACGGCGACGATCACCGCCGCTCCCGAACGATCGGGCGGGACGTTGCCATGAACAGGGCGATAGGCCAACACACTTGAAACTATCGATCCAATCGTAAATTATAATCGCGCGATGGATCCCCGGCGTCTCAACTACTTTTTGGCTGTAGCCACACATAGCCGCATGGCAAAGGCGGCGGATGCCTTGGGTGTGGCCCAGCCCACGCTCTCCCAGCAGATCCGAGCGCTGGAGCAGGACCTGGGAACGGTTCTTTTCAACCGGACTCCCCAGGGCATGCAGCTGACCGAGACCGGGCACGCTCTACGTGAGCACGCTCAACGCCTCATGGTGCAGACGGAGGCGGCCCGGACCGCGATCGCCGAGCTTGAAGGCGGCATGTCAGGAACCCTCCGTGTAGGAATCATCCACACCTACAGCACCGCCTTTCTGCCAACGATGATTGCCGGCTTCGGTCAGAAATATCCCGGCGTCCGGCTCAACGTGGAAGTCGGAAATGCACTGGATGTCGAGCGACGGATATTGTCGGGACATCTCGATCTGGCGATTGCATTTGATCCGCCACAGCACCCCGAACTGGGAGCCGATCGTCTTTTCGAAGAACGCCTCGTTCTGGTACGCGCAAAAACGCGCGAACGATCCGCACAGCAATCTATCCCCCTCGCCTCCTTGCGCGGACAACCGCTGGCGCTTTTGAAGACAACTTTCTCCACGCGTCGCATCCTCGACGAGTCGCTGCCGGAAGGCATGACGCTCGACATCCGGGTCGAGATGGACGCGGTCGAGGCCCTGATCGAACTGGCCAGATCCGGTGGACTGCCAACAATCCTGGCCGATCGCAGCCTGACGGGCAGGCGCGATCTCGAGATGTTGCCGATCGGGCCGCCCTGGATCCGTCGATCGGGAGCAATTCTATGGGACGCCCACCGCTATCAGACAGTTGCCTCGCGCGCCTTCATGCGGATTGCCAGCGAAACGACTCGGTCCATGCGCAGTCCCGGCAGCTAGTTCCCGCCGCAAGATCTTTCCTGATTATTGATGCGTGTGCCACCGCTCGTCGTAACTGCACCTTCCTCTTGAGCTGTTCGTATTGAATCAATAACAACCGCACTACGTGCTCTCGTGCACGGGAAACTATTCAATACACATTCCCCGCACCCGCGCTTCTCAAATGCGTTGGACGACTGACACATCAGTAGGTCTCCACATGATAGCGTCCCGCCTCGCGCATTTCTTTCTTCAGGCTGGACCAATCCAGACCTGCAGCTGTGCAGGCTTCAGCGAATGCTTCCTCTACGCCGATCTCCATCCCTTTGAGACCGCATAGATAGACATGAGTCGCCTCGCTCCGAAGTAATGTAGCCACGTGCTCGCGCTGCTCACGAATACCGTCCTGGACGTAAACACGCGTTTGGCCAGGCACACGCGAGTAACAGAGATACTGGGTCAGCAGCTTGGCGGGCACCCGTTGCAAGGGACCGAAATACGGCAGTTCCTCAGGCCGCCGCGCTCCGAAGAAAAGCATCAACTTTCCGGGCGCGCTTGGCATCGCGCGCCGCCGTCGCTCGGTGAATCCGCGGAAAGGCGCCGAGCCCGTTCCGGTGCAGATCATGATGATGTTGGCAGCGGGATCATCCGGCATCAGGAAAGTCGCACCGAATGGGCCGGTGACTTCAACCTTTGCCCCTCGCGGCAGATCGCAGAGATAATTCGAGCAAAGCCCGCCTTCCTCTCTCTTGACTGTCAGCGCGAGATTATTCGCATTCGGCTTTTCACCGCCGCGGGGCGAAGCGACGGAATAAAGGCGGGCAACATGCGGTTCGCCGTCCGCACCAGTACCGGGGACAACGATGCCAATGCTCTGTCCTTCGAGGACCGGAAACGGCAATTGACCGAAATCGAGAATGATGTGGCGCACGTCCGACGACGCGTCTTCGTCCGTGAGCCTGAAGTTGCCTGTCACGGTTGCGGTCGCCGGCTTTGCACGATTGTAGAGATTCACCGTCGGCTTGCTGGCCGACCGCGGCGCGACGGGCTTACCGCCGAGGCCCTTGCGTGCTTCGTTCAGCAGCGCGCTGATCTCATCCTCCAGGGCCTCGACCGCCTCCGAGGAGGACGACGCATCTGTTGCGATCTCCTCCTGCTTCGGAAGCTCTTCCCACGAATATTGCTCTTCCAGGGAGTAGGTCTTCGTGACGACACGCCAGTTGTCGATAGAGCCGGTCGGACAAGGCGAAATGCAATCCATGCAGTGATTGCATATTGCAGCATCGACAACATAATTGTTGCCATCATGCGTCACTGCATCGACCGGGCATGTTTCTTCGCAGGTATTGCACCGGATGCAGATTTCGGGATCGATGAGATGCTGTTTGATAACTGCAATGGTCATCTGCTTCGCTCGCGTCGGTAAAATCGTCGCGGTTGGCGCGTGAACCGCGACGATGTCAGGCTTATGCGGCGATCTTGACGTATTCAAAATCGCCAGGCTTGTTATCGATGCCGACCTTCGGCGGCGCGATCCAATTGGCAAACTTGCCCGGTTCACTCTCCGGCTGCATCAGCGAGGTGATAAAGTCGCCATCGGCCTTGGACGGTAGGTAGTCGTCCCGCACCTTCTTCCATTCCGTATCGCTGACGATGATGCCCTTCGGCGTCGCATGGACATTGGTGAATTCGCCGATCTGGCGGTGGAAGGCCGTATGCGGCAATTCGAGGCGGAAGTTGACGCCGGCCTTCTCGATCACCTTGTTCCAGCGCTCGACACCCTTCGCACAATCTTCGGTGTAATCGTCGCGCAGACGCATGTTCAGGGCAGTGAGTGCCGGCTCATCCACAAGCTTGATCTGTCCATCGACCAGCTTGAGCACCTGGTATGTATCGTTGGTCAGGCGATGATCGTCATCGATCTTGGTTTCCTGAAAGCGCCCCTTCAGACCTGAATTATAGAAATTCGCAGCGTTGGTGGAGACTTCCGAGCCGAAGAGGTCCAGCGACAGCGAGTAGTGCAGGTTCATCTTTTTCTGCATGGTCGGCAGATCAATCACGCCCAATGCCCGGACGCGTTCGATATCGTTTGGATCCTCGATGCTGGCTGATTTCATCGCATCGCAGGTGCGCTGGAGAACGCGGCTCACGCCAGTCTCTCCGACGAACATATGATGCGCTTCCTCGGTCAGCATGAACCGGCAGGTCCGCGACAACGGATCGAAGCCGGACTGCGCGAGACTTTCGAGCTGCATCTTGCCGTCCCGATCGGTGAAGAACGTGAACATGAAGAAGGACAGCCAGTCCGGCGTCGCTTCGTTGAAAGCGCCAAGCATGCGCGGCGCGTCCTCGTCGCCGGAGCGGCGGCGCAGCAGATCGTCCGCCTCCTCACGGCCATCGCGGCCGAAATACTTCTGCAACAGATAAACCATCGCCCAGAGATGGCGGCCCTCTTCGACATTCACCTGAAACAGGTTGCGCATGTCATAGAGCGATGGCGCCGTCTTGCCGAGATGGCGCTGCTGCTCGACCGAAGCGGGCTCAGTATCACCCTGGACCACCACCAGGCGGCGCAACATCGCGCGATATTCGCCGGGCACCTCCTGCCACGCCTTCTCGCCCTTGTGCTGGCCGAAATTGACAAGACGCTGTTCGTCCTGCGGCGCAAGCAGCACGCCCCAGCGGTACTCAGGCATGCGGACATAGTCAAACTTCGCCCACCCCTTCGGATCGACGCTTATCGCGGTGCGGAGGTAGACAAGCGACTCCTGGAAACCTTCCGGCCCCATATCATTCCACCAATCAAGATAGCCGGGATGCCAGCCTTCGAGCGCTTTCAACACCTGGCGGTCTTCCGCCAAATTGACATTGTTCGGAATCTTCGTGGTGTAGTCGACGTTCATGATGTTCATGGCGATCTCCCGATGACGTTGTTTTGTGTAGAGCTGCCGTTAGACGCGCGTCATATCGTATTGAGCGCGCTCACCCGTGCCGTAACGTTGCAGCGCGCCATTCTCGCCGACTGCATTCGGACGCTGAAAAATCCAATTCTGCCAGGCAGTGAGGCGCGCGAAGATTTTCGACTCCATCGTCTCCGGTCCGGCGAAGCGGAGATTGGCTTCAAGGCCGGTCAAACTGTCCGGAGAGAACGAGGTCCGCTCCTCAAAGAAGACACGGACTTCCTCATCCCAATCGATATCGTCGAGCGCAAAGGTCACGAGACCGAGCTCCTCCGCAGCCTCCGCATCCAGCGCGACACCGATTTTATGCTGAGCGGCATCGACATCGGACGGATCTGCGAGGAAGCGAGACTGCAGGCGGGTTACCCCATTGCTCATGGGATAAGGTCCGAAATTCGCAGCGGTCAGGATGATTTCGGCGGGAGCACGATTGTCACCCTGCTTCTCGCCGATCAGCATGTAAGAACGATCCGCCGCGAAAACCAACTCGGCGAGAGTACCGACGAAGCAGGAACCGGGCTCGACGAGCGTAACGAGCGTGCGCGACGTCACGTCGATCCGCTTCAGCACGCGCTTCCAATAGTGCCGGATCTCGTTGACCAGCCAGTTATTCGCATTCGTCTCGATGAAATCGTCATAGGCCTGCACACGGGCACGCTCGCCGACCGACTTGAACACGAGCATCGCGATTTCGAGCTCGTTGATGCGGAGATGCAGGATCGCGTCGTCCAGTTCGCGAGCGACCTGCAGCGGCCAAAAACCGGCGCCCTGCTCCACCATCGCGGCAACGGTGGCTGGCGCATCACGATCCGGAGCATTGATGGTCAGCGTCGCCGTACGCTGCGATCGGTTGATGTCCACATGGACAAATCCATACCGAGCACCGTCGGTCGTGAATTCACGGCTGATCGGCGACAGCACGATGCCCGCACCATCGCCATTGCGATTGGACTGCGAGGCGAAGTCTTTCACCCGGTCCGCAATCTTAGCTTCGAGCTTGGAATTGGACACAGCCTCATCGACGAGCCGCCATTGCACGGCGCGATTGCCTTTGACACCTTCCTCAATGGTGCAGAAGAAGTCCGCGTGATCGCGGCGGACCTTGCGTTTATCGACGACGCGCGTGAGACCTCCAGTGCCAGGTAACACCGCTAACAGGGGTACTTCCGGAAGCGATACCGCCGCCGAGCCGTCATCAGCGAGGATGATATGATCGGCAGCCAAAGCAAGCTCATAACCACCGCCAGCCGCAGTGCCATTCACCACACAGATGAATCGCTGGCCGGAATTTTCACTGGAGTCTTCCAGACCGTTGCGCGTCTCGTTGGTGAACTTGCAGAAATTCACCTTGTGAGCATGGGTGGCGCCGGCAAGCATGCGGATATTAGCACCAGCGCAGAACACCCGGTTCTTGCCGGACTTGAGAAGGACGACCTTGACCTCGGGATGCTCGAAGCGCAGCCGCTGAACAGCATCGGCCAGTTCGATATCGACTCCGAGATCATACGAGTTCAGCTTGAGCTGGTAGCCCTCGAACAGGCCACCATTCTCATCGACATCCATGGTCAGCGTCGCGGTGTGGCCGTCGAACGTCAGCTTCCAGTGTTTGTATTTCGACGGCTCGGTCTGAAAATCGATGAAGGCCGCACCGTTGGCGAGCTTGCGAGGTTCGACGCCCATGGTTCGTTTCTCTCTATTCGAATATGAATTATAATGCAGCATATCCGACGTTATCTAGCTCGTCCAGTCGATTCTGAACGGGATAATGCATTTTATTTCATATCAAGCGGCTTGCGAGGAGGCCTCACCATGGGTGCGGAGAAGGCGGTTCGCGAAAGCCGATATCGCGCGAAACGTCGTAACCGAGGCTTCGCGTTGCGGGGCATGACCCGCGCGGTCCACCAGCGTGACCTCGACCGGGCAATAGCACTCCTCCTCTGCGATCTCGATCTGACGCACACTTCCATAGGGATCCTCGGAGCCCTGAATGATGGCGACCGGAACCCGCACGTAAGCGAGAGATTCCGAAATATCGAAATCGCGAAACTCAGGGTTCAACCAAACGTCGGCCCAGCCGTTGAAAGCGTTATCGACGTCACTGTGCCATCGCGACAACCGCTGCCTGAGATCGTCCGTCTCGTATCGCTGCTTGGTTTTGCGGATTTCCTGCACACACATGTCTTCATTGATGAAGTGAGGCGCGATCAGGACCAGACCGCGAATACGGTGATCCTGGATCCCGCCGGCATAGATTGTCGCGATCGAAGCCCCGTCCGAGTGCCCCAACAAAAGGCCGCGCCGAAAGCCGATGGCATCGAGCACCTTCGGAAGGACGTCGAGCGCTTCGCGGTGCATGAAGTCTACAGAGCGAGGCAATGCCGCCGGCGACGACGCTCCATAGCCCGCACGTGAATAGACAAAAACGCCAGCCCCTGTTTCTTCCTGCAGCTTTTGCGGAAACTCATACCAGAGCGCCGCCGATCCCAGACCTTCATGCAGCAAGACAATTGTTGGAGCTTCATCCGGACCAGGCCCGAGCATCAGGTATTCGAGCTCTTGCCCGTCGATTTGAAGCATTCCCTTGGGCTGT
Organism: Tardiphaga sp.; assembly: GCA_030147505.1. Classification (GTDB taxonomy): domain Bacteria; phylum Pseudomonadota; class Alphaproteobacteria; order Rhizobiales; family Xanthobacteraceae; genus Tardiphaga. The sequence continues at coordinate 42,853 of JASBVG010000002.1, forward strand.
AGTTTCATGGCGCTCTCCCGCTCTTGTCGTTCTGTTATGTGCCGCCGCGGAGCTTGAATCTTTGAATTTTCCCGGTGGCCGTTTTCGGCAGACTGTCGGCGAATTCGATCCAGCGTGGATACTTCCACGGGCCGACCGACTTTTTGACATGCTCTTTCAAGTCCGCCGTCAGAGCGCCAGTATCTGCACCGGCGCGAACAACCACGAATGCCTTCGGTTTCAACAGACCTTCGGCGTCTTCTGCAGGAACGACCGCCGCTTCGAGCACATCGGGATGCGTGATCAAGGCGCTCTCCACCTCGAACGGAGAAACCCAAATTCCCGAAACCTTGAACATGTCGTCAGCGCGTCCGCAGTATGTGTAGCGCCCGTCCGCGTCGCGCTGATACTTGTCGCCGGTTCGCGTCCATCCGCCTTCGAAGGTCCGCCGGCTCTTGCTGCGTTGATTCCAGTAGCCCTCGGCGGCCGACGGCGCATCGACGATGAGTTCGCCGATCTCGTTGTCGGCCACGTCCCTGCCGCTCTCATCAACCAGACGCACGGAGTAACCAGGCACGGGGCGTCCGGAGGTTCCGTATTTGACATCCCCCGGGGCGTTCGAAAGGAAGATGTGGAGCAACTCCGTCGACCCCACACCATCGAGAATATCGACCCCGAAGCGCTCGCGCCAACTCTTGCCGACCAATTCAGGCAGCGCCTCACCGGCAGACGTGCAAACACGGAGCCGCTGCGTTCGAGGAGCGCTCTTGTGATCCTCGTCATTCAGCATCGACGCGAACAGCGTCGGCACACCGAAGAAGATGCTGGGATCGTGCTGCCGGATGAGACCGAACATGGTCGCCGGCGTCGGTCGATCCGGGTTCAGGATCGTGGATGCTCCCACCGACATTGGAAAGGTCAACGCATTGCCGAGACCATAGGCAAAGAAGAGTTTGGCCGCCGACAGCCCGAGATCATCCTCGCGGATTCCGAGAACACGCTTTGCATAAGTCTCCGCGGTCGCCTCGAGACTCGCATGAACGTGTCTCACGCCCTTCGGCATCCCGGTCGATCCCGACGAGTACAACCAGAAGGCCGGCTCGTCAGGATGAGTCCGCGCCGTCGTGAAGTCATCCGTTTCGCGAGACACCTCGTTTTCGAAATGCAGATGGCCCTGCGCGTCACCGCCGGAAACGACCACATATTCCAGGCTCTCGATCTGGCCAACCATGCCGCGGACCGCAGGCAGCAACTGCGCCGATATGAAGAGAACGCGCGCACGACAGTCGGCCAGGATGTAGGCGTATTGCTCCGTGGTCAGGAGCGTGTTCAGAGGGATCGGAACGATGCCCGCGCGCATGCTGCCGAGAAATGCAGCAGGAAAGTCCACCGTATCAAGCATCATCAGGGCGACACGCTCTTCGCGCCGCACACCCAGTCTCCGCAGGAAGTTGGCAACCCTCCGGCTCTTTGTCTCTAGCTGGGCATATGTGATTTCATTGAGCGGATCCTTGAAGACGACCTTGTCGCCCCGCCCTTCTTTGACATTCCTGTCGAGGAGGTAACTGACGGCATTATAATTCCCGTCCGAGCTGCCGCTCGGGGGCCCGATAACTCCCGGGTATGCTGCATTGGTCATCAGCACGATGTTTCCTCGCGAAGTTATTTTTAGAATTATAATTCATATAAAGTCATTATCCGGAGTTGCTGTCAATCCAATCCTGCACTATGTTTCAGCAACCAACTAACTTGCTGGAATCGATTGTAGAATGAGCGACCCTGGGGCAGAGGAGATCCAGTTCCTCAAGACGCTTGGAGAGCGTGTCCGAACGATGCGAGGGCTGCGTGGCATGTCCCGTAAGGTTCTCTCCTCCGCATCGGGCCTGTCCGAGCGCTACATCGCACAGCTCGAAGCGGGGCAAGGCAACGTTTCCATCGTGCTTCTTCGGCGGGTGTCCGCGGCCATGGGCGCCCCACTCGAGGACATCATTCCGGCAGCAGGCGCATCGCCGGACTCTCTGGTGATCAGGGACCTGCTCCGGACCGCGACGCCGCAGCAGATCGCCAAAGCCAAAGAGATCTTGTCGGGTCAGGGATCATCGCGTCACGCCGGTATCGCCCTGATCGGACTGCGCGGCGCCGGCAAGACAACGCTGGGCCGCATCGTCGCCGAGCGGCTGGGCTGGGCATTCGTCGAACTCAACAAGGAAATCGAACGCCAGAATGAACTGTCGATCGCCGAGATCCTGGCACTTTATGGCCAGGAAGGTTTCCGCCGTAAGGAACATGAGGCGCTCGGGAGCTTGTTGTCTCGCGGAGAACCCATCGTGCTCGCAACCGGTGGCGGCATTGTCTCCGAGCATGTGACGTTTGACCTCATTCTCTCCTCGTTCTTTACAGTTTGGCTGAGAGCGAAGCCTGAAGAGCATATGGGCCGTGTCCGCAAGCAGGGTGACCTTCGCCCCATGGCTGACAGCAGGTCGGCCATGGAAGATCTGCGAATGATCCTTCTCAGCCGCGAACCGCTCTATGCGCGGGCAAATGTCGAAGTCGACACGTCCGGCCTTACCGTCAATCAGGCCGCCGAGAGGCTGCAGGAGGCGGTCGCACCGCTCGTTGGACACGGCTCGCTCGTACCGCGCGCCGTTGCGACCCACTGATGGACACTGCGACCTGCACGGATCTGACACTCGGTGATCTCCTCGCTGACCGTGGGTTTGATCCCGGTTGCATCGTCGCGACCTATAACGAACTCAACCCGCTCGACACCTGCGATGATTTCCGAAGCATCACAGACGTCATCAAGGCGAATGTGCACCACGTCCTCGATCGCATGCAGGACGGTGCCCGAATTGCCGACAATTCCGCAGTCCTGTCTTTCGTCGCCCTTGGCAAGCGGAAGGCGCTTCTGACGGCATTTCGCCGGTTCAGGCTTCGCCGGCCCGGCATCGTTCCTGGCGACATCGTCTATGATTACGATGCTGCACATCTGCTCCACGCATTCATCGCCCGCAGCGATCACCCGTACTTTTACGATGTGGTTGACGAGGCAGGAATGGACGACGTCATTGACAGTCTGACGATCGAATGGCCGGATGACAGCGCAGGCCCGATCATGATGGCCAATGACAGTGGCCTGCGTCTGGCCTGCTAGACGCCGAGATGCGCTTCGAGAATGCCCGGCTGTTGCGCCAGCACCGGCGGACGATCGTCGAAAACAACATGGCCCTTTGCGAGAATGACAATACGATCGGCGATCTGCGACAGCGCCCTGACGTCCTTGTCGACAACGATGCTCGCGATGCCTTCCGATCGGATGATGCCGAGCGTCTTCCAGATGTCCCGGGATATCAGCGGCGCCAAGCCCTCCGTGGCCTCGTCGATCAGAAGAAGGTCCGGATTCGTCATCAAGGCGCGTCCGATCGACAGCATCTGCTGCTCGCCGCCGGACAACTGATGTCCGCCATTGCCGCGCCGCTCATACAGGCGCGGAAACAGATCGAAGATGCGCTTCATGCTCCAGGCCGATCGCCCGTTGAGGCCGGGCCGAGCTGCCATCACCAGATTTTCGGTCACCGACAGCGATCCGAAAATGCCGCGCCCTTCCGGCACCAGCGCCACGCCGGCGCGTGCGATATGCTCGACCTTCGCGCGTGTGATATCCTTGCCAGACAGAGTGATGCTGCCGCGCCGATCTGCAATCTGCCCCATCAGCGAGCGGATCAGCGTGGTCTTGCCCATACCGTTACGCCCGATCAAGGCGATCTGCTCGCCGCGCGAGACGTTCAGGTCGAGCCCATGCAGGACCTGCCCAACTCCGTAAAATGCTTCCAGACCGCGCACCGACAAAAAGCCACTCATGCCATGACCTCGTCCTCGCCGAGATAGGCCGCGCGCACGGCAGCGTCTGCGCGAATGTCTGCCGGCAGGCCGCTGGCGATGACATGACCGTCCGCCATCACGGTCAGGCGGTCCGCAAGCTCAAAGACCGCATCCATGTCGTGCTCGACCACGAGCAGTGCGCAATCATGCTTCAGAGAGCCAATCAGTCGGATCATGCTGCGTGCTTCGGCATGCCCCATGCCGGCGAGCGGTTCGTCGAGCAGCATCACGCGCGGATGTGTGGCCAGCACCATGGCGACTTCAAGCTGGCGCTGTTCGCCGTGTGACAGATGCATGGCAGTTACCTCGGCGCGCGCGGACAATCCCGCACGTGCCAATGCGTGTTGCGTCGTCTGGTTGATCTGCGGATTGCGATCGGGCGACCGCCAGCAATTCAACGGCGATGGCATATGCGACTGCGCTGCCAATCGGACATTCTCGCGGGTCGTGAACCGCGGGAAGATCGTTGTCTTCTGATACGACCGTCCGACTCCGTACAACGCGCGTTTTTCCGGCGAACAATGCGTCAGATCGCGATCACCAAGTTTGATCTCGCCATCCGTAGACGTCAGATCGCCGGACAGCAGATTGATGAGCGTCGATTTTCCGGCGCCATTAGGACCAATCACCGCATGGATCTCTCCTACCCGCAGGTCGAGCGAGACGTTTGACACGGCCGCCAATCCGCCAAAGCGTTTCGAGAGACCGATGGCCTGCAGGGCGGGCGCTGGTTGTTCAGCCATGGGTCACCTCCGCAATCGGTTCCGGCTCAGGCGGAGTGACCGGTGTTTCACGCACCATGCTCAGCAACCGATCGAGACCACTCGGCATGACCAGAACGATAGCGATGACGATGATGCCCTCGGCGAGCTTCCAGTGCTCGGTCACGCCTTTCAGCAATTCTTCAAGCCCGACCAGGATCAGCGCACCGATAAACGGACCCAGCACCGTGTGAAGACCTCCGATCAGCACCATGACCAGCACCGTTGCGGAAAAATGCCATCCAAGGGTCTGCGGTACCACGAACCCGAATTGCGCTGCCGAGAAATAGCCAGCGACCCCTGCCATCATGCACGAGACGATGAAAGCCGACAGACGCAAGCGAAACACGGGGAAGCCCAGCGCGCGTGCACGACGCTCATTGTCTCGTGCTGCGATCAAAGCGCGCCCGAACGGAGAGTTCACCAATCCAGCGAGCAACACTGCCATCAATGCCGTAAAGGCAAGCACAACGAAATAGAACGTCAACGGGCTTTCGAGGTTGAACAGGGTGAACTCGCCGATCTTCATCGTCGGCTTGTAATTGATGAAGATTCCGTCGGAGCCACCCGAAAACTTTGCATCATGAAACAGGTAGAAAAACATCTCCCCGAAAGCGAGCGTGACCATGATGAAGTACACGCCACGCGTTCGTAGCGCGAGTGCACCAACTATCGCGGCCGCGGCTCCGGAGGCCAACACGGCAAGCGGCAGGGTCAGCCAAAGCGAGGCCGGATCATATTTCGGGGTTGCCAGCGCCAGAACATAGCCGGCGATGCCAAAGAACGCAGCGTGACACAGACTGACGAGCCCGCCATAACCCACGACGAGATTGAGCGACATCGCAAGCAGACCGAGAATGATCGCTTTCGTCGCGAACTGGACATAATAGGTCGAGACCAGGAATGGCAACGTCACCGCAAGGATGATTGTCAGACCGAGAAGCAGAACGACACGAAAGCCAGTCATATCCATCGCGTCAGATACCTCTCCGGCCCAGTATCCCGTTGGGACGCAGCAACAGCAGCGCCGCCATCAGGAGGTAGACCAGCACGCTAGACACGCTCGGGAAGAACACCTTGCCGAACGTGTCGGTGAGACCAATCAGTAACGCGCCGATCGCCGCGCCTTCGATGGATCCGATTCCCCCCAGCACCACGACGACGAAAGACAAGATCAGCATGCCGTCACCCATCCCCGGATAGACTGTCGCGACGGGCGCAACGAGCGCCCCGGCAAGAGCTGCGAGAGCAATGCCAACGGCGAAAACACCGGAGCTGACGACATCGAAGCTGACGCCGAGCGCCTTCGTCATCTCTCGGTTCTCGGCCCCTGCGCGGACAATCATTCCGATCTTGCTGAACCGGATCACAGCAAAGATCGCAACCGCAGCCACCAGACCGAACACGCACAAGGCAAGACGGTAAACCGGATAGGAGAGATTGTCGGTCAACTGGATCGCACCCTGCAGAAATTCGGGCGGCGATACCGAATGGACATCCTTCCCGAACAGGATCTGTCTGACCTCGTCGATGACCAGGATCAGCCCGAACGACAGCAACACCTGCGAAAGATGATCGCGCCCGTAAAGCCGCCGCATCAGCGTGACTTCAAGAACGAGGCCGACAACGAGGGCGATGATGGCCGCCCCCGCCAACGCAATCCAGAAGCTTCCGGTCGAGGCGGCGAGCCAGAAAGCCAGATAGGCGCCGAGCATATAGAAGGCACCGTGCGCGAGGTTGATCACGCCGAGGATCCCGAACACCAGCGTCAGTCCGCTGGCAACCAGGAACAGCGCGGTGCCATACTGGATAGCGTTCAGGAGCTGAACGCCGAACGTCAACAGATCCATACTTCCCTCGACCTCTCCGACGATCTACGGCGTCATCCGGGCAGGCCTGTTCAAGCCAGCTTGCAGCCGCGGGCGGGGTCATCCACATTCGGCTGCGCGATCGAGACCAATTCATTACGGCCGTTCCGCACCTCGCGAAGATAGATGTTCTGGATCGGGTTATGCGCCTTGTTGAAGGAGAGCGGCCCGCGCGGCGAGTCGATCCTGGCAGCGCCCATCGCCGCGACCAGCTTGTCGCGGGCCTTGTGATCGCCGCCCACCGCCGTCAGACCGATGTCATAGAGCGCGGCAGCGTCGTAACCCTGCACCGCGTAGATGTCGCCATCCTGGCCAGTCTTCGCCTTGAAGGCTTTGAGGAAAGCGACGTTGGCGGGATTATCGAGATTGTCGGCGTAGTGGAGCGTTGTCCTGATGCCGTTGGCCGCGGCGCCCTGTGCTTCCAGCGTGCCGTCGGTCAGAAACCCAGCGCCGTAGAGTGGAATGGTCTTGCGTAGGCCTGATGCATCGTAGTCGCGCACGAATTTCACGGCACCACCTCCCGCAAAGAAAGAAAAGACAGCATCGGGCTTCAATGTCGCGATCCGCGTGATCAATGCCTGGAATTCGACTTCGGGAAACGGGAGGGTTAGATCCTCGACGATCTTGCCGCCATGTTTCGTGAAATTTTCCGTGAAGCCACCGATCATTTCGGCACCAGCAGTGTAGCGCCAGGTAATCGTTACCACATTGCGAATTCCGGCATCGTACATGGCCTTGCCTGCCGGGAAGGTCGCTTGCCAGTTCGAGAAGGACGTCCGGAAGATATTCGGCGCACACATCGGCCCGGTGGCGTCATTGGCGCCGGCATTCGGAATGATCAGCATTGAATTGGTGTCGCGCGCCACTTTGACCATGGCCATCGCCACGCCTGAGTGAACAGTACCGATCACGATATCTGCCTTCTCGCGACCGACCAGGCGATTCATGTTGTCAGCGCCGGCTTCCGGCTTCGATTCGTCATCGACCTGGACGAAGATGACGTCACGCCCGCCAAGCTTGCCGCCCTTTTGCTCCACATAAAGACGGAAACCGTTGTCGATGAACTGACCGAGTTTCGCAAAGGTGCCCGTATAGGGAAGCATCAGGCCGATCTTGATCGGCGCATTCTGCGCGATCGCGGGAGTACGCAAGGACGATCCAACCGCAACGCCAGCAGCACCGACCAGCAGTGTTCGACGTGATATACCGAGATCCATGGCCTTCATTATTCCCTCCCTACTTTGCTTGTTTTTCTCAGAACCCACGTGGCCTTCGTTTCAACTGAGGCCGCTATGCCGGGCAATCGATCCATTGCTCGTCCGCGGCGCCATACATCCGGTCCACGATCTCCGCGCGACGCGCAAGGACCGCGCGCTGATTGATGTACCCTTTGTCGGTAATCTCTCCGCCATCGACGGACGGTGGCTCCGTCAGCAAAACCGCGCGCGTCGCATATGTGGACGAACCACCGCCTCGGGCCCTCAGTTGCGCCAACCCCTGCGCGATCCCGTTCCTCACCGGGAGCGAACGCAGCACATCGGCAAGCGGCTCCTGATCGGAAGATCCGCTGACCTTCCGGCATGCGGCGATATTCGGGAATATGATAAAGCCGACATGATTCCGGTCATGACCGGTGATGACAACGTCCTGGACCAGCGGCGCCAGCGCAGCGATAGCTTCGACGCGCAATCTTCCGACGCTAACCCAGGTACCGGTGAGAAGCTTGAAGTCCTCCGAGACACGCCCGTCGAAGAACAGCCCCTTGTTTGGATCCGCTTCATCAGCGAAAGCCATGGCATCGCCGATCCGATAGAAACCCTCGTCATCGAATGCTTGCGCGGTCGGCTCCGGAGACTTCCAGTAGCCCGGCGTGACGTTAGGTCCGCGTACCCTGACTTCGAGCTTGTCACCTGACGGAAGGAGCTTGATCTCCACGCCGGGAATGGGAACGCCGACATTGCCCGAGCGCATCGCTCGGAAGTGACAATCCAGCGCAAGCGGAGCCGTTTCGGTAGATCCCCACGCCGAGACCATGGGGACAACACGACCAATAGTGGCCAGTGACAAAGTCTCCAGGCTCTCCCACAGGTTCTGCGGAAGCGCAGCTCCCGCATAGAAGATCAGCTTTGTCTGCGAGAAGAACCGGTCACGCAACGATGCATCTTCGCGTAGTGCCGCCACCAGCATTTCGAATCCGCGCGGCACGTTGAAATAAACGGTCGGGATGACTTCGCGCAGATTGGCCAGCGAGAGCTCGAAAGCGCCGGGCATCGGCTTGCCGGCATCGATGTAGAGCGTCCCGCCATTTCGCAGCACACAGTTGAAGTTGTGATTGGTACCGAAGGTGTGGCTCCACGGCAACCAATCCAGGATGACGAATTCGCTGATCTCGTTCAGAAACGGCCAGACCTGCGCCCTTGCGGTCTGGTTCGACGTCATCATCCGTTGAGTATTGATGACGGCTTTCGGCGCTCCCGTCGAACCCGACGTGAACAGAAGCTTCGCCACCGTATCCGGCCTAACAGCCCGAAACGCACGCTCGACGTCGCCCTCACGATCCGAAGCCGATGCAGCGAACACATGACCGCACAGAGTCTGCTCCAAGCTTCCGTCGATGCGGACTGCACGATGTATCCCCTCGATTGCTCTCAGGGCTGCCCCGTACGCACGGGCATCCGACACGAAGATCGCGCCAGGATCGAGCAATGCGATCAGGCTTCGCAATTTCTCGAAGTCCTTCGACATCAGCGAATAGGCCGTCGAAACCGAGGCGACTGGAATGCCGACATGCATGGCGGCGAGCATCAGGATGGCGTGATCGATGGAGTTTTCGGAAAGGATGGCGAGCGGTCGCTCCGGCCCCAGCCCTTGCGCCAGCAGCCACCCCGCAACTTTCCGGACGCGCTGTCGCGCGTCGCCATAAGTGAGATATTGCCATGGTACATCCGCCGCAGACCTCTGAGCGAGGAAGACTCGCTCGGGCGTGCGCACCGCCCACGTCTCAAGCCACTCGCCGACACAGCGGGGAACGGCGCCCAGCGGGGTATCCGATTTGAGGAGGACGCTGCCGTCTCGAGTTCTAGAGACAACAATCGATGGTTCGGCGAACAGGTCGCCTGTTGAACTCGTTCGTCGCTGGATCAACGCAGCCATGACAGGTCAACAGCCTCCCCGCTGCCGAAACGCGCTTCCTAACTGTGCATGATAATGCACGTGCAGCCATTTTAGCTGCATATTATGCACAATAATGCATGTTCAGTGCGGAATGTCAAACGCTTCTAAATGACGCATGACGGAGAGATTGGAATGCGAGGCCTGGTATCTCCCAGCCGCACGGCATGTCGGCACCCCGGCATCCGGAGGTGAGAACGGCCTACTGACAATCAAATCGGGCGAGCAGACTTGACAGCGAAGGCATGTTTGCTCGCATTCGGCATCCAAGCGAAACCGAGATCGCCATCAGCTCGCGACGCCCACCCACAATCCTCGAACGTCTGCTATGCCAGCGTTTTACGGCTCGCTGGCAAAGCTCAATGTGCCCGCCGGCTTCAGCGTCTTGGCATCGAACATACGGATTTCCGTGCGGCCACCAATGTCCAGTGTCACCATGATGCGATCCCCGGCCGCCCCGGTGGCGATGATCTTCGCGCCCTTGGGCAAAGTCGCTGTCGCGGCCGTGGCGGTCACGGCACTTCCCTCGCTGCGGAAAAGGCGGTAGCCGATCACAACCAGCAAGGCGCCGACGCCGAGCGCCGTGGTCAGGCCGGCGATCAGCATCATGCGGCGAACGCGGGCGATCATCGCGGCCTGTTCGGCGGTGGGTTCGGGCAGCGCGTCGGCAGGCTGGGTCATTGAAGGCTCGTTGAAGAGTAAGGTTTTCGGAATGAACGATCAGCGCGTGGATGTCACCGTTCAGGGCGACGAAGGCTCGAACCGGCTCGATCGCGTGCTGGCGGTGCAGACCCCTGCGCTGTCGCGCTCGCGGCTGAAGGCGCTTATCCTTGCCGGGCAGGTGTCCCTCACCCGCTCGGGCCAGGACACCGCCGCCGTGCGCGACCCCGCTTATCACGTCAATGCCGGGGATACGATCACAATCGACGTCCCTCCTGCCGCCCCCGCCGAGCCCGAGGGCGAGGACATCGCGCTCGATATCGTGTTCGAGGACGAGGACATCATCGTCATCAACAAACCCAAGGGGCTGGTCGTGCATCCCGCCGCCGGCCACGAGACCGGCACGCTGGTGAATGCCCTGATCGCCCATTGCGGCGCGTCTTTGTCGGGCATCGGCGGCGTGCGCCGGCCGGGCATCGTGCACCGGCTGGACAAGGACACCACGGGCCTGATGGTGGTCGCCAAGAACGATGCCGCGCATCAGTCGCTGACGGCACAGTTCGCCGATCACGGCCGCACCAACGAGATGCGGCGCGGCTATATGGCCTTCGCCTGGGGCGTGCCGAACCGGCCACGCGGCACCGTGGATGCGCCGATCGACCGCCACCCGCATGCGCGCGAGAAAATGGCCGTGCGCGAAGGCGGCCGCGAGGCGGTGACACATTGGAACGTGCTGGAAGAATTTCCCGATCGCATGGGCCGCCCCGTAGCAACGCTGCTCGAATGCCAGCTCGAGACCGGACGCACGCATCAAATCCGCGTCCACCTTGCTCATATCCAGCATCCGCTAATGGGCGACGCAGTCTACGGCCCGCATTTCAAGACCAAGGCATCGTCGCTCGGGCCGCTGAGCAAGGCCGCTCTGGAAGCGCTCGATCGACAGGCACTCCACGCCTATTTGCTGGCCCTCGAGCACCCCCGAACCGGAGAGATTCTGGAATGGACGGCGGACCTTCCCGACGATCTGGCGGTGCTGCGCAACCATCTGCGCGTGCCAGAATGACGCAGATGCATACAAAAACATTAGTTTTTTCAAATTCTTATTCTGGCCACACGGCAACGTGACAGAAAATTCACTTCCATACCGCTCGGTAAAGGGTGTATGTTGCACCTGCGTCAAGTGAGACGCGGAACATCGCAGCCAGGACGGCTTTAACAAAGCGTCCGCTGCCTGGCCCGCCGCTATCGGGGGCCTGAACACCTGGAGGGCATCGCAATGGCCCGCACAGCTACACTGCCGGTTCTCAACGGAGAATCGGGTCTGTCTCGCTACCTCGCCGAGATCCGCAAGTTCCCGATGCTGGAACCGCAAGAGGAATACATGTACGCCAAGCGTTGGCGTGAACATGAAGATCGCGACGCGGCACATCACCTCGTGACCAGCCATCTTCGGCTCGTTGCCAAGATCGCCATGGGCTATCGCGGTTACGGCCTGCCGATTTCCGAGGTTGTCTCCGAAGGCAACGTCGGCCTGATGCAGGCGGTGAAACGCTTCGAGCCCGAAAAGGGCTTCCGTCTGGCCACCTACGCCATGTGGTGGATCAAGGCGTCGATTCAAGAGTACATCCTGCGCTCGTGGTCGCTCGTGAAAATGGGCACGACCGCGAACCAGAAGAAGCTGTTCTTCAACCTGCGCAAGGCGAAGAGCAAGATTTCCGCCCTGGACGAAGGCGATCTCCGTCCCGACCAGGTCAAGGTCATCGCCACGCGTCTCGGCGTGACGGAACAGGACGTCATCGACATGAACCGCCGCCTTGGCGGCGACGCGTCGCTCAACGCTCCGATCCGTGACGACGGCGAAGCCGGCGAATGGCAGGATTGGCTGGTCGACAACTCGCCCAACCAGGAAGCCATCATGGCGGAGCACGAGGAGCTCGATCATCGCCGCCAGGCGCTGACCGGTGCGATCCAGGTGCTCAACCCGCGCGAACGGCGCATCTTCGAGGCCCGTCGCCTCGCGGACGAGCCGATGACGCTGGAAGATCTTGCGTCCGAGTTCGGTGTCTCGCGCGAGCGTGTCCGCCAGATCGAGGTCCGCGCCTTCGAGAAGGTGCAGAGCGCGGTCAAGGGCACGATCGCCAGGCAGGAAGCGGCCGCTCTGGAAGCTGCGCACTAAATCGCGCAGCAGCGGGCGAAAGAGACACGAAAGCCGGCGGAAACGCCGGCTTTTTTGTTGGGTGTGTCGAATGCTCCGCGGTCTCTTCATGACGGCCGCCCACTGCCGGCGTTGTCATCGATCGGCCGACCATCGGCGAACTTGTCGAGCGTTGTCCAGTAGAACTCCTCGACCATTCCGCCGATGTCATGCTTCGCAACATGCGCGCGGACGATCGGATTGCAGCGAAGCGGCTGGCCGGCGCAGCCGCGCCGTCGCCGGCATTTCGCCGATGGGCAGGCACGATAGGCTCCGATCTCGTCAGATAGCTGCTTGATCGCCACGTCGAGACAGGCGGCGCGCAGCACTTTCGCTTCTTCCGCCGCCAGACGATCCTCCTGCGCCCGACGGCGGCACTTCAATATTTTGGCCTCGGCATGTGAAACGAGCATGTGACGTCTCCTTCGTTCCGATGATGATGATGTGAGTGAGCTGGATGACGGCCACGCGCCTGCGGCGCCCGCGCAATCAGCGCGTGAGTGGCGGTCTCGATGTGCCTCCCGAAATGAGGGAGGCGGAGCGCCGAAAGGCGCGACTTGTCTTGGTGCCGCGACCTCAATCTTCCGGATCGCCGGAAGAGCGAAGCCGCGGAACGCCTTTCGACGCTCCACCGTGGCGATTTCTGTCCCCAGGACCGTTCTTCCGGGCAAAGGCTGTTGACCCCACGGGGTCCGGCAGTTTCCTGCCTGTCGCCGATGCCACGTCCAGCCGCGCTAGCGGCAGACCCCCGTAGTGGGGTCGGACGGTGACCCGAGGCCTCCCGAGTGCGTGAGGGAACGTCTCCCTCCCGCCCGCAGGCGCCACATCCCCAACCGCGCTGCCGGCGTCCCGACAACGCCCCTCACAGAGGGAGGGAATGGATGGGAATATTGTCTAAAAGGAAAGTTTCGTCAAGGATTATTTTCAGATGAACGCTGGGCTTAGGGTGAATTAGGCGAAGCCATAATCCGCCGACGGAGATTGTGGGACGGAGGATGGCGGACTACGCTTCGCTCATCCGCTCGACGGCCCACCACCAAGTCGAGAGTATCCATGCACAAGCCGCTCGTCGTTGTAAGTTTGCTGATGTCCTCGGCCATGTGCTGGGCCGACCAAAGCACAAAGGATGCCGCTGCTCCAACGACAAGCCAAGGAAGGGTCGAAGCGATCTTTGAAGCTTCAGATAAGGCTCCTTGCGAACAAAAATGCAAACGAGCTCATCGCGCTGACTATGAGCTATCGAACGACATTTGCATCGCAACTTGTCTTTCGACACCACGCTTCAAACAGGCTCCGCGTTAGCAACAGTCCGCTATAGGAGATTGTGTCACGATATTAAGGCGGATTACGGCTTCGCCTCATCCGCCCTACGGCTACAATGGGAACCTCACGAATCACCCCTTGAGGCTCTCATGCGCGCTCGTCTCCGCACTGCCCTCGTCGCATTCACTGCCCTCGCTGCCACGGCGACGATGGCCCATGCCGATAGCGGCACCATTCGCTTCAATGTGCTGAAGGGCGGCTGGTTCATCGGTGCGTCGGGCGGCTCGGGGGTGCTGACGTTTCGCGGCCGGCAATATCCGCTGTCCATCGGCGGCGTGAGCGCCGGCCTCGTGTTCGGCGCGTCGGAGACGCGGCTGGCCGGGCGGGTGAGCAACATCAACCGGCCGTCGGATGTGGCCGGCGTCTATGGCGCGGGCGGCGCCGGAGCCGCGCTCGGCCGCGGTGTCAGCGCGATCGTGCTCACCAATGAGAAAGGCGCGGTGCTGGAGCTGAGCGGCCGGCAAACCGGGCTGATGGTGAATGCGGATTTCTCGGGACTGGCGATTTCGCTGCGGTGAAGCGCGTCCTTCTCCCTCCCCGGAGCGCAGCGAATGGGGAGGGTGGATCGAGGGGAGCGTTCAGCGAGCATCGAGACGGGTGGGGTCTATCCCAACATGGCGTCCTTTCGTGGGGATAGACCCCACCCGGCCTATCGGCCACCCTCCCCATTCGCTTCGCTCCGGGGAGGGATTCCTGCGGCGCCTGCGCGCCCCACCGCTGTCGCACACTTGCCTGTGTGGAACATCGCCGCCTCCCTCGACGCCCCCGCCCCGCATTGATAAGCCCTCGGCGCAGGAGCTTTGGACCGGAATGACTGTCGCAATCGAGATGGGAAACACGACGGCGGGTGCGCCGGCGTCTCTCGACCTCGAGGAACTGCTGGCGACACGCCTCCTGGTGCAGGGCAATTCCGGTTCCGGCAAATCGCATCTGCTGCGCCGGCTGCTCGAACAAAGCGCCCCCTGGGTGCAGCAGACCATCATCGATCCGGAAGGCGACTTCGTCTCGCTGGCCGAACGCTTCGGCCATCTCGTCATCGACGCTGAAGATCACACCGAACGTGGCCTGCAGGCGGCGGGTGAGCGCGCGCGCGAGCACCGTGTCTCCACCGTGCTCAATCTCGAAGGGTTGGACGCCGAGAACCAGATGCGGCGCGCCGCGGCCTTTCTCAACGGCCTGTTCGACGCGCCACGCGACCACTGGTATCCGATGCTCGTGATCGTCGATGAGGCGCAATTGTTCGCGCCGGCGGTGGCCGGCGAAGTCTCCGACGATGCACGAAAACTCTCGCTCGGCGCGATGACCAACCTGATGTGCCGCGGCCGTAAAAGGGGGCTCGCCGGCATCATCGCGACGCAGCGACTCGCGAAGCTTGCCAAGAACGTCGCCGCGGAAGCGTCGAACTTCCTGATGGGCCGGACGTTCCTCGATATCGACATGGCGCGCGCCGCCGATCTGCTCGGCATGGAGCGCAAGCAGGCGGAAGCGTTTCGCGATCTTGAGCGCGGGCAGTTCATGGCGCTCGGCCCGGCGTTGTCGCGGCGGCCGCTCGGCCTGCGCATCGGCCCGACCGAAACCTCGCCGCGCAATGCGACGCCGAAGCTGATGCCTCTGCCGGAGGCTGCATCCGAAGAAATGCGTGCGGTTATCCTCGCCGCGCCGCCGCCGGAGACCACGATGCGGCCGGCGCGCCGCGCGCCGAGCTCACCGGATCTGCTCGGTCAGTTGATGGCCGCACGGGCGGCAGGGCCGGATCTGCGTCCGGAGCCGGATGCACCACCGCCGACGCCGGAGGAAATCGCCGAGCGCCGCGCGCGTGTCGATCGCGTGCTGCAGGCGCTGCTCTCGGAGCCCGATGCGGGCTTTCGCGCCATCGGCGTGCTGCATCAGGAATTCGTGGTCCGCTGCCGCATCGACGGGCTCGGCACTCAGGGCGTGCCCGACCTCAACGAATTTCGCCGCATGCTGACCCATGCGCGCGCCGGGCTCGGCTCGGACCTCAGCGAAGACAGCGGCTGGCAGGACGTGGCGCTGCGCGCGAGCGTATTGCCAGACGACATGCAGGGCGTGTTCATGATGATCGCCCGTGCCGCCAAGGAAGGCTGGCCCTGCCCCGGCGACGCCGCGATCGCGCGCGCCTATGGCTCGCATTCGCTGCGCCGCGCGCGGCGACTGCTGAGCTATATCGAAGAACAGGGGCTGATCGTGTGCCAGATGGATGGTACGGGCAAGCGCATCGTGACGCTGGTGGAACTCGCCTGGGCGACCGCGCCCGGCGATCCGAATGCGGGGGAAGCCGCAGCGGCCGAATAAGCCGCCAGAGCCTTGCCGTGATAGCTTTGCACTATCGCTTCCTGATTCGCCGGACCTGATGCTGCACGACCCACACAGCCTTGCCGCCATGGCGGAGACACTCGCTTCTTCCGGGGAGTATCGTGTTCTCCGCCGCCTCGTGCCACGCAGTGAATTCGCCGAGCACAACGGCGCAGCCGTCAAGACCGGCATCCTGCTCGACGTCGAGACCACCGGGCTCGATCACACGCGCGACGAGATCATCGAACTGGCGATGACCAAGTTCGACTATCTGCCGGACGGCACCATCGTCCGTGCCGGCGATGTGTTCACCAGCTTCAACGAACCGTCGAATCCGATCCCGCCCGAGATCGTCGAACTCACGGGCATCACCGACGAGATGGTGGCCGGGCATCGCATCGACACCGATGCCGTTGCCGCTTTCGTCGACGGCGCCGTTATCGTCATCGCGCACAATGCCGGCTTCGATCGCAAATTCGCCGAGCGCATCTGTCCGCTCTTTGCAAAGAAGCCGTGGGGCTGCTCGCAGAAGGAAATCGACTGGGCGAAGCACGGGTTCGAAGGCGCCAAGCTCGGCTATCTCCTCGCCGGCGCCGGCTATTTCCATCAGGCGCATCGGGCGATTGACGATTGTCATGCGCTGCTAGAGATCCTCGCTTTCGAATTGCCGGAAACCGGCAAATCCGCCCTCGCCGCCTTGCTTGACCGCGCCCGCCGCAAGACCATGCGAGTCTGGGCGGAACAGTCGCCGTTCGATCTCAAGGACGAACTGAAGCGCCGCGGCTATCGCTGGAGCGACGGGTCCGATGGCCGGCCGAAGTCCTGGTACATCGATGTCGATGAGGGGCAGGAGACTGCGGAAATCGAATTTCTGCGCAGCACCATTTATCTGCGCGAGGTGGATCCCCGTGTCCAGGCACTCAGCGCCACGGTCCGGTATTCCACCCGCGCCTGACGCCGCAGAAACGCGCAGATTGCAAGCGTTCTAAGCAATTGTCTTTGCGCGCCCTCGGGTCTATTCACAGAACCGGCGGACCGGAACAGGTTCATTCGACCTTTGCCTGCCGGTCGTCTTTTCTCAAGAGTACCCGCCGCTAGGAAGGAATTCGTCGTGTCCAAGTCCCCCGTCGTCACCATCGACAACCACCCCGGCCGCACCGCGCAGACCATCGGGATCGCGCGCGTGCTCGGCACGGACGAGACGCTCATTCATGAGCCGTCGGTGGGCGTGGTCGGCACCAAGGGCGACAGCCAGTGCTATATGGGCGTGATGTCCAAGGTGGACGCAATCCACGAGGCGCTGAAGAAGCGGATCGGCCGCAAGGACGGCCAGCTGCCCTATCGCCTCGTGCAGCCGGAATACACCATCGCCACCTCGGACGGCATCCGCAACGGCACGCGCGAAATGCGCTATTCGCTGATCGGCCGCGAAGTGACCAACGACGCGCTGTCGGAACATCTGAGCGCCACCGGCCTGCTCGGCACCATCGCGGTCGTCGCCTGCGACAAGCCGCCGGTCGGCACGCTGGCCGCATTGCTCGAACATAACGAGCCGTCGATCATCATGTCGGACGGATCGATCCATCCGGGCGAAGACCCGAAGACCGGCGAGAAGCTGGATATCGTCAGCGCCTATCAGGTCGCCGGCAATCCGGACGCCGAATATCGCCACCACATCGCCTGCCATGCCTGCCCGGGCATCGGCTCCTGCGGCGGCATCTTCACGTACAACACCATGCAGACCTTCATCGGCGTGGTCGGCATGCAGCCGCTGCACATGGTGGCGCCGCCGTCGGACGATCCGCGCCGCGTGAAGGATTTTCCGGAGCAGCTCGTTGGCTATCTCGCCAACATGATCGCCAAGGGCATCAAGCCGCGCGACATCGTCAGCCGTGACTCGATCCGCAACGCGGTCATCGTGTCGCTGGCGATCGGCGGCTCGACGAACGTCACCCTGCATGCGCCGGAAATCGCGCGCGCCGCGGGCTTCTCCGACTTCTGGAAGGAAGTCATGACGCCGCAGGAATTCAACTATCTCTCGCAATATGTCGTGCCTGTTCTCACCGACGCGCGGCCGTATGGCAAATATTCGATGGTGGACATCGACAATGTCGGCGGCGTGCAGGTGATCGTGCGCGAGTTGATGGAAGCCGGCCTGATCAATGGCGACGTGCTGACCTGCACCGGCGAGACGCTGGCCGAGCAGATCAAGCGCCTCGAGACCAAGCCTGCCGACGGCAAGGTCGTCTACACCGTCGCCAAGCCCTACAAGCCCACCGGCGGCCTGCGCGTGCTCGGCGGCAACCTGTCGCCGGAATTCTCCGCGATCCTCAAGCTCGCCGGCGTCGAAGGCGGCCTCGAGGACAACTGCTTCCGCGGCACCGCGCGCGTGTTCGAAGGCGAGCGCGGGTTGATCGCGGCGCTCGACAAGCATCCGGAGAAATTCCAGAACCACGACATGGTCATCGTGCGTTACGACGGCCCGGTGGGCGCGCCCGGCATGCCGGAAATGCTCGACCCGACCTCGCGCATCACCACGCTCTGCCGCGAACGCAACATCGTTGTCGGCCTGATGACCGATGCGCGCTTCTCCGGCGGCTCGGTGGGTCTGGTGATCGGCCATGTCGGCCCGGAGGCGGCCCTCGGCGGTGCCATCGCGCTGGTGGAAGACGGCGACGAGATCGTGGCCGACCTCAACAGCAACGAGCTCAACTGCACTGAGCTTCAAGACGCTGCAACCTACAGCAAGCGCAAGGCGGCGTGGGACAAGGTGGTCGCCGACAATGGCGGCATCCATCCAAGCTGCGGCGACGCCGATACGCGCCTGCTGCATCGCGCGCGCCAGACCGCAGTGCCCGCCACCCGCGGCGCCGGCCTGCATCCGAACCGTGAAGTCTGGGTGCGCAATGCGCGTGAAGCCAAGCGTTCCGGCTTCTCGCCCAAGAACAAGCACCGCCCGGAGGCGGACAAAGCCTTCTAAAAGCCACCGACCAGCATTGTGATGATCGGCCCGGTGGCACCAGCTATCGGGCCGTTTTTCTTCAAAGCAGAGCCGCAAGAGGAGCACGCCATGAGCGTCGCCTTCACCAAGGAAGACAGCGCCGAAACGGCCTCGGAGACCCAGCTCCCCGACCGTCCGATCTCGCCGCATCCGAACCTTGTCACCGCTGACGGGCTGCAGGCGCTCGAACGCCAGCTTGCGGAGGCGCATGCCGCGCTTGAAGCTGCCTCCGCGATCGACGACGTGAATGAGAAACGGCGGCAATCAGCGCTGCCGCTGCGCGATGCCCGCTATTTCTCGGAACGCGTGCGCACGGCGCAGGTGATCGATCCGCCGACGTCGCATGACGTCGTCGCCTTCGGCAGTACGGTAACCTTCACCCGCGACGACGGGCGCGTGCAGACCTATCGCATTGTCGGTGAGGACGAGGCCGATCCGAAAGCGGGATCGATTTCGTTCGTGTCGCCCGTGGCGCAGTTGCTGATGGGCAAGTCGGTCGGCGACGTTGCTGTCATGTCGGGGCACGAGCTCGAGATCACCGAGATCCTCTGACTCGACGATCGCCGGACGCGGATCTGTCCCCGGCCGGTCTATTTGACGGGACAAGCCGCGCCGCTCTTCGCCCAGGCTTCGACGAGAGCCCCCGCCACGGCCTGCGTTCCCGGCGCAGGTGTGCGGCCATAGCCGGGCGCCCAGGCCCAGCCGACCAGCGTATCCTTGCCGATATGGTCGATGAGATCCTCGACCTTGCGGCCGCCATTGCGTGCGGGGTCTTTCATCTGCGCGCAGATTTCGGCAACCGTCTTGCCTTCCCATGCCATCTCGATCGGTGCGAGATGCCACTCGTGATGACCCGGAATGCGGCCGGGTTCGAAATTCGCGTTGCCGTGACAGGAATTGCAGCGCATCGCCGCAATTCCGTGACCATCGGGGCCGCGCGTGACCGGCGGCTGATGCAGGCGGCGCGTATCGCCCTGGCGCGGCATGTCTCCGGCGGGATGACAATTCGTGCAGCGCGGATGCGTCAGCACCTTGCCAAGCTCGGTGAAGATCGCGGCGGAGCGCGCATTGACATCGGCGATACCGTCGAAACTCTCGGGCGGTGCGAGCCCTTTCGCTCCGCCCTGCCCAGCGGCATAGGCCGTGAGCATGCTCGTGCTGAGCGTCGCGACGACGACCAGAGCCTTGACGCGCATCTCCGTGATCATCCGCGCGTCTCCTGCGTGAGATAACGCTTCGGCTCCGCAAGGATCACGTCGCGGACGGCCTCGTGATATTTGATATAACCCGTGCAGCGACAGAGATGCCCATCGAGCACTTCGGCGATCAGCGCTTCGAGGCCTGCACGCGGCACCGGCGCCTTCTCCAGACGCTCGAGGAACACCTGTCCTTCATTGAGGAAGCCGGCGGTGCAATAGCCGCACTGGAACGCGAAATGCGAGATGAAGGCCTTCTGCAGCGGCGACAACTCGCCGTTGCTGGCGTGGCCTTCCACCGTGCGAATGGTCTTGCCGTGAAAGCTGGCAGCCGGCACGACGCAGGTCGGGCTGGTGTGGCTGCTGCCGTCGGGCTCATCGACAATGACGGCGCAGCTCAGGCACTGCGCCGCGCCGCAGCCGAATTTCGTGCCGGTCATCCCGAGATATTCGCGCAGGAAGTCATTCATGGAGAGATCGTCGCGCACCTCGGTGGGCGCATGAACCTGTCCGTTGATGGTGATGCCCAGTGTCGTCACGCGAGCGCTCCCTTGAGCATGGCCTGTGTCACCGGCAGCGCAGCGAAACGCTTGCCGGTGGCATCATGAATGGCGTTGAGCAGAGCCGGCACGATCGGGATCATCACCACTTCGGCCATGCCTTTCGGCGGTTCGTCCGGCGTGAGCGGCGGCAGCATCTCGATCTCCATATCGCGCAGCGGCAGATCCGATCCGCGCGCTACGAGATAGTCGCCGAGATTCCACTGGCCATTGCCGGGACCGCCTTCGAACGGCGGCAGCGTCTCGAGCAGCGCATAACCGACTCCCATGGCGAAGCCGCCTTGCGCCTGACCGAGCACGACCTCCGGCACCAGCGCCTCCCCGCATTCGAACACGCTATAGGCCTTCGCGATGCGCAGCGCCCCGGTCGCCTTTTCGATCTCGACGCGGACGGCGGTGCCGCACATCGATGTGTAGGCCGTACCCATCCGGTTGTTGTCGGTGGGCGGAAACAGCACACTCGAACGGGCGATGCGCGTGAACTTGCCGGCGCCGCGCCGTATCGCGAGCGCGTCGATCTCGGCGCGATATTGTTCGCCATCGATGGGAAAGCGCGCACGCGACCATGCCCAGCGCGAGAAGCCATGCGCGACGGCCCCGGTGACGAGATTGCGCGCATGCGCCGTGGCGGCGAGGATCGAAAGCGGCAGCGACGGTTGACCGGCCAAGGTGAGCAGGCCGTCCTTCCACTCCGCCTTATTCCAATCCCTGGCGCGCGGGTCGCGGCGATCGATCTTCCACAGCGCCAGGGCTGCCGGCCACAGACCGAAACGGAAAATGACGCGCGCCGCTTCGGCGGATGCATGCGTGCCGACATGGGCGCCGATCGAGGCCGACGTCGCCGAGCTGATCGCCGGCACCCAGCGCGGATCCTTCTCGGCTTTGTCCTGGGTCTTCTGATCCATCGTGTAGGAGTCGCCGGAGGTCACCAGCTCCAGCGCGTCGAACACGCCGACCTGCGACACCGCCACTTCGTCCGCCATGCCACCGAGATGGCGCGCCACGCGATTGGCCAGCGCCGTACCGATACCGTTGCCCATCTCGACGTGATCGCAATAGATCGCAATCCGGCCGTCCGGGCTCAGCTCGACGCGGCCGTTCGAACAGTCGCCGCCGGTGCCGTAATCCTTGGTCACGCAGGCAACGCCGGTGCCGACCAGCACGCCGCTCGCCGCGCGCGTTTTCTCCGCATCGCGCTGTCGCCAGATCGGATGTTTCTCGAGCTTGTCGAGCACTTCGGTGGTGCGTACGGAAACGATATAGGGATTGCCGGTCATCGTCCGGCCGTCGGGCCTGAGCGCATTGCGGCGCCGGAAGTCGATGGGATCGAGCGGCAGCGCTGCAGCGGCCTCGTCGATCAGCACTTCCAGCGCCGTCATGGTCTGCAGCGATCCATAGCCGCGCATCGAGCCGGCAGTAACGCCGCGGGTATGCTGCGCCACCGTGGTGACGTCCACTTTCGGCACGTCATAGATGCCGATCGCCGCCGTGGCCGCACAGGTGGCGACATTCGGCGAGAAGTTCACCAGGCCGCCGCCATCCAGGATGTGATCGGCGGCAAAGGCCGTGATCTTGCCGCTGGCGCGATCCACCGACATGCGCGAACGCATCTTGATGGCGTGGCGCTTGATGCCGCCCTGGAACTGCTGATAGCGATCATGCGCCAGCCGCACCGGACGATCCGGGAAGAACATTGCTGCCAATGCGACATACAGCACGAAGGGCGTATGGTCGCGGCCACCGAAGCCGCCGCCGACATAGGCGAACTGCGCATTGATCCTGGCGGGTTTGAACGGCGCCTTCGCTTCGCCGAGCAGAAACGCGATCGAATCCGCGGCCTCATAGGGCGATTGCACGCCGAGCACCAGTTCGAGCGTCCTGTCCTTGGCGCCGAACCAGCCGAGTCCGCATTCCGGCTCCAGAAACATCGGATCGACGGACTGCGTATCGAAGGTGCGATCGAGCACCAGCGCCGATGTCTCGCTCGCCGTGATCTCGGCACGAATTTTATCACCGTAGATCGCAGCCTTCTCATAGGCCGCTTCGTTCCTGTGTGCGAGAGACGACCACACCGGCAGGCTGGACGACTGCACGCGTCCGGGACTGACCCAACCGGCGAGCACCGGCGAATACACATCCTGCGCATCGGGCGTGGCGCCCGCGACACGCGTGAAGCGATAGGCCGCATAGTTCGGCATCTCGATCGGGCCGGTCTCCTCGCCAAACCGAACGAAGCCGCCATCGCGCAGCGCCATTCGCGCGCGATCATAGGCGTCGAACTGCTCGAAGATCAGAAGCGCGACGGGCTGGCCGAGATAAAGCGGCGTCTTCCCGACCGGACAGAACAGATCGCCTTCGTAGAAAGCCGGGACGCGCGTGTTGATCCTGGCAAGATCTTCCGCGGTGACGATCGCCGTAGGCTGCAGCGCGCCGCTCAGCCGGGCGAGATCCATGCCGAGATAGACGTGGGTCGCGTCGGGGGCGCGCACCAGAATGGCGTGCGACGTCTTCGCGGGCCAGCCCGGCAGATCGTTGGCGCGGAAATCTGACGCATAGAGCTTCGATCCGGTGACCTTGGCGACGCCATCGACACGGCCGGCGCCGCCGATGGCCGGATTGGGCTTGCCCCGCCCCGGCAATGTCTCGCGCGCCGGAAACGCCATCTGCTCCGCCGCCGCCAGGCGCGACAGGCTGAGCGTGATGCCGCTCGCCGACACCCACTTCATGAATTCGCGACGCGAGGTCGTCATGCCTTCACCCGTGATCGACTGTTGCTTGCCGCAAGGCGAGAGCTATTTGAGATCGGCGATGGTCGCCGGCCCGGGGCCCGGTGTGACGAGCGCCGGCCACTGATTGGAGCCGAACGGCACCAGCGGCGGCAGGAACGGCGTCATACCCCGCTTCGCGCTTTCCGCGATGATGGCGGCGCGCGCGTCGCCCCCCATCAATTCGTAGTCCATCAGGCGATAGTTGCCGAAGAACAGCGAGCCCACCGAACGATCCGCGATGATGCGTGTCAGCGACTCCAGCATATCGGCCTGCGTGGTCGTGAACGACACGGTCTCGATCAGCAGGAGCCGATCATTGATCGCTTCCGGCGGGAAGAACTGCGCGAGCACGCTGAACAGCACATTGTTCTGGCGCGCCACATAGATCGTGTTGCTGGCCGCATAGGTCTTGTCCCAATCGGCGCCGAGCATCTTCTTCCAGTCGGCGAGCACCGTCATCCAGTGACTGACCTGGGTCTGGGCTGCCCATGCCACGTTCCTGGCGAGATACGGCGCCTGTTTCTTGCCGAATGCCTCCATCGTTCCGAATGGAATCGCGCCCTTGGCGATGCACTCGTCCATGAAGGCGATGTTGTTCTGCAGGATGGTGCGGTTGTTGTCGCGCCAGTCGGCCTGCATGGGCGTGAGATCGAGGCCGTCCAGCGCCGACTGCATGCGGCTGCGATAGGCCTTCATCGCGCCAAGCCAAGACTTGTTGTCGGGATTGTTGACATAGGGACCGGCGACCTGCGCCAGCGCCATGGTGCTGTGGCCGACCGACTTCAGCAACTGATAGACAATCGGCACCGAGGGGGCGTCCACCGGCGGCTTGCCGGGCTGGTACAGCGTGAACTTGCCACCGGCGCCGGAGAACAGGCCGAGGATCACCGGATGTTTTGCGAGAATATTCGCGCGGAAAACCTTCGCAGCGTCGCCATAGAGCTCGAACATGCCGGTGTTGAGCGCCAGCATGTCCTTGGTCGCGGTGTCGGACGGTGACGAGGCGACCTGCCCGGAAATCGGCGCCATATAGGATGGCAATGCCTGGGAGCGTGCGGATTCGGCTCCAACCAACAACAAACCCACAACGGCCAGAGCGATGTGGCGGTTCATGTCCGAGCTCCCGGTCAACAATGGCGATGGCTGCTACTACCAATACCGAGGCACCGGTTAACAATCTGCACTACAGGGAACCTGTAAAACAAGCTTCTGGTGGTACTCCCTTCGAAGGCTTTGCCGCGCCCGCTTACTCCCCGCCGAGCCCGAGCCGGTTGGGCATGCGCTTTTCGATATTGAACTTGAGCAGCGCGGCGGAGCGGAAGATGCCGTGGGCGAATTTGCCGTAGGGCAGCGTCACGAACAGGGCCATGACCGTGCCGAGATGGATCGCCAGCCACAGCGCCATGAAGCGGGTGTCGCGCAACACCAGCAGGAGCAGGCCGGTGACCGACACGAGCAGCAGCAGCATGATGAAGCCGCGGTCCATGGCATTCTGCGAGGCGTCGGCGCGCAGCGCATCGCGCTTAAGATTCAGCCAGAGCAAACCGATGGGCCCGACAATCAGCCCGATGCCGCCGAGCGTGCCGAGGATCACCGGCGCGCTGGTGAGCGCATAGGGCGCGTGCAGGTTCCAGATGTAATGATACAGCGTCGCCACGCAGGTCGAGGCGAAGCACAGCAGGAAGCCGTAGAGCGTGAAATGATGGAAGCGCCGGCGCCACAACGTGAAGGCGTCGTCACCCTCGTTGCAGCCATCGCCATGACCCCCACCGAGATATTTGAGGCGCGCGACATCGTGGACGGCTTCGGCGACGGCAGGCATACGCGCCTGCGCGGCAGCCTTGATGTCCGCGGGCGTACCGTCCTTGGTCGGCGAGACCTCGCGCCAGAACTTGGCGACGCCAATGGCCAGCGCCAGCATCGCGAAGCCGAAGACGGAG
>JASBVG010000003.1 GCA_030147505.1 Tardiphaga sp.
TTGGCGTTGCCGCCCTGATCGAAGGTCAGCGTGGTGCGCGCACCGACATTGAACGACTGCCAGTTGAGGATTGCCTGCTGGGCCTGCTGACGGATATTGACCTGCGTCTGTCCATTGCCGTCGACGCTCTGCGTCGGCGCATTGGCGCCGTTCCAGCCCGCCGGCACGTTCGGCAACAGGCCACCAGCGCCAAGGCCGTTGGGCACGGTCGATTGCGCGGCGGCGGCTGCTGCGCGCGCCGAAGCCTGAACGGCCTGCATTTCCTGAACAGCCAGTGCAGCTCGGGCGAGCGAGTCCTGCGTCTGCCGCGCCGCTGTCGCGGCTCTAGCCATCGCCTGTGTCGCTGCGTCGGATGCAATATTCGGTGCCGAAACAGAACCACCGCCGCTACCGCCGTTTAAGGGGCGCGCATAGGCCGCCGACGGCAGCATGAGTAAAGCCAGCGCGCTGGCGCCTGCCAGAAACGGCGAGCCGCGGCGAACAATGGGGCGGTACTCGGCGACGTTACGGCAGGCAGGTAGACGGCGGGGCATTGGTCGATCTTTCTTGTAAATGGCAATCGTCATCGCAACAGCGCAACCAGCCCCTGCCGACCAGCACACGCTGACAGCAGCGCTGCGAGCGCCCTATCTGGAGGACGTCACCCTCACGTTTCGGCCCGCCATAATTTTCATGAATTATTTACGACGCCGAGGTGCTCAGCTCAGCAGGACCAGGCCACCCGGCAACGATCGCAACTTGAGATCAAACAGGCGTGCGATCTTGGGTACGGCGTCTTCTATCCGATCGAGGCGAAATGTCGCATCGAGCGGTAGGCGCCCGATATTCGCGTTTGCGAGCACAACACGCCCACGCCGATAGCGATTGATCTCGGTGACGACTTGCGAAAGCGGTTGGTTCTCAAAAACCAGGAGCCCGCGCCGCCACGCCTCAACGATCCGGCCATCGGCTGTCATCACGCTGCCGATCGAATCTGCGCCAAAATCCACACGTTGCCCTAGTGACAACTTCGCACGATGGTTGCCGCATTCGATGTCGACCGTCCCTTCAAGACATGCGACGGATATGCTGGTGCCTTCGCTACGCAAGTTGAAGGACGCGTGAAGGGCGCTCACTCGGCTATCGCCGACAAAGACAACGAACGGACGCTCCAGGTCAGCGCCCTCCCGTCCTGCTGTCACCGCGATCTCACCACCGATCAACTTCAAGCCTGGCGCGCCCCCCTGATCGATAGCAGTCAGGCTTGTGCGGGTATTCATGTCGACTGAGATGTTGCTACCCAAGGCGATCTGACGCCGTTCCCCCGTATCGGTTCGGTAGTCGGCGTTCAGTTCAGCCAGCGAGGGCCACAATTCGAGCGGCGGCCGCGCCGCAAGATAAGCAACGCCGCCAACTGATGCCGCCAACGCACCGCCGATCCAAACCCGGCGTGTCAGCGAGCCTCCTGCGGCGTGCCGGGATCGTCTAGTGGTTTCATGATCGAGATCGACCGCGGCCTCTTTGAGCAGCTTCCATTGCGCATTTGCCAAGGCGAAAGCGCGCCTGTTCTGATCGTTCTGCCCGCGCCATTGCGCCAGTTCGTCAAGATCGCGCTGCGTCATCTCTCCGGACCGCAGACGCACGATCCAGCGCCGCGCAACCGTCATCGCGTCGTCGGATGCATGAACCATTTCAGAATCAAACCGCATCGTCAGTATCCGCGCCGCTCTTTTTGTCTATGGACAAAACGTTGCCCGGCAATCGCGACCGCCATTTCGGCGAAAAGGACTTCATATTACGACTGCAGTGATCGAAAGCCTGGCGCATTTCGCGCTCGACCGAGCGCAGCGAGATCCCAAACCGGTCACCGATCTCGCGGTAGGACAGTTCTTCTATGAGCGCTGCCTTGAAGATTGCCTGTCGTCGTTCCGGCAGGCTGGCAAGCACTTTCATCATCGCCGCCATTTCCGAACGCATCGCAACGATATGTTCGGGATCTATCAGATGTTCGTCCGAGGCTAACACGGCCTCTAGCTCTGCCCGCCCTACCCAACGCGAATATGCGCGATGCTTATCGATCGCAACGTTGAAAGCGATGCGATACAAGAATGACTCTGGTCGCCGCACGGCCCGACCAGTGTCGAGCTGTCCAAGACGAATCCAAGTCTCATGCAGCGCCTCTGCCGCAACGTCCTGCGAACCGACTCGTCGCGCAAGCCGTCGTTTGAGATCGTCGTAGCGCGAAATCAGAAGATTACGCAGTGCGTTACGCGCTGTTTCCACCATTACTCGCGCCGCATCACTGGATCGCGGAGGAACTTGGCGGCGCGACGACGGCCGCGCAGACGCTCGCCGCATCGGTATCGCCAGGCGAGACGACAAGCGCAATTGGTTGAGCTAGATTGGTCGGCGGCGCTTTTCCGATACTAATATGCAATATGACGGCATCGAGTGCACTATCCAACACGTCATCGCCCGTCGTATCCAGACGTGCCGCACGGACGACGTCCCCCGACGGCCCTACCCAAAATTTGACAGCGAGGCGATACCGCCCAGGCGAGGTAAGACCGTTCCGGCACAGAGCTGTTTGAAAAGCTTGTTGAATATCCGCGAAATAGGGCTGGTCGTCGCCTGGTAATCGCATCGACGGCCGCTGAACGATACTCAGCAAAACGGCGCCCGACGGCAGTTCTTCCGGCGTGAGGTTGGTGCGGCCGAGCAGGTGAAGCAATGCCGGTCGCAGCGGCATCTTGCCTTTCAAGGCGGGCGCGCGAGCGTTCGCCGTATGTCGGCCATCGACCAAAATTTCGATCCCTGTCGCAGCGCTGAAATCTTGCAGCGATCTCGATAATGACTGGGCTGGAATATCGAAAGCCAAGTCGGCGTCGCTCAGCGGACTTGCTCTCGATTGCATGGCCATGCATATCGCGAAGGCAGCATACGAAAATCGCACGATTCTCCGTATCCAGCCTCGAACCCGACACCCGCGTGGCCGCTCGTTTTCCATCTCGCATGCATTATGCCGACATCATAACACTTAAATGTCATAAACCCGCACATGGATCCGCGACGATATTTCCCTTGCTTCGGCAAAACCAGAAATACTCGCTTGAGCAGGCGTAACGATCAACGACCGCAAGGTCACCGCTGTCCGCTTTATCCCGAAGCGAACATGGGTTTGATCACGCATCATATCTAGAAAAATTAGAAAATAGACGTTTGTGACCCTGCTTCACATCGCTCCGGGTCCGGCCTGACGCTGCAATGCATTCCTCTCACCCGGGGTCAACTCTTCTGCATTTTCGATTGCGTCTCGTCTGTTCCCGATGACCCGAAGCATCGCATTTTCGACCCCAAGCGTCGTGACGGACGCCAATCGCATGAAACCTTCTGGATCGTGAAGAAGATAGATAGATGGCATCTCTAGGATAGAAAGATATCCTTATAACCCGATCAAGACGTCCTACGAACTACTCTGGAGTGAAGTGCGGAATCCAAACCGGTCAAACTTGACGATCCAGAACACTTTGCGCCGCATTATCGAGAATTACTTCAAAATCCTAGACAACATAGATGTAGATCACATCATCGCCAAGTTCGATGGCGGGGATCAGGCAGGTTTGCGCCTCACTCTTTTCGTGGGTGAATGACGGCTCCCACAGCGCGCACGATGATCTCTACATTTCGGCGGACGAGAGCGTCGTTGCGCGCTACCTGACCATTTTTCGAGAGGCCTTCAATAAGACCGGGCATATCGAGCATTACAAAATGATGATGGGCCCGGAGCTGGTAGAGCCCGCGTCGAGCGCCGCAATCGTAGCTACAGCCTCTGCACATAAATCGCCGGTTTAGGTTGGCGGCGTATAGCCGCCGAAGTATAAGGAATATCGCAATCCCTTGACAGTCTTGGGATTTTGATTAGCAGCGCAATTGAGTGCAGAGTCGCACGGCATTGACGGAGAACGATTTCCCAAACCTCAACGCCGAGACTCGCAAAATATGCCAGCATCGTGAAGCATTTCCGCGCGGCCGTTTCCCGCTCCGGGTCGTCGGAGCTTAGAGATAATAAGCGAGAACTGAGAGCCACGGTCAGCCGGAATGGTGATCGCGCCCGGTCTCCAGCCGTAATCTCTCCAAAACGGGAATTTCGCGGCCGTCGGCGGGAGACTTTGGGGAAACTGGTGGGTTTCGGTGCCCGATCCCCCGCCCAGAGACTTTCCGGAATGCGCGAAAGCCCGCCAAAATAGGAGCCATTCTCAGCTAGTTGGCCGCTCTGGCTAAACGCCCGGGACTGCCTGGCTGGGGCGGGAGTGCTGTTCGCGCCTGTCTCCCCCGAATTTCCCTGCAAACAGGGAATTTTTCAGGGAAAACGCGCTCGCCGGCCTCAATCGCGCCCCCAACGCGCTGATTTGAGCTTACCCAAAGCGCCACTTCGCAAAAAATTCCCTATAAACTGATCAGGGAATTCATCCTCTTTTGCAGGGATTTACCAACGCGAGATCAGCGATTTCATCCCGGCTTGGGGGTGTCCGCTGTGCGCCGCCAGGAGCGGACATTGCCTTGGCGGCGAAACCATAGGGACGCTGCCGATCTCAATGCTTCGGCGCGGCTTCCCGAAGTTGCAGCCGCCTCAATCAGAGGTCCCTTTACTCACATGCACAGCCTGAGCGCCTTCGCGCCGCTGGCTCAAGTCGTAAGCAACGGTTGCCGCCATGGCCCCGCCGCGCCGCACGCATTCGGCTGGTGAGAAACCGGTGCCTTATCGTACCGCGGAAGGCACGACTGCCGGAATAACGTTGAGGATCTTGATCTCCTTGTGTTGAGACCGAGATGCGGGAACGCTCCTGCGCCACATCTACAAGACCCTCGACAATGTGTTAACTTGGACCGGCAGCTCGGGCCGATCCCTTACGAAAGGGCATGGGAAGATCATAACGTCGTTTTCGCATCCCAGAGAGACACTTCAAGTGACCAGCCAGCAATACTGGTCCTATTGGACCGAACCCCAATTGCGAGGTGTCGAACTCGCTTCCTGGCAAGGCGATCGACTTCCAGATACGCGGACGCACTTTCACGACGAAGATCAGATAACGCTGGTTCTGTCGGGAAGTCGGATATTTCTAATAGCGGATACAGAGATTGAGGTATCGGAAGGCCGCTGCGTGGTAATTCCTGCGGGCGTTCCCCATCGCGGCCTTTCGCGTTCCGCTCCCGGTACACATTGCGTCAACTTGTATTTCGAGGTGGCGAGCCCCCCGGAAAATCCATTCATTTTCTCGGTAAAAGAGTATGGCGACTTCCGAGCCGCTTTGGATACGGTGAAGCTACATGATCGACTTGCTTCGCAGATTGACGGGCGTCCCATCCTGGCGGGAAACTATACGCCCGTCCCTGCGAACCGCATTGCCGTCGGCGGCGCGCCGATCGCCGAGATAGCGAAGGCCCACGGCTCGAGCCGGGAAGGTTTTTCACGGAACTTTCGCCGCACAGTCGGTATGCCTCCGCACGCTTTTCGCCTGATGAAGCGCCTGAATGTAGCACGACAGCAATTTCGTTCCGGACATGCCCTAGCGGAGGTAGCCGCCGAACTTGGATTCTCCGACCAAAGCCACCTCGGAAGGCACTTTCGGCGCGTCTTCGGCATAACTCCGGGCGGATTTGTCCGGGGCGTCAGACGGTCACAAACGTTCCAGACCTAGGCGATTGCAAGCCGTAGACCTCTTCGTCCAAGACGTAGAGGTACAATGACCGAGACGGACGCAGCTTTACTGGTCAGCGCGGGCATCGGTGGCGGGCTGATCAATGCCTTGGCCGGCGGCGCAACGCTGATCACCTTTCCTGCCATGCTGGCTGTAGGATTACCGACTGTCGCGGCAAATGCTTCCAGCGCTGTGGCCATAACTCCTGGCCATCTACTGGCGGCCGTTGCAGATAGAGAAAAGCTTCCGGCTTTCGACAAGCGCCTTCTTGAGGCTTTGGCGATTTGCATCCTCGGAGGCAGCGCCGGCGCGCTCACGCTCTTGGCGATACCCGAGCAACTGTTCACCCTGCCCATCCCCGCCCTCATCGCATTTGCGACCGTTCTCTTCGCATTGTCGCCGCGGATCGCGAAATGGGCCGCCCGCGACAACGAAGGAGAACGCGTCTCGACAGGTTTGGCGCGGGCGACCCTGGTCATGGGATCAGTCTACGGCGGCTTTTTCGGCGCTGGACTTGGCGTCATCCTGACAGCAGTCCTTGCGATCCTCGACCCGACGGACATCCGCAGCGTTAAAGTTTTGAAGAATCTGCTGGCGACAGCGGTCAGCCTTTCGGCAGTAACGATCTTCATCGTTCAGAACGCGGTTGCTTGGGGGCCGGCGGGACTGATGTTCATCGGCGCGTTAATCGGAGGTTACACAGGAGGGCATCTGGTTCGGGTTCTGCCCGCCTCGATCGTCCGGCATTTCGTCGTGTTCTCCGGCTGCGCGATGACCGCAATCTATGCAATGAAATATTGGATATAGACGCAGCAGGACTGCCTCAACGCGCGGACGCGAGGTGAATCAGGATCCGGCCGGTGCAACGGACCGGCCACGGGTCACGACATTGGCCTAGCGCGCCAACAAGCAGCGCGAGCTCTTAGCGCCAGGCAAACGAAGCGTCATTCGCCTCCTGCGCCAGCAATCTGAATCGGGTCCGCGAAGTACAATTCGAGGCGCCTGAATTTGATGCGCCACCCTGCTTCAGTTTTGACGAGGTCGTCATGGAAGGCGCCCGCCGCGTTGTAATGCACGTTGGTACCGGTATCCCCCCGACTTCTATGGGTTGCAAAGAAATCGGTTCGCGCCTCGGCTACGTCGCCCAGCAGTTTGACCATGGGGAGACTCAGCATGTGCTGCCAATTCGAAAAATAACTCATGCTGCCGGGCGAATCGCCATCGCCCCGCATCCATTTTGCGAGTTCTCGAAACGAACCTTTGGGCCCACCTGCAGCGGAATAATCCACAGTCCCGTCGGACGCGAACGTGCGCTCCCACTCTTGGAGAATGTTCGAGTCGTCACCTTGATGCGCGTCTTGACCCATTGAGTATCTCGAGATTGTGTCCTGGATGCCGATGCGATCCATTGCGTAGAGAGCCGGATCAACTGCGCCGTTCATTTTCTCATCGAGCATGAAATTTCCTTTCACATGTACCTTGAGTCGCCCTGCCGATGCGGCGCTGAGCCGATCGTATGTCGGTCCGCAACCGGTCCACCTTCCCGTGAAGCGAGCCAGACACGCCTTCGCATAGGGACGGAGGAGCGCACTATGCATTGTCTTTCGCGCAGCGCCGTCGTCATCAAGGAATACTGCTCTGAGTTAGGAATTCACAAGAACGAACGAAAAAGTCAGATACGAACGATTTCGTAACCTACTGAAGTGGATTGCCGGCAGTAGACATTCCTGAATTCATTCGTTCGGCTAAACGAGAGCTCTCGACACGAAATTCTTCAAAACGGTAGATCGGTTGTCTTTGCTGTAGGCCAGCGACAGTCGCGCCATCGGCGCATCACCTGCGATAGGTCGGTAGACGACGCCCTTGACCTGCACTTGCGCCATGGAAGCAGGAACAATGGAGAAGCCGAGGTCAGCCGCGACAAGATTCACGACGGACGCTATCTGAGGGGCGGCCTGCCCAAGGACCGGCTCGACGCCCTTTTTCCTGAATGCCTGAAGCACGGTGTCATAGAGCGATGAACCGATCGAACGTGGGAAAAGCAGCAATGGATCGTTGCGAAGCTCTCTGAGATCGACCGTCTTCTGCTTTGTGCAGCGGTGACCGGAAGGCAGCGCTACGATCATCGGCTCCTCGGACAACAGCCGGATCTGAAATTGCTCCTGCCCGTCGAAGCCCGGCCGCAAGAAGGCGAGATCGATGGCGCCTGATCGAAGCCCATTGACCAGATAGGTAGTATTGTTCTCTTCGAGTACCAACTCGACGTCGGCATACGCTTTCTGAAAATCTCGCACCGCCTTAGGCACGACTACGCTAAAGGCGGCCGATGCAGTAAATCCGACGCGTATCGTTCCGGTCTCCCCTTTCGATGCGCGCTGCGCGGCGCGGATAGCACGCTCTGCGATGCCTGGCATGCTACGCACCTCATCCAGAAACGCGGCGCCGGCCGCGGTCAATTCGGCGCCATGTGGTACGCGCCTGAACAGCAGTACGCCGACTTCTTTCTCCAAATCCTTGATCTGCTGGCTCAGCGGCGGCTGACCAATCCCGAGCTTTGCGGCCGCCCGCGTAAAGTGGGCTTCCTCGGCGACGGCGAGAAAATAGCGGATATGGCGGAGCTCCATATCATCTCCAAAACGTATGATGTTCGATACCTCCATATATTGGATCAATCGCGTCTTCGCACCTACCTCGAAAGCACAGGAGGTAGACCATGCAAAACCGCTCAGCATTCTCGCATCGAAGCTGGCTTTTCACGCCGGCAAGCCGCCCAGATCGTTTTCCGCGAGGTACCGGTCCCGGCGGCACCGACATCGTCATCTTAGATCTCGAGGACGCGGTGGCGCCAGCGGACAAGGATGACGCCCGTTTCTCAGCGTTGCGTTTTTTGGGTTCCTCGAGTGCTCGGAGTTTCGGTGCGGCACTTCGCATCAACGGCCTGGATACCCCGGCCGGAATCGCGGACATCGCAGCGCTCCTTCAATCCGAGGCGCAGCCGGATTTCGTTGTGCTGCCGAAGACGGAGACGCCCGCCCACATCCGCATTCTCGACCGTCTGTTGACGAGCACGCACAAAAGCGCAGGCCTCATCGGCCTGATCGAAAGCGCAGCCGGCCTGAAGGAGGTCGAAGCCGTTGCGACCGCCTCACCCAGACTTCGCGGACTGCTGTTCGGCGCTGCGGACATGGCGGCGGATCTAGGCGCATCGACCGGGTGGGATGCCCTGTCCCACGCACGCGGGCGCGTTGTTGCGGCGTGTGCCCTGAGCGGCGTGCTCGCGATCGATACGCCGTTCTTCGATGTGCACGACGGCGCAGGTCTCGAGAGCGAGACAATCAAATCGATCGCGTTGGGCTTCAGCGCCAAGGCCGCCATCCATCCTAACCAGATCGCGACAATCAACGCTGCGCTGACGCCGTCCGCTGCCCACGTCGAGAAGGCGCGCGCCGTGCTGCGGGAGAATGCCAAAGGCGTCGGCACGATCGATGGCCGGATGATCGACGAGGCCGTCGCCCGCAAGGCGCGCCGCGTCCTCCAGGCGGCGGGCTTCGCCGGCTGACCTCCAGCAATCCACCTCAGAAAAGGAGACTACGATGGATAACATGCTCCCCGCCTACAAGGCCGTCGGCGAACGGCGCTACCGCGAGACGTCCGGCCTCTATTGGGAGGATTTCGAGCCCGGCGACGTGTTTGAACACCGACCGGGCCGGACCGTCCTCGATGTCGACAACGTCTACTTCACATTGCTGACCCTGAACGTGCAGCAGGTCCACTTCGACGCCGCCTACGCGGCCAAAACAGAGTGGAAGAAGCTCCTTGTCGATTCGACCTTCACGCTCGCACTGCTGACGGGCATGAGCGTGCGCACCGTCAGCGCCAAGGTCGTCGCCAACCTCGGCTGGGACAAGGTGAAGGCATCTCATCCGGTCTTCGCCGGCGACACGCTCTACGCCGAGAGCACCATCCTCCACAAGCGGGAATCGAAGAGCCGCCCAACCCAGGGAATTGTCACCGTGCTAACGCGCGGCATCAACCAGGACGGCCATGAGGTGATGAGCTTCGAGCGCACGATGTTGGTGCATCGCCGTGGTCATTCGCCCGAAGAAGCCGCCAATTACTGAATTGCCAAAAGGAGACAATACTATGGAACACGCCTCGCTTTACGCATCGAAGCTCACCACTCCCGAGCGCGCAGTCGCTTCTATTCCGTCCGGCAGCCGACTTTCGATGGGCATGTACGCAGCCGAACCGCCTGCGCTGCTGAAGGCTCTCGCTGACCGCGCTTCGACAGGCGATGTCGAGGATCTGCGTGTCTACTATTATGAGACGGCCAAGACCGCCGGAGACACCATCCTGCGGTATGAACTGAACGACATCATCAAACCCTATTGCATGTTCATCACGGGCGTCGAACGCGCGCTGATCAAGCGCGGCAAGGCCGAAGGTCGCAAGACGGTCAACTACGTGCCGTCGAACTTCCACCAGGCCCCACGCCTGCTGCGCGATGAGATCGGCATCGACACCTTCGTGGTCACAGTCTCTCCGATGGACCGCCACGGCTTCTTCAGCTTCGGGACGGGCAACGACTATTCAACCAAGATCGCGCGATCGGCGAAGCGTTTGTTGGTCGAAGTCAACCGCAACATGCCCCGCGTGCATGGGCGCGAGGCGGAGCTTCACGTGTCCGAGGTGGATGCCATCGTCGAGAACCACATCCCGCTGCTCGAGTTGGCCGGCCGCGAACCGAGCCCGGAAGATGAGGTCATCAGCCGGATCATCGCAAGCCTTGTGCCGGATGGCGCATGCCTGCAGATGGGCGTCGGCGCTTTGCCGAACCTCGTCTGCAGCGCGCTCACCCATCTCAACGATCTCGGCATTCACACCGAGGCCCTGAACACCGGCCTGGTCGACCTGCTGCGGGCCGGCGTGGTGACCAACCGCCGCAAGACCATCAACCGCCGCAAGTCGGTCTTCACGTTCGCGATGGGCAAGCGAGAGATGTACGATTTTCTCGACGACAATCCGGCTGTCGAGAGCTTCCCGGTCGATTACGTCAATGACCCCCGCATCATCGCCCAGAACGACAACGTCGTCTCCATCAACGCGACTTTGCAGATTGATCTGACCGGCGCCTGCAATTCGGAGCATCTGCTCGGACATCAGTACAGCGCCACCGGTGGCCAGCTCGACTTCGTCCGCGGCGCCTACGCATCCAACGGCGGAAAGTCGATCATCGCGACTCGTTCGACTGCGGCCGGTGGGCAGGTCTCGAAGATCGTGGCGCGGCTGGACGGTCCCGTCACCACGCCGCGCATCGACACCCACCACATCGTCACCGAGTTCGGCTCTGCCAACCTGAAGGGCCTCGCATCGAGCGAGCGGGCGCGGGCGGTGATCGGTCTGGCGCATCCCCAGTTCCGGGACGAACTGACCGCCGCCGCCAAGTCGCAGAACCTGATGTGAGGAGACACGATCATGGCTAAAACAGTTGCGGACCAGATGGTCGATACCCTGACCGCGGCCGGCGTCAAGCGGGTGTACGGCATCGTCGGCGACAGCCTCAACGGCTTCACGGATGCCCTCCGCAAGAACGGCACGATCGATTGGTTGCACGTGCGGCATGAGGAGGTGGCGGCCTTCGCGGCCGGTGGCGAGGCCCACGTCACGGGCGAACTGGCGGTTTGCGCCGGCAGTTGCGGGCCCGGCAACCTGCATCTGATCAACGGCCTCTTCGACTGCCAGCGCTCGCGTGTGCCGGTCGTTGCGATCGCTGCGCATATTCCATCGCCGGAGATCGGTTCGGGCTACTTCCAGGAAACTCATCCGGAACAGCTATTCCGGGAGTGTGCCAACTACTGCGAATTGGTCGCCAGCCCCGCACAGATGCCGCGTGCATTGGAAACGGCGGTTCGGCGGGCGGTCTCAGAGCGCTGCGTCTGCGTCATCGTCATTCCCGGCGATGTTGCCCTGATGTCGGTCACCACCGACCATACCTCAAAACCGTTCGGCCTGATGCCGGGGCGCCCCAAAATCGTCCCGGACGCGACCTCGGTTGGCCGCCTCGCCGAACTTCTCAACAGTTCTCGCAGAGTGACGTTGCTCTGCGGCGGCGGGTGCGAGGGTGCTCATGACGAGGTCGTCGCACTCGCGGGACGTCTCAAGGCACCGATCGTCCACGCGATGCGCGGCAAGGAGCATGTCGCCTGGGACAATCCGTTCGACGTCGGCATGACCGGTTTCATCGGGTTTTCGTCGGGATATGAAGCGATCGAAAACTGCGATGCGCTGTTGATGCTCGGAACGGATTTCCCGTACAGGCAATTCTTCCCCTCGCAGGCACGCATCGCCCAGGTCGATATCCGCGCCGAGGCGATCGGCAGGCGAACTCCGGTCGAGGTCGGCGTCATCGGTGATGTCCTGTCGACGCTCGACGCTCTGTCGTCCCAACTCGCGGACAAGTCCGACCGCAAGCACCTCGACGCCAGCCTCGACAGCTACAAGCGTGCGCGCAGGGGGTTGGACGAACTAGCCACGGGCCGTAGCGGCGGTACCCTGCATCCGCAGCAGATCGCCAGGCTGGTCGATGAGCTCGCAACACCCGACGCCATTTTCACCTGCGACGTCGGCCTGCCCACCGTATGGGCCGCGCGTTATCTCACCATGAACGGCCAACGCCGACTGATCGGGTCCTTCTGGCACGGCTCGATGGCGAATGCGATGTCGCAGGCTATAGGGGCTCAGGCGGCGTTTCCGAAGCGTCAGGTAATCTCGCTGTCCGGCGACGGGGGCTTCACCATGCTGATGGGAGACGTTCTGAGCCTGAAGCAACTCGATCTTCCGGTGAAGGTCATCGTTTTCAACAACGGCGCGCTCGGCTTCATCGAACTCGAAC
The DNA here is from genome assembly GCA_030147505.1 of Tardiphaga sp. Taxonomy (GTDB): domain Bacteria; phylum Pseudomonadota; class Alphaproteobacteria; order Rhizobiales; family Xanthobacteraceae; genus Tardiphaga. Next base: position 12,571 of record JASBVG010000003.1, read on the forward strand.
AGAAGTCGTCCGGTTTCCTCGACACAGGGACAGAGCTCGATAATCCTAATTTTGCTGCCATGGCCGAGGCAGTAGGCATCAAGGGCTTCCGCATCACCGATCCGGCTCACGCCAAGGCGGTCATGCGCATGGCCCTGGAGCACGACGGCCCAGTCGTGGTCGATGTCGCCGTGAATCGCATGGAGCTGGCTATGCCGCCGAAGGTCACGGCGCAGATGGCCAAGGGCTTCACGCTGTACATGCTCAAGGCCGTCTTGAACGGGCGAGCCGACGAAGTGATCGAATTGGGGCGATCCAACCTGATGCGCTGAGGAAGAATGTCCTCGATCGAAGGAAAAAAATCATGATCGACAAGACAACGCAGAAGTCCCGCTCGCGAGGGGGAGCCTCTATTCACCGTCTGTCAGAAGGTCATCTCCGACGTCTCAATTCATTGATCGATGAACTGGGTATCAGCCGTCGCTTCAAAGGCGAGGCGAGCCTTTTTGGCGACGATCCCGTCATTCAGTCACCCCACCGACTGGGAGAGGCATCCGGTACTGCTCAGTTGGCCATCGGCGTTGCCGCTGCAGCCCTGTGGAATGCGCGTACGGGTCAAGCCACCGATGTATCCGTCGGCATCATTGATGCCTTGCACTACCTCCACCCCACGCATTTCGTTAGCCAGCAGGGCCATTCGATCAACGTCGGCGCGGAACATGTCGCCGTCAACGATCTGTTCCTGTGCCGTGACGGGCGCTATGTCATGCTCGAAGCCGGACCTCCTTATGCAAAGCTGCTCAAGGGATATTCCGTCTTTTTCGATTGCGGCGACGACAAGGCGTCCTACGCGAGGGAAGTCGCCAAGTGGAACTCATGGGAGCTCGAAGACGCGCTTTCCGATGCTGGCTTGCCTGCTTGCCGTGCGTTCACGCGCGCAGAGTGGCTCGACCATCCGCAAGGAAAATTGCTTTCCCAGACACCCGTCGTCGAGATTGAGAAGATTGCCGATGGACCGCCCGTGCCATTCCCGACATCGCACGCCGCGTCGCCGCTCGCTGGCTTCCGCGTCCTCGACTTCACGCATGTTCTGGCCGGACCGCGAAGTGCTCGCACATTGGCTGAGTATGGCGCGGATGTGCTGCACATCTCCTCACCGAGCTATCCCGACACCTTAGCGCAGCATCTCGGAGTCGATATCGGAAAGCGGTGCGCCTATCTCGACCTGCGATCCGCGTCCGATCTGGCCAAGATGCACGAATTGGCCAGCGGCGCCGACGTCTTCACGACGACCTATCGCGGCTCGGTAAACCGTAGATTCGGACTCGATGCCGCGTCGCTGGCTGCTCGGAGCGAACGAGGCATCGTTTGCATGACCGCCAATGCGTATGGCCATGCCGGTCCTTGGTGCGAACGCCCAGGGTTCGATCAGAATGGCCAAGTCGCCTCTGGCTTCGCCGCTGCGGAAGGGGGAAACTCCAAACCCAGGTTCTCGCCGGTCTTCTATCTAGCGGATCTGATGACCGGGTATCTGGCAGCAGCGGGGATGATGGCAGCGCTGCTTCGACGGGCAGAGGAAGGTGGATCATACCACGTCAAGCTCTCTCTCGCCCGCAGCGCCATGTGGGTGCAGGAGTTTGGCTTGCTGGACACAAGTCCCCAAGTACATGCGCCCGTCAGCGACACCCACCCCGCTCGAATGACCGAGATCGAGTCGGTCTACGGCAAAGTCGGCTTCCTGGCCCCGCCGCTGACATTCAGCAATTTGGTTCTTCCCGATGCGGTATCGCTTGAGCCGTACGGCGCGGGGCTGCCTGAATGGCTGGAGTGCGTTTGAGATAGATCGCGATCGGAGAGCTATGCACGCATGTCGCAGGCAAGATCGCGCATGGCTCCCCGCCGCTGACTCGAAGAGCGAAGGACGCTCCGCAGAAAGTATCGCTTCTAGATCTGATGTTCGCGGCCGGTAATAGCTATTTGAATTGTCGTTCACGTCGCCGACGGATATCGGGCTAATGCTTTTAAGGAAAACCCATGTATGAGCTGATGACTGTCATTCGTAAAAGGCCCGACATCCCGACCGCGGCATTTCGGGATTTCATGGAAAATAGATACGGCACTGTTTATGCAGCAATGCCTGAGGTTCGACGCTACGTTCACTTCTATCTCGACGATCTCGTCAGCGACGGAGCCGAAGAGCCGATCGACGCGATCGTGAACATCGCGTTCGAGTCACGTGAAACGATGCAGACGGCGTTGGCGACGGACGCTTATCGCGAGGCCGTCAAAAGCCGGAGCGCATACATTCGCGAAAGTTCCCGCGGCATCCATCCAGCGCTCGTTGCGAAGACCGTTCGGCTTGTCCCTTAAATTCCTGTCATGGCGACGGTGACGATGTCCGCCGATCACTTGAACGCCGCCATGATCAGACGGTCAAACATCCGGTCCGACAGCCATCTTCGGAGGAACAAGAGCGGCCCGGCCATAAGGCCGCCATGATAGCGGATCGCTGGCCGCTTGGCCCGGAGCGACTTGACGACCAGGTCGGATACGACGCTCGGCGGGGGCGCCTTCCGCCCCTGCAGACCGCGAAACTTGACGACCATCTCGCGATAGACGCCTTGCCCGGAAAACCGCTCAGCTTCCTGGCCTGCGATGCCTTCCCACTCAGAACTGATCCCGCCGGGCTCGATAACGATCACGTCGATACCGAATTGTCGGACCTCGTTCCGCAGCGCGTCGGAATACCCCTCTAGCGCGTACTTCGAGGCATGATACCAGCCGCCAAGGGGGAATGCGAACTTGCCTCCGATCGACGAGATATTGACGATCTTGCCGAACTTGTGGGTACGCATCGACGGAAGGCAAAGCTGCGTCAGACGTGCGAGACCGATCACGTTGGTCTCAAATTGGCGGCGCCCTTCCGAGACCGGAACGTCCTCGAGCGCGCCATACTGGCCATAGCCGGCGTTGTTGACGAGGACGTCTATCCGTCCCTGCTCCCGCAGCACCCGGTCGACCGCCGCCCAGATCGACGCGTCGTCCGTCATGTCGAGTTCGACGGTGATTCCGCCCCGGGCTGCGATGTCTGCCATCCGCTCCACCCGGCGAGCGCCGCCATACACGGTATAGCCTTCGGAGATCAGCCGTAGCGCGATGTCCTTGCCCATTCCCGACGAAGCCCCGGTGACGAGCGCCACGCGCTTTGTTCCTGCCATCACGATCGATCACTCCAATTCTATTTTTCGACGATGGCTATTGCTATAGACTGTCGGGAAACCCCACAGTCAAGAGACCCCTGGTGCTTATCAGCGAACTCGCCAAGGCCGCCGGATTGTCGAAGGACGGCGTCCGCCACTACGAAGAGATCGGGCTGATTTCCTCTAGCGCACTGCGCGCGGGAAGCCGCGTCTATCGGGACTACGACCCGGCCGCGCTGAAAACGATCGAAAATGTTCGGCAAGCCCAGCGCCTCGGGCTGAGCCTCAAGGAGATCCGCGATCTGCTCGCGGTCCATGGATCGCGGGATTTCTCGCGCGAGGAGACGATCGAATTCCTTCGCGCCCGGCTGGTGATCGTGAAGGAGCAGCAGAAGTCTCTTCGCAAGGTCGAGCGCTTCGTCCGCGGCAAGCTGAAACGATACGAAGCCGGCGTCCATTGCGATTGAGCCAGGCGATCGACGGCAGCGCCTAATCCATTCTTGACTGATCGTTCCGGAATCGCTACACCTCGGTCATGGCACGCCCCAAGGAATTTGATCGCGAAGATGCTCTTGCCGCCGCGATAGATTTGTTCGCTCAGCGCGGCTTCGAAGGAAGCTCGGCCAGCGATCTCGTCGAAAAGATGGGCATAGGCAGGCAGAGCATCTACGACACTTTCGGCAGCAAACACGATCTCTATCTCGAGGCCCTCCGCACCTATCTCGCGCAGCGCCTGCACGGCCAGATCGAAGCTCTACGGTCCGGGCCGGCCGCCATCGATGGATTGGCGAAGCTGATATTCTCTGCCGCGGATGAGGCAGCCGCCGCGAAAGCGCCAGCCTGCCTCGGCATCGGCGCTATCTGCGAGTTCGGCCGCTCCGACCCGGAGGTAACTAAGGTCAGCCAAGCGAACGCTCTGGCGCTGAGGCGAGCCCTGGCCGAACGCGTGTTGGCAGCGCAATCCGTCGGCGACATCGCTGGCGATCTCGACGTGAACGATATCGCCGCATCGATCGTCGCCACGCTGACTGGCATCAAGGTCGCCGCACGCGCCGGCGCATCTCGCGAGACGCTGCGGGCCATCGCGAGGCTGGCCGTTCGCGGGCTTCGCTGAGAAACCATGTCCAATTCTTGAATGATTGTTCCGTATAAGGAGAGCCGATATGCGATCCCCGTTCCACCAAGCTATCCTCATCACCGCCCGCGGAGGACCGGAAAGGCTGGAAGCAAGCGAATTGCCCACGCCGGCGCCGCGTGCCCGTGAAGTGCTCGTCCGTGTTGCGGCCGCCGGCGTGAATTTCATGGATATTGGCGTGCGCACCGGTCAATTGTGGAGGGATGCACCGCTGCCGCTCGTCCCCGGCGTGGAAGGTGCGGGCGACGTCGTCGCCATCGGCTCCGACGTGACATCTCTGAAGGTCGGCGACCGCGTCGCCTGGGTTTATGTTCAGGGCAGCTATTCGAAGATGCTCATCGCGCCCGAGGCCGCGCTCGTCCCGATACCGGACTGGATGAGCCATCAGGTCGCTGCCAGCATCATGATGCAAGGCGTGACCGCGAGCCATTTCGCGAACGAATTCTATCCGGTTCAGCGCGGCGACGTGACACTCGTCCATGCCGCTGCCGGCGGTGTCGGCCAGTTGCTGACCCAAATCATCAAATCGAGGGGCGGCACCGTCATTGGAAGAGTATCTCACGACGACAAGATCGATCCGGCGAAGGCTGCCGGCGCCGATCAAGTCATCGTCGACGCGAATGGGTCGTTCGCGGCGCAGGTCAAGGATCTCACTGGCGGGCAAGGTGTCCACGCTGTGTTCGATGGGTCGGGGGGTGCGACTTTCGCGGATTCGCTGGCATCACTGCGCCGTCACGGCACTCTGGCCTATTACGGCCCAGTGCTCGGGAGCCCACCGCCGATCGATATCGCCACGCTTCCGCGCAGCATCAAGCTAGGCTTTCCGACATTTAACGATCACATTCCCGATCGTGCCTCGCTGCTGGCCGTGACCGCACGACTGTTCGCGCAGGTCGAAGCCGGCGAGATCAAAGCCCCGCCAGTTACGCCCTATCCATTGCCACAAGCGCAACGGGCACACCTCGACCTGCAATCCCGTCGCTCCGTCGGCAAGCTTCTTCTCATTCCTGATGCGGAGGGCTAACGGAAACGGCTCCGCTATGAAAGGTGCGGAGCAATCGCAGGAATCGACCCGGATCAGTTCTCGGCAAATTGAGTTGCAGCGAGTGCCAACACTGCTATTCGTTCGGGATGACTGACGAAATGCACGACGGAAGCCGAATGGTGGACTCTCCCTGCGCCGCGAAGCACCCGATCTCTTCTGGATGCACTGGCCAGCCGCTCGAAATGGCAGTGCGGGTGCTGGATGGTCGCTGGAAAGTGCCGATACTTTTTCAACTGTTTACGGCGCCCACGCTGCGGTTTTCTGGACTGCAGCGTGCAATTCCGGGCATCTCGCAGAAGATGCTTATCGAACGCCTTCGTGATCTTGAAGCCGCCGGGGTCGTGACGCGAACCGTGCACCCTTCCGTGCCGCCCAAGGTCGAGTACAGCCTCACCGAAAGAGGGCGCGGTCTGCAGCCCGCCCTGCGCGCGCTTCATGCGTGGGCGGAAAAGATCGAACCGGCACATGCCTCGACGTAATAGTCGATGTCATCAGTGCGTTCGTATCTCCTGAGGCGAGTAGCCGAACAGTTTTTTAAAAGACTGGCTGCACGACGCGCGCGACGCGTATCCGTTGCGTGTCGCGATGGCACCGAACGGCAGATTGGTCTCGATCATCGCACGGCGAACGCGATGCAGGCGCCAGCGTGCGACATAATCGATGGGCGACATGCCGACATGGTCACGAAAGTAGGCTGCGAACGAGGATCGGGACATTCCCGCTTCCTGCGCAAGACGCTCGACCGTCCAGACCGAATCGACGCTGGCATGAAAGCTGCGCAAGGCCTTGCCGATGCGACGATCTGCTAATCCCGCGAGCCAGCTTGCCCCCGCCACATTCGGATCCGCAAAATGCGCGCGCAGTGCCTGCACGATCAGGACATCGGTTAAACGATCGACGATGATGCTCTGACCGGGTGCCACGTTTCCCACTTCGCCGGCGAGCAGGCCTAGCGTCGTCCGCAATGCCGCAGCGCTCGGCGCGGCCCCTTTGATATGGATCACGGGCGGCAGCGCCGAACGCAACCATGCGGCACCCTCCGGATCGAACAATACGCTGCCGCCGATCACGATCTTGTCGGGCGGCCCGTCGCCGAAGCGCACGACGCCATCGGAATCGCGGTTCGCCGCAAAATAGGTATCGCCGTCGATCTCTCTCACCTTTTCGGGGTCACCCGTACGATACGGTTTGCCGTCGGTCAGGAGATAGAAATCTCCCGGCGCGAGATCGATCCATCGGGATTGGCTCTCGGCATGGAGACGACCATGTCCCTCGACCACGGCGCCGAACTTGACGTGATCGACGCCACTGAATCGCATGGAATAGGCCCCGCGGCTCTCAAACCGCACCTGCGCGGCGCGCTCGACCGTCAGGACGCTCAGAATATCGGATAACGCATCCATGCAGACGATCTCAGTTCCTCGCGTCAGGCAAAACTCACCTGCAATTTGCCCGCACTCTGCGTCTTGTACAGGCTCGCGATGGCTTCCGGAAGCTTGTCAAAGCCTTCGACTACGGTGTTGACGGGCTTCAGAGCGCCGCTTTTGAGCAAGTCAGAGAGGGCGTCTTCTGCCGCCAGCCGCTGGTCGTAAAACGAATCAACAATCCAGCACTCGGACCTGATGTTGCGTTGCGTGAGCAGGGTCTCGACATCTTCAGAAATCCCGAATGTCTGCCGCAGCGGGCGCTTGCCGGTCGGTCGGTTCAGGCGCGACGCATAGAAGGCGGAGGTCATACCATAAGAAAACAGGCGACCGCCTTCATTCATGGACGACACCACCAGACCAGTCAGGTCACCACCCGCACCGTCTGAAAAGACATCGACGCCCGATGGGGCTGCCGCACGAATGCGATCGGCCAGACCTTCACCGCGATAGTCGATGCAAGCGGCGATCCCCAGCGTCTCGACAGCCCACGCGCATTTCGCCGGGCTGCCCGCCAACCCGACCACGCGGGCGCCTGCCGCGCAGGCGATTTGCGCCGCGAGCGACCCCACCGATCCGGTAACACCTGCGACGAGCACCGTGTCGGACGGCAGAATCGGTCCACATTCTCGCATACCGAACCAGGCGGTCATGCCCGAAGTCCCGAACACGTCCATAAGAACATCGGATGTCCATGCCTTCACCAGAGAGGGCCGGAATGCGTAGGTCCATTGCGAGTTCGTGCGATTGAGCGCCTTAGTCGCTGCGCTCGCCGGCCCGTAGCCGATGGCCGCGTCGCTGCTGCTCACGACCGCGTAGTCCTGCCAGCCCGCCTGACAGGCGATGACGTCACCGACCTTAAAGCTTGGATCGCGGGTTTCGATCACCTCGGCGCATGCGTAGTTCGCTGAATCGGTATTTCCCAGCGGGATCGCGCCGAGCGCCATCCGCATCCGCGTGTTCGAATGGATGTTGATCAATCTGACGCGCACCAGCGCTTGCCCTTCGGCAAGCGTCGGCAGCGGCATTGTCCGCATGTCGAAGCAACCGGCGTCGACCGCATCGTCTTGCATCGGGCGCACATAGACCCACTGTCGAAACGTCGAGGGCATCGTTTCCTCCATCGATCTTCAGGTCGCTTGGCCTTGCTTGAGCTTCTCGAGTCCCGGAGCCGTCGACATGATCTCGATCTCCTGCAGATCGATCTCCGCCAAGCCTTTCCGACAGAAGGGCTCCTGGTCGATCAGAGCACTGACGGCCTTGCGGTCGTGGATGGCGAGAATGACCCCGCCTGTCGGCGGCATACGGCGCCCTCCGGCGACGAAGACGCCCGCTTCGAAGCCGCGGGCGGCCCAGGCCATATGGTCCGGTCGGATGGCATCGAGCTGTTCCGGAGGGACGGTCGGCTTGAATGAGATCAGGAACATGGAATTCTCCCTAACTGTGCGTCACGGACGCATGACGATTTGTTCGAGGCTGCCTGCCTCGCCGGCCGCGTCCATCGCTGGAACCAAGTCTGACAACGGGAACACAGTGGGTCGAACGGCGGCGAGATCGAGATGGCCGGCCTGCGCGAGCGCGAGAACGTTCCGGAATGCACCGGGCCGATGCATGAAATTCCCGATGATCTCGATGCTACGGATCATCAGTTGCAGATAGGGTACGGGCAGATCCACCATCAGGCTGCCCATCAGCACCAAGCGCCCTTCGTTACGCAGTGCATTGAGTGCCGCCAGCGTCGAATTCGGCTCCTGCGCGCCACCGATCATATCGAAGGCGAGATCGACGCCGCCCTCAGCCGCGTCGCGGATCGCGTCGGCATCGGCCTTCGTGTTGCCGGTCAGTGCGATGGGCTTGACCGCCCTGCCGCCGAGTTCGGCGATCGCGGCGAGCTTGTCCGCATTGCGGCCGGCGGCGACGATGCGTCCTGCCCCCATCGCGCGTGCCATCAGGACGGCAGCGCTGCCGTAGGCGCCGGTCGCGCCATTGATTAGAATGGTTTCACCGGCGGCGAGCCGGCCACGAACGAGGCCGCCATAGGGCACCACGAAACGTGTTGCCGCCGACAGGCGATCGGGCGCGACGTCATCGAACCCGTCAGCGGGAACAAGCGCGGATGCCGGCAGCAGCGCATATTCGGCCAGCGATCCATCCGGCCAATCGGCCTGCATGGCCTCGCTGATCCCACCGAAAGAAGTAACGCCGATGAGCATGCGGGCGGGCTCCGGGACATTCTCGGTTGCGCCGAACAGGGAGGACAGCATCACCCGCTGTCCGGGTTTGATGTGCCAAACGTCCTTTCCCACCTGCTGAACGATCCCGACGCAATTGCCGCCCGGCGTGAACCCGCCGTCCGGCGCGTGATAGGGCGGCAAGCGCCCCTCCACGTAGGGCTTCATGTAAGACATCAAGGCGGTCGCCTCGACCTTGACGAGAACGCTGCCGGCTCGGGTTTGCGGTATCGGAACGTCATCGAAACTCAGATCGCCGCCGAGTCGGCTAAGCCGCCAGGCTTTCATGGTCTTGGGAATATCGGGGGCCATACTGCTCTCCAGAACGTATCGAACGGAGACGGAATATCGGACGCACGAACAGCCGTGATCCGAAAAAGGTATCCGAGCGTCCAAAATCGCTTTCCGAGATGTGTCGACCAAAGCCCGTCCGACAGCTCTGAAGTCCCCCTGTGGAGCTCGACAAACAGGCCGTGACGACGTGTTGCCCGGCTTTCCTGGTTAGGCGGCCCATGGAATGGGCCGATCACGTTAACCGGGGCGCACATCGCGGAGATCGTGTATGGCCGGATCTCGGCTCGGGTAGCGTTCGATCCACCGGCGTTGCGTCCAGACGTCCGCTTTGCGCCGATTGTGTTGAAGAAGTCAGTGGTGGCTATCGGCCTGTGCATAGGGGACGGGCACGCGAGCGTCTTCCCCAGTTTAGATAGGCGTTGGAGCCGGGGCCGGGATCAGCTTAGCCAGCTTGCGGAGGTTCTGAGCAGTGGCGGCGAGCAGGAACTCGTCGCGAGCACCGCACGGGCCTCTCAGCCTGAGCCGATCGAGGCGCAGGATGCGCTTCAGATGCGCGAACAACATCTCGATTTTCTTGCGTTCGCGCCGCGAGGTTACATAGGCCTCCGTCCTGGCGATCCCGCGCGCCACATCGCGAGCGCTCTCGTAGATCGAGCGTGGCACCTTGCGGGCTGGCATCTTCGGGCAACACCGTGGTTTGAGGTCGCAGATGTCGCAGTCACGTTTGCTGGCGCGATAGAGAAGCGTCGCTCCGTTGTTCACCAGCGTCCCGGTTGAAGTCAGCACCTTGCCCGCAGGGCAGCGATAGATGTCGGTCTCCGGATCGTAGGGAAAGTCGTCGCGGGCGAATGTCCCATCCGCGCGAGCGGATTTGTCGAACACAGGTATATGTGGCTCGATCGCACGCTGGTTGACCAACCAACTCAGCATTTCGGCTGATCCATACGCGCTGTTGGCAGCCAAGCGCTCGGGATGAATGCCGAAGCATTTCTCGGTACGTTCAATCATCGTGCGGGCCGCACCGACCTCAGCCTGTCGAATGGCGCGTGTCGCCTCGACATCGACGATAACCGCAGCCTTCAGATCGATCAGGTAGTTGTCGGCGTAGGCAAAGAAGGCGTGGCCTCTGTGAGCCCCGGTCCATTGCGCAGCCGGATCGGATCGAGAGACGAACTTCGGCGCTGTCTCGCTCGCCGCGCCCCAGGCCGCTTCGTCCAGCGTGTCAAAGTACTCGCGGACAGACCGCCGCGTCCGGGCAAGTGCTTCCCAGTCATGGTCGTCGGTCCCCGCGGCAGAACGCTGCTTGTTGGCGTCGGCAGCGATCAGGCTGGCATCGACGGCGAAGGCCGTACCATCGATCAACCCCTCCTTCATGCAGCGCCGGACCACCGCCTCGAACAGCTTGCGCAGGAGATTGCAATCGCGGAAGCGACCATGCCTGTTCTTTGAGAAGGTCGAATGATCCGGCACCTCGTCATCCAGGCCTAGACGGCAAAACCAGCGATAAGCGAGGTTCAAGTGAACCTCCTCGCACAATCGGCGCTCCGACCGGATGCCGTAACAGTAGCCGACCAGCAGCATCCGGATGAGCAGCTCGCAATCAACCGACGGCCGCCCGGTCGAACTGTAGAATGGCGCCAACGCGCTCCGAATGACTGGCAGATCGACGAACCGGTCGATGTTCCGCAGCATGTGGGCGGCTGGTACATGCCGCTCCAGCGAGAACTCGTAGAACAGAGCCGCCGGATCAGTCTGCTGTGGACCGATCATCGATTCAGCCTCCGCCGATATCGAGAGTGAATCAGCGATGCCGCCCCGCTTCAATGGGGAAGTTTTTCAACACAATCCGCCATAGGCGGTCATTGACGCCAAATCGTTACGGATCTGTCATCGGGCATATCGACGTCTAGCCCTATTCTGATAATGATCGCGACTGTGCACGAATGCCGATCGGCAGTGTCTCCCAGACCCGTATCATTTGTCCCATCGATGTCGTCGCCATTTTGCGCATGGCGTTGCTGCGATGCAGTTTTACGGTAACTTCGCTGATGCCCAGCGCGAATGCGATCTGCTTGTTCAGACGGCCGCTCATCACCTGCTGAAGCACTTCGCGTTCGCGTGGCGTCAGTGTTGCGTAGCGCCCGACGCTTCTACGCACTTCAGCAGCGCGCTCCCGCTGGGCGCGATCCTTTGCGATGGCCGTATGAATGGCATCGAGAAGAGTTTGGTCACGGACCGGCTTGGTCAAGAAGTCGATCGCGCCTGCCTTCATCGCCTGTACCGTCATCGGGATATCACCGTAACCGGTCAGGAACACGATAGGCCGCGGATCACCGGTGCGTCCGAGCTGCTCCTGGAGATCGAGCCCGCTCGCACCGGGCATTCGCACATCGACGATCAAGCAACACGGTCGGTCTGGCGCGCCCACATCGAGAAATGCCTGTGTCGATGCATAACAGACCGCCTCAAGACCGGTTGAGACGACGAGTTCCGTCAACGCCTCCCGAACCGACGCGTCGTCATCGACGATGATCACAATCGGTTCGTCAGAATCGCTGCGCTCGCGCGGGGCGAGTTGCGAAAGCGATCGGTCAATCGTCATCCCTACCCTCTTTGCTTTGTGCTCCAACCGCCGCGCCAACGGCTGACAGCAGTGCGGCTCCATCGAACGGCTTACGAAAGACCCCAGGAATATCCCTTGCCCGGGCCTGATCGGCGATTTCGTGACGGCCGGTGATGAGGAAAACAGGTAGACGGGGACGCTGCTGCGCAACAAGGCTGCGCAATTGCAGGCCGTCGACATTCGGCAATCCAATATCGGTGATCAGGAGATCGAGATTGAACATGTCGCAGGCAAGAAACGCTTCTGCAGACGAGAAACAACATACTGCGTATCCGGCGGACTCAAGCAAGTCCTCCAGCGACTCGATCACGCGGGGATCGTCATCGATGACGGCAATCACGGGCTTGCGTTCAGGCACGATTGCTTCCTTCCGCCCGTCCCGTATAGGACAGGGGTATTTCAATTCGCTGCGCGATACGCACGAGATCGGCCAGCGACGTTGCGCCCATTTTTGCCATGACGTTTCGGCGATGAACCTGCAGCGTGACTTCGCTGATCCCCAGTTGGGCTGCGGCCTGCTTGTTCAGCAGGCCGCTCACGACCAGCGGCAGGACGTCCCGCTCACGAGGTGTCAGGCCGAGATAACGCTGCTTCAGTACCGCTATTTCGCTCCGCGTCACTCGATCGGCGCGGTCTCGCGAGATTGCAGACCGGATCGCGCTCATGACGTCGGCGTCGCTGAACGGCTTTGTCAGGAAGTCCATGGCGCCGTTCTTCATCGCACGTACGGAGGATGGGATATCTCCATGGCCTGTGATGAACACGATCGGCGGATGATCGCCGCCTTCGGCGATACGGCCCTGCAGATCGAGGCCATTGATGTCGGGCAATTCGACATCGAGCACCAGACATGCGGCAACATCCGGCTTGGCGGCTCTCATGTATTCACCGGCCGAGCCGAACGCTGTGGCAACGATATCGTACGACGAGAGCAACTCCAAAAGTGCTTCGCGCATGCGTGCATCGTCATCAACAATGAAGACCACAAAGTCCTCAGCCATCACGCGATAGCTCCTGTACCAACCGGTAACGAGAATACAAATGATGCTCCCTGTGATGAGTTGACGTCCACCCATAGATTTCCACCGTGCGCCTCGACGATCGATCGGCAGATGGAAAGTCCCATTCCCATTCCCTGCTCCTTGGTGGAAAAGAACGGTTGGAATACCTTGTCGGGAAATTCGACCCCGGGTCCCATGTCGCTCACGGCGATCTGAACGACATCGCCCACACCGCAACTGACCCGAACCTGAACGACCTTGTCTCCGACGAGACCATCCATCGCGTCGATACCATTTCGGATCAGATTGCTGAGGACCTGCTGGATCTGGACGCGATCGATGGCGACCAAAGGGAGATCGGGATCGACATCGATCACGATCCGCGTTCCGCGCCGAGCTGCGTCTTCCCCAATCAGACCGCAGACCTCCGCGATCACATTCTTCAGCTTGGATACATTTCGCTTGTCGCCGGATTGCTTGAACAAGGCGCGGATGCGGCTGACCACATCGGCGGCACCATTAGCGTCGCGGATGACCCGCTCGACGGTGCGACTCGCGCGCTCGATATTCGGTGGCTGTGCGGTCAGCCATCGCTGGCATGCGTGTGAATTGGCGACGATGGCCGCGAGCGGTTGATTGACTTCGTGAGCAATCGAGGCCGAGAGTTCGGCCAGGCTCGCCGCCTGGCTCGCGCGCGCAATCTTCTCCTGAGCCTGCCGGAGCTCCTCCTGCGCTCGCATCTCGCCATCGATATCGAGGCAGATCACGTTCCACTGCACGATAGTGCCGGCCGCGTCGCGCATCGGGCCGGCACGCGTCTCGACCCATCGATACTCACCATCGAACCGACGCAGCCGGTGCCGTCGCGCATAGGGTTCGCCTGTGGCGAGCGAATGCGCGTATCGCTCCTTCACGCCCTGCAGATCGCTCGGATGAACGCCGGCATCTAGGGTTGCGTCAAGCCGCGAGGGCTGTCCTTCGAGCTCCTCGAGATTGTATCCGAGGAATTCGCGCAACTGCTTGCTGCGATAGATCGGCTCGCCATCGGGCGTGGCGCAATCGATCATCGCCGGCAGCGTTTCCACCAGCTGGCGCAACGAGCGCTCGCTTTCCAGCAGTGCTTCATGCGCCTGGACTTGGTCATCGATATCGACGCATACGGCGTACCACTGCAGCACCTCACCGCCGCTCCCGCGCGACGGCTCGACGCGCACCTCGCTCCAGCGATGCGAGCCGTCACTGCGCAATTGCGGATAGCGCATCATGCATGGCGCGCCCGTTGCAAAGGCATTCATGAGCGTCGCCCGGGCGTTCGCCCGGTAGTCCGGATGGATGGTGCAGAGCGTCGGCATGCCATCGGGCGCCGTCGCATCTTTCAGGGTCCTGCCGGTCACGTCCATGAAGCGCTTGTTGACGAAGACCGGGTGGCCGTCCGGCGTCGTGCTCCAGATCATCGCCGGGACGGCGTTGACTAGCATTTGCAATTGCCGCTCGCTCTGCTCAAGCGCCTGTTGGGCAATGACCGCATCGTGGATATCGATGCTCTGGCCGTACCAGTTGATGATCGCACCGGTGTCGTCACGCAGAGGTTCGGCGCGTGTTTCCGTCCATCGAAACGCGCCGCCGGCACGGAGCTGACGGTAACGCCTGACATAAGGCTCACCGGTTCGGCGGGAGCGCTCGAAGGCTGCGATCGCGGCGTCGCCGTCTTCCGGGTGGAGGACGATCTTCAAGGACAGGGATCCGTCCGCGGCGGTGATGTCCTCGATGGTGGCGCCCGTCATCTGGGTGAAGCGTCTATTGACATAGGTCGGCATCCCATCGGACGTCGTGCTCCAGATCGCCGCTGGAACAGCATCGATGAGCTGCTGTAGCTGCCGCTCATTATGCAGGAGCTCTGCCTCCGCGGTCTTTCTTTCCTCGATATCGATCATCGTGCCGTACCAGCCGGCCAGCTTGCCCTTATGGTCGCGCGACAGCGAGCCGTAGAGCCTGAACCATCGATACACGCCGTCGTGCCGGCGTATGCGCAACTCCGCGTCAAAGGCCGAGCCTGTGACGAGCGATTCCCGCCGGATGCTCATGAGACCGGTGTAATCGTCTGGATGAACGATCCGGCGCCAGGCTAAATTGTCGAACTGATGGAAAAGCCCCTGCTTGGGCTGCTCCAGGCCGGCGAATACAAAGGTCCCCGCGCTAACATGGGTGACATGGCCATCCGGACTCGCCGACCAGGTAAAGGCCGGCATGCTCTTCACAATCTGCATGGCCTCGACCATGTCCGCACCGAACAAGGTCGATGCTTTCGCCTCAATGAACTCCCCGATGCACAGCGCGACAGCGAAGAAGGCGGTCCAGGACAGGAGTTGCTCACGCATGTCATGGGCGAACAACGCAGCAGCAAGGGCTGATCCGAGCAGCGCTACCGTCCAGACGGCGCGCAGCAGCCAGACGGCCCTGCCCGAAGCATACAGATACATCGCGGCGACGGGAGCCAGCAGGCCAAAGGGCCGATCCATCAGGCCAAACAGCAGCCCCCCGATCACTGCGCCCATAACCGCAGGCAGCCAATATTGTCGAGATCGCTCCGCCGTCATGCCCGGTTGCTCCAGCCCCAAAGAACGCTTGACCTTTTAAGGGTGCATTGTCTGGCGGTCTCCCGAAAAGGCCTGACCATCGCGCTCGTCGTCCGAAGTCTAGCCCCCTCGCCCCGTCGCCGCACCCCATGGAAATCCATGTGTTGCCAAGGCGACGTCAGGGTATGGGTCGGCAGCTTCCCCGGACCGTTATCAGCCGAGCCTGACCGTCGCCCCGCTCGCACCGTTGAGCAGCCTCCGGAGATGGAAGTTCACCAGCGAATCGTCGGCATGAGCGCCCACGAGCGCCGCGAAAGCCGGAACCGCAGCGGCGTCCCCCGCCTCCAGCAACCGGAAAGCGGACGCATATTTTTCCGTGGCGGAATCCTCGAACCGGGCCACCGATAGCGGTTCATGGGCCCGCAGCGCTTCGCTGCGGCCGCGCAAAACAAGATCGCCGATCGGCCGCCCTCGAAATGTGCCGGCGGTGCGCACCGCAACGTCACTAACGCAGATCCGCGTGCCCAGAGCTTTATTGGCGACCTCGAGCCGGGCAGCGGTATTGATCGTATCGCCATAGGCCGTGTAATCGAAAAAGCGGTCACCGCCGAAATTACCGACCAGCGCCGCGCCCGCATGAACGCCGATGCGTGTCACGCCGAAATCCACTCCCTTGTGCCTCCATCGCTCGCGAAAGGCTTCGGCCCAATCATCCAGTTGCTGGGCACAGGCAATGGCACGCGCCGCGTAGTCGGGCTGATCGCCCGGCGCATTGAAAAGAACCTGGATCGCGTCACCAATCACCTTGGCCACCGTTCCCTGATGCTCGAACACCACATCGGTCAGCCCACCGACATATTCATTGAGCAGCTTCGCAAGCTGCTCCGGCGCGACCGCCTCGACCAGCGATGTAAAGCCGGTGATGTCGGTGAAGATGACACCGACCTGGCGCCAGTGTACCGCCATCTCGTCGTCGCCGCCGTCGACCAGCCGCTTCGCCAGTTCGGGAGAAAAGTATCGGGACAGCGAAGCATGCGCGCGCTCGGCATCCGTCTGCCGACGCTGGGCCTCGCGGAGCGCTTCCACATGGCGAGCCGTCTTCAGGATCGTGGCTTCCAGATCAGAAAAGTCGATCGGCTTCGTCAGGAAGTCGAATGCACCGCGATTCATGGCGGTCCGGATATTGGTCATATCGCCATAGGCCGACACGATGATCGCCGATTTGCGGTCGTCGCGCTGCTGCAGGGCTTCCAGCAGCGACAATCCATCCATGCGCGGCATGTTGATGTCGAGCACGACCAGATCCACATGCGGGTGACGGTCGATGGCATCCAGCGCCTCGACGCCATCACGGGCGAACAGGAAGTCGATCAGGCCGTCGCGGCGTTGGCGACGAAATTTCCGCAGGATGAGCGTTTCGAGGTCCGGCTCGTCATCGACCATCAGGACAGTCGCGGTCATGCGGCCACTCCAGGTCTCGACGGGACTTCCGGGGCAGCTGCTCGCAAGCCGGTTGTCTCGGGCAGTTGCGGGCACGAATGCCGGAACAGATCTCTGATCATCGGGCTTCCAATATAGACGGGCGGAGATGTCACGACTGATCTCCCAGCGCGTTGTTGCCACGCGGCAGCGTAATGATGAATTCCGTGAACACGCCCAGCTCCGTCTCGACGTCGATGCGACCGCCGTGCTGCTTCACGACGATATCGTAGCTCAAGGACAGACCAAGCCCGGTTCCCTCTCCGGGCGGTTTGGTCGTGAAGAATGGATCGAATATCTTCTCCTTCACATCTGGCGGCATGCCGACGCCATTGTCACGGATGCGGATTTCGACCGAGCCAGACAGGCTGCGAGTCGTTGCGCTCACGGTCGGCTCAAAACGCGGGTCGCGCTCGCCTCGGCCCTCATTGACCGCATAGAAGCCGTTGGCGAACAGGTTCAACAGCACGCGTGTGATCTCCTGCGGGAAAATCTCGATCAGGCCGACCGCGGGGTCGTAATCGCGCTCGAAAGTGACCGAGAGCTTCGGACGCTCGGCTCGGGCGCCGTGATAAGCAAGCGCAAGGCTTTCATCGATCAATGCGTTGAGATCCGTCAGCCGGTGCTCGCCGCCGCCGCCCCGCGAATGCAGCAGCATGTTCTTGACGATGGAATCCGCGCGTCTTCCATGTTGAACGATCCTCTGAAGGTTGTCCTTGAGAAGACCACTCAGGTTGTCCATGTCCTCGCGAGCATTGTCGGCAACCGGAATGCCGGCCAATACCTCGACAAGTTCATCCGTCAACTCGACCGACAAGGACGCGAAGTTATTGATGAAGTTGAGCGGATTCTTGATTTCATGCGCGATGCCCGCGGTGAGCTGGCCAAGCGACGTCAGTTTTTCCGTCTGCACCAGGCGGTCCTGTGCAGCGCGCAGCCCGTCGAGCGATGTCGACAGCTCCGTCGTACGGGCCTGCAGCTCCTTGAACAATCGAACATTTTCCACGGCGATCACGGCCTGGTCCGCGAATGTCTTGAGCAACTCTATCTGACTTTCACCGAACCCACCGGCTTCGGCCCGGGAGACACCGATGGTGCCGATTGCGGTGCCCTTGCGCAACATCGGGACGACGACAATGCTGCGGTAGCCTCGCGCACGCGCCATCTCTTTGACGGCGTTGGGGACATCGTCTTCGGTTTCGATATCGAACCGAAATGCGATCGTCGCCGTTGCGGCGACCCGACTGTGGATGCCGCCTGCTGTCAACGCGACGGGAAAAGATACCCGGACCCCCTCGTCACCATCGGCACTTCCCGCTGTAAACGCAGCCAGATGGAGCATGTCGTCGATGACGCGGGTGACGAGTGCCGACTGTCCGCCGAGCAGCCGCTGCGCGCTGCCTGAGATGACATCGAACACCGGCTGCGCATCCGTCGGAGAACGGGCGATGACGTTGAGAATCTCCGATGTCGCGGCCTGCCTCTCAAGCGCCAGTGCCAGCTCCTGCCGCAACCGCGCGCTATCGGTGCGGCAGGACTGCTCATCATGCCCCGGCTCCGGCATTCCGTCAGTAGTCCCACCAGGTCGGGACCCAACGATAGAGATCACCGGCGATCGCGACCCGGCCGACCGACGGGAACGGCATATGGGTAGCCACCAGCCATGAGCCGGTCTCTGCCAACTCCCGCATGAGCCGGAGACGGACACGAGTGGCTTCTTCGGGATCATGTTCGAAGCCATTGTGCCATTCGGGGTGATCGAACGAGACGGGGAATATCGCGTCGCCAGCGAACATCAGCCGATCGCCATTGGACTCGACGCGGACCACGCTGTGCCCAGGCGTGTGACCGCCGGTGCGCGTGACGACAACGCCCGGCGCCACCTCGCTGCTATCATCGAACGGCTGCAATCGGTCACGGTATTCGCTCAGGAACCGCTTCGCCGCGCTCCGGGCCAGATCGGCGAGCACTGGCGGCATGCCAGTGCGGGAGAAATCAGGCGACGCCCAGAACTTGACCTCGGCGGCAGCGACGTGAATTCGCAGGTCGGGACGCAGTTGCGCCTTCATGCCGTCGACGAGCAGTCCGCCAACGTGATCAAAGTGCATGTGAGTCAGCACTATGTCGGTCACCGAGCCGAGATCGATGCCAGCATTCTTCAGCCGCAAGCCCAACTGTCCGGCGCGCGGAAAGTCCGGATATTCCCTTCCCAGCCCGCTATCGATGAGAATGGTTCGATCGCCGCTCCGCACGACGACCTCGTTCAGCGCCCAATCGAACGCTTCGTGCGATAGAAATCTGTCGTCCAGCCAGGCTGCCCGATCCGACGGATCGGCATTGGTGGCCATCGATTCCGCTGGCGGCGTGAGCACGCCGTCGCTGATCACCAGCACGTCGATCTCGCCGACCCGCAGCGCATAGCGGGACGGTACCAGCTCGTCGGACACCGTTGGGCCTCTGCTCGATTTCGCATTGGACTGCTGCTGGGCGGTTGGCGTCATCTGCTTCATCTTTGTTATCTCCTGCCATCAGTTGGCATTGGATTTCGCCTCGTCGGCGGAGGAACCGCGCTCCCTGAACGAGAGCGCAGTCGCTTATGATCAGAGTTTGGTGACTTGCTCCGGATCGGCAGAGGCTAGTGCTGCGGCTCGATTGGCGCGTGGTGGGTAGATCCATACGGTGTTGATCTCATGCTTCGTCTTTTTCGCGGCGTCGCCGACCATCTCCACCTTGCGCTCCCAGCCGCGCGTGAACAATGCGCCGGCGGCACCGAGGTCGAGGCAGGTCACATAGGCTTCCTGGTGATACGGCTTGGTCGGCACGCCGAGCAGTTCGGCTGCGGCATTGTTGCCTGCAAAGGCGCCCATCCGCGTCGCATGCTGACACGACATCAGCGCATATGTGCCTTTGTCGTCGCACAACGCCTTCGCGGCATCGCCGGTCGCGAATACGCCGTTGACCGATGGCACTCGCAGTTCGCGATCGACGAGCAGGCGTCCCGACGTATCCCGCTCCGCTGGAATCTCTGCTGTAAGCGGGGCCGCGCGCATGCCCGCAGCCCAGATCACGGTGGCACATTCGATACGCTCGCCGCTGGACAACGTCACACCAGACTTGTCGAGCGAGGTCACACCGACACCGGTACGCGTGTCCACACCGAGAACTTGGAGCGCATCTTCGATATGCGGGCGCGCTGCCGTTCCCATATCGGGCGCTATCGCAGCGTTGCGCTCGACAATGACAATACGCGGATTGGTATCCCTACCGAGGATAGCGCGCATCCGTGCCGGCAGCTCGGTCGCCACTTCGATCCCGGTGAAACCACCCCCCGCGACCACCACGGTGTCACGATTCTTCGACGGCGGCAGTTTCGCCAGATCGTGCAGATGCCGATCCAGCGCAACGGCGTCGCTCAGTTGATCGACGCTGAACCCGTATTGCTCAAGTCCCGGTATGTCGGGGCGGAAAAGCCGGCTGCCAGCGGCAATGACCAGCCGATCATAGGCGACAACCCGTTCCGACTGGTTTGCCACTGCGACGGTCAGCGCCCGCGACTTGGTATCTACCGATACCACGCTGCCTTGCAGATAGACGACGTCGATCGCCTTCAAAACATCCTGCAGCGGCGCCGTGAGCGCTTCGGGCCTAGCTTCATAGAGA
This sequence comes from Tardiphaga sp., assembly GCA_030147505.1. Taxonomy (GTDB): domain Bacteria; phylum Pseudomonadota; class Alphaproteobacteria; order Rhizobiales; family Xanthobacteraceae; genus Tardiphaga. Next base: position 33,218 of record JASBVG010000003.1, read on the forward strand.
CGCGGGCGCACGACAAGCGTCGGCTCCGGAGAGACGAGCATGATTTCGAGGGCTTCGGGCGTCACGCCCTGGATGTCGCGCAGCCGCGCGGCGGAGAGTGCGGCATACATACCGGCAAAGCCGGCGCCAACGATGACGATTCGCATGGGGAGCTCCTGATGTATAAAGCTGAGAAAGTTTAGGCGGAGATGAATTTGAGAATGTCGGCGTTGACGATGTCGGTATGCGTCGCGCACATCCCGTGCGGCAGGCCATCATAGATTTTCAGCACGCTGTGCTTTAGAAGCTTTGCCGAGAGCGGCGCGGAGTTCGCGACTGGCACGATCTGATCGTCGCTGCCGTGGAGGACCAGCGTCGGGACTGTGATGGTCCTGAGGTCGTCGCTGAAGTCGGTTTCGGAAAATGCCTTGATGCAGTCGTAATGGGCCTTCGCGCTACCCATCATGCCCTGACGCCACCAGTTCCAGATCACCGCCTGCGATGCTTTGGTGCCCGGACGATTGTAGCCATAAAAAGGGCCGCTCGCGAATTCCAGGTAGAATTTTGATCGATTGGCCGCGAGTTGCTTGCGCAGCCCGTCGAACACCTCGATTGGCAACCCTTTCGGATTGGCGTTCGTTCGCACCATCACCGGAGGCACCGCACCAATCAGTATGAGCCTGGCGACGCGGCCATTGCCGAACCGCGCGACATAGCGCGACGCCTCGCCTCCGCCGGTGGAATGACCGATGTGGATCGCATTGCGGAGGTCGAGATGCGCCGTAAGTGCTGCTACGTCAGCGGCATAGTGGTCCATATCATGGCCATCGACCGCTTGGCTGGATCGACCGTGACCTCGGCGATCATGAGCAATCACGCGATAGCCTTTGTCGAGAAGGTAAAGCATCTGGCTCTCCCAGTCGTCGGACGACAGTGGCCAGCCGTGATGGAAGACGATCGGCTGCGCGGACTTTGCGCCCCAATCGCGATAGAAGATTTCCGCCCCGTCTCTGGTCGTGATGGACGACGTCGGTATTTGGGACGCGGGATTCTCGGTCGTTGTTGTATGCGAAAGCACGTCAGCCTCCTTTCCTGCTGCCGACGAAGAGCGGACGGTCATGGATGCTGCGTAAATCAACGTCGTGGCGAGCAGCTTGCGCCGTGATACATTAGCAAGACGTCTGATCGCGCTTTTCCAGGTCATTGGTTCGTCTCCATCGAGTGGGTGCGGACAAATACGTGCTCGCATTGGCACCGAGCGCGTGAACGGTCTGAACATGACGAACTGCGAAGCGCGGCGGTATCGTTCTGCAGATCAGCGCGGCTGGCTTGGCGAATAGCCGAACCTACCCCTCGGGATAGGGACGCCCCGGACGGTCCAGCGTCAGCGATTTAGTCGGATTGCCACGTCAGTCGCCGAATCCCAGGCGATCTCGATGCGCCCTCGTCATCGGCACCGCATGACCTATGCCGACGTATTGCGTGACCTGTCCTCTGGCCCAGTCGATCACGGATATGCCCGCACCTAGCATCGACGGCGCCGCGAGTTGCGCGGCGATCAACAGGAGATAGACATGAGCATAGACGTTGCTTCGCGCTCGACTCGATCGGCGCCCGAAGAACTGGTGCCATCGCGCTACGCGGTCAAAATCGGCGACATCGAGGTGCTGGTGATTAGCGACGGCGTACTTCCACTGCCGACTACCATGCTGGGCCACAATGCCGATCCGAAAGTGCGTGCCGCCTGGATGGAGCACATGTTCCTGCCAAAGGACGCGTTCGATTGGGCGCTCAACGCCGTGCTCATCCGCAGCGGCGGTAAAACCATTCTGGTCGATGCGGGACTGGGATCCGACCCGAACCTGAATCTGCCGAGGGCCGGCCAGTTGATCCATCGGCTGGAGAATGCCGGCATCGACCTCGCATCGGTGACTGACGTGGTGCTGACCCATATGCATATGGATCACATCGGCGGCCTGCTCGTTCCCGGCGTCAAAGATCAGCTACGTCCGGACGTGCAGATCCACGTGGCCGCCGCCGAGGTCGCATTCTGGGACGCGCCAGATTTTTCCCAGACCGCCATGCCGCCCGGATTCCCGGATGCGCTGCGCGCGACCGCCAAGCAGTTCGCCAAAGAATACCACAACCAGTTGCGGCAGTTCGACGACGAGTATGAAGTTGCACCGGGTGTCATCGTTCGTCGCACCGGTGGCCATACGCCCGGGCACAGCATCGTCCGCGTGGCATCGGGCACGGACGCGCTCACCTTCGCCGGCGACGCCGTGTTCACGGTCGGGTTTGACCACCCGGACTGGTACAACGGCTTCGAGCACGACCCGAAAGAGGCGTCCCATGTTCGCACGCGTCTGCTGAAGGAAATCGCCGCGACCGAGGAATTGCTGGTCGCCACGCATATGCCATTTCCGTCCGTCGGACGCGTCGCTGTCGAGGGCGACGTCTTCCGATGGGTGCCGGTCTACTGGGACTACTGACCGTTCCAAAACAGTGAATTTGTAGCGGCCGGCCTTGCCAAAGGCCGGCCCGTAAGAGGCGCGACACAGCTGTGCTTACCAACGATCAACTAGTGCCGCTCATCCTGCTCAACGCCCTCGGTATAACCGGCATTTGCGTTTGGCACCTGCAGGGGCGCAGCCGACCGATCGGCCGCCTCATTTTCCAGTTCCTGTTTTTTGCCGGCATGTGTCTGGTTCTTTTCATCGCAGAAACATCTCCGCACGGGCAGGACAATAGCGGTGCGCAAAGCGCCATCGTGATGCTCTCCAGATTGGCGGGGATCCTTTGGTGGACACACCTTGCCTGGACGGTCATCGGCTTCATCCATATCTACGTGAAGCTCAACCATAAGCCGCGCGAAGCGCATCTGATTCAGGACATGGCCATCGCCGTGATATATCTCGGCGCTTCGCTCTCTGTGGTTCGCTTTGTGTTCGGATTGCCGTTAGGCACGCTTGTGACCACGTCTGGTGTCGTCGCTATCGTCATCGGCCTCGCGCTACAAAATACGCTTGGCGACGTGTTCTCCGGAATCGCGTTAACACTCGGAAAGGCGTATGTGCTAGGCGACTGGGTCCGGCTTACCGACGGAACCGAGGGTCGTGTCATCGAGACCAATTGGCGCTCGACAAATCTTCTTTCCGGCGCCAACAACATCGTCGTGTTGCCAAATAGCATCCTCGCGCGTCAGGGCGTCACGAATCTGAGCCGCCCCGATGAAACACATCTCATCGTGCTGAACGTCCGTATTGCGACCGACAAAGATCCGCGCTTTATCGAACAAGAGCTGAAATCTGTTCTCGAAGCCAGCACCTGCATTGTCAGAGACCCCGCGCCAGTCGCCTCCCTTAAGGCTATCGACGGAGTGGCCGTCGAGGCAGAACTGCACTTCCGTGTCGAGAGCCTAGCCATTGGGACGGCGGCCAGAAACGAGATCATTCACCTGCTTTACTGCCGATGCAGGCAAAACAGCCTCACGCTGGCAAAGCCTTCGGGACTTCTCGTTCAAGGCAAATAGTAGCAGGAAGACTTAGCTTCCGAGATAAATCCCCTCCGCCTGAGCGATCCCTTCCGCAATGTCCGCTTTGCGCCAGAAGCGGACGTTGGTCTGGTCGCCTCACCTGTTTGGCTCTGTTCTTCTGACGATCGCGCGAAATCATTCGATGGCGGCAATAATCCGATTTCAGCACGTATGACGAGTTGGCTTCGCTCCTTGTCTTGCGGGGGTCTCGCCCGGACCCGCGGGGAGGAACCGCTCGCCTCTTTCGAAGTTGCAGTTCAAGCCGTAACCGCCTCGTGAAGGGTCGATTTGGGTACAGCAATGCCGAAAGCTCCTGCCGTTCGAAAGTGGACTGACGACGATATCGCAAGACTGCAACATCTCATCGAGCAAGGAGCGACACTCTTGCGCGCGGCTGCTGCTCTCGGGCGAGGCAAGAACTCAGTGCAAAAGAAAGCTAGGGAGTTGGGCTTTCACTTTGCAGGCGTAAGAGAGGTCCGGGCTGGCTTGCGGGCGTCAGGGGCGCTATCCGAAAGGACCTGACCGCCATACCCTTCGCCACACCCATGAGCAACGACGGAACCGGCGCCGACCGCAGTCAGGCTGCTCAACGACGCCTAGCGCCTCCAGCGCCTGGGACCCTTCCCCTTCATCTCGCGTTCAGGCGAGCCACCATCCAATGGCATCGCACCGATAGCGGTGATTGCGTGCTTCAGGGAGGAAACCATGAAAGCATATTGGAAGGCTGGAATCATCGTGGCCGCCCTTGCGCTGTCAGTGGCAAGCCCAGCGGCCATGGCAGGTCCGGTGAGCCCACAGCGCCTGAACCTCGACACGATGGCAGTTCAGGTAAAAGGCGGGCATGGATGGCACGGGAATCGTAGCCGGCATCGCGGCTGGTATATCGGCCGTCACCGTGGATGGTCGCACTCTCGCCATCGCCATCATCGGTGGTGATCTGAAAATCCCGCCATCCGGCGGGCTTTTTGCTGTTTACTCGAACTCCCGCGGCACATCGCCGAAGGGCCAAGGACCGGGCGATTTCAGCAAGCCTGTCGAGATCTCCAGACGCCTATGGGGGATCAAGGAAAGTCCGAAGTTCTCGATCGGTCACGACACTGCTTGGGTTCTGACCGAGAGCGCGGTACCAGCCGCGACGTCCTTGGAGTGAGAGCGTCAGCCCTGTAAGGTCAGGTTGGGCGCCACGACTCCAATATTTCGACGGTGCAGGCCAGCTCTACCTGGACGTCGAAGCGTTTGCGGTAGAGATCCAGGAGGGCATCGTGAGACTCGTCGGCCGAACTACACAGGGCATCGCTGGCAACGATAACCCTGAATCCTCGATCGACCGCGCCAAGAATCGTCGCGAGCACGCAAACGTCGGTTTCGGCGCCGGTGATGATCAGAGTGGTAACGCGTTTCGAAAGCAGAAATGTCAGGAGTTCGGGCGCTGAGAACGCCGAGTAGGCTGGTTTATCTATGACCGTCGCCGGCGGGGCGTAGCGTTGGAGCGCGGGCATCAACTCCAGCATAGACGCCTCGATCTCATTCAAGGTGACATTCGACCATTTCTCGAAATAGGGTCGCCACATGCCGCGCGCTTGTGCGGGCGTCGGTGGCGGCATGAACCGGGTGAACACTGTGCGTGCCGGAGCGTGTTCCACCAGCAACACAATCAGGGGCAGGACGCGCTCAAGCCAAGGTGTGGCCCAGGGCCCTCCCGGGCCGAAGAGCCTCTGCATATCGAGGCAAAGATGTAGCGAAGAATCGGGATTGATGCGTCTGGCGAGGTCACCCATGGACGGCCTCCCGTCCAGGACCGATACGCTTCACCCTTTTGTAGATCCACCACGTCGTCAGAGAGCCAATGGACCAGACGGCAAGAGCGAGCGGCAGACTAAACCAGCCCAAACGCGGGGCAGCAAAAAACACCGTGGCCGCAAAACCGATCAGTGCGACGCTGCCGACCGCTGCGCCGGCTGCATCAAGTGCAGCTGCATCTACGCCACGCTTCCGGCCCTCCATCCCCCTCTTCCGCTTGTGGCGCCGTTCGTGGCTCTCCACCATAGTCGCACTCGCGCAAAGCATCGCAGGAAGCGCGAGAAACAGGCCGCCGACCTCCGGTCCCCAGATCTTAGCGATGATCCCGGTGATGACTGTTGCCGCGCCGCCCAACACGAACCTGATGACATATTCGTACCAACGACCGTCTTTCATAGCGCTGAGGGTGAGGTTGACCATCATGTCAGCGTGACCTTGTACAAACCGAACGCAATCATCAACCAAACCCCGAACGCGAGTATGCTCGCGCCGAGCGCGGACATTCGAAGACGTTTGAGGGCGTGGCACGTTACGATGCCAAAGACACCAAGGGCAGCTGCGCCGATGATCATCGACCGCGCGTCGATGGAGGTGTAGTCCGGGCCGTGACTCGAGAGTGCGAGCGCCAGCGAGACCAGCGCGACCGACGGTGCGGCGCCGAGAAGACCGGCGAAGGATTTCGGGCGCAGCATGTCTCCAAGCAGCGCGAACGCCGAGACCGCCAGTCCTCCTGCCAGGAAGCGGATCGCATATTCGCTCATTCTCTCGACCTCCTGCCGTAACCCGTCAGTCGCCGGAGGGCGCGCTCGATGATGAAGCCGCTGGCGAAGCCCACGATGACGTCGCTTGTCCAGTGCGCCAGCGTGAAGATTCGGGTCAGTGAGATTCCGATCGTCGCTGTCCAGGTTGCCGCCTTCAACGGCTGTGGAAAATCGCCGGCCGCAGACGCAAGTGCTCCCATGTGCATGGCATGGCCGGAAGGGAAAGCGTCATTCGCGCGTCCTTGTATGGGCACACCGTGCAGATGGCCGATGACAGTCAGACGGTCCGGCCGGCGCTGGTTGAAGGCGTGTTTGGCGAGATGAGGCACCATGCCAGTTACGACGGCCGCGGCAAAAAGCTGATTAGCCGCAGTGCGGAAAGGACCCGAGGAACCGCGGCTGATAAGCCAGAGTCCAAACGCCACCCCGATCAAAAGATGTTCGTCGCCTGCCCAAGTCAGGCCTTGGGCGATGTCTTCGTCAACGGGGGCCGTATGATCGGCGACCGTCTTGGAAATATCCCGGTCGAAAAACGCAGGCCGTACGCGGATTGGAAACATATCGAGCTGCCGCAAGGTTCCTGGGGAGATCAAACAGCAAAATGACCACACTGTTCCCCAAGGCCGAGGCCTGTTTTTATTGCCTTGCCATCCGGCACAGTCAGTTTTCCCCTCTCTCGCGGGTGAGGCGAATGACCAAGAGCGGAAATACTTGATGGCGAGCGCGGCTTGCTTCGACGAAAAGACGCTGAACACCCTGCGCGCTGATGGAATAGGATGGCCAATGCCAGCATGGGGTATTGTTCGGATCCGCCCTTAGAGTATAGCCGCGTCATTCATTCGATTTTGCGTTAATCCCGTGCGCAGCGACGAACATGGCGACAGCAGATCGGCAATAGGATTCGATTTGGGCAGGGTCCTCTGCTTTCGTCTTATTGAATCGTGCTATCATCAAGAGATCAGAACCTTTGATTAATGCCGCAAACAAGCGAGCGGACTGGACAGGCTCGGGGACATTTAGATCCGACTGGCCATGCATCTTACGCAATAGAACCTCGATTTGAGCGATGACGTGGCCGGCGCCGGCTTCATAAAAGAGCTTGCTTAGCGACTCTTGGTTCGATTTGTCCGCCGCTATCATAGCTTCCACACTGCGGACCTCCGAGCTCAACAGCGTACGGAGCAAGCTTGATCCCAGCGCCACGAGTTGTTCTTCGGTCGAGCCTTCAAGGCTTTCCGAAAGACCTATTGAGACGAGGCGTTGACAGTGAGCTGCAATGGCGGCGCTGAATAGCGCCTCTTTGTTCTCGAAATGACGATAGATGCTGAGCTTAGAAATCTTCGCTCGCCGGGCGACCTTCTCCAAGGTCGTTGCTTGAAAACCCAACTCCACAAAGAGTTCGCGCGCAGCATCGACAATCGTTTCGCCAAGCGCCTCGTTAACGGGACGACCGCGCCGCGCTGGGTTGCTTTCAGTCACAACTTTATAGTCCTTGACAGTATCGCAATTCTTGAATAACGATAACACGGAGTATTATAAAGCTGCAAGGGCGGATGACCATGCAAAGGCGAACCCTTTTGAAGTTAGCCGCGCTCTCCACCATCGGCTTTAGCCGTGCACAGGCATTCGCTCAGCCCGGTCGGAATATCTCCAACACGGAGTCTATCACGATGAATGATGTCATCATCATTGGCGGCAGCTTCGCCGGTCTTGCAGCCGCATTGCAGCTTGGCCGTGCCCGTCGCAACGTCACTGTTCTCGATACGGGCCTGCCGCGCAATCGCTTCGCTGAGCACTCGCATGGAGTGCTCGGCCACGATCACAAACCGCCTTTGGACATTCTCGCCGAGGCGCGGCAGCAACTGGCTCGTTATCCGACGGTCAAGCTAGTCAATGCTCAGGCTGCAAGTGTCTCGGGCAACATCGACAAATTCTCTGTTGTCACAAGTGCCGGTAATAGCCTCGGCGCGCGCCGCCTTGTCTTAAGCTACGGCGTAGTCGATCAGATGCCTGACATTCCCGGTTTCTCCGAGGGTTGGGGTGGGTCTATCGTGCCCTGCCCCTATTGCGATGGCTTTGAAGTTGCCGGCCAGCATTGGGGCCTCATCTGGTCTGGGCCGCAGTCGCATGGGCAGGTCAAGCTTTTCCGCGATTGGACCGACAGGCTGACGCTCTTTACTCACGGTCAGGCTATATCACCCGATGTTCGGGCAGATTTGTCTCGCCGCAACGTGCCTGTCGTTGACGGGCTGATCACTGAAATCGTCCAACGTGGCAGCCATAACGCCACCGTTAAGATCGAGACTGGCCACGACGTCCCGGTGGACGTTCTGTTCGCGCACCCGCGCAACAAGCCATCCGCGGGACTGCATGAATCGTTGAGCCTCGTCACTTCTAACACGCCGCTCGGCACTGTTCTCAAGGTAGATGAGCGTCGTGAGACCAGCACGCCCGGCATATACGCTGCCGGTGACCTTTCTAATCCTCTTATGCCCTCGGTCACCACTGCAGTATGGCAAGGCGCGATGGCGGGCATCTTCGCTCAACAGTCAATGGTTGTCTGATACTGAAAAACGGAGGAGTGCATGGCCAGCACCAACGCCTCAAGGCGATGGTCGCCGACGACCAGCGATCGATGCGTTTGGCCGCGCGCCATAGAGAGGCGAGCAGGAACATTGCCAAAATCCGCAGCTTGTCCCCGAAAGGCGCGGCGGCGCAGCCGCGCGTCGATCTTGCTTTTGCTTTCAGGACAGGAGAGCTGACCGTGACCGAGTCCCGCATCGACGATCCCCGCACCAAATATCCGAAACCGCCGTTCAAGCGTCAGACCCAGCCATGGCCAGGACTTGCGCGCGACATGGACCCGCCGCCGGATCATGGTGAGAAGAGCTACAAAGGCGCCGGTCGTCTCCTCGGTCGAAAAGCACTGATCACGGGTGGCGATTCCGGAATGGGCCGGGCCGCCGCCATCGCTTTCGCGCGCGAGGGCGCAGACGTCGTGATCAACTATCTGCCGGCCGAGCAACCCGATGCGGACGACGTGCTGGAGCTCATCAAGGCTGCTGGGCGCGTTGGGCTGGGCGTGCCCGGCGATCTCATCGACGAAACATTTTGTCAGAGTCTCGTTGCGCGCGCCGTTCAAGAACTCGGTGGACTCGATATCGTCGTTAACAATGCAGCGCGCCAGCAAACACGAGAATCCATCATAGATGTCTCATCGGCAGATTTCGACGCGACAATGAAGACCAATATCTATGCACCCTTTTGGATCATCAAGGCGGCGCTGCCACATCTGAAGCCCGGCGCAGCGATTATCGCTACGACATCCGTACAAGCTACCGAGCCTTCGCCCGAATTGTTCGATTATGCGCAGACCAAAGCCGCCACAACAAACTACGTGCGATCTCTCGCCAAGCAACTTGCGTCACGCGGCATTCGGGTGAATGGGGTTGCTCCAGGACCCATCTGGACACCGCTACAGGTGTCCGGCGGTGCAACCATGGACAAGCTTGAGAATTTCGGCGGCAAAACGCCGCTCGGACGGCCGGGTCAACCTGCAGAGCTTGGCTCGATCTACGTTCAGCTCGCCGCTGCCGATGCCAGCTATGCGACCGGACAGGTTTATGGTGCCATGGGCGGCGAGGGATTGCCGTAATGAAGACGTTGGGCGGCGACCTCCACTTTGCGCCAGGCCCTCTCTACCCTCGTGCCTAGTGTGTCTTCGTGTCCTTCCATTTTTCGAGATCTGGCTTGTCCTTGGGATCGAACTGATCCTTTTCGGGCGGCCCCTTCCATGGCTCCTCGGTCTGCTTGCAGCTTCCCCAGTCGGCTCCCCGTCTTGGGGCGCCCTTGGACGTTTCCTTGCTCATTTCGATCTCCTGACGCGCGGCTTTACTCAAGTGCTTATCGTTCTCGGTCTTCGGCTCCGGCTTCAGATCGTCAACGATCATCGACAATGTCTTGCGTAGCACCATCTGCGACCTTCCTTGCTATCAGCACACTCAACTAGCTTGGCAATTCGCAGTTCCGGCCGCTCCTGAGATCGCAACTTTGGAACCGTCCGCGCATTGTGGTCACACGAGACAACGGAGGACGTCACATGGCTAAGACATCGCGAACGCCGAACAAGCGTTCCCAGAAGATGACGAAGAAGACGACAATCGCTTCCCGCAAGGATTGGACCGACGCGGAGCTCAAGTCGATGAAGCAGCTTGTTAAGCTGAATACGCCCACCAGGTTGATCGCCATGAAGCTCAAGCGGACTGTGACATCCGTCTATGGCAAGGCGGCGCGCGAAGGGATTTCCCTTGCTCCAACAAACAAAAGTCCGCGCGACTAACATCGAAATCGAAACCGCGCGATCGTCAGCCTTCCTTAATCCGACCGCCGAACCAAGACCCGCGTTCTCCAACCGGGTCTATTTCGGTTGAACAGGCGCCTTCCCCAAGTCCTTCTCGTGCATGGGCACTTCGCTGGGCTTTACCTGCCCCTCTTGCTTCGCTTTCATGTCTTGAGCATGCTGGGCGTTCATGCCCACGAATGTCACGGCAATCATCAGGGCAACGATGACGCCGGCGATCAGGGCGAACTTGCCCGTTCCTCGCGGCGGCTGTGTCGGATGCGGATTTGGCATTTGATCCTCTCAACGCTTGTGCTGATGATCGAACCGCGCCGCGCCACTCAGGTTCCGCTCGGTGAGCATGGGAACAAACCATTGAGCAGTCGCTTGAATCTGCCGCTCAGTTGCGGAGTTGCGTATGCGTTGGTCCCCTTCCCTGGTGCCGAGCGGCGTTCATGACACTGTATATTTGGTGGTCGACTGCGGCGCCCTCGGCTGTGTCTGGCGCGAAGCCGACATCAAGGACACTGATCTCGAAACCGTGATCAAAGATCTTTTGGCAGGCGAATACACCGACCCGCAGTGTGTGATCGCCTTCAATGCCTCAGAAAACTGGTCACGCGACGTCACTGCCGACATCGCCCGCGAAATTCAAGAGCGCTGCGACCACGCCTATGAGGACGTCCCGACTTGGCTGGAAGATCTTGTCCACCGGCATGTGAGCCCTGAAGTTCAGCTGCCATTGGCGTTTTCGCCATGAGCAGTCTCGGCGCCGCCTGCCAATCGCGTGTTTGTAAACAATCAGAAGCGCTCGGGGCGCCGTGATCAAGCCGCACGGCAAGCCGCGCGCCGGGACGAGTGTAATAGATCTCGTGACCGCACTTCGACAGAGTCACAAGAGCGAAAGCGCAGCGCCAGCGCCGAAGTGGCCGGCAAAGAAGGCGATCGGACAGAAGGAAATGTTGCAGCCGATCGCAAGAAAGAAGCCCGCGGCTGCAGTTGAAAGCGGCATCTAGGCCGGCGGCAAAGAAGAAAGCGGGACTCGACCGCGGCAATTCGGATTTTCGTTAACATCCCACAACTAGTTTTGTTCCTGCCCCTTGTAAATCTCCTCACGCCAGCCCGAACGACCAACACGCTTTACGTCTCTGCTCATCCACTTTAAGCAAGGCTGTTGTTTCGGCTGGATTTCAATGCAAGATTTCGAGCGCCGCACGGCGTCACAGAGCGAAGACGGGCGCTACCGCCTCCTCGTTGAGGCGGTGACGGACTATGCGATCTATATGCTCAATCCGGACGGGATCATAACCAGCTGGAATCCGGGCGCGCAGCGGTTCAAAGGCTACAGACCTGACGAAATCATCGGTCAGCACTTCTCGCGGTTCTACAGCACGGAAGACCGGGCCGCCGGCATACCGGAGCGGGCGCTAACCACGGCGCGCACGGAAGGGAAGTTCGAAGCCGAAGGTTGGCGGGTTCGCAAGGACGGCTCGAAATTCTGGGCTTATGTGATCATTGACCCGATTCTCACCGACAGCGGTGAACTGCTCGGCTATGCCAAGATCACGCGCGACCTCACCGAACGCAAGATCGCCGAAGATGCCCTGCGACGAAGCCAGGAGCAATTTCGGTTGCTGGTTCAGGGCGTCACCGACTACGCGATCTACCTTCTTGATCTGGAAGGCAGGGTCAGCAGTTGGAATGCCGGCGCCGAGCGCATCAAGGGCTACACCCCAGCGGAGATCATCGGCGAACATTTTTCCCGTTTCTATACACCGGAGGATGTTGCAACGGGCCAGCCCAAGATTGCTTTGGACACGGCACGTGCCGCGGGCCGCTTTGAAAAGGAAGGCTGGCGGCAGCGCAAGGACGGCTCCAGGTTCTGGGCACATGTCGTTATCGACCCAATTCGCAATGACGAAGGTGAGCTGATCGGCTTTGCCAAGATTACGCGTGACAACACGGAGCGACGAGAGGCCGCGGAAAAACTGGAGACGGCGCGAGAGGCGCTTTTCCAATCGCAAAAGCTTGAGGCAATCGGACAGCTAACAGGTGGCGTCGCGCACGATTTCAACAACTTGCTCATGGCCATCATGGGCAGTCTCGAAATGCTACGCAAGACAGTTCCTGATAACCCGCGAGTGACCCGCTTACTTGACAACGCAATGCAGGCTACCGAACGCGGCGCGACTCTTACCCGCCGAATGCTAGCCTTTGCTCGAAGACAAGCGCTCAAACTCGAGAGGGTCGACCTGCCCCTGCTAATTCACGGCATGAGCGATCTCCTCAGTCGGACACTGGGTCCGGCGATCCACATCGAGAAGAGGTTTTCAGGCCAAATCCGGCCGGTCATGGCCGATTATAATCAGGTCGAAATGGCCCTACTGAACCTTGCTGTGAACGCGCGCGACGCGATGGGCGATGCAGGCGGAGACCTCATCATCTCCGCCCGCGAGTATGCGCTCATCAACGGCGAGAACGGTTTGAAGCCCGGCCAATACGTATGCGTGTCCGTGACCGACGAGGGCGGCGGGATGGACCCGGAAACGCTTGAACGCGCGATAGAACCGTTCTTCACCACAAAGGGAATCGGCAAAGGCACCGGCTTGGGATTGGCGATGGTTCACGGGCTCGCCGAGCAAAGCGGTGGACGCTTTGTGCTGCGTAGCCAGCTAGGGCAAGGCACGACGGCTGAAATTTGGATGCCGGTCATTCAGGCCGACGAAGCAGACCTGCCCGCTTCCGAAGCAGTGGTCACACCCATCATCTCCACCGAGCCGCGCCGGATTCTGGTCGTCGATGACGATGCGATCGTCCTCATGAGTTCGGTCGTGATGCTGGAGGATCTCGGACATACCGTGATCGACGCGGCATCCGGAAAAGCCGCGCTTGATATACTGGCAGAGGATGAGACAATTGATTTGGTCATCACTGACCAGGGCATGCCTCACATGAGTGGACTGGAATTGTCCGACGCGATCAGACAACGACGGCCAGATCTTCCCGTGATGATTGCGAGTGGATACGCGGAGCTGGAAACGATCTCGAACGAGACATGGCCCCAACTGACCAAACCCTTCACGCAAAGAGATCTCGCGGAGCAGCTGGCCAGGTTCGCGCCACCAGAGCGATCGCGAGCTAGCGGTTAATCGGGCAATTGGCCGTTGGAGAGTTGCTTGCGGACCGACCGACAGAGCAAGCTTGTCGATGGAACCGGAGTCAGACAGCAGCGCTGTGATCCCTAGATCAGCCTTGTCCGGCTCACCTCGCCGCCCCTCCTTCATGGCCTTCATGTAGGAGATGATCGCGATGATGACGCTGGCGATCTCGCCCGGGCTGGGCGTCGTGGTCGATCTCGATTGGTGCCGTTCGGATCGTGGCGTTGTACATAAACGGCTCCTGGAAGCGGACGTCGCTCATCCGGGCATCATGCACCGGCCTCAGCATGATCTGGTGGCTGGTGCTCGGGTTCTTATTCAAGGGGGCCGTCTAATGGATCGATGCCGGCCGGGCTGATGTTCTTCACAGTCTTCATCGCGTTCATGGACGGTACGAACTAGATGACCTACTTGGGATAGATTTTCTAGACCTTGGCGCACGCCGAGCGCATCGCCGCCCTGAAGCTTAGAACGCACGACGGACAGGTAGCTGTCGTTGACGAACATGGCACGGAACATCACCGGCTGGGACATTCGCCCGCGACGACTTTGCCTACGACGCTTCTCTACCGCGCCAGCAGACGTGACTGCGATATCTGCGAGCTCAAACCGCGGTGTTGTCCGAAGATTCCAGCCCGCGAGGTGCCGCGCTCGATCTACGAGAGCGCCCGGACGTGGCGCGCGGGATCGCCGGGACGGAAGCCTATGTAACCTCGCGCGTGAACGCAAGAAGATCGAGATGTTGTTCGCGCATCTGAAGCGCATCTTGCGCTTCGACCGGCTTCGTCTGAGAGGCCCTTGCAGTGTTCACGACGAGTTCCTGTTCGCCGCCACTGCTCTGAACCTTCGAAAGCTGGTAAAGCTGATTCCGGCGCAGGCTCCAATCCACATTGAGTGCGACGGACACATGTGCGTCGGATCCCTGTGTGCTCCATCAACAGTCAGTTCGACAACTTCTTCAACACATGAGACCAAGATCGGTCGTTGAGTCAATCGCCTGTAAAAATCGACGAACGCCGGCTAGGTCGATAGGTACGATCTTCACCCATTTAAAGAGTTCTGGCGGCTGCGGAAAACTGCAGCAGCCAGAAGCCCTTTCGTTCTCATAGCTGCTGCTCGTGAATTTGCGACTACTGCTCTTCCTCAAGACCGACTTGCTCATCGGTCGTCAGTGCCTGTTTTTGCCGTTCGGACAGTGAACCAACACCAACAACCTGAAGCGCACTATTGGCATTATATGTCTGACGATTGTCGCGCTTGAGGATCTGCTCCTCATCGTCTTGGGAATTCGCGCCTCCCCCACCATAACCCAACACTTCGACGATGATCACCGATGGCCGCTCGTTGCCGCTGCCCTGGCCGGGGATCGCGGTTTGCTGCGTCGCCGCCGTGGCATTCGATGTCGTGAGCGCGGCCGAGATGCTCGGTGCCTGCACCGTCGGCACGCCGGAGACATTGCCTTGCGCCGTGATATTCGCGGCATTGACGATCTGCAGCGCAACCAGATTGATGTTGCGGCCGCTGACACCGGCTTCGCCGATATCAATGGTGCCTTGCGGCGCGATCAGGTCGATATCGCCGCTCGGGATACCAGGGATGGCGCTGCGCGCGGAGATGCCGGCGCCGGAGGTCGGGGCATTCGGCGACAGCGTGACCGTGCCATAATCGTCCTGCACCCGCTTCGCCGGTGTATAGCCGATCGTGGTCTTGGCACCGCGGCCGGCATTGATGTCGCCCTGGTTCGACCAGGCGATGATGTCATCGCCGAAGGTGGTCATGATGCGCGACAGGCCGAGCAGCAGCGAACCCTGCGAGTAGATCTGGATATCGCCGCCGCCCTGGGTAAGCAGGCCGGCATTGGCACCCGGCACGACGCCTTCGACACCGACGATCACCCGGCCGCCCGGCGCCAGCATCTGGATATCGCCGCCGAACAGCGTGCGCACCGAGCCGTCGCGCGTGGTGCGGACCGGCGGATTGGCGACGCTGTAGGATTCCGTGCTGACCAGCGTGATGTCGCCGCTGCGCAGGATCGTATTGCCGTTTGCGCCCTTCTCCGGGAACAAAGTTGCGATCGCCTCGCGGCCGCGGCTGTAGTTCTGATAGCGCGAGCTCTCCGGGTCGTTGTATTCGCGCCCGGCCGCCGTCAGTTCGGCGAAATAGACCCGGCGCAGGAAGATGCCGCGCTGATCCGCATCGAGGGTGCCGAAATAGGCCCTCGCCTGCTCGGCCGTGCCAGTGAAGCCGAAGCGCTGCGCGAGCCAGTCGGCCAGCTCCTTCTCATAGGTCTTGGCGACCTTGCCGGGCTGGTCCGCCAAAGGCGTGCCAGTGACAGCGAGATTGGCCGGATCGAGATAGCGCGCAGCAAGCGTGGCATAATCGGGAGCGACCGCGCCCATGCCGGCCTGCATCAGGATCGAGGCACCCGGACGGGTGTCGCCGACCACGATGGCGCCGCGGCTGACGAGCTGACCTTGATCGGCCAGATAGATATCGCGGCCGGCGCCGACATCGAGCAGGCCGGGGCCCGCCACCTGCATGTTGGGATAAAGCACGTCGCGGCCGGCCCAGAGCATCGACACGCTATCGATGTCGTTGTTCAGCACGACGCCGGAGATGTTGACCAGATCGCGCCCGGCCCGCATCCACACCGGCTTGGCGGCCAATGTCTGAACTGTGCTGAGATTGTTGCTGTCGACGGTTTCGTAGCGCCGCCCGCTGCGCAAGTTGAGGATATCGCCTTCGGCCGCATAGATGCGGACCGGATCCCGATCGCCGGCATGGAGATTGCCGAGCACGGTATCGGACCTCAAAAGATAGTTGGAGCCGATCAGTGGTCGAGCAAACGATCCATAGGCCGCTTCCACATCCGCGCCGCTGATGTCGATATTGCCTTGCCCGCCATAGATCGACTGACGAACCGTCAGGCTGAACCCGCCGGTCGGCGACGGGAGGAGCAGGATGCCGCCACGGACGCCGGTCGCCGACACGGACAGATTGGTGAACAGCGTGTCGAAATAGGCATTGCCCGACAAGGCGCCGAGCCGCAGCACCGGCGGTGCGAGCATGTCGAGCGAGCCCGCTTCGGCCGAACCAAAGGGCGCGATCGAGGCGACCAGGCTATTTGACAGTCCCGCCCGTTGATAGCCGGATGTCGAAAGCTTGAACGGCACCAGATTGCCGCCGGCGGACATGGCATTCGCGACCGCTTCGCTCGTATAGAGCGGGAAGCTGTTTCCGTTGGTCGTGCCCGGTGCGTTCAGGGCACCGCCGTGCCGGCCCGGGTCGCCGAAGCCACCGATGACGAGGTCGCCGCGTGCCGCAAGCGTCACCACCGAGTCGCCCTGCATCACCGTCCAGCCGCCGGATGACAGCGCGTCATTCGCTACAAAAGGCTGCGGTGCGCGTGGATCAATTGCGGTCGTGCTGCCATAGATCAGGTCGATGCGGCCGACGGCACCCGCCATCACATTGGCCGCGCCACGGATATTGGTGACAACGCCACTGAGGTCGTTGAGCATCGTGATGTAGGCATTGTTGCTGTTGCTGATAATGCTCGCATTCAATCGAGGATCGAGCGGGTTCAGCGCACCGGCGATATTGACGGAGAGGTCGCCGCCGCCGGTCTTGACCACTGTGCCATTGTCGAGCACGCGGCCGGTGCTGCCAATGGCGAGATTGAGGCCCTGGGATTGCGGATTGTCGGGCGTCCCGCGGCTCGCCAGAACACCAGCGTCACCGCCGACATCGATACGGAGATTGCCGCCGCCGAGGGTGCCGATGCCGCTGAAGCCGGGAACGAGCGCGAGCGGACGGCTGCTCACTCCCCCGCGTACATAAGTGCCGAAATTGATCCACCAGGCGGAGTTCACGCCGTCGCCGCCCTGCGACCACAACCAGTTGCCCACATAGGACGACCCAACATCGCCCTTCCCTTGTGTATTGGGCGACACACCCTGAATGGCGCCGCTCAGATCGCCATTCACCGCGATGGACAGATTGCCGCCGAGTTCAGGATACCAGGCTTGATGGTTGTCGCCGGTCACCACGGATTCATAGTCGGCATCCCCGATGGCGCCAATGACGATGCCATCGCTGCCAGCGAGGCGTGGCCGGTTGAACGGATTGCTGCCGTCGGCCGCAAGAACCGCACGCGATTGGGTGCCAGCTGTGTAGATGCCGAACAGCGAGTCCTGGCGCATATTGCCGCCGGCAAAAATGTCCAGATCACCGGTGCCGGTACGGATCACGCTGAGGACCGGACGCGTCGTTCCTGCCGTGTAATGCATATCGGACAGCGTGATATTGCCGGCCCCGCTCAGGCGCGTCGGCGACTGCAATGCCTGCTGGTTGGCGGATTGCAGATCGGCGCCGGCGCCGAGCCGCAGATCCCATGACAGCGATCCCGGCGCCAGCATCGGCGCCACCGCCCAAACCCGGCCTTCGCGCAGATAGAGCTGTGAGACATTGGTGGTGCCGGCCGGCAATATGCCGTTGGCGGTGAGTTTGGCGTCGGCCGCCAGCGTCATCGTGGGTGATGTGAAGGACAGCGGCGTGCCCTTGGGCCATAGAACCTGCTGGATCTCGACTGCAAAGGGAAGCGACGTGCCGACGCCGAGCGTCGTGCCGACCGGCAGGACGGTGCCCATCGTGATCGTCTCGCCACTGACATAGGTGCGAGAAGGCGTGACCACGGTGCCGCTCACGATCATGTTGGACGCCAGCGTATATGAGCGGTTCAGCGCCACCTGCGATGGCATGGCAATATTGGCGTTGATCTCCGGACCAGCGCCGTAAATGTTCTTCGCCAGAACGGTGCCCGACCAGATATATGTTCCCTGCGGGATGGCATAATTGATAGGTAGCGATCCGCCGATCCCCCATTCGATCCCCGCCATTTGGGTGCCGGCGCTGAGAGGCGTGCCCGCCCCTGCGAAGACAATCTCGTCATTGATGACCGCATTTGCGTAGGTGCCCTCCGGCACGACCCAATCGCGATCCAGGACGAACCAATCGCCGGCCCAGCCGGACACGGGCATCGGCTGACCGGCCTCCACCAGGTAGTCTTGAGGAAGCTGGAAGTCGATCGTAGTCGGTTTGCCCGCTTCCGCGAGAATCGCGCGTTCGAACCTGGCGTCGAAATCGAGCGCCGCGCCGGTGGCGAATGTTGCGCCCTTCGGCACGATCGCGCCGGCCGGCAGATTATAGGGCGTGGTGACTACGCCGCCTGGGAAGCTGACGATGGCGCTCGACCAGCCTTTATCGTCCGGAGTGCCGGGTGGCGGCGCAAAGCCGTCATTTACGCTGCCTTGGATGTCGAGATCGCCGGCGGCACGGATGGTCAACGCACCGGGTTCACCCGAACCATAGACGCCTGTCAGCTGCGAATGCGGATTGAGGCTGCGATAGCGATAGCCGGACAGATCGATGTCGCCGAACACCGTGAGCTTGTCGGTGCTGGTGATCTCCACGCCAGGACGCAGGTGGAACGCATCCACATAGGCCGTCAGCCCCGCGATCCGGCCGCGCAGTGCGGTATTGCCGAGGGCGGCATCGATGAAGGCGGTGCTGTCCGCATGGATCGCATCCATATAAGCCTGATTAAGGATGCTGTCCGTGGGCGCATAGCTGCGGAAGGCATTGAGTGCTATGCTTCGCGCGCCGCGGATATCTAGCGGTCCCGCCGCCGCAATCGCGATGTCATCGGCGCCGGCGCGCGGCGCGTTCAGGGTCAGCGAACCGCGGGCAACGCCATCGGCCGAGCGCAGGTCGATCACGCTGCCGGATTGCATCGTGAGGGTGCCCGCCGACGTCGTGAGTTCGATCACGGCACGGTTGGGCGCATCGATGACGTCGCCGTCGCTGTCCACGCGCAGCACGGTGCCATGGGCATCCAGCACCGCGCCGCTTGCCAGCGTCAGCCCGTCGCGGGCGGCGAGCCGGATGGTGCCGACGCGTTCGCCGCTGGCGTCGATACGGCCGACCACCGTGAGGCTGCCGCCATCCACCGACAGCACGATGCTGTTGGCCTTGAGCTCATCGCCGACGACGAGATTGCCCTGCTTGATCTGGAAGCTGCGTGCGCCGAACACACCGCCGGCGCCGAGGCGGTTGTTGAGACCGACAAAGTCCGCGATCGTCTGACCACGTACCGAGATGCGCCCCGACAGATTGGGCAGCATGACGCCACCGCCGACATGAGTGACGCCCGTCGCCGTACCGCGAATGGTACCGGCAAGGCTCGCCTGCCCTTCCAGCGCGGTCACCGACAGGGATCCGGCGGCATTCTGCTCGGCCGAGATATCGATCATCGAACCGGCCGCCTGAACGACGCTGCCATCGGCGCTCTCGATGGCGACGTCGCCGCCCCAGCTATAGCTGGCCACATCGAATATCTGCACCTTGCGGCCGGACATGTCGATCCGGGCGCGATCGGTCAGCACCACATCGCCCTTCGCCGTGACCGTCAGGCGCCCGCTCGGCAGCGCGACCGCTGTGTCGAGACTGACGGTCTGACCTTCGAGATTGATCGTTGCGCCGAGCGCATCGGAGCTCGATGCCGCGAGATTGCCGGTCGGCGCCGAGACATTGAGCGCGCCTCCGGCCTTGACCGACAGCGTCGATCCCGCCGCGCCGCTGAGCAGCGGCGTGATGAGATTGAGCGTGCCGCCGGTGCCGGCATAGGTCTTGGCATTGTAGTTCGCATCCGGGCTCGGCCCGGATTGATAGACCGACAGCGTGCCTTTGGCATTGCCACCGATCCGTTCGGATGCCGTGAGATTGACCGTGCCGAACCCGAGAACCAGACGATCAGCCGTGACCTGATTGTCGATCCGCAGGCCATTGGCATAGCCGAGTTCGATGATAGTCGCGGCGAGGTTCAACGAGCCAAGGCCCGTGCCCGCACCTCCCGGGATGACGGCGCCGGGAGGAACCGGCTTGTTCGATGTTGAGATAGACAGGCTGGGATCGACGATGCCCGACCAGACGAGCTTGCCGGTGCGCAGGCTCGCGACATCGGCTGTCGTGCCATAGCCGTAGATCGCCGGCGCGTTGAGAACCAGGTCGGTGAGCGAGGACTGACCTGTCACCGGATCGATCGTATTGACATCGACACTGCCGAAAAAGTTGACCGCATTGCGTGCCGTCAGCGTGAGGTTTTCCAGCTTCGGAATGCCGGCGCTGGCATTGCCCGCGATCAGCCGATCGAAGATGTCCTGATTGAATGAGATGCCAGTGGGCAGCACACCTGCCGACCTGGCGTCGTCCAGCGATGCGGACGATCCGATATTGATCGAGGCTGAGCCAAGCTGCAGATTACGCGTGCCATAGCGGACATTGGCGCCGAACTTGATGTCCTGCGCCGAGACGATCGCGATCGAGCCTTCCGAGTAAAGCTGGGTTTCGCCGCTGCAGACCGATGACACCAGACAGCCACCAATATCTATCGTGCCGGTCCTGCCGACCGTCGGCGGCAGGAATTGAATCATGCCATTGGAGACGGCAAGCATGCCGCCATCGAACACGTAGCCACCCGAGACATCGAACGAGGTCGGTCCGCGCCCGAGGGTCGAGATCACCGCGCCCGCTTCGACAACAATGCTGCTACCCTGGCTGCTCGGTAGCATCACCTCGCCGGCGCGCAGCACCGCGCCGCTACGGATGACCACCGTTGGGTTGGAGGGCCCACTGACGCTGATCACCTGGGTAGGGAAACCATTCAGCAAAGGAGCGTCCATGCTGAGGCGACCGCCAATGATCAATCGCGGCGCATCGATCGCGCTGAGCATTCCGTCGGTGATCGAAATGTAGCCGGGTGTCCTGACGCTGCTGGCACCAAGCACCTCGATCTTTGACCCAGCAGTCATGGCGGCGACCATCGCATAGCCGGCGTAACCGTCTCCTGCGCCGGCAAACAGCGCCTCACCGTCGAACCGTAGCGGCTGTGCAGCCTGGGCAGCATTCTGCGAAAATGATAGCGCAAACGGCCGACCGTCGATTGGCAGCAACGGCCGCACCAGCCCCAATTGCGTCGATCGCGTCACCGCATATTCGGAATAGCTGGTTTCGTTGTAGAACGAGTGGGCCCGCACCTTGTCTGCCGGCGAGATGATCACATCATTCGGCAGTGACGCGCGAATGCCGGTCGCGGACTGACCGAGATAGACCTGAGCGAGGTATGATCCGTTGCCGGTGACACGCGCCGCTGCGGGCATCGGATTGCCGGTGCCGCCGAGCTCGACACGGAACGCGCCGGGCAGCAAAGCATAGTCGGATGGCAGCAGCGTATACGTGCCCGCCGGTAGTCCCGGCACGCCAGCCGGAATAGTGATCTGCTGGCCGACGACCGGATTGCCGGCGCCGGCCTCCGGCGACACCGGCGCAAAACCGCTGCGATAGTTTGGCACGATCGCATAAACGCTGCTGCCGAGATTGCTGTAACCAAAGCCCGGATTTGCCGCAGCCAGAGCATATCGCAGCACATCGACCGAACCACCACGGCCACTGACAAAGCCGGCGCCCGACAGCTCACCGCCACCGCGCAGATCGATCACCGCCCCACTGCGGATATCGATGCTGGCGCCGCCAAACAACACGCCGGATTGCAGATTGATCTCGCCAACGGTGTTGCCCGATGCGGCAATGTTCTGCATGACGACCGCCGTGCCGTCATAATTCCACGACAGACCGTCCGACGTGCCGCCATAGGGTAGCAAGAGCCCGCCAAGCGATACCGACGTCACGCTACCCGGCAGCAGGCTGACCTGCCTGGCATTGACGCCGACCGTGATAGCCCCACCGGGTGCGCGCAGGATGCCGCCCTGGATGATCGTCTCTGCTTCGAGTTCGAGGCGCCCAAACGCCGACCATGGCAGGTCCGGCGCCGAACCGGTGCCTTGAACGGTAAGCGTGCGGGCTGCCTTGATGCGCGCATCGACACCGGTCGCAGGATAGATCTGCGCCGCCGTGATGTTCAGATCCCCCGTCGCAGCAAACAACGTCCGCGCGCTGCCGTCAGCCGGCTCGGCTTTCGGGAAGGTGGTGTCGTCCGCGGTCGGGCCGTTGTTCTGCAGAAGGCGCACATCGCCACGGCTGACGAGATCGACCGTACCGAAACCGTTGCGCTGGATGGCGATCGTTCCGACGACCTGCGGGATCGTGCCGTTCAAACCGAAGCCAACGAGATCGCGTATGTCGATCAAATCAGCATCGATCCGGAACGCTGCATTGGCGCCGGTCAACAACGCGCCCGTGCTGCGCGACACCGGAATCCGATGGGCATCCGGTGAGTTCGAATGCTGCGTTGCGCCAGCCAGCAGAACATGAGGCGCCGCCAGATTGATCTGCGCATTGGTCGCAGCCGCCTGGCTCAGTGCATAGGAAGCACCATACAGGCGCAAGCTCTGCCCCATCTGCAACGCGACATCGCCGTCGAAGCTGATGATCCCGGTCGAGAGTAGCGACAGATTGCCGAAGCCGCCGGCGGCGATCTTGTCCGCGCCAATCCGGGCGGTGCCGAATTTGAGAGCCGCATCGCTCGCGCCCGGTTGCAGCGTTGCAGCCAACCTGCCCGCTCCCTGGAATTGCGCAATGACAAACTCGCGCGCCTGCAAAACGCCGTTCGTCACCGTCCTTACGTCGTAAAGCGGCGCTTCTAGCGCAAGCGCGAGGGTGCCGCCGGCAGCGCCAGTTCCACCTGCCGATGCGCGCAGCGTGCCATCAAGATACAGGCCCGCATTCGACTTGATGACGACGCTTCCGCCATCGCTGGCGACCATCAGCGGCATGGAGGCGCCTCGCGTCCAGCCGCCGCTCGCCGGCACATCAATGACTGCGCTGGTGCCCGAGGCATCGAGGATCGCGCCAGGACGGATGACTGCAAAAAGATCGGGCGATATGGACTGCCCCGAAACCTCCCAGTCCAGCGTGCCGCCGATGGCGATCGTGCCACCTGCCTGCACCACGCCATAGCGGCGGCCAAGCCGATCGGTTGTGATGACCGCGCGACCTGCCACATCGAGCACGGCATGGTCACCGATCCAGATCGAGCGGTGATGCGCCGTGCTATCCGGGGCAGGTCCTTGCAGTGATGTGATGGAGATTGCGCCGCCAAAGGCGTTCAGCGTGCCATCCACGGTGATCTGCTTGCTGCCGCCGCGGATATTGCCGATCAAATCGATATTGCGGCCGGGATCGACGGAAACCACCGCGCCGGTGCCGATCCGGATCGAGCCGTCGGATTGCAGCGTGAGGTCGCCGCCGGAGCGCTGATCGAATACGCCGCTAGCCGGACTCTCCTGATAGGCTGGCGGCGTCCAGACCTCGAAGGCAGCGCCGGATGCACTGCCGGTCGGCGATGACAAAGCCGTTGTGAGCGGACGATAGACCGGCGTTTCGACCTTGATGAGCGCCTGCTCCGTCACGGCAAGCGCCTGGCTTCCTGTGATATCATAGCTGCCGAACCCCGTCTGGAACAGCGATGCATCGAGATTCAGAAGCGGCTTGACCGAGATCGGTCTCGCAGAGACCGAGCCGACTGGAATGATCGTCCCTGCAGCAAATGTGATGTCCAACGGTGCGGGCGCTCCGGCAGAAACGCTGAGCGTCGTTGGCGAGATCGGAACGCCAGTAGGGAACACGTTAGCAGGAATCACGAAACTCGAGGGAAAGCCGACATCTGCAATTCTTGTGATCCTAGAATTAACAGGAAGAGTAATAACGCCAACGACGGTGCCATCAACGACCGTGCGAACCGTTTGAGACCTCGAAGCACCGGTCGTGCCGTCAACATAGGATACCGTATAGCGTTGTCCGACTAGCGCGGCAGGCAAGGTCCATGCACCGGCAAGAATGCCAGGATTTTGTGGCGTGAACTGCGGCGTTCCGCCGACCGTTTCTCCCGGCAATGCAATGGTCTTCGTAAATTGATAGTCGATCGGCAGGATCTCGCCCGTGCGGATCGTGAAAGCCTTGTCCGCAATCAGCTCCATCGGCGCCGCTTCACCAGCTCCGAGTTCACCATTGTTGCGCAAGATCGCTCCGCCGATGACCACTCCCGGCCCCGAAGTAATCGTCAGCGTGCCACCGCCGGTCATGCCATAAGCGCGAATGTCGGCATTCAGCGTCAACGCGCCGAGCTGCAACGTGGTGGCCGCGTCGCCTCCACTGATGTAATAGTCCGCAGCGAGCGTAAGATCGCCGCCCTTGCCGCCTTTGATCTTGCCGTTCGTGCCGGCGAACGCTCCCGACGATACATCGATCAGGCTGCCTTTGGCCGCGCTGACATCGCCGGTGGAGACCAGGCTCACCGAGCCGCCATCGATGAACGCGGCCTTGTTGCTGTCGGCCAGATTGATCCGCGCATTCACCCACAATCCGCCGACATCGAGCGTCGCACCTTCGCGCAGCGTCACGTTCGACTTGCCGTCGATCATCAATCCGCGCGCGACCTGGTTCGGCGTTGCCGTCTGGAACACATTGGTCACGGCAATTCGACCACCATGCGCGGTCATATCCGCAGCGATATCCACGATCGAAGCGATCACGTTCAGCACGCCGCCATCGGCCAGCGTCAGGGCGCTGTTGATGGTCACCTTGCCCGCTGTCGCGAGATCGAGCCCGCCGAGCTTCATCCCGTTCAGGCGACCAGCATCGAGCCACAATGTATTCTTGCGGTCCTGCGGCAGCGCGGCAAGATCGCGGCCCGCCGTGATATCCGCGATGTCGCCGATCTTCACATCCGTATCGTGAACACCGACACGACCGTAATAATTATAGTTGCCGGAAGCCAGCGTCGCGGCCTGCGCCACGATCGTCTGCGTCGCCTTGTAGCCGTCGGTCACGCCGCTCGGGCGCTTGCCGTTCTGCCGCCCGCCTTGCACCACATCGGCGATGATGTCCGCCTCGAAGACCGCCGTCGGCGTCGCCAGATTGAGCCGTCCGGCATCGCGGCCCACGGTGTAGCCATCCTCCCAGCGGATGGAGTTGCGGCCGCGGTCGAAGATGGATGTCCAGATTTCGGTGAGGCGCTTGTCCTCCTGCCCCTGGATATTATGCGAGCGGCGGAAGCTGCCCGCAAAATTCGCGAATTCGAGATCGCCCGGCGCGTTGTCGATGCTGTAACGGCGCCCGTCGCGGCTGATCAGATTGGTGGAGCGGATATAGCCGCCGGAAAAATCTAGCGAGCCGCCGGACAGATCGAACACCGCGCCTTTCTGCGCGATCACCACGTCGGAAGCGAGCGTGATGGTGCCGCCCACCGCCGCCCACTCCCCGATGCCATGTGCGGTGTTGGCGAGATAACCGCCGACTTCCAACAGGCCCCCGCCGGTGTAGTAGCGATCGGAATCGTAGCCGCCGGTGCCTGCGGGCACCAAGGTCAGCGTCCGGATATCGATCCAGACATTCTCGTTCTTGAGCACGCTGCCATCGCGGTTCTGCGGCGAGTCGCGCAGCTCATTGCCCTGGATGTTCACCTGCATGTTGTTCGCCGCCATGGCAAGCGCGACATTGCGGATACCCGAGACATCGAGCGTGGCACCCGTCTCGGTGACGATCCGCGATTTTGCTGACACCGCGATCTGACCGCCTTGTGCCGCGGTATAAGATCCTCCCTTGAAGGTCACCGTGGCACCGCTGACGATTTCAATGCGCGACTGATCCTGGCGATCGGCCAGCATCGAGAGATTGTCGAACACCCCCGGCACGACAGCCGCGCGCGCCGCATTGGCCGCGTTCGAAGCTGCAATCAGGCCGTCGCGCTGGCTGTCGAGCGCGGTTTCGGTGCTGTCGAGTTCCGGCAGAATCGCGGTGAGCGCCGCCGCGCCTAGCGTGATCGCACCTTCGTTATCGGACGCCCGGTTGAGCAGATGGATGGTGCCGCGGGTGTTGACGGAGGTCGTCGCCAGCAGCGCACCGTTCTGAAGAAGATTGCGGCCCGCCAGGGTGATATCGCCCTGCTGCGCGAAGATCAGACCATCATTGCTGACCCGGCCGGCGCTGCTTTGATCCTTAAACTGCGGCGAGATCTCGATGCCTCGCGTCGTCGAGACTGAATTTGCGTCGGTGGAAAAACCGCGCCGCAGCACAAAATCGTCGCCGGCTGCAAGGATCGTCTGCCCCTTCGGCGTCGCGATCGCTCCGCTATTGCTGACTTCGGAGCCGATCATCAGCACATAACCGCCGCCCGCCGTCACCGACGACGGCGCGCGGGTGCCGATCACTGCGCCGGCTTCGACGACGACCTTGCCGCCGGTCGCCTTGAAGTTCGGCGTGTAGACGGAGCCATTGAGCTCGCTGAAGATACCGGTCTTGGCGAACTGGTCCGGCGTGACATCCGCAGCCGCCGCGATCAGCGAGCCGACGTTGACCTGGCTGTTGCCGCCGAAAATGATGCCACTCTGGTTGATGACATAGACTTGGCCGTCTGCTTTGATGTTGCCGAGGATCTGGCTCGGGCCAGCGTTGCGGTCCACGCGGTTGAGTGCAACCCAGTTGGCATTGCCCTGTTGGTCGAAGGTCAGCGTCGTCCGCGCGCCGACATTGAAGCTCTGCCAATTCAGAATCGCCTGCTGCGCCTGCTGGCGAATATTGACCTGCGTCTGACCATTTCCATCGACGCTCTGTGTCGGTTCATTGGCGCCAACCCAATTCTGCGGTGTGTTCGCGCCGCCCCAGCGCGGCGTATTGGGCAGCAGACCGCCCGCGGCTAGACCATTTGGCACGACCACCGGCGCTGTTGCGGAGACTTGTGCGGCTGCCGCGGCTGCGCGGGCAGCGGCCTGCACCGCCTGGATATCCTGGACGGCGCGCGCTGCCCGCGCGAGCGAGTCCTGCGTCTGCCTTGCCGCTGCTGCAGCCTGCTGAGCCGCCTGCGATGCCGCATCTGCCGCGATATTAGGGGCAGAGACCGCACCGCCAGCGTTGCCGCCATTCAAAGAGCGCGCCTCGATCGATTCCATAGACATCCAGAGCGCTGCAAGGCTTGTTCCCGCGAGCAAAAAGCCCCGCGAGAGAACGTAGCGACCGCGGTGAGCAAGAACGGACATGCGAGGCTCCTGACAAAATCTCGAACGCGCCGAATGCGTTAGCTCGACGGAGCGACAGCCGATCCAGCACTTTGGCCAGCGCGCTCAATCGAAGACACGTCGGAACTCAAAAATCCTCAACGATCTTGCGAAAAAATTTCGTTGCTTGAAGAACTGCGACGATCTGGCCGTAGGCTGGTTGATATCGCCAACCTCAAAATGGCTTGTCACGTCAAAAGCACGACACCGCCTGGCAGGCTCCGGCGCCTGACATTGAAGGCTCGTTCGATCTGAGAGAGTGCTTCTTCAGGCTCGTCAATGCGAAAGCGGCCATTAACCGGGCTGCGCTGCAAGTCCGCATTGAGAAGCACGATATGACCTGGGCGATAGCGATTCAGCTCCTCGATGACATCGCCCAGAGGCATCATGTTGCAAATGATGAAACCTTGCTGCCACGCGGAAACGACCGATGCATCAACCGATGCGACCGGCCGAAATCCACCTCCGCCGTAAACGACCTGCTGTCCTTGCTGCAGTTTCGTCGTCGCAAGTCGATGTTCGACCTGTACGGCATTCGTCAGGCATGTGACGCAGACGGTCGAGCTGGCGACGCGGATATCGAAACGCGCATCTTGTGCGGTGGTGCGACCACCTGCAGCGATCACACTGTAAGAACCAGACAGGAGCGGTGGCACCTGGAACGACGCCTCACCTGAGATCAGTTCGGCAGTGCCATGCTGTGCCGCGGCGCCCGGAAGAGACAGACTTGTGCGGGTATTAAGCTGAACGGAGACACCATGTCCGGCGGCGACCTGGCGCTGTTCACCCGTCCCGGTCCGAAAATCCGCCTGCAGCTCGATCAAGGAAGGCCACATGCCGAGAGGCGGCCGCACGATCGCCACCCCGGCTGCTGACGCAGCCAGTGCGCCTCCAATCAGACTACGACGGCTCATGAGAACTTGCGCGACCGGGCCACGGCGCCCCCGAACAGCCGCCTCGTTCCGGAAGCTTTCGCCCGCTTCGCCAAACGCCTGCCAGAGTTGACTAGCTTCGGAGAATGCCGCTGCATGTGCCGGGCTCGTATCGCACCAGCGTTGCAATGCAGCCCCGTCGACTTTGCTCAGCTCTCCTAACGCAAGCCGGCGAACCCAGTTCTGTGCCTGGCGATCGAGAGACGCTCGCTCCGGATTCAGTTCATGATGATCTATCATGGCCAGTTGCGGCTTTCCTGCCAGTGGCGCCTGCGTGCTCGCGGCCCGAATTCGACCGCGTCCATTCCTTGACAGACACTTCGTGGAACGAAAATCCGCAACGCCATTCTGCAAAATTCTGCGGTTTTCATGTTTCCGCTCGATCCTGCCGGAAACGATCGTTACAAAACTCCTGCGCCCGCCGTAATTCCTTTTCGACCATACTCACGGAAATGCCGAATCGTTCAGCGATTTGAGCCCTCGATAGCCCATCCAAGCGGACAGCGAGCAGAATGTTGCGGGCGCGAGGGGGTAGCTCTGCCATAATTGACTTGAGGCGCTCGATGTCGGCGCGCCCCTCGATCATCCGCAACGCGTCCGGCGCATCATCGGCGATGTGCATCAAACTGTCGGTCTCCTTGGTGCTCAACCGCCACCCGTCACTTCGGCGCTGATTGAGAGCAATATTGAAGGCGGCCCGCAGCAAGTAGGCACCAGGATTGCGGACTTGCCCGACGGCCTCGTAGCCATCAAGGCGCAAATAGGTGTCCTGCAAGGCGTCTTCCGCCCAATCAGACGATCCGAGCCGTCGCGCCAGCCGCGCCTTCAGATCCCCATAACGATCAATGAGATACGCACGTAAAGGCGAGCCGTCTCGCGGCTTTTCGACCATTCGCCGTTCCGGGCATTTCTTGTCTGGAGATTTGCTATCCATTCCGCGACCCATAAGACGGAACTGGACAGTTGATTTCGCCACCGGAAGAGCGAGGCAAGAGCACCATGGTGACCGGGCCTGCCATTTGTTGCGGAGGCGGCTCGCCGAGAGACACACGGCCGGCGATCTCCGTGATGGCCGTATCGCGCGCTTGATCGCCGGTCGAATCAAGAAGTTGGACGCGCGTCAAAGAGCCTGTCGGCCCGATCCAAACCCGGATCGCTGCACGATAGCTACCTGGCGCGGTTACGGTGCGTTTGCATAAAGCATCTGCCACGCCGCGCTGAACCAAGGCGGCGTAGCGCCATTGTGCAGTGTCTTCTTGTGGCAACGCGCCAGAGGCGATTGCATGCGGTGTCGTGACGACAGTGCGTTGCTGTAGAGGAACGATCACAAAGGCTTTCTCTGTCGTAAATTCGCCAGTCAGGCCCGTTCCCTTGAGTAGTATGGGAAGCGCCCTTCTCGGCTGCAACGCCCCTTGAACCGCGTGCGACGTCCGGCCCCATGCAAGATTTCCATTGTAGATTGCAACAGTGCCCGTGGTGACAGCATAGGCATCAAGAGCGGAAACCAGCGGTTGGGCTGGAATGTCAAACCAAATGCCAGCGCTTGGCGGTACTGACTGAGCGGACGCAGGCATGAGGCCACACCACAGAAATACTGTGGCTAGGCGACAAGCGGCAATCAATTTGCACTCGGTATTCATCCTAGTCGCGCTAGTCGTCGTTCTCCAGTTGGCCCGATAAAGACGAACTGCGCTTAGCAGCATCATGAGAATTCAGTGCAGATTTTCGACCGCACCCTATTCTCGACGTGACGAAAGATTTATGACAACTCCGTTCAAAACTTAAGGCATACTTCAAGCCTCGGCTTTCTGGCCTATTTGCAGTTTCGTGATGTGCGCTTTGCGCCCAAGAGCAACCATTCCATATCGCCCATTATGCGAACAATCGGAGCCAACGGCTTGGACGGGTCACAGTTGATTCCAAGCTATGCGTATCCATTCCCTAGCTCCATGCCGAAATCGCATAGACGGGGTGCTGGACCTTTCTCGATGGGCGCTTAGCTCGAGTGCGGAGTTCACCGTGCAAGGAGCAATTATGAAAGAAGAGATAGCAGCAGAAGGGATTGATCCCGCTCTCGTAGCGTTCAATCGGAAAAGCAGAGAGCGCTCCGCGGAAACCCAGGCGCTCATAAACAACGACGCACTCATGCCAATTGCGCTCAAGATATTTGGAGAACAGAATCTTCGCCTTTTAGTAGCCCGACCAGATGATCGGCTTGGCGTATTGCGCAGCCAGAACAGCCTTCAGTCGATCGTCCTATCTCTCAAGCCACTCGCCGACGATTTAATTGCTACGAAGCAAAAGTCCGCAAAAATGGTCCGCGCTCAAGAGAAGCGCGCCAAAGCCGAGCGGATACGGCTCGGAGACTCTCAGCTGTCTTTGCGCAAACATATTCGCCAGCTCGCTCTTCAAAGAGAGTATCAGGCTCTTTCTCCGCTGGATTTGTGGCCCCATTTTGTTTACCTTTTCAGAACGCTTGAGCCCGATGCAAAGGTGTGTGACGAAGGATGCAACTCGAAGGATTGGTCCATCAAATTTGAGTATGATCCGAAGAAATTTGGCTCAGTGGAAACAGCACTCCCAACCATCCGAACATTGGGATTTCCCCGATTTCGAACCATCTTACGAGAGGTTCGTAAAGAGGCTGATAGCCCGGCTATCGAATAGGTGGCTCATAAACGCAACTCCACTGGCCGTCCTCCGACGGGCGGTCAAATGGAGTTCAAATGCAGAAAGAGCGCTCGAATCATATTTTCACTGAGATTGGTACTATCGATAATCTTCCGATCACAGATATTAAGGCAGACAAGTCATTCCGAGTATTTAAGAAAGAAACCGTCCGTAAGGCTGCACAGTTTCTAGAAGATTTCGGTCTTCGCATTCCGATCGTTATTGACGGAAAGGGCGAGATTGTTGAGGGTGAGATTTGGTTCCATGCTGCAAGACATCTCGAGCTCGCTGAAGTCCCTGTATTGCGTGTAAGCGGCCTCACGCCGAACCAGCTCAATGCGTATAGGATCGGCGTGCAGCGCCTTCCGCAGATGGCTGACTGGGACGACGCGGCACTTGCCGACGTTTTCAAGAGGTGGAGTGCCGAAGATCTCGACTTCGACATTGAGCTAACAGGATTTTCGGCAGCTGAGATTGATCTGGTCATCGAGAGTACGGCCTCAAGAGCTAAAGCAGAATCATCGATTAATGATGTCGTCACCCCGGCCGATATCGGGTCGGCCACCACACAGCTTGGCGATCTCTGGCTGGCCGGTGACCATCGCATTCTCTGCGGCAATTCCCTCGACGCCAAATCCATCGAACTTCTTCTCGGTCGTGAGAAGGCAGCCGTGGTGATTACGGATCCTCCATACAACGTTGCTGTTCATGGCCACGTTAGCGGGAAAGGCCGCATTCGCCATCGCGAATTCGCGATGGCCTCTGGAGAAATGAAAGAGACCGCATTCGCGGAGTTTCTGCGTAAGTCCATGCGGCAACTTGTTGCTGGGAGCATCGATGGCTCAATCCACTATATTTTTATGGATTGGCGACACGCACAGGAAATTCTGGCGGCAGGTAGCGCGGTTTATACAGAGCTCAAAAACATTGTGGTTTGGAAGAAGGCCAACGGTGGAATGGGCTCATTCTATCGCTCTCAGCATGAATTCGTGTTTGTCTATAAAAATGGCAAGCGTAAGCATCGCAATAATATAGAACTGGGCAAACACGGTCGCAACCGGACGAATGTCTGGGAATATGCCGGCGCTAACGGCTTTGATGGTCGAAACACCGACGAAGGCGCCTTGCTCGCTATGCATCCGACAGTCAAACCTGTTCAAATGATCGCTGATGCATTGCTCGATAGTTCGGCACGAGGGGAGATCGTGTTGGATATCTTTCACGGCAGCGGAAGCACCATGATCGCAGCCGAGCGGACTGGCCGACGCGCTTTCGCAATCGAGATTGACCCGATCTACGTCGATGTCGCTGTTCGGCGCTGGCAGCGCCACACCGGTCAGAAAGCCACCCATGCAGCCACCGGTCGGACTTTTGATCAGACATATTCTGATCGTCAAACACCGCAGACTTCAACAATGCGACGAAAGCGAAGATCTTTGAAGCTTGGGACTGGCGGGTAGCATGCAGCGACAAAAATACTGCCGGCTGCCAACGTTTGTGCGCCGTTTGCCCGGCTAAAGTGCAAGCCTCGCTTAAGCCGTCTCGGGTCAATCCTGGCCTTAATTGCATTGATGGAGGCATTAAATGGCGAAACGCTCTCATGGAGTAGGATACGGAAATCCCCCGGTTCACAGTCGCTTCAAACCCGGCCAAAGCGGCAACAAAAAGGGGCGCCCTAAAGCGTCTCCGAGTATGGCTGATATGGTCTACAAGGAATTGAGTGAGGTTCAGACGATCGAGAAAGATGGTGAAAAAATTCGAATCACTGTGCTTCAGATGGTGGTCAAGCAATTGATCCGCTCTGCCGCAAAGAGTAACGCTCGGGCACTCCTGACAGTCATCCCGCTGTATGAAGAGGGCCTTGCGCGAAGGAGGAAGGCCGATGAAGCGGCCATTGCCGCTAAGATACCTCGACCTGATCTTTCAAAAATGTCGCCGGAAGAACTGACACAACTCTATTTCGAGACACTCAACATTGATCGCCGACAGTCATAATTATCAACTTTCAACGAAAATTGCGCCGCAGGAGCAGCCTGCGGTGCCTCTTGTTAGACACTCTTCTCGAGAACCCAATCGAGCAACCCAACTCGAAGTACCGTTGCAGCGAGATCCTTACCTGTCCAGACGCGAACATCTGACCGATCTTCCGGCGCCACCAAATCGCCCTTTGGCGAATGACAAACAAAAAAGAAGCGATCGAAGCGAGCAGTTTCGTCGATGCGTTGAACATATTCGTCAAGGGTCTTTTGCGTTGCAACTGATTTAACTTGAACGGCCGCCTGCTCACCGGTTGTTGCTTGCTCGATCTCAAGATCGGTAGTTTTCTGGCTACCTCCAAGTGCGGAAATCCGGTGCCATCCGCTGCGTGCAAAAATAAGGTCGATTAACGTCTCGAAATCTTTCCAATGGAGATTACCGAGAGCCTCAGTGAGGACTTCAATGATGGCGGCACGTGCTGCAGTACTTTTGGCTGCGATAGGCTCTTCGACGCCATTAATTCGGCGAAGCAGATAGTCCTGCGCAGCCACCGCGCAGATCGTACGTCTGTAGGCACCGACCTTTGTGAGTTTGGTGCTAAGTGCATCCATTCTCAGCGGGACCCCATGGACATCGGTGTTGCGCCAACCACCTATTGACCTACGTGATCGCTCAGCGGCCTTTGTTCGCTCATCCTTGATCCACATGACTTCTGGATCTGCGAAAGTCCACCAGAGGTGGTCTCGGGCAAAAGTGATCCAAAGACAATCGGATCCAAGTTCGTAAAAATCGGCCACTTCTCGGGCATCCCGCGCTGCGGCTTGCGGGCTGCGGCCAAGGTCAATCAAGTGCTGCTTGATCTTCTCCGCGTTCCCCTCTTGCGCCATTGCATGACTAGCGTTTCCGTAACCAAAATGAAGCTCGCCGCGCGCAAGTGCCTCATCCGCCCAACGCCCCCTTTTGCCGAGCTTAATGTATCGAACCGTGGTCGGGCGGATTTCCATCCCTTGTCCAATCGCATCGTGAAGTAGTCGCCTCTTTCCGCGGGCGCGGTCGGGCGCTTGCTGACGTGCCATAATCAGATGGATATATCCAGTGTTTTGATACACGCCCTAATGGCTGCTTCCGCGTATGAAAGCTCGTGCGCTTGTGGCCTGGAATCTCCGGCGTCTCCGTGTCAATCGCGGGATTTCGCAGGATGCGTTGGCGTACGACGCAAACGTCGACCGCGCCTATGTTGGCGGCCTTGAACGCGAGGCTCACAACCCGACGATTGATCTGCTGGAACGTTTGGCGGCGGCCATGGACGCCGACATATCCGATTTTTTCATGAAAATACCGAAGGGCGCGGTTGCTCAAAAGCCATTACCAGCCGGCCGCAAAGCCGTGTCTTCGCCCAAGCGCCCCCGACAATAAGGCGAACGTCAGGAGCGCAGAAATCGGCCCTATAGTCCGGCGCTGTGGCGCCCGTAATCGCGGACCGGTTTTGCCGGATCATTTCATGATCGTGCGGGCATAATATGAGCCACAAGATTGCTCCGTATTCGCTCGACTTCGTGCTCCCTTGGAGCGGTACTGCGTCCAGTTCCAACGGAGGACGCCATGGACCGCGCTGTAATCGAACCTGCCATCAAGTGCATCCTCAGCGAGATCGCCAGGCTCACAGCCGATGCTGCACGCATCGGCAAAGCTGCTGAAGCTTGCGCACTTGCCGGCAGCATCGCCGAGAGCGTCAGGGTCTCGATGGAGATCGAGCAGATCGTCTATGAGGCCGGACGCCTCCAGGATGCCGCCTCGCTCCTGAACCGGCTTTCGAACAAATAGCCGCTCATCGTGCGGTTTCGATGGCCCCGCCTGATTGCGGGGCTTTGTCGGTGGTAGCGCTTGATGCTATCCTCAACAGGAGACCGACATGGCCACGACCAAGCCCAGGGCGAAGACCACACCCGCAAAATCCACTTCTAAGTCCGCATCTGCGCACCGGCCTTCTGCGCGCAAAAAGCCCACCGCTTTAAAGGCAACTGACCGCGCGACTGTGACGGCCGCGTCCAGGAAGGTCGCCACCCCTGCATCGTCCAAGCAGGAGACGGTCCTCACTATGCTGCGCGGAGCCAAAGGAGCATCGATTGCGGCGATAATGAAGGCGACCGGCTGGCAGCAGCATTCGATCCGCGGCTTCTTCGCGGGAGTCGTCAAAAAGAAGCTGGAGCTCAACCTCGTTTCTGACAAGGTCGGCGATGAGCGCCTGTACCGGATCGCCAAGGTGGCAGACCGGTCATGACACGAACCAATCTTTCGACGCTCAGGACCGACCCTAACGTCGAGGCAGAGCTTCGACAGGTCGCCGTGATGCCGATCGTCGAGTTACGATCGCGCTACCGCGACCTTTTCCGGACCGATCCGCCCAAGGCATTCGGGCCGGATCTCCTTCGACGCAGCATCGCGCACCAGATCCAGACAAAGGCCTATGGCGGTCTGCCCCGTCCGGTGCAGCGGCAGCTGGATCAACTGATCAAGGCCTACCTTGCCAAGCCAACCGGCAGGCTGGTCCTGCCGCCACGCATTAAACGCGGATCGATTCTGGTCCGAAACTGGAAGAAGAAAACCTACCGGGTGACGGTCATGGCCGATGGCTTTGCCTATGAGGGGGTCACTTACAGCAACCTCTCGGAGATCGCCGTCCTGATCACGGGCACCCGATGGAACGGGCCGCGCTTCTTCGGACTACGGACAAAGCCAGACGAGCCCAGCGCCCCTCCAGCCCGGAAGCCTCAGCTAGCCGGTGGCAGCGACTACCGGAAGCGGGCTGCCGTATTGAAACGAGAGGGCAGATCGGCCAGAGGTCATGCCCATGGTCACTAACTCGATCAAGCCGGTTCGTTGTGCGATCTATACCCGTAAATCGACCGAACACGGTCTGGACCTTGAGTTCAATTCGCTCGACGCCCAGCGCGACGCCTGCGAGGCCTATATCAAAAGCCAGGCTTCACAGGGGTGGCGCGCCCTGCCCCAGCATTATGACGACCCCGCCTATTCCGGTGGGAATCTGGATCGGCCAGCGCTGCAGCAGCTTCTGAAGGATGTTGATGCCGGTAAGGTCGATGTCATCGTCGTCTACAAGATCGACCGGCTGACGAGGTCGCTTGCCGACTTCGCGAAGCTGGTCGTGGCCTTCGATGCCAAGTCGATCTCGTTCGTCGCTGTGACCCAGCAGTTCAATACAACGTCATCCATGGGGCGGCTAACCCTCAATGTGCTGTTGTCCTTTGCGCAGTTCGAGCGGGAACTATCCTCCGAACGCGTCCGGGACAAGATCGCGGCCAGCCGCCGCAAGGGCAAATGGACCGGCGGGACAGTCCCCCTCGGCTATCGTGCCGTGAACAAGAAGCTGGTCATCGACAAGGCTGAGGCCGAAACAGTCCGCATGATCTTCAAGCGCTATCTGGAACTGAAGAGCTTTGCGAAGCTGGTCGCTGATCTCAATGCTCGAGGCATTGTCACCAAACGTCGCCAGACCAAGGTCGCCAAATACAATGGCGGGATCCCGTTCACCTACGGTCCCCTATCACATTTCTTGAACAACCGGGTCTATCTCGGCGAGACCAGATACAAGGACAAATGGTTCTCGGGTGAGCATGAGGCAATCGTCTCCCGCGAAACGTTTGACGCTGTCCAGGATTTACTCAGGTCCAACGTCGTCCGGCGCAAAGCTCATCAAACCGCGAGCAACTCCATCTTGATGGGTAAGCTTTACGATGATCGCGGCAACCGGATGAGCCCAACCTATTCGGTCAAGAACGGCGTCCGCTATCGATTTTACGCCAGCTCGGCGCTGCTACGCGGGCGGAAAGCTGATGCCGGCACCGTGGGCAGGGTTGCTGCACAGGAAATCGAGACGATGGTGCTTGATAGCCTGAAACAATGGCTTGCAGGTCCGCGCAACAGCCCCATCGAAGATCGGGACGCTCTATCGAAACTTAAGAACGTGTCGCTGCAATCCGACGCCGTCGCCATCACGACACTGATATCCAGCACAGATGGTGCGGAGGACGTCGAACACACGCTTCGCATTCCATGGTCACCATCGGCTCCACGCGGCGCACGCGCCACGTTGGAAGCAGGCGGCGACACTGCTCATGTTCCTGACCAGGCTTTACTGCAATCACTCGTTAGATCGCATGCCTGGCTTCGGTTGCTTCAGGATGGCTCGCACGAGTCTGTCGAAGCGCTCGCCGAGGCGAACCAACTGCATCCAAAAGTCGTCCGGCTCGCGCTAAGGCTTCCATTCTTGTCGCCAGCCGCCACTGCGGCAATCCTTACCGGCGATCCAGAGGTCGAGATTGGAAGCCTGGCCGCAATCCCCAAATCGTCGCCGCTTTCATGGGTGCAGCAACAATCCGATTGGGACTAAGTACCACACAGCATTCGTCGATCGGATGTTATGGAACACTGTGCCGACCGCCTCGGATTTCAAATGAACTTGGCCTTTTCTATACAGTTACCGAACTGGTTAGTTTTTCCATGATTCTCATAGTTTGAAACGTTCACTTATGTGAAAGCCGTCCAAACGCTATAACGTGAGTACTTACAGTCGTGGCCAGAATTGCGCGTGTTACCTGCATGGCCTGATCACGCAATTGCTGACCTCCGACGAGCGCGCTGTACTCATCGATCTCAAGGAAGGCGGCGTAACATTCGCGCGTTACCGTCATCGTCCCAAAGTACAGACAGTATCGCGCTTCGGAGAGATATCCTCGGTTGTCGAGCTCATGCGGGCTCCCGGCCAAACCATCGCAGCTGAGGGCGTCCAGTTTCATCGCGACGGGCGTAGATGATCGTGATCGACGAATCCGCCGATATCCAGGCCGAAAGCGGCATAGGATTTTAAAGATTGTCTCGCGGGACCGCACAACTTAAGAGCTTAGGGTGCCGTTGCGCCGGATTTGCCCACGCAAAGACGACGAGAAACTGCCGGGGGCTGAAGATAATGACTTGTGAGCGTATTACGCTGTTGCGGAACGTTGGCCAGTTCGACTCGGTAAATGCTGGCGCCCAGCTTGCCCTGGCAAATTTCTCGCTCATCTACGCAGAAAATGGGCGCGGCAAGACGACTTTGGCGACCATTTTTCGTTCCCTAAACTTGAATGACTCTGGTCCGATCAACGAGCGCAAGCGCCTCGGCTCGCAGAATGCCCCCCATATCGTTCTGACCATTGGCGGCGTCGCGACAATCTTTCAAAATGGCACCTGGTCTGCTCCTATACCGCGCATCGAGGTTTTTGATGACGCTTTTGTGGCCTCCAATGTCTGCTCAGGCATCGAGATTACGACGGCACACAAGCAAAACCTGCATGAGCTGATCCTCGGAGCGCAGGGTGTAATGCTCAATACTACCCTGCAAACGTATGTTGACCGGATCGAGCAGCACAATCGTGACCTCCGAACGAAGCAGGACGCCATCCCGGCTGCCGCGCGCGGCAATCTAACGGTCGATGTGTTTTGTGCCCTCGCTGCCGACCCCGACATCGATGCCAAAGTGCAAGAAGCTGAGCGTGCTCTTTCGGCGGCCCGATCGGCCGATGCCGTCCGCCAGCAAGCTGAATTTTCGCCATTATCCCTGCCCGCATTCGAGATCGACGCCCTCAATCCTCTTCTCAGCCGCACATTGGCAGATCTTGAGGCCGAAGCCGCAGCGCGGGTCAGGAGCCATCTGAAAACACTCGGCGCAGGCGGCGAAGCCTGGGTTGGCGACGGTGTCGCGCGTATTCCAGCCGCATCTGCAGGACAAGACCACGACGTCTGTCCTTTCTGCGCTCAGGATCTTGCCGGCTCTGAGCTGATTGCCCACTACCAGGCCTACTTCAGCCAGGCATACGGAGCGCTTAGGCAGTCAATTATCGACGCCGGACGTGCGGTAGCCGCTATGCATGGCGAAGAATCACCAGTTGCCTTTG
This sequence comes from Tardiphaga sp., assembly GCA_030147505.1. Lineage (GTDB taxonomy): Bacteria > Pseudomonadota > Alphaproteobacteria > Rhizobiales > Xanthobacteraceae > Tardiphaga. The sequence goes on from JASBVG010000003.1 coordinate 72,389, forward strand.
AAAGGTCGGTGAGAGTTAGCATTCAGAACCGCGAATTCTGGCAGCGGTTCACAGAAGTCCCGCCGATTGACTTGGATACGGCCACCATCAACCAAGCGTGGTCCAGCGCTCGGGAAGCCGTGCTGACCGTGCTGCGTGCCAGGGCTGCCGCGCCGTTTGAGGCAATTTCTTTGCCACGCGAAACGATCACCTTGATCGAGGATTATGAAAATCAGCGAACAGCTGTCGAGGCTTTGTCCACCAGATTGCTTGCGTGCAATGCACATATAGCTGCTGTGAAGCAGCAAGCGGCCGTCGCCAACGTGGCAACTTTGACAAATGACCTCAACAGGCTCAGCTGCATTAAGGCCCGATATGAACCGGTGATCGCCGCCCTTTGCGACGATTACCTCGCTGAAAAACGTGCCAAGGCAGCGACCGAAAGATTGAGGGTCCAGGCGCGGGCAGCGCTTGACCAATATCGGCAACAGATTTTTCCGGCATACGAAGCGGCGATCAATGTGTATCTGCAGCGTTTCAACGCGGGCTTCCGCCTCGGCTCGGTAAGCTCGGTGAATAACCGAGGCGGTTCCTCCGCAAATTACACTGTGCTCATCAACAACGAGGCAGTCGCGCTAACGGCTGACCAAGGACCGTCATTCAAGAACACTTTGAGCGCTGGCGACCGTAACACATTGGCTCTAGCCTTTTTCTTCGCCTCACTCGACCAGGATCCCACTCTGGCAGACAAAATCATCGTCATTGATGATCCTATGACCAGCCTCGATGAACACCGCTCTCTGACCACCGTTCAGGAGATACGCCGGCTTGCAACCCGTGTAAGGCAAATGATTGTGCTTTCGCACTCAAAGCCGTTCCTCTGCACACTTTGGGAAGGAGCGGACACCGCCACCCGTTCCGCTATCCGCATCGCGCGAGACGGTACCAGTTCGACGCTGGCAGCATGGGATGTCCACCAGGATTGCATTACGGAGCACGATCGCCGCCACGAACTTGTGGCCAGCTATCTACGCGCCAGCGACCCAGCGATCGAACGCGCCGTGGCAACCGCGTTGCGCTGTATTTTGGAACGGTTCGTTCGCGTGGCATATCCTGCGCATTTTCCACCGGGCACGATGCTTGGCCACTTTCACAACATTTGTTCGCAAAGGCTGGGCCTGCCTAGCCAGATCATGAACGAGACCGATATTATTGAGCTTCGAGCGCTGCTGGATTATGCTAACCAATTTCACCACGAAACGAACGCTGGATATGCCACCGCAATCATCAACGACCAAGAGCTCATCCTTTTCTGCGAGCGCACGGTAAGTTTCGCGAGACGCCCCTAGCCATCTACTTTCAAGTTAGATGTGAGGCTCACGTCACCGCAATCCGGCTCGCCCTTGCCTAGGAGACTAGGACAGTCGATCTTGAGGACGGCCGTCGCACGGTGTCTTCGAACCCAAAATAAGCTGGATCACAAAATCCTAAATGCATTTGCCAGTTAGAGGAAGACGGAAATGTCCTCGCTTTTCGCGAAGCTGCTAGTGCATGGGTGGGGTATTCAAGAATGTTAAATACGCCTCAGCTTTATGATCGCTTCGAACAACTGATTGAGGCGCTTTACGTCGCCGAAGGTTACATTCCACTAAGCAGTCAACGCGAGGCCAGAGACCAAGGCTACGATTTTCTTCTACGCTCGCCTCGGGGCGAAACAGTCGCGATCGAAGTCAAACTGCACCGCACGGCCGTCATTAACCGCGGCCGAGTTTCTGAAATGCTTAGACGGGCCGCCGGGGTCCTTGCAATCACCAAAGTGGATCGCATGATCCTCGTTATCGGCAGCAAAATAGGCATTCCGTTCGCCGATACATTCGGCGTGGAGGTAGTCGATCTGCAAAAAATTATGGAAATGGCCGCACCGCACCCCGAGCTTTTTTCCTCATTTGAGGCTCTTTTCCGCGAAGTATCCCCACGAGCGACACCAGAAGACATTTTGGCCGCACATATTTTTGGCCATGCCACACTGCCTTTTCCAACTCCAGACAATCTTACCATGCTCACAGCGAGTGAGCATTTAGCGCTGAAGCCGCGTACGGGCGTTGAACTTGCCGAGGCTCTTCGCCGTGTAAACGCCGGCAAGAACGAGGCCCGTCAATTCGAGATCAAGGCACTAGAAGCTCTGCGCTATATATTTAACAACGACCTGTCAGGGTGGTCTGAACAGCAAGTCACCCGTGGAGGGCTTTCGCGCTATGACGTGATCGCAAGGATCTCCTCTGATCATGACTTTTGGAGAAGCATCACTGCCTTTTTCAAAAGCTGGTATGTCGTTTTTGAATTTAAGAATTATACGAAAACCATCACGCAAAAGGAGATAACAAGCACGGAGAAATATCTCTATTCTGGTGCAATGCGAATGGTCGCCTTTGTCGTTTCACAGCGCGGCGCCTCAGATAACGCTCTAGAAATGGCGCGCGGCGCCTTACGTGAGCAGGGCAAGTTGATCGTGAACTTAAGCGTTGAAGACGTTTGCGAAATGATACGCATCAAGGACGACGATAGCGACCCGAATGGCTTCCTCCACGACATGCTTGATACTATGTTGATGCGCTTGGATCGCTGACCCATCAATAATTGTTCAAAACTTATCGTGCGGCGCCAGCGCCATAGGCCGGCCCCTCTCTAGTCTGCCCAACCTTGACTAGAAAATGGACTGCCGCACTCGGGCCGCAGTCCGGAGGGTGCAATTCCCAAATCTCCGCATTTTGACCCAGAGCAGAGGCGAGAACTGAGTGCCACGGTCAGCAGGCGTGGTGATCGCGCCGGGTCTCCAGCCGCAATCTCTCAAAAACGGGAATTTCGCGACTCTCAGCTGGAGACTTTCGGGAAATTGACGGCTTTCAGTGACCGGTTGGCCACGCAGAGACTTTTCCGAATGCGTGAAAGCCTGCCAAATACCGGCCTTTCTGAGTGAAATCGACAATATGGCCAAGCGCCCGGACTGCCTGGCTGGGGCGGGAGGGGTCGAACCTCCGCATGGGGGAATCAAAATCCCCTGCCTTACCACTTGGCTACGCCCCAACGGCCGCAGCGCGAGATGATGGAGGACCCGCAACTCGCGTCGGCTCCGCCGGTCTATAGAGAGATATCCACGATTTCAACTACCTGAGGGCAATGTTCCACGGCTCAGCCGGCCTTTCGGAACGCTGGCGGATCGAGGCCGGCCGGAATGCGCCCTTTGGCGTGTTGAGAGCCATCTCAAATCGTGGGAAGACGGCGGAAAGTCGAAAAATGTACCCACAGACGACCCGGGAGTGAGACGCCATGACCTACCGCGCGCCAATCAACGACATTCTGCTGGCTCTGAATCACGGTGCCGGGCTCCAGGCCGCGCTCAAAGCCGGACATTACGGCGATTTCGATGCCGAGATGACCGCTCAGGTGCTGGAGGAGGCAGGCCGCTTCGCCACCGATGTACTCGCGCCCCTGAACCGCATTGGCGACCAGAACGGTATCAAGCTCAAGGACAACAAGGTCACCACCGCGCCGGGCTGGCCGGGTGCCTACCAGCGCTGGATCGATGCCGGCTGGAACGCGGTCTCCGGCCCCGAAGCTTTCGGCGGTCAGGGCCTGCCGCTGGCCGTGAACGCCGCCTGCACCGAAATCTGGAGCGCCTCGAATATGGCGTTCGGGCTCTGTCCACTGCTAACCCTTTCTGCGATTGAGGCGCTGGACGCCCATGGCAGCGAGGAGCTCAAGAAAATCTATCTCGAGAAACTGGTGACCGGCGAGTGGACCGGCACCATGCAGCTCACCGAACCGCAGGCCGGCTCCGACGTCGGCGCGTTGCGCTCCCGCGCCGAACGGCAGGCGGATGGCACCTATCGCGTGTTCGGCACAAAAATCTTCATCACCTATGGCGATCACGACATGACCGATAACATCGTTCATTTCGTGCTCGCGCGCCTGCCCGATGCGCCCGCCGGCACCAAAGGCATCTCGCTGTTCCTGATTCCAAAATTCCTCGTCAATGCCGATGGCTCGCTCGGCGCGCGCAACGACATTTATGCCTCCGGCGTCGAGCACAAGCTCGGCATGCATGCTTCGCCGACCTGCACCATGACCATGGGCGACGCCGGGGGTGCCATCGGCTATCTGATCGGTGAAGAAAATCGCGGCATGCTGTGCATGTTCACGATGATGAACCAGGCCCGCCTCGGTGTCGGCCTCGAGGGCGTCGGCATCGCTGATCGCGCCTATCAGCAGGCGCTCGCTTTTGCGCAGGAGCGTAAGCAAGGCCGCGGCATCGGCAGCAAAACTCAGGGCATGGACCCGATCATGGTGCATCCCGACGTCAAGCGCATGCTGATGCAGATGCGCTCGCTCACCGCTGCCGCGCGCACCATCTGCTACGCCACCGCCGTCGCACTCGATGTCGCCGCACGCTCGCCCGATGCGGAGACGCGCACCAAGGCCGCTGCCCGTGGCGCGCTGCTGACGCCGATCGCCAAGGCCTTCTCCACCGATATCGGCAATGAGGTGACATCGCTCGGCGTGCAGATTCACGGCGGCATGGGCTTCATCGAGGAGACCGGCGCCGCGCAGCATTATCGCGATGCCCGCATCACCGCGATCTATGAAGGTACCAACGGGATCCAGTCCATCGATCTCGTCACGCGCAAACTCGCTGTCGCCGGCGGCGCATCGGTCTGGGCGCTGCTCGACGAATTGAACGGCATTGTCGCCCGGGTCGAAGGGTCGAACGATCCTGCGTTCGGCACCACGGGCGCCAAGCTGCGGGACGCGCTGGGCAGCTTGGAGCGCTCCAGCAAATGGCTGCTGGAAAAAATGGCCTCAGCGCCAAACGACGCGCTGGCCGGCGCCACGCCCTATCTGCGCCTGTTCGGCTCGGCGCTGGGCGGCTGCATGCTGGCCAATGAAGCACTGGCGGCACGCGAGCGCGAAGGCGACAGCGCGCGTTATGTCTCCGTTGCCCGCTTCTTCGCCGAGAATATCGCGGTGCAGGCCGGTGCGCTGGAACGCACGGTGATGGATTCCGCCGACGCCGTGATGGCCGCCGACTCTGCTCTGCTCGGCTAAGCGGTATCCATTTCCAATTATCCGCCGGTTCGGATTGGTGTAACATCCGACCGGTAAGACGCTGATGCGCGCAGTGCCGCGCACATCGTGACGAATGGGACGAGCCAAGGGGACGACATGACCGAACATCTGATCGTGACCGACGAAGAAGCGACGCGCGTGATTACGCTGCGACGTCCGGAAAAGAAAAACGCGATCACCCAGGACATGTATCGCGCCATGTCGGACGCCATCGACACAGCACAAAACAATCCAGACATTCGCTGCTTCATCATCACCGGCGGCTCCGGCGTCTTCACTGCCGGTAATGACCTGCAGGATTTCCTGAAAGACGGCACCGATACGCGCTCGGCGGAATTCCGCTCGGCGAACGCGATCAAGCTCCTCTATTCGCTCGCCCACAACACCAAGCCGATCATCGCCGCCGTAGATGGCATTGCCATCGGAATCGGCACGACGATGTTGTTCCATTGCGATTACGTGCTGGCCTCCACCACCGCGACCTTCACCACGCCCTTCATCCATCTCGGTCTGGTGCCGGAAGGCGCATCGAGCCTGCTGTTCCCGCGCACCATGGGCCACCAACGCGCTTTCGCCACGCTGGTGATGGGCCGCGCGATGACTGCCGACGACGCCTATGCCGCGGGCTTCGTCAATGAGATCGTCGCGCCCGGCCATACGGAAGTCGAGGCGCGCAAGGTTGCGCGTGAAATCTGCGCGCTGCCGGCCGAAGCCGTGGCGATTTCGCGCAAGCTGCTGAAGCTGCCGCCGGAGGATCTCACCCGTCGCATCGATCAGGAAAGCCATCTGTTCGGCGAACGCATGAAATCGCAGGAGGCAATCGCCGCGTTCCAGGCATTTTTCTCGCGCAAGAAGGCGTAACATTCTTGCGTTAAACGAGGCGGTATGACCCGAACTCACGCTATCCTCGCTGCTGCCTCGCTGCTCTGCGCCCCGCTCGCTCATGCCCAGACATTGGCCGAACCGGTCGATGTCACGCTGCTTGCGATCAACGACTTTCACGGCAATCTGCGCCCGGCGCCCGGCGGCATCGTCATCGACGATCCCGCCGACCGGACGAAGAAGATCACCGTGCCTGCCGGCGGCGCCGAGCATATGGCAACGCTGGTGAAGCAGCTGCGCGCCGGAAAAAAGAATACAGCTTTCGTCGCCGCCGGCGATCTGATCGGCGCGAGCCCGTTTCTCTCCGCGCTCTTTCACGACGAGCCGACCATCGAGGCGCTGTCCATGATGGGGCTGGAGATCGCCTCGGTCGGCAATCACGAATTCGACGAGGGGCGCGACGAACTTTTGCGCATGCAGAATGGCGGCTGCCATCCCATCGACGGCTGCAAGGGGCCGCATCCGTTCAAGGGCGCAACGTTCCGCTATCTCGCGGCATCGACCATCGACACGAAAACCGGCAATTCGCTGCTGCCGGCCTATGAGATCCGCCGCTTTGACGACATTCCCGTTGCTTTTATCGGCCTGACCCTGAAGGGCACGCCGAGCCTCGTGGCGCCGCCCGGCATCGCTGGCCTGGAGTTCCGTGACGAAGCGGAGACTGTGAATGCACTGGTGCCCGAACTCAAAGCCAAGGGCGTCGAGGCCATCGTGGTGCTGATCCATGAAGGCGGCTTTCCCACCGGAGGCTACAACGAGTGTCCGGGCATCTCGGGCCCGATCGTCGATATCGTCAAGAAGTTCGACAAGGCGGTGGACGTGGTTATCAGCGGCCACACGCATCGCGCCTACACATGCGAGATCGACGGCCGCCTCGTCACCTCCGGGGACAAATACGGCACCCTCATCACCATCATCGATCTGAAGCTCGACCCCGCCACGCGCGATATCACCAGCGCGAAGGCGAACAATGTCATCGTCCACACATCGATCCCCGCAAATCCCGCGCAGACGGCATTGCTCGCCGCCTATGACAAGGTCGCAGCGCCGCTTGCCGCGCAGCCGGCCGGCGCCATCACTGCGACGCTGTCCCGGATGCCGAATATGCAGACCGGCGAAAGCCCGCTCGGCGACGTCATTGCCGATGCACATCTTGCGTCCACCTCTGCGGAAGATCGCGGACGCGCCGTCATCGCCTTCACCAATCCCGGCGGCATTCGCGGCGACATCATCAAGAAGCCGGATGCAGACGTCTCCTATGGCGACGTCTTCGCTGCACAACCGTTCCGCAACCAGCTCGTGACACTGACACTCACCGGTGCGCAGATCAAGGCGATGCTGGAGCAGCAATGGCGCGATCCGAAGCGCCCGCGCATCCTGCAGGTCTCCGGGGGCTTCGGCTATACTTGGGACAATGCCGGCAGCGATGGCAGCCGGATCGTCGCCGACAGCATGAAGCTCGACGGCGTGCCGATCGATCCTGCCCGTCGCTATCGCATCACGGTCAACAATTTCCTTGCCGTTGGCGGCGATGGTTTCACCGTGCTGAAGGATGGCAAAGAGCCAGTGATCGGCGCCTATGACGTCGATGCACTTAGCGCCTATCTGCGCAGCAACAGTCCGGTGGCACCGGGGCCGGTCGACCGGATTTCACGAGTGAACTGAGTGGCCGACAGTTCGCGCGACCTTGCCGTACGGCGGACTAGCGAAGCGTAATCCGCCGTTCTTCGTCGCACACTCCGCCGGCGGATTACGCCTTCGGCTGATCCGCCCTACTAATAGATCGACGGCTCCTTCACTGGACCACCGAAATCGCTGCGCAGGAAGTCGAAGTCGCAGCCTTCATTGGCTTGCTGGATATGCTTCGAGAACATCCAGCCATAGCCGCGCTCGTAATTTTTCTCCGGCGCTTTCCATGCGGCACGGCGCTTTGCCATCTCCTCGTTGGAAATATCGAGATTGATGGTGCGCGCATCGACATCAAGCGTGATCATGTCGCCGTTCTGCACCATCGCCAGGGGCCCGCCAATGAAGGATTCCGGCGCCACATGAAGGATGCAGGCGCCGTAGCTGGTGCCGCTCATGCGCGCGTCGGAGATGCGCACCATGTCACGCACGCCCTGCTTCACCAGTTTCTTCGGGATCGGCAGCATACCCCATTCCGGCATGCCCGGGCCGCCCTGCGGACCGGCATTGCGCAGGATCAGCACATGATCGGCCGACACGTCGAGGCTTTCGTCGTCGATCGCCTTCTTCATGCTGGGATAGTCGTCGAACACCAGCGCCGGACCGGTATGTTTGAGGAAGCGCGGCTCGCAGGCCGATGGCTTGATCACGCAGCCATCGGGCGCGAGATTGCCTTTCAGCACCGCGAGCGCGCCTTCGGCATAGATGGGATCGCTGACAGTGCGGATGACGTCGTCGTTGTGCACTTCCGCGTCGGCGATGTTTTCTCCGAGCGTCTTGCCAGTGACGGTGATCTGGTCGAGATGCAGATGATCCTTGATGCGGTTCATCAGGCCGGGCAGACCGCCGGCATAGAAGAAATCCTCCATCAGATAGGTGTCGCCGGACGGACGCACATTGGCGATCACAGGCACCTTGCGGCTGGCGTGTTCGAAATCGTCGAGGCCGATATTCTGCCCGGCGCGGCGCGCCTGCGCGATCAGATGGATAATCGCATTGGTGGAGCAGCCCATGGCCATCGCCACGGTGATGGCATTCTCGAATGCCTTGCGAGTCTGGATCTTGGCGGGTGTGAGATCCTCCCACACCATTTCCACGATGCGACGACCACAGGCCGACGCCATGCGGACATGGCCGGCATCGGCGGCGGGGATGGATGATGCGCCGGGCAGCGACATGCCGATGCTTTCCGCTATCGCGGTCATGGTCGAGGCCGTGCCCATGGTCATGCAGGTGCCATAGCTGCGCGCGATGCCGCCTTCGACCTCCAGCCACTCCTTCTCAGAAATGTTGCCGGCGCGTCGCTCGTCCCAGTACTTCCATCCGTCGGAGCCGGAGCCGAGCGTCTTGCCCTTCCAGTTACCACGCAGCATCGGGCCGGCCGGCAGATAGATGGCGGGATAGCCGGCCGAGGTGGCGCCCAGCAGCAGGCCGGGCGTGGTCTTGTCGCAGCCGCCCATCAGCACGACGCCATCGACGGGATGGCCGCGCAACAGCTCCTCCGCATCCATCGCCAGCATGTTGCGATAGAGCATGGTCGTCGGCTTGAGGAAACTCTCCGACAGCGACAGCGCCGGCAGCTCCATGGGAAAACCGCCGGCCATCAGGATACCGCGCTTCACATCGTCCACACGCGTCTTGAAATGCATGTGGCAGGGCTGGGCTTCCGACCACGTATTCAGGATCGCTATGACCGGACGGCCCTTCCACTCCTCTGGTGCGTAGCCTTGCTGCATCGCGCGCGAGCGATGGCCGAAGGAGCGCAGATCGTCCGGCGCAAACCAGCGGGCGCTGCGCAGCTGGTCGGGGGTCTTCTTGTGGTCCGGCATCATTCCATCCCTGTTTCTTTTTGCTTTGGCGCGACTTGCTTTTGCACGGTGCGAACCAGTTAAGCCTGTCACGTGTGCCGTATGCGACTGTAGCGGTTCAAGACCGCCTGGCCAATGTCCGGTCCGGCGTCTGTGCATCCAGCCGATGCGCTTCTAGTGCCTCGGCATAGAGCCCGAGACCTTCGGCCACCTTCTGACGCTGCGCCAGGGTCAGCTGTTGCAAGGCATTGGTGACCTGCCGCTGCCCATAGGCCTCGATCGCTTCACGGGTGCGCCGCCCCTTGGCCGTGAGCAACAGCCGCTTGACGCGGCCGTCGCCGGCACTGGCGGCTTCCTTCAGCTCACCGGCGTCGATCAGCTTGCGGATCATCCTGCTGACGCTGGATTTCTCCAGGCCAAGAAACGCCGACAATTCGACGGCGGTCATCGCCTCGCGCGCGCCGATCTCCAGCAGCGTATGCACCGCCGATGGCGGATAGTCGGTCGCTGCAACCGTTGCCTGCATGAAACCGAGCTCGCGCACCATCAGACGCGACGCGGCGCGGATGTGATCGATCAAATCGGCGTCGATATCGGACAATCGCAGGCTCCTTGACGATAGTTGCGTGATACAACTATATTGCTGACGATGAATAACGACCGTGTTAGCACGATCCGTGCAGGGAATGACCATGACAACCAGCGCTGCGCAGCTTCGTCCCCGTGACCGCATGGCCGGGCGCATCTGCCTCGTGACCGGCGGCGGCACCGGCATCGGCCGGGCGGCTGCGCTGCTGATGGCGCAGGAAGGCGCAGCTGCGGTGGTGATCGCAGGCCGCCGCGAGGCCGAGGGGCAGGCCGCCGCCGAAGACTGCGGCCGGTTCGGCGCCGAGACAATGTTCGTGCGCACCGATGTGACCGAGGAGGCCGAGGTCGCCAGTCTGGTGCAGGCCGTGATATCCCGCTTCGGGCGGCTCGATGTGGCCTTCAACAATGCCGGTTATCAGGAACGGCGCGCGCCGGTCGAGCAGCAGACCAGCGCGGTCTATGACACCGTGTTCGATGCCAATGTCCGCTCGGTGTTTCTTGGCTTGAAACATCAGATCCAGGCCATGGAGCTGAACGGCGGCGGCCGCATCGTCATCAATGCATCGGTGAGCGGCATCCGCAATCCCAATCCCGGTCTCGCGCTATATTCCGCATCGAAAGCAGCGGTCATCTCACTGATGCGTTCGGCTGCGATGGAATGTGGGCCGCGCGGCATCCGCATCAATGCGGTGGCACCGGGCCGCGTCGTCACCGACATGATGCTGGCCTCGGGGATCGCGGACATGTCGGCCGTCGCCGCCGGACTTCCCATCCGCCGCATGGGACAGCCGCATGAAGTCGCCGAAGCCGTGGTGTGGCTCGCGTCCGACGACGCCGGTTACATCGTCGGCCATGTCCTGTCCGCAGATGGCGGCTTCAGCGCGACCTGACGAGGGCCAGCCTTAGTCGTCACCGGGAAGCACGACACCTTGAAGCCGGATACGTTCAGCGCAAACACGCCGGGATTCCGGGTTCGCTCGCAAGAGCGAGCGCCCCGGAATGACAGCGTTAGCTACTTTGCAAACACTTTCGAAATCGCCGCCTGCGCGTCGCTCTGGATCTGCTTCAGATGCGCCTCACTGCGGAAACTTTCCGCATAGATCTTGTAGACGTCCTCGGTACCGGACGGACGCGCGGCGAACCAGCCATTGGCGGTCGAGACCTTGATCCCGCCGAACAACTGATCGTTGCCGGACGCCTTGCTCTCTGTCACCGTGACGGGATCGCCAGCGAGCTCCGTCATGCCGATCTGCTCGGGCGTCACCTTCTTGAGCACATTCTTCTGCTCCGGCGTCGCCGCAGCGTCGATGCGCTCGTAATAGGGCGTGCCGAATTCCTGCGTCAGCTTCTCGAAACGCTGGCTCGGATTTTCCCCGGTCACCGCGGTGATCTCCGCGGCGAGCAGGCCGAGGATCAGACCATCCTTGTCGGTGGTCCATACCGTGCCGTCCTTGCGCAGAAAGGACGCACCGGCGCTCTCCTCACCGCCGAAGCCGAACGAGCCGTCGACAAGGCCGTTCACAAACCACTTGAAACCGACCGGCGTCTCCACCAGCTTGCGGCCGAGCTTCTTCACCACACGATCGATGATCGCGCTGGAGACGATGGTCTTGCCCACCGCAGCATCCTTGCGCCAGTTCGGTCGATGCGCGAACAGATAGTCGATCGCCGTTGCCAGATAGTGGTTCGGATTCATCAGCCCGCCGGTGCAGGTGACGATACCATGGCGGTCGGCGTCGGTGTCATTGGCGAAAGCGACGTCGAACCTGTCGCGCATGTTGATGAGCTGCGCCATCGCGTAAGGCGACGAACAGTCCATGCGGATCTTGCCGTCCCAGTCCAGTGTCATGAAGCGGAAGGTCGGATCGATCGCCGTGTTCACGATGGTCGCGTCCAGCTTGTAGCGCTCGATCACCGGCTCCCAGTAATGCACGCCGGCGCCGCCGAGCGGATCGATACCGATCTTCACGCCCGATGCGCGGATCGCCTCCATATCGACGACATTGGCGAGATCGCTGACATAGGGCGTGACGTAATCATATGGCGTGACGAATTCGGACGCCCGAGCGCGCGCAAGCGGAATGCGCTTGACACTGGCCATATTGGCTTCGAGAAAACCGTTGGCGGCCTTTTCCATCAGACCGGTGATGTCGGTATCAGCCGGGCCACCATTGGGCGGATTGTATTTGAAGCCGCCGTCCTCTGGCGGATTGTGCGAGGGCGTGACGACGACGCCGTCGGCGAAACCAGAGCTACGGCCGTTGTTGTAGGTGAGGATGGCGTGCGAGATCACCGGCGTCGGGGTGTAGCCGCCATCCTTGTCGACCATCACATGCACGTCATTGGCAGCGAACACTTCCAACGCGGATACCATGGCTGGTTCAGCCAGCGCATGGGTATCGATGCCCAGAAACAGCGGACCGTCGATGCCGGCGCTCCGGCGGTAGTCGCAGATCGCTTGGCTGACCGCCAGAATATGATTTTCGTTGAACGAGTTATGCAGCGCCGAGCCGCGATGGCCGGAGGTGCCGAAGACAACGCGCTGGGCGGCAATGGCGGGATCGGGCTTGCCGGCGAAATAGGCCGAGACGAGCCGGGGCACGTTCACGAGCTGGGAGGGATCGATCGTTTTACCGGCCAGCGGATGGACGTGAGCAGCCATGAATTCTCCTTTAAGCGACGGGCCGGAGCCGGGCCGGAGTCATGGCATGTTTTGGGTGACAAAGCAGCCCGGTCCTGCCTTCTCCTCGCTTGCGGGGAGAGGTTAGAACTACGCCGCCGCCAGCGCGTCCAGCCGATCCATCGACAGCAGGCGGACGCCATCGGGCACCACCACGAGCGCCTTTTCCCTGGCGAGCTTGGTCAGCGTGCGGCTCACGGTCTCGATGGTCAGGCCGAGATAGTCGGCAATGTCCTGCCGGCTCATCGGCAGCGGCACGGTCACCGACTTCTGGCCGATGCGGGCATAACGGGCCTGCAGGTTGAGCAGAAAGGCCGCGACCTTCTCGTCGGCATTGCGGCGACCGAGCAATAGCATCTGATCCTGGGCGAGGCTCAGTTCGTGGCCGGCGAATTCATGCATCCGGCGCAGCAGATGCGGCTTGCCGTCGACATAACTCAGGAAGGCCGAGCGGGAGAAACGGCACACCCGCGCCGGGCTCACCGCCTCCGCGGCAACGCCGTAGCGGTCCATCATCGCAAGGCCGAGGAAATCCCCGGGAAGCGCGAAACCGACGATCTGGCGACGGCCATCCGGCAGCGACTTGTAGAGACGGACGACGCCTTCGGTGACATTGAACACGGCGCCGGCTTGGGCGCCCTGATCGAACAGCATGGTCTTGGCGGGATAGTGCTTGACCTGGCTGAGACGGTCGAGTTCGTCGAGTTCATGGGGTTCCAGCGCCGCGCAGACGCTGAACAGACGAACCTTGCAGTCGTCGCAGGCGCCGCGGGTATGCTTGCAATCGGCCGTGCCGCAAGTATCAGCGGGAAGTTCCGCGAAGGTCATGGCGTGGTCCGTGGTCATTTCGAAGCTCGCAAGGGTCATATCAGCCAAGTCCTGAAATTAGCCCACACCTTTTGACATTGATCAATCTGCCGCGCCTTGATGCAGATCAATGCCGGCCTCGCCCGCCCCCGCCAGTTTAGCGCCCCATGCGGAAACCGGCCATGAAAGACGTGGAATATCAGGCACTACCCATGACCTGGGAGGATGCTCTCCTTGCCTATCCGCTCGTCTATCTGCACGATGCCAGCGTCTCGCAGGACGCATGGCTCGATTTCGTCCGGCGTCGCACCGGCGCCAGCGACGGGACGGGGCTGATCGTGATCCGCGACCGTGCCAACATCGTCCATGCCCTGTTCGCCTACCGGGTCGATCTCGACATCAAGGGCCAGCGCCAGCTCTGCATCGCGCAGCTCATTGTGGCGCAGATCCCCGGCTCGCAGATCGACCAGGCCGTGGTGGTCTCGACCGGGCGTATCGCAAGCCATCTTGGTTGCGTCACCACACGATCGAGCAGCCGTTCGAACTGAACGGACACGCGCCGGCAAAAGCATCGACCGCCGCCTGAGACGCGCGCATCAGCCCTCGTGCCGATCGACCGCGTGGCTGTGGCTGGACAGCGCGCCGCGATGCGATACTGTGGTATACAGTATCCACAAAAGGCGCCGGACCGCTTGGAACCGTCGCCATCACAATCCCATGGGACGGAAACATCGTGGCGCGCAATATCCTGATTCTTGGAGCCTCCTACGGCTCGCTGCTGGCAACCAAGCTGCTGATGGCCGGTCACAACGTGACCCTGGTCTGCCGCAAGAAGACCGCCGAACTGATCAACCGTGACGGTACCGAAGTCCGCATCAAGCTGCGCGACGAGAAGGACCACCGCTCCATCTTCTCCCGCGATCTGCCCGGCAAGCTCGATGCGACCTCGCCCGATCAGGTGGACCTGAAGCGCTACGACCTCGTCGGCCTGGCGATGCAGGAGCCGCAATACACCAATCACACCATTCGCGTGCTGATGATCAAGATCGCCGCAGCCAAGCTGCCGTGCCTGTCGATCATGAACATGCCGCCGCTGCCCTATCTGAAGCGCATCCCTGCGCTGCAGGACATGGATCTCGAAGAAGCCTATACGAACGCCTCGGTGTGGGAGCGTTTCGAGCCCGGTCTGGTGACGCTGTGCTCGCCCGATCCGCAGGCGTTCCGCCCGCCGGAGGAAGCGGCCAATGTGCTGCATGTCGGCCTGCCCACCAATTTCAAGGCCGCAGCTTTCGCGGACGAAGCCCACAACAAGATCCTGCGCGAGCTGGAAGCGGATATCGACGCCGTGAGGCTCGACGGGCAGGACGTGCCGGTGAAATTGAAGGTGTTCGACTCGCTGTTCGTGCCGCTGGCGAAATGGTCGATGCTGCTGACCGGCAACTATCGCTGCATCACGCCGGAAGAGCCGCAATCGATCCGCGAGGCCGTGCATGGCGACATCACGGTGTCGCAATCGATCTACGACCATGTCGATGCCATCGCGCGAAAACTCGGCGCCGATCCCGAGGATCAGGTGCCGTTCGCAAAATATGCCAAGGCCGCAGAGAGTCTGCTGAAGCCGTCATCGGCCGCGCGTGCGGTCGCGGCGGGAGCTCCCTTCATCGAACGCGTCGATTTGCTGGTGAAGCTGATCTCGCATCAGCTCGGCATGACCAATGCGAATATCGATCGCACGGTGGACGTGGTCGATCAGAAGCTCAACGAGCGGCTGGAATCGAGCACGGGGATCTGACCCGGCTCACGCCGCAGTTGGCACCAGCTTCGCGATTGCGCTGAGAAGATCGGTCTGCGTGATCAGGCCGGCAATGGTCTGGTCATGATCGACGACAATGACCGCATGGGTCCGCCCATCGGTCAATGTCGGCAGCAGAGCCACGGCCGGCGTGCGTTCAGAAACGGCAGCGGCCGGCGACATCCGAACACCGATGTCGCCCGTCTTGCTCAGGATTTCGCGCAGGCCGATGGTGCCGACGAGGTGCCCCTGCCGATTGATCACCGGCAATGCGCGCACATTGTGCTTCAATAGCCGCATGCGCGCGAGTTCGACATCGTCCCATATGCCGACAGTCACAACATCGCGCGACATGATGTCCTCGCACAGAATGTCGCCATGGGTTCGCAGCATCGCCTGCAATTCGACCTGCCTGAGCAGGCTCTCTATGTCCTCTGGGCTGATGTCGAACGTTTCCTTCAAAGTCTCCAGCGCCTTGTCGATATCTCCCGGCGTGAAGCCGCCGCGCAACGCGGAGCTGATATCCGCAGTCTGATGCGTATTCGGCACTGGGGTGATCGCCCGATGCGGATAGGTGTGCCGTGACACCTTGTGAAACAGCAGGCCGAGCGCCACCAGCAGCAGCGAGTTCAGACCGACAGGCACGAAGGGAAACAGGAAACCAGCCGATGTCACCGCCGGACCGCCGATGATGGCCGTGAGCGCCGTGGCTCCTCCGGGCGGATGAAGGCAACGCGCAAAGGACATGGCGGCGATGGCGATGGAGACGCCGAAGCCGATCGCAAGGATCTGGTCATGCACCAGATGCGCGACGACGACACCGATCAAGGCTGAGATCGTATTGCCCCCGATGATCGACCACGGCTGCGCCAGCGGACTAGCGGGAACCGCAAACAGCAGGACGGCAGAGGCGCCCAGCGGCGCCACGATCAGCGGCAAGCTGGTGTGGTCGCCGAGCACGAAGCGGCAGATCATCCCCGTCAAAGCGATGCCGACCAGCGCACCGAGGCATGCGATCATGCGCTCGCGCAGGCTGGAGCCGGCGAGGATCGGGGCGAACAGACGAAAGGCACGGCGCGGTTGCGCCAAGGCGTCCTTGGGACCTTCGGGTTTTGTCATCAGTGGTAACCGGGATTGCGCAAGCGAGAAAAGAAGCGCGATCACCGTTGATCACAATGGACCCGCCCGCGGCATCGCAGATGGTACAGCTCGCAGAAGCGAGCGTTGGATGTTCTAGCCGGTTCCGCGCCCAAGGCAAGCCGGCCGGCTATGCCCCCTCATCGAGCGCCACCAACTCGCGCTTCCGCCGCAGGGCGGGCAGTAGAGGCGCGATCAGCAGGATCACAGCGAGCGCAAGACACGCCGCCGAGATAGGCCGTTCGATGAATGTCGTCAGGCTCCCCTGAGACAGGATGAGAGATTTGCGCAGATTGTTTTCCAGCAACGGACCAAGCACGAAGGCCAACACGAGCGGCGCGGGCTCATAGCCGAACTTGCGCATGAAATAGCCGATGATGCCGAAGGCGATCATCACATACACATCGAATACATTGTTGCTGCTGCAATAGACGCCAATGATGGTGAACAACACGATCAGCGGGAACAGCACATTGTATGGCAACTTGAGCAGCCGCACCCACATGCCGATCAGCGGCAGGTTCAGCACCAGCAGCATTGCATTGCCGATATACATGCTGGCGACGATGCCCCAGAACAGGCCGGCATTCTGGGTGATGAGAAGCGGCCCTGGCTGCAATCCGTGAATGACGAAAGCGCCGAGGAGCAGCGCCATCACGACATTCGGCGGGATGCCGAGCGTCATCAGCGGAATGAAGGCGCCACCCGCCGCAGCGTTGTTCGCGGCTTCCGGCCCTGCAACGCCTTCGATGGCGCCATGGCCGAAGTCCTGCGGTTTTTTCGAAAGCCGCTTCTCCAGCGCATAGGACGCGAAAGACGCCACCACCGCACCGCCGCCCGGCAGAATACCGAGAAAGAAGCCGAGAACGGTTCCGCGGCCGATCGGACCGGCGCTCCGTTTCCAATCCTCCTTGTTCGGCAGCAGTTGCGTGATCTTCGCATTGATGATGTCGCGCTTGATCGCCTGCTCCGTGTTGAGCAGGACTTCAGCAAGACCGAACAGGCCCATCACCACAGGCACGAGACCGATGCCGTCGATCAGCTCGATGCGACCGAAAGTGAGCCGCGGCTGCGCGGTGATGCTGTCGAGGCCGACAAGGCCGAGCACAATGCCGATACAGGCCATCAGCAGCGCCTTGGCCATCGAGCCCTGAGTCAGGAAGGTGAGCACCACGAGACCCAGCACCATCAGGCTGGCATATTCGGCGGGACCAAACGCGATGGCCACGGCGGCCAGTGATGGTGCAACGAGCATCAAGGCAACGAGCGCAAAGGTGCCGGCGATGAAGGAGCCGAGCGCGGAGATGCCGAGCGCAGGTCCGGCACGACCTTTCTTTGCCATCTGGTGACCGTCAATACAGGTGACCACCGACGCCGCTTCGCCGGGAATGTTGACGAGGATCGAGGTGGTCGAGCCGCCATACATGGAGCCGTAATAGATGCCGGCCATCATGATGATGCCGCTCTCCGGCGTGCCGGACAGCGTCACCGGCAGCAGCAGCGACATCGCCGAGATCGGGCCGATGCCAGGCAGCACGCCGACCAGCGTGCCGATGAAGACGCCGATGAAGCAATAGATCAGATTGACCGGCAGCAGCGCGACGCCGAAGCCATGAAATACGTTGGCGAGAACGTCCATGATGTCGCTCCCCTCAACCGATCTCGAATACGCCGGACGGCAGCATGATCGCGAGGCCGTGCTTCAAGACCCACCACACCGCGAGCGGTGCGGCGATGGCCAGCGGGATCGCCAGCGTCCATCGCACGGGATCGACGATGCGCAGCAACAGCAACATCAGCGGCATCGTTGCGATCAGGAAGCCGAGCGGCTCGAGGGCGAAAGCATAGGCGATCAGGCAGGCGATGATCAGCACCGGCTTGCTCCAGCGCGCATCTTCCCAGCGCGAGCCGAAGGTCGGTCCGCCCTCCGTCACCGAAGCGAGGATGATGGTGACGGCGAAGCCGCACATCAGGATGCCTATATAGAACAGCATGAAGCCCGAGCCGGGATCATTGATGGTGCCGAGTTTCAGCTTGAGACCGGACTGGATCACGAAAGTGCCGAGCGCGAGGCCGATCACACCGGTCCAGAGCTCGGAATTGTTGAGGCGGAAGGGAGGACGGGTGGGCATGAGAGGCTTTCGGGAATTAGACATGAGGCAGAGGCCGCGAACACCGCTGCGCTTCCTCTCCCCTCCGGGGAGAGGGTTGGGATGAGGGAGGCACCGCGGGCGACGTCGTGTGTGAAAGCCCCCTCACCCGCCGCGAAGACGCGGCGACCTCTCCCCGGCGGGGAGAGGTAAGGAAGCAAAAACTCTACTTCTTCGCGAGCCCGATACTCTCGATCACCTTGCGCTCCGAATTGGTGACCTCCACCACGAACTTCTTGTAGTCCTCGGTGTTCTTATAGTTCGGCACCATGTCGTATTTCGCCAGCGTGGCGACGACAGCCGGATCCTCGATCGCCTTCTTGAAGGCATCGTGTAGCTTGGCGACGATCTTCGGGTCCATGCCCTTGGGACCGGCGATGCCGAATGGCGAGTCGTAGACCATCGGATAGCCGCTCTCCTTCAGCGTCGGCGCGTCCGGGAAGTTCGGCGAGCGCTTGTCGGTCCACACCATCAGGAGGCGCAGCTTGCCGGCATCGACCAGCGGTCGCCAGCCGGTGGAGTCCGCCTGCAGCATGGTGTGATTGCCGAGCACCGCCGCATTGGTCTCAGCGCCGCCCTTGAACGGCACCTGTGTAAGCTTGATGCCGGCCATGGCTGCGATCTGCTCCATGCCCACATGCAGCGAGGTGCCGGCGCCCGGCGTCGCATAGGTCACCTTGCCCGGATTCGCCTTGGCGAAATCGACCACGTCCTTCCAGGTCTTGAACTGCGACTCGGCATTGGTGGTGATGCCGAAGGTGTAGCCGGTGAGATGGATGATGTAGGAGAAGTCCTTGTCCGGATTCCACGACACCTCCTGCATCAGGGGCAGGCGGAATACGGTGATCGGAATCTGCGAGATCGTATAGCCGTCCGGCTTCGCCGCCGCTGCCATAGTCGCGGGACCGACCGTGCCACCGCCTCCGGCCTTGTTGTCGATGGCAATGGGCTGGCCGAGATGCCTCGAGGCCGCGTCGGCAATCGCACGCATCGAGATGTCGGTGGAGCCGCCGGCGGGCCACGGCACGATCAATGTGATCGGCTTGGTCGGATATTCCTGTGCACGGACAATGGTCGCCGTGCCAAGCGTGGCAATGGCGGCAGCCCCCAAAGCGAATGAAAACGCAAAGCGATTGCGTTGCAGCATCTCGATCCCTCCCTCAGCTCAGTTTTTTGGCCGCGGCTCGTGTCCGGACCTTTTTATCGTGATGGCAGTGTAGCGCGGAAATCATCGCCGCAAAGTGCGTCTTCCGTCGTAACGCTGCCGTCTTCGCAATGAACGATGATTTGCGTGCAGCCGCAATTCCGATGGACCATCACGCATGCGACAAACCGTCCGCACGTCATGGCAGTTGGACATGACCGGTGACAACGACAGGTGGATGAGAGATTCTTTTGCGACACGTGTCGGATCGCCGTCGCCAGCTTCGTCCTTGGTGCAGCACCACTGCTACGAGAGAGGAAATACTTCATGAGCAAGATGATCTTCGTGAACCTGGCGGTCAGCGATCTGCCGCGTGCGGTCGCCTTCTATGAGGCTGTCGGCGCGACCAAAAATCCGCAATTCTCCGACGACACTGCAGCCTGCATGGTGTTGTCCGACACCATCCACGCGATGCTGCTCACGCATGAGAAGTACAAGCAATTCACCTCGAAGACGATCGTCGATGCGAAGATCTCGAGCGAGGTGCTGATCTGCGTCTCGGCCGAGAGCCGCGATGAGGTCGATGGCCTCGTGAAGAAGGCCGTCGGCGCCGGCGGCAGTGCCGATCCGACACCGACGCAGGACTTCGGCTTCATGTATGGCCGCAGCTACGAGGATCCAGACGGTCATATCTGGGAAGTGATGTGGATGGACATGGCGGCTGCCCAGGCTGCGATGGCAAGCTGAACAGGAGAATATCTATGTCGAAGATTTCCCCCTGCATCTGGTACGAGACCGAGGCCGAAGAGGCCGCGAAATTCTACTGCTCGCTGGTACCCAACTCATCCGTCGATCGCGTGCAGCGCGCGCCGATCGATTATCCCGGCGGCAAGGCTGGCAACGTGCTGGTGGTTGGCTTCACGCTGGCTGGCCAGACCTTCATCGGTCTCAATGGCGGCAGCCCCGCCACATTCAGCACGGCTGTATCCTTCACCATCCACTGCGAAGACCAGGCCGAGGTCGACCGTGTATGGGACGCCATTCTGGCAAATGGTGGCAAGGCAAATGCCTGTGGCTGGATCAACGACCGCTGGGGCGTGCCCTGGCAGATCGTCCCCAACGGCTTCACGGAATTGCTGGCCAGCGAGAATGGTGAGGGCGCCAAGCGGGCGATGGCCGCCATGATGGATATGATCAAGCTCGACCTGGCCGCGCTGAAAAAGGCTTTTGATGGCGGCTAGGAATGGCACAGGGCAATACCAAGCCTTTGGCGGAGCAGCCCGATCAGCGCTCCGCCGGCAATTCGCTAACCGGATGGCGGAAAAGCGGATTCCCGGCGGTCGCCTTGCTTGACAGGGAGTCCCCCACCCCCTTATATCCGGCCGTTCGCGGCGAAGCGTTTCGGCCGCCGCGACCCTGTGGCGGGGTAGCTCAGCTGGTTAGAGCACGGGAATCATAATCCTGGGGTCGGGGGTTCGAGTCCCTCTCCCGCTACCAAATTTCACCAGTAATATCAGCATGTTAAGATCCAGCCGCCGAGCGGCTTTTTGCTGCGCCGACAGATATCAATTCTGTACCAACGATTGCTTGGAAGGCCGATTGGAATGCGGCGCAAAAGCCGCCAATGCCAGACACGACAACGTCAGCTAAGGCTATAGATAGCTACTGTCATTTACGCATCCCGACGCGGACATACTGCACGGCCCTGACGAAGGCGAAGCCGCCTTCTTCTGCCACCTGATCCAGCGAAGAGGCGCCGGCGCGCCGAAATCCTGGGACTGCCCGTCGGGCGTCGCTAGACCGCGATCCTGATGGCAGGCAATCCAAGACAGTGACGGAAATAGCTGATGGTTTCGCCGAGACCATCGGCGAGCTCAACCTTCGGCTGCCAGTCGAGCAGCGCACGGGCACGCGTGATGTCCGGCTTGCGCTGACGTGGATCGTCCGGCGGCAGCGGCCGGAATTCCAGCCGCGAGCGCGATCCCGTCAATGCGATCACCATCTCGGCCAATTCCAGCATGCTGAATTCCCGGGGATTGCCGAGATTGATCGGCCCGCTGATATCATCCGCCGTCGCCATCAAGCGTGTGATCGCATCGACCAGATCGGTGACGTAGCAGAACGAGCGCGTCTGCGAGCCATCACCATAAATGGTGATAGGCAGATCCTGCAGCGCCTGGACGATGAAATTCGAGACAACCCGGCCGTCATTGGGATGCATGCGCGGGCCGTAGGTGTTGAAGATGCGAGCCACCTTGATGACGACGCGATGTTGCCGGTGATAGTCGAAGAACAGCGCTTCGGCCGCGCGCTTGCCCTCGTCGTAACACGCCCGCGTACCGATCGGATTGACATTGCCCCAATAGGTTTCGGGTTGCGGATGCACGATCGGATCGCCATAGACCTCGCTCGTCGAGGCCTGAAATATCCTTGCTCGTGTCCGCTTCGCCAGACCGAGCATATTGATTGCGCCATGCACGCTCGTCTTGAGCGTCTGTACAGGATCGAACTGGTAGTGCACGGGCGATGCCGGACAGGCGAGATTGTATATCTGGTCGATTTCGACATAGAGAGGAAGCGTGACGTCGTGGCGCAGCGTTTCGAAGCCGTGCCGGCCGAGCAGATGCGCGATGTTCTGCCGCCTGCCCGTGTAATAATTATCAACGCATAGCACCTCTTCGCCATCGGCCAACAAGCGTTCGCAAAGATGCGAACCGATGAAGCCGGCACCGCCGGTGACGAGAATGCGAGACGCGGAAAAACTTCGCAGGGCTTCCGGCAAAGCGGTCATGACGGCCTCGTGGCTGGATGAAATGAAAGGACCGGGCGCCGCTTGCGCGGCGCCCGGGAGAGTGAGGCTGGCGCCCTGTCAGAGCGCGCCGGACTTGCCTGTGCAGGCGCCGACGTTGCCTTCGTCGATGGTGGCAATGACGCTGGCTGCATTGGCCCTCAGCGTGGTACCGAGAGCGCTGAAGCCGTTGTTAGCCAAAATAGTCGCCGGGACAGAAGGAAGTGGGGGGCTAACCTGATCCGGCGCGTAATACCAATCGAAGAACGTCTTCACATTGACCACGCGTCCGGCATCTGCCGCGGTGCTGTAGCAGCTATACAGCGCAGCATAGGCCGATCCGACGATCGGATAGGCGGCCGCCGTCGGATTTGGCGACGTACCCGCAACATTCGCCGGCAGACCGAGCTTCGAGACGCCTGAGATGTTCACTCCACCATAGATCGTGGTGGTGGGGTAGTTCTTGCCGTACAGATTCCAGTCACTCCAAGCCGATGAGACAGTGGGGATATCCGCTCCGGTCAGGACCTGGAAGGCCGCATCGGCCGATGCGGGCGTCGGCGCGATGAAGGTCGGCGGGTTGGCGCCGCCCGAGGTCGATGCTGGCAGCAGAGTGCCGGCAACGCGCTGATCCTCGTTCTGAACGCTCGCCGAGTCCGGCGTATAGGTAACCAGCGAGTTGAGCTGGTAGGGATAGGTGAAGTCCGCGCTCAGATAGCCGATGCGGCCGGCATAGGTCGTAGCACCGCTGGTCGCAACGTTGTTGATGCTCGCTGCCACGCCCTGGCTCAGGTCGGCCGGGACCCAGTTGCTGGTCGTGTTGCCGGTGACGATCTGGATACGCGTGCGCAGATTGGCGAACGCATTGTTCGGAAGGCTCGGCAGGCCGACATAGGTGCTGTTGGTCTTGCCGAAGATCACGTCATATTTGTTGGTGCCATTGGTGAGCTGCGGGCAGGCGCTCTTGAGATAGTTGGTCAGGATGAAGCTGGTGCCGCTCGAGTCGTTGCGGAACACGACGACGATGGGCAGCGAACCATTGACATAGGGAGCCGCGGTGCCCGGCGCGCCGGAGCCACCGCTGCCGATATTAGCGTCGTTGAAGGCCTGCGAGACCACGGCGCCGGCTGCATTGAGTGCCGCGATCGGAGCCGTCGAGTTCCAGTCGGTCACTGTACCGGAGAAGATCGCACAGATCTGTGCAGTGGTGAGCTGGATGGCGCCACCGGCCTGACGGGTCGACGTCTTGGACTTGACGTTCCAGGACACGCCACCAACGCCGTTGGTATTGATCGCAATCGCCACCGGCGCTTCGACCAGCGGCAACTGCAGCGGCTCGCCCCAGGACGTGCTGTTATAGACGGCGGTGGGCGCAGCGGCAGACGCCACGGCCTGTGTCACGCCGGCGACGATCCAGCCATTGGTCGGCGTGAAGGAAAAGCTCGCAGTCGTCAGCGTGGTTGCCGGCGAGGTGATCGCGAGCGGCGAGTCGCTGGCGCCGAAGTCGACACGCGGATAGGGATAGCTGTTGAAGTCAGCGAGGCCGCTCATGATGTCTTCGAAAGGCGGCGGGGTCGCGGGCGTCACAACATTGCCCGATGAATCATAGGCCAGATTGAACTGGCTCGGATTGTTGGAGATGAATCCGCGGAAACCGTTGCCGCTGCCGACGGCAGCATAGAGGCCCGTCGCCGAGGACACGCCGCAGGACACGGATCCCGGAAACACCGGATTGCCGTAGCAATCCATGATTTGTCGCATGGCGAGGGACACCAGCGAGCTGCCGCCGCCATAGATGCCATCCGCCCCGGTCTGTGCCACCGCCGGCTGAACCGATGCGCTGCCGATCACCGCCGTGACAGACAGTGCCAGTACCGAAACGCTGGCGCTGAGAGACTTCGAACTCAATTGCCGTGCCATTTCATCGCTCCCTGTTGAGAAACAAGACGACAGATCCCCTGCCCTGGATGGCCCTTGCGCCATGCCGAGCTAATAAAAGACAAATGATCGGAGACAATTGAACGAAATCGCCAAGTATTACGTCATGCAATACTTTAAGCTCTCGCCCCTCAATTCTGCCATCTTGTGCTTTCGCGATTAAGAGACATCATGACTACTGATAGAGCGAACTAATTTCATGGAAGTTTTACTTTCAATTCGGAGTTGCGTTGGTATCTTCCTAAAGAACGCTCTCCAACGAACGTAGAGCTCCTTATGCAAGACAACCGCCGCAACGCCGCGCGAATCGAGCGCGCAGAACGTCTGCACAACGAAGGCCTCGCTTGCGCACGCGACGATCGCTGGAAAGTCGCACTCGGCAAATTTCGCGACGCTGCAAAGCTGGCACCTCATCTTCCACATGTTCACTACAGGCTGGGAGTCGCGCTGTGCCGGGCGGACCGCTTCGACGACGCGATCAAGGCGTTTCAGGATCAGGTCAGAATGTCGCCGGATCACGGGCCGGCCATCGCCGAGATCGGGATCTGCCTCGCGCGCACCGGCCGAACTGCGGAGGGAATTCCGCATCTGGAGCGCGGACTTCGTCTATTCCCCAATCTGCCGCTGGCGCAATACAGCCTTGGCCTCGCGCTGCTGACGGAAAACCGTCGAAAAGAGGCTTTGCGCGCGCTCAATCAGTCACTGCTGCTCGACGCAAGCAACGCCGATGCCTATCGCACCCGCGGCCTAGCGCTGACGATGGACGGACAATTCGACAAGGCCATCGACGACTTGCGCGCTGCGACAGCCTTGAGCAGCGCGAACTCGCACGCCATCATCGACCTAGGCCTGATGTTCGGCCGCGCATCGCAAGATCAGCAGGCGGGCCAATTGTTCGACGCGGCAGCAAAGGCCGCTCCGGATCTGGCTCTGGCGCAGTACTACCATGGTCACTTCCTGATCAATCACAAGCGATTCGAACAGGGGCTGAGCCGCATTGAGCGGGCGATCGCTCTTGATCCCTACCATGCGGATAGTCATGTCGGACGTGGCTATGGGCTTCTCGGCCAGGGCCGCGTCGAAGACGCCGTCGCGGCTTTTCGCCATGCGCGCAACTTGAAGCCCGACAGCGCGCCCATCGCCGGCACCCTTCTGTTCGCCCTGCAACACAAGCCGGGCGTGAACGAACGCGAGTTGCTGATCGAACACCAGAGATGGGCACGGCTGCATCGGCGCGGCGTTCCGCATGATCGCTTTCTGTTCAACAATGCTCCGGACCCGCAGCGGCGACCGCGGCTCGGCATTGTATCCGCCGACATGCATCGCCACGCCGTCTCGTTCCTGACCTTGCCCGCTTTCGAGGAGCTTGCCGCACTCGGCTTCCCGCTGTTCTGCTACAAGACCGATCAGAAGCGTATCGACGACGATTTCAGCGACCGCTTTAAGGCCGTCGCAAGTAGCTGGCGCGACATCTCGGACATGGATGACGCCCAGGCTATCAGACAGATGATGGACGACGGGATCGACATCCTGTTCGATCTGTCGGGGCATACCGCGGGCAATCGGCTCGGCGTTTTCGAACGTCGCGCGGCTCCCATCCAGCTTGGCTGGGCCGGCTATGTCGGCACTGTCGGCATGGACACGTATGATGGGCTAATCGCCGATGCCGTGGAAATTCCGCAGGGACACGATGACTTCTATGTCGAGCCGGTGATCCGGCTGCCGGATTGCTATGTCAGCTATCAGCCGCCAACAGATGCACCGGAGGTCGGGCCGCTGCCCTGCCTGAGCCAGCAAGCCTTCACTTTCGGCTGTTTCAATCGCCCGGCCAAGCTCAATTCATCCGTGGCCAGGACGTGGGGCCGCATCCTGACGGCATTGCCCAACGCACGTCTGTTGATCATGTATGGCGGGCTCGGCGAACCCAGCACGCAGAAGTCGCTCCTCGACATTCTGGCGCAGGGCGGGATCGCGCCGGATCGCATCGAGCTTGTCGGCGAGACCGAACAGGCAAAGCTGCTGCAGGGGTATAACCGCGTCGACCTGGCGCTCGACCCCTACCCGTATTCCGGCGGCGTCACCACGCTTGAAGCCATGTGGATGGGTGTACCGGTGATCACGTTGACCGGCAATACATTTGCCGGTCGCCATTCCTCCAGCCACCTGACCGCCGCCGGACTCTCGCAATTCTGCACCGATACCGAGGATGCCTATGTGGCGCTCGCGATCGCATGGGCGCAACAACCGGACAAATTGAGCGAATTGCGCGTGGGGCTTCGCGATCGAGTCGCGCGCTCACCGCTCTGCGACAGGCTCACCTTCTCACGCAATATGGCGGCGGAACTGCAGCGACTCTGGAGCGACTGGTGCAGCCAAAGGCTTGCCGACCACCATTCCGCCGGCCCCGATATCCAACAGGCGGCTTCGAACTGAGCCGCCACGCGATCAAGCACGAACAGAGGGCGATCGCCCTCGCATTGTTTCAATGAGGGGGCGGGTTATGACAATCGTCGATTCGGAAAGCCGACATGGATTGCGGCAGGCCGCAGCCGAACGTGCGGCTGAACTCTATCGCCAGGGCGCCATGCATAGCGCCGATGTCCTGCTCGAGTCCATTGCCGACCAATGCGGCGAGGACGCTCATGCCCAGCATTTACGCGGCCTCGTTGCCTACAGTCTCGGGCAAACCGATCGCGCCTTCGCATTTCTGACGCGAGCCATTGAACTCAATCCCGAGGACGATGTCGCGCATGTCAATCTCGGCACATTGCTACAAAAGGAGTATCGGCACGCCGGCGCACTCGGCGCTTTCGCAGCGGCGCTTCATATCAATCCGCGCCAGCCCGCCGCCTCATGCGGACTGGCGAAATCATTTGCCGAACTCGGCCTGTTCGACCTCGCCGCCCATGCCTATCGAGATGCAATTGCGGGCATCGCAGACAACACCCATCTAAAGACCGACCTTGCCGCGTTGCTGAACGACATGGACGATCTGGGCGGGGCATCGGCGCTGTTTTCCGAGGCGCTGCAGCAAGCCCCCGAACGCGCGGACACTCACACGACGCGCGCCATCAGCCTCTTCGCAAAGGGAGACTGGGTAGATGCCTGGCGAGAATATGAATGGCGCTGGAAGGACCCGCGATATCAACCGATATCCTCTCCGGGCTCTGGCTCGGTGCTATGGTCAGGTCAGGACCTGAGCGGAAAACGCCTTCTCGTTCAGGTGGAGCAAGGTCTTGGTGACACAATTCAGTTCTGCCGATATATCACGCTGCTGCAGGAGCGTGGTTCCGAACTTGTAGTTCAAGTGCAGCAACCATTGATACCGCTGCTGACGACCGCCTGGGATGATGCCCGGATCATTTCCGCCGAAGATATTCCACCGGACTGTGATTTCTACATTCCGCTTTTGTCCCTGCCCGGCTTGCTCGGCACCACGCGAGAGAACGTCCCGGCCTCGATTCCGTATCTTCACGCAAGTCTCGATCTTTCGGCAAAATGGAGAGAAAGACTCGGAGCGACGTCTCGTCGCAAGGTCGGCCTCATGTGGCAGGGGAATCCCGCGCATCCCTGCGACCGCTGGCGCTCGATGACTCTGTTGCAACTCGCTCCGTTGCTCGATTGTCCCGATGTGGAATTCGTGTCGCTCCAGCTTGGTCCGGGCCACGAGCAACTGGCAGACCTGACCCAATCCATCATAGACCCCACGAAGCTCCACGACGTCGCGTCCTTTGCCGACACCGCCGCGATCATCGCCGGTTTGGATCTGGTGATCTCTGTGGACAGTGCAGTCGCACACCTCGCCGGAGCGCTCGGCAAGCCGGTCTGGATCCTGCTCGCAGCGCGTAACGACTGGCGCTGGCTGCGCCAACGCGACGATACTCCCTGGTATCCGCAGGCGCGCCTGTTTCGTCAGACAGCACTGCACGATTGGCGAGCAGTCGTGCAACGCGTTCAGTTAGCTTTGCATGAATGGGCAGGTGCTTCGCCCCCCGCTACCACGTCGCCGACGATCCAGAGCATACCCGATCGGTCGTTATGCGACGCGTTGTTCATGGAGGCCGCTCGACAACATCAAGCCGGTGATGTCTCCCGATCGAAAGACATCTTCGAGCGTCTGCTGCGGATCGATCCCGATCATGTCGATGCGCTGTGCAATCTCGGTGCCATCGAACGCGATGGAAAGCGATATGAATCCGCGTTGTCCCTGCTTCAGCACGGCACGACGCTTGCGCCGGATCACATTCCGACCCGGTTGATACTCGCCACCACTCTGCTGGCTGCAGGACAAGCACATGCAGCAATCGCACAACTCGCCGATACGTTACGCCTGGCGCCAAACCATGCGAGCGTTCATGCTCAGCTTGCTTTCGCCTATCGATCGATAGGACATCTCGATCAGGCACTCACGCATTTCAGATATGCCGTGGAAGCCGATCAACATCAGCCAGCGACTTTCTATCAGGCTTTGGGCGAGACACTCGCTGCTGCCAATCAGCTACAAGGCGCCGAAATCAGCCTGCGCCACGCGCTTTCCATCGATCCAGAGCTTACAGCCGCCGCAAAAATGCTTGCAACCGTTGGCGCCAGGTTGGCGCCCTCAGCCAACAAAGCATCGATCGTTTGACCGTGTCAGCTTCGATGGTTCATCTCATACGCGATAACTTTTCTCGCGGCACCGCAGCTGGTCGTTCGTTCGCCATCAATGCGTCATCGGCACGTCACCCAGATAGCTATCATCACGCTAACAATTTATAATTGAGTATCTCCTCCCGCAGGAGGATCATGTTGGGGGCACGAGCCGTGGTAAAGACGATTCAGTCTGGCTTGCTCGAAGTCCTTGTTGCTGGATATGACGACTTCAAGCGACGCCTCGCCATTCGGCTTGGCTCGACAGAGTTGGCCGCCGACGCGCTGCAGGACACGTTCCTGCGGCTTCAATCCGCGACGATCGGCGAGTCCGTGCAGAGCCCCCGCGCCTATGTCCTGCGAACGGCCTTGAACATCGCAATTAACAGGCTGGTCGCCGAGCGACGACGCGCTACAGTCGCTGATATCGAGGCACTGATCGAGATTGCTGACGATGCACCCGGACCCTCTCGCATTGCAGAAGGGCGGTCGGAACTAGCGGAGCTCACACGCGCACTTCATGAGCTGCCGCAACGTCGTCGCGACATTCTTGTCGCCGTCACGATGAATGATACGCCGATTCCGGCTCTGGCAAAGCGGTTCGGCGTGACGGTGCGAACAATTCAGATTGAACTCAAACAGGCCTTGATCTTCTGCGCACATCGTGTGGACCGTAGACCCACGTCGATCCTGATGCGGCGTGAGCGACCGATCGTTGCAGTCGGCCTGACCTCCGATGGTGGCGCGCAGGACACACGTCGACGTTCCCCCATCGACAACAAGAAATAATCGAAATCGCTTCGTTTGAGGTGGTCGCGGCTTGTCTTGAGGACGACGTGTCCTCGCAAGACAGCATGTGACACGCCGTGCATGTCTCCATGCATGAGCTGCGCACGGGTAGCGTTCGGGAGGCGAGAATGAAAGCTGGCATGAGCAACCAGACGAGGCATTCTATCGAACAGGCTGCCGGTCGCGGCACCAGCCCACTCCAGCTCCGCCCCGGCCTTTCCTCTGCCCGTTAGCAGAACGATCTCGACCGACCTATCGTGTATCTGGAGTCAGGAATGCCGCAACCGCATCAGGATGACCACGTCGGGGCATCTCTTCATCGACGAGCGGCGCTGTCCGGGAACCGTGCTCCGCACAGGCATGCGTGCCTTGGCTTCATGATCCTGGCCCTGCTGGCCGGATGCACGACCACCGGGATGCAGGACGTCATAGACGAGACTGGCCATAGATATTCCCCGGATGCGCGCTTCCAGGGCTTCGGCATCGGCGATACGGCCGCACAGCAAGTGCGATCCCATCGCAGTTACGGCATGATCTCAGACGGTCCGACCAAGCCGGGACAGGTCTATACGGGAACCGCGCCAGATCGCGTATCGTTCAACATGGGGGCTGGAGGGACGTCAGATACGGTAGGTGCCGTCTCGCCCATTCTGCCGAACCCAGATGGCAAATCGTACCAGCTCAATTTCGAAAGCACCGACGTCGCATCCGTATGTAAAGCCATTCTTGGCGACATCCTGGGCCTGAACTATTTGCTCGACCCTCGGGTCAACGGCCAGATCAATCTCAACTCGACGCATGCCGTGCCGCGCAACAGCCTGCTTCCGCTGCTCGAAGCATCCTTGCTCACGGTCAATGCGACGCTGACACGGGACGGCAGTGCTTACCGCATCTCACCGATCGCCGAGCCGCGCGGAATCGGCAGCATCGGATTTCAATCAGTCGCGGAAGGCTATGGCACGACGGTGATCCCGGCCCGCTTCATACCAGCGGCCAATCTCGGCAAGATCCTCGACGGGCTTGGAGGTCGCAGCGGCACGGTGAAAGTCGAGCCGACTGCGAATGTGCTCATGATCCAGGGAACCGCCGCGGAACGACGCGCGATCCTGAGCGCCGCCAGCATGGTCGATGTCGACTGGATGCGAACCAAGTCGGTCGCCATTCTTCCAATCGAGCACGCATCGCCCGAGACCGTGATCGCAGAACTGAACAAGATCCTCGGCACAGGCGAAGGCGGCCTGTCGCAAAATGTCATTCAGCTGCAACCGATCGGCCGTCTCAATGCCGTTCTGGCGGTGTCCTCCCGCCGTGATGCCATCGATCACGTGACACGATGGGTGATGCGGCTGGATGCCGCCGATCAGAATGCCGCCGGTGTCAAGGTTTACCGGCTCAAATATGCCCAGGCGAAAACGGTAGCGGCGATGCTGAATCGCATGTTCGGCAACCGGCAAGGCACGGCGAACGGTCAGTCCGATAGCGACCAGCTCGAGCCCGGCGCCGACAGCCCGGATACAACAGGCGGCGACAAGCTCGCTGCCGTTCAGCCCGCGCAGGCGGCGACCGGAGCGGCCTCGCCACCGGCGACCGCGGCCGCCGGGACCGCCACCCCCAATTCAAACAATGTCATGAAGGCCTCGTTCTCCGACGGCGCCACAACAAAGCCGTCCTCGACGGACGATCCGTCCCAGGATCTTCGCCCGGGACAAAAGGGAGGCGGCAAGGTTCGGGTAACACCGGACATCGCCAATAATGCGCTGTTCATCGAGACAAATCCGCAGACCTATTCCATCGTGGAACGAACGATCCGCGAGATGGACCGTTTTCCGACCCAGGTGAACATTGAGGTCACCATCGCCGAGGTCGTTCTCACCAACGATCTGAAATACGGCGTGCAATTTTTTCTGAAGAATGGAAACTTCTCTGTCGGCCTCGGCGGCGTCGCAGGGCTTCCGTTGAAGAGCACCTATCCCGGCTTTAACCTCCTGTCCGGATCGCTTCTCGATCCGCAGGTCGTGCTGGACGCGCTATCGCATTTCACCAGCGTGAAGGTGCTGTCATCGCCGTCGCTCGTCGTGCTCGACCGCCAGCCCGCCATCCTGCAGGTCGGCGACCAGATTCCGATCCTGTCACGTCAGCTGACGTCGTCCGAAAGCACCGCCACGGTAAACAACGTCGAGTTGAAAGATACCGGCATCATTCTCAACGTGCTTCCGCGCGTCAACGCCAATGGCGTCGTCAATCTTGCCGTCGAGCAACAGATCAG
The DNA here is from genome assembly GCA_030147505.1 of Tardiphaga sp. Classification (GTDB taxonomy): domain Bacteria; phylum Pseudomonadota; class Alphaproteobacteria; order Rhizobiales; family Xanthobacteraceae; genus Tardiphaga. The sequence goes on from JASBVG010000003.1 coordinate 104,576, forward strand.
CAACGTCTCTTCGACGCAGGCCAACACGCTGACGCCAACGATCTCGCAGCGCCGCGTCAAGAGCGTCGTCTCCGTGACGAGCGGGCAAAGCGTATTGCTGGCCGGGCTCATCACCGAGAACCAGAGCATTTCGCGCGACGGTCTTCCAGTCGTCTCGCAGATCAAGGTGCTCAACGATCTTCTGTCGTCCCACGATAGATCGACGGGGCGCACCGAATTGATCATCTTCATCCGCCCCAAGATCATCGCCAGCGGCCAGGATGCCCAGCGCGTGACGGAGGAATTCATGAGCCGCATGCGCAGCATCGAGACCGGCCTCGGTCGCACGGTCAAAAGCAAGTTCTAGCGGAGCGCCTCCTGTCATCGCGGGCGACAATATGCAGACGGACATGATGGAGCGAGACCAGCGCGATGAAATCCGCCCCGGCGACGCCGCCGTCGGGGACGATGCTCGTGCCGGTGACACTCTGTCGTCATACGTGCTCCCGCCACTGCCGCGCTTCGCTGGTGGCTTGACCATCGCCGTGAGCGCTACTGTCGTCGCTTTGGTCATGCCAGCGATCACCGCCATCTTCACTGCAACGTGGTTCCTTCTCGTTATCGTCATCATGCGAAGTGACGCGAAGGACTTGCTCATTCCGGATTGGGCCTCATTCGGCATCGCCATCCTCGGCCTAACGTACGCGATCGTCAGCGCCTTGAGCGGTGATCACAACGCATTCGCGACTCTCGCAGCAGCAACCATGGCAGCGCTAAACGGGCTGATCGCTGCGGCGTTCCTTTGGGGCATCGGTCGCATCTTCCGCATGATAACGGGACGCTATGGTCTTGGCTTCGGCGACGTCAAACTCGCGGGAGCATCGGGCGTCTGGCTGAGCCTAGAACAGCAGGCCGTTGCACTGGAATTGGCCACGCTCGCCGCTTTGTGCGCGATCGGTCTCACATATCACCTCTGTGATACCAAACAGGATTCCGATGCGGTGCTGCCCTTCGGCGTCTTCCTGGCACCGACCGCCTGGCTGGTCTTCGTGATCTCCGCTGCAGCGGCATCGTATCTGGAGAGCATACCATGACCGACGGATGGAGCCACCCGCGGCGGGGAGCCGCGCTGCTCGCCGTACTCCTGTTTACCGCACTTGCATCCAGTCTTGTCGTGACGATGGTCCGCGCCTCGACGACCGGCGCATCGGCTGCCGCCCTATTCCGCGACGAGATGCAGGCCAGCGAAATCGGCCGCACCGCGGCGCTGCTCGTGGCCCATCAGATGCGCTCGGAGGTCCGCGATGCGCGGCGGGGAGGATCGTTCTCGGCCCGACTCGGGTCGTCAGAGATCGCGATCGACTACATCTCCGAGATGAGCAGGGTTGACGTTAACCAGGCTCCCTTGGGATTGCTCTCGGCCCTGTTGACAGCGGCGGGCGCGGAGCGGGACATCGTCGCCGCCATCGTGGGCCGAGTCGAGCGGCTTCGCGCAACGGCATTGGGGCAGACGGTGCCTGTTCCTTCCTCCGGACAAGACGTCTCCACGTCGGGGGGCAATGCCGTTCCCGCCCTGGTACGCACCGAACAGATCATCGATGCCTGGGACATGCCGGAAGCACTGTATCACCGGATACAGAACAGCCTGACTGCATCGAGCAGATCGTCAAAGGTCGATCCCGTTCTGGCCGATCTGCTCGTCGTCACCGCTCTAATGGACGGAGACGAAGATCGTGCGCGGCAGTTCATCGACGAGCGCGATCGCGGCTTTGCCAGCGCCAGCGCCGCGCTGGCGCAGTTTCCTTCGCGCATGCGCGCGTTCGCCGGCTTTGGCGCGACGCAATCCGTCAGGGCTGTCGCCCGGATCTCCGTGGGTCGCCGGCTCATGCACAGATACGAGTTTGTGATGACCGCGCCCGACGGCGCAGAAGCTGATCCCGAGATCCTGTCGTGGCGACAACTCTATTCAAGCCGGGACGGCCAGGTGTATCATGCCTGACCGGGTCACAGCAGCCTTCCAATGGTTCATCGACGGCCTGACCGATGCTGGGCTGAGCATTGTCGGTTACGTCCGGAGTCGCCAGGTCTTCCGCGTCGTCGCCGCAAATGGCAATGCGATCATGACCGCGGATGGCCAGCGATGCGGAACTCTCGTCGACTCGGACGCGATCCTCCGCCTGGAACCGCCTGGCCTTGCCGAGCACCTGAAGAGCGCCGTTGTCATGATCGATCTGCCGGCGCGATGGGTGTGGCGGCGCGATCTGCAGCAAATCGGGAAGGACAACGTCTCTTATCTGGACGCTTTCGTGGCGCATCACATCGAACGGATCAGCCCCTGGCGTGCCGACCACGTTTACTATCAGATAATGACGCAACCGGCTTCGGAAGACGCGGCGCGGCTGAATGTCGAGGTCGGCATTGTCGCCAAGTCCCTTGTCGAACCATTGGTAACAGCGCTGAAGCCACTCGCGGCGGAGCTGTACCTGACCTCGTCCGATATGACGGGTGTGCAGCCCGTCACGATTTCAGTCGGCAGCAGCAGCACCTCGAAACGCCTGTGGATGCGGCGTCTGACCATCGCGGCCGTCGCTGTTCCCGGCGTTGCGATCGGCGTGTGGATTGCCGGCGTGCAATGGGTGCAGTCCGACGCCGACGAAGCATTGCGCGATCTCGACCGCCAGATCGCCGCCAAGCGCTCGACCGTCAACAATACCCGCACCAGTGCAGCACCGGCCGCCGCGGATACCTTGCGTACGCGGCGCGCCACCCAACCATACGTCGTCAACATGCTGGAAGCACTATCGCTTGCACTGCCCGATCACGCTCATCTGCTCGATCTGCGGTTCGAGAAGGACGCTATCCGGATGTCCGGCATCTCCAGTCAGGCCTCTGACCTCGTCTCCACTCTCGAGCGATCCGGCCATTTCCTGGATGTGAGATATACGGCCGCGACCACACGGATGGATGACAGCCGCGCCGACCGCTTTTACCTGGAAATGCGTAGCGTTTCCCCGTCCCGGAGCCAGCAATGAAGCTCCCCGCCTCGGCCATTCCGAACATCGATCGACGTATCGCCGCGACGTTGCTCTATCTTTGTCTTCTCGGTTCGGCGCTGGTTTTCGCTATTCTGGGGCAGTTCGATCTGGCCGCAATGCGCGCTGAAGGCGAGGCGAAGACAGCGCTGCTCACTCGCCTGTCACGTGCGAACCTCGCCTCAGCTGCGTCAGACACGCGCCAGCCAATGTCGAATCCATTCGTCACTGCCGAAACCGCCACCACCGCTGCGGCCGAGATCGACCGACTGATCAGAGCGATCGCAGCGAAAGCCGGGGGCACCGTTCTTTCCACGCAAGCCACCAGCGAAACCAGCAACGCGCCCGTGCGCCGCATCGATGTTCAGGCCGTCATCGAAGGCAATCTCGAAATCATTCAGCGTGTGCTGTTCAATCTCGAGGCCGGCTCACCCATGATCTTCATCGACGATCTGACACTCATCAAGGCAGAGCGTCGCTCCGGCAGGACCGATGTGGCTCAGTCGCCGCATCTGCAGGCCAACGTAGCGATGAATGCCTTCTGGCGGAGCAAGCAATGATAGGCACTAGATGTAACCGCAGCCCTCCGCGCGACCGGCGCGCGAAGATGTCCCGGCCGGTCGCATGGGCCGTGGCCATATCACTTCTTCCATCGTCTTTCACTTATGCCGACGAGCTACCTGCCCTCGAATCTCTTAACGCAACACGCCAGCGGCCGCTGTTCTCGCCGTTGCGCCGTCCACCGGCCGTCGAAAAACCTCGCTCGGCTCCCGTGATCGCACAACGGTCTCCGCCGAATGTGGTCCTGAGCGGCGTCATTGTCGGAACCGGTTTGCAGACAGCGCTGCTGAAGCGCGGCAAGGAGCTGAAGCCATTCCCGGCGAAACTGGGAGACGACATCGACGGATGGTCGGTCACGATGATCGCCCCGCGGCAGGTTATGCTGCAGAACGACGAGCAATCGATTACGCTTGAGTTTCCGAAGCGCGGAACCGCTGGACCGATCGCGACCGCCTCCGCCCAACCGGCCAGCCCGGCACGTTGATCCGAGGCCCCATGGATATCGCACGCTTCTCAGAGGAACTCATCAACAGCGGCGTGTTGGCCCCTGCCAATGCGGCAGCGATGGCCGACGGCGTCGACGGAGCGGATACGTATAGAAAGCTGCTTGAGATCTGTGGCCTCCGTTCATCCGCCTTCGCCGATCGCGTGGCCGAGGCCCATGGCGTGCTGCGCGTGGATCTCGACGGCTTGCGCAAGGGATCCTCGCTTGCGGAGAAATTCTCGCTGCAATTCATGCATGCGAATGCGCTTTATCCGTACCGCGCGGCCGACGGCGCACTATGTGTTGCCGTTGCAGATCCGGCACTGACAGAGGCCATCGAAGCCATCAAGCTGACGCTCGGTCCCGCGGCGGAAACGCGGATCGCCAGTTTCGAGGACATCGAAATTGTCCTTGCCCAGGGCCGCTCCGCGGAGGCGCCGGCCACCGATGACGCGCTTGACGATGACAGCAAGGCAGACGACGTCGACAGCCTGCGCGACCTCGCAAGCGGAGCGCCCGTGGTTCGCGCACTGGACGACATCTTCGATCGCGCCGTCGCAGCCCGCGCCACAGATATCCATATCGAACCGATGCAGCGCGATTTCCGCGTACGGCTTCGCATTGACGGCGTCATGCGATCGCTGCCGCAAATACGCGGCATTCCACATCGTGCCCTGATCTCGCGCGTCAAGATATTGTCGGGCATCAATATAGCCGAACGCCGAGTCCCGCAGGACGGCAGAGCTAGGATCGCAAGCCGGGGACGGGAATTCGACGTTCGCGTCGCCACCATGCCGACCAGCGCCGGTGAGGCCGCCATCCTGCGGCTTCTGGAGCGCGGCAACAAATTGGTCGAGTTCGGCCAGTTCGGATTCAGCGCGCGAGACGACGCCGTGCTGCGGCGACAGCTCGCAATGCCGCACGGTCTGTTCATTGTCACGGGCCCGACCGGCAGCGGCAAGACGACGACGCTGGCGGCAGCCATCGCATTGCTCAACGATTCAACCCGCAAGATCCTGACCATCGAAGATCCGGTCGAGTATGAGATCCTGGGCGTCGCCCAATCGCAGGTCCGCCAGGCCGTCGGCCTCACCTTTGCCTCGGCCCTCAAAGCGTTCCTGCGTCAGGACCCCGATGTCATCATGGTCGGCGAGATACGCGACGCCGAAACGGCCAAGATCGCCATCCAGGCGGCACTGACAGGCCATCTCGTGATGACCACGCTGCACACCAACACCGCAGCGTCGGCGGTGACCCGACTCATCGACATCGGCGTCGAGCCTTATCTGATCGCTTCAACGCTCACCACCGTCGTGGGACAGCGGCTCGTGCGCATGTTGTGTCCCGATTGCCGCAAGCCAATTCAGGTCTCCGAGGAGCATCGGCGCTGCGATCCTCGCTTGTCCGCACTGAATGTCGCGGTCGGGACAATCATGCATGAACCGGGAGGCTGCGAGCGATGCAGCCAGCTTGGTTATCGCGGGCGACGCGCCATCTTCGAGGTGCTTGAAGTCCGCGACCAGGTTCGCCGCATGATTCTGAACTCAGCAGATGACAACGCAATTGAACAGGCCGCGCGGAACGAAGGCATGACTACAATGGTCGAGGATGGTCTCGCGCGTTGCGTCGCCGGCGCAACATCTCTCGATGAAGTATTCCGCGTCGCAGCGCTTCACGCTTCCTGACGGGAGGAATCCGATTTCGGGTGCATTGCGTGCTTCGTCAAAGACCGCTTCGTTTGTCTAAGCTGTTAAGAATGGGTGTGCAGATCGCATCGCCGCACTGGATGTGTCATGAACCGGTTCAAATACAGTGCCCGATCGTTCGATGGCGCACTGGTGGTCGGGGAGGCCGACGCCAGCAGCAGTGCCAGCCTTGCGGCCGATATCGCACATCGCGGGTTGATGCTCACGTCTTTCGAAAAGCTGTCACGCGCGCGATCAACGCGGTTTCTCGCATGGCCGATCGATCCCCGATCGATCACCGCGTTTCTCGCCGAACTCGCGCTCGTCTTGCGCAGCGGTCTTCCGCTTGACGAGGCGCTCGACGTCTCCGGGCGCGATCTGACGGCTCGCCTCGCCGCAATCGTCGCCGAACTCAGGCATGACATTGTCAGCGGTGCGACATTCGTCGAGGCGCTTGGGCGCCACAAGGATTTGTTTTCCGAGGACATCATCGCGATGGCACGCGTGGCCGAAGTCACCGGAGACCTGGACGGCGTTCTCGCCGCCATCGCCACCGAGCGGGAACGAGGACATCGGCTGAACGAAAAGGTCCAGGGCGCGCTGCGCTATCCCGCCTTCCTGATCTCCTCCGCGATCCTCGTCCTCTTGTTTTTTCTCGTGCAGGTGATCCCCCAGTTTTCAAACCTGTTCAGCGACTCCGGCAAGGACCCCGGTCCCCTCGTGACCCATCTGATGGGCTTGTCGCAATGGCTCATCGACAATGGACAGATACTCGCCATCAGCGTGAGTATCGCGACACTGACGATCCTCCTCGCCTGGTGCACGCCATCGGCGCGCGCAGCCATGACGCTTGCCTTCCTTCGTCTGCCTGTGATCCGCGGCATTGCGACGCTGTGGCTCACAACGCGGTTTCTCTCCAACCTTGCCGTGCTGGTTGGCCAGAGCGTTCCCCTCACCGAAGCGCTCGCCGTGCTTGGCAACATGCTCGGCGTTAAGGGGAAAGCCGCCATCGCATCCGCGCGCGACGCTGTTCGCCGCGGCGGACGCTTGCACGAGGCGCTGGACGAGAGTGGCCTGTTTCCCCCGATCGCCGTGAGAATGATGCGAATCGGCGAAGAGACAGGCGAACTGGCGAAAGTCGCCGCCGAGGCGGGCTCTCTCTACGGCCGCAAGCTGGAGAAACGGCTTGAGCAGGTCGCCGGGCTGATCGGTCCGGTCGCGATCATTACCATTGCAGGCCTGATCGGAGGCCTCATGGTCACGATCATGACTGCGCTCATCAGCATCAATGATGCAGTTCAATAAAACGCCGAGGTGGACAATGCCGAAATACTCGCTGTCGATTACATGGCTGCGCAAACGTCGTTATGATGAGATCTGTCATACCGGACGGCAAGCCGGCTTTACCCTGGTCGAAATGCTCGTTGTGCTTGCCATTATCGGGCTCATCGTCGGTATCGCCGCGCCGCGCGTGTTCAACCAGCTCGCCGGCGCCAAGGTTCGCACGGCCAAGGTGCAGATTGAAAGCCTGAAGAGCGCACTCGATCTGTTCTTTCTCGATACCGGCCGCTATCCAACGACGAATGAGGGTCTCGCCGTCCTGATCGTGCGGCCTTCCAACACGTCGAACTGGAACGGACCCTATGTCAAATCCAGCGCCGTTCCGCATGATCCCTGGAATCGCGACTATGTCTATCAGTCGCCGGGGCGCGACGGGCGGTCTTACGAGATCGTCTCGCTCGGCGCCGACGGGCGCGATGGAGGAAGTGACGGTGCGGCGGACATTACGAGCTGGTGATGACGGCATGCTGGCTGCTCCGGACGCCGGCTACATCATGATCGAGCTGATCGCAGCATTGGTGTTGATGGGGCTCCTGGCCCTCATAGCGTTCCCGGTCCTTTCGCAGAGCACGAGCGCGCCGCGCTATCGCGCCTTGCTGGTCGATACGGCGACGCTTCTTCGCCAGGCACGGAACACCGCGATCGCACGCGGCGAGCCCGCCTATGTCACATTCGATCACCGCCGGATCCTCTTCAAATCCGGCAGCCGCAGCGTCGCGGTTCCCCGTGATGTCGAGGTCGGATTGATGACAGGGAGCCGATGCGTCGCGAGTGCCGAGAGCACGCAAATCGTCTTTCGCGCCGACGGCACGAATTGCGGCGGCGTGTTCCGCTTTGTTCGCGGCGGCCACGCCGCGCGTATCCGTACCAACTGGCTCACGGGACATGTCGAGATTCTGCAGGACAGCAACTGATCGCCGCGCCGGCTTCCTCCTGCTCGAGGCGCTGGTCGCCCTCGCGATCGCCGCGCTCGTGCTCGCCGTATTGGCACAGATCATATCGTCGGCCCGCCATGCGAGCCGGCGCCCGATGGAGCAGATGTCCAGCCTTTCGGTCGCCCGCATCGTCGCCAATGCATTATCGAGCTCCAGCCTTTCGCTTGCGCGCGAGGGGCAGTTTGGCCGCTTCTCTTACGTCGCACGCACCGCACCGGTGGAGATCTCAACACGCGCGTCGCGTCTCGCGCCGGCACCGAGCGGCATCGAAAATAGCGACAAGCGCTCCGGAGCCGGGCCGCCCGGCAGGGTACCGCAACTGTTGACGGTTGTCGTAGCAGCTCCTTCCGGTCGGAGATTGGTCTTTGAAACCATCGCATCAGACAGATCGGATTGAGCCAAACGGCTTTGTCCTCGCAGAAATGCTGATTGTCGTAGCGCTTTGCGTCGCTCTGGTGAGCATTGCCTTGCCGTTTGCGGGGCAATTGATCGCGAGGTGGCGACACGGGCAGAGTGCCATCGAACAGGCAGAAGCCTGGATCAGGCTGACGACGCGAATGTCCGCCGACTTAGCGCAGGCAGTTCCACTGCCCGTACCGGGGGGAAGGCAGGCACAGATCCTGTTTCGCGCCACCAGTGATCATGTCGTCTTCGTGCAGCCGGCCTATGCGAGCTATGCCATGGTCGGCTTGCAGATAACTGCCTATCAGCTTGAACATGGCGCGAATGGCGACACGGTGGTCAATTACTCAACGCCTTTCAGCAGCGCTCTGGCGGATACCGATCCCCGCACAATCGGTACGGCCACTGCGATCTTCACAAGCCCGCTCCGCCTGAGCTTCACGCTGATCGATTCCGAAGGAGGTAGACAGAACGCCTGGCTGGACAGAGATGACCTGCCCGTCCGTGTCGAGCTTGCTGCATCATCCCGCGAGCGAACGGCGCCTTTGCCGACGGCCATCGTGCTGCCGATCATCGCCCGGGCGCCGAAACGCACGACACCGCCAACCCAAGCCCGACGCTAGAGCATTTCTGGTTTTGATTGAAACGTGTCCCGGGCGCGGTGCAGCGCGCTTTATGCTGCAGATCCGGGACCATTCCAAACGTCGGAATTCGTAACGGTCCCGGCTCTGCGAAGCGCCACTTCACGCCGCATCGTATCCGGGGCACGATTCCATTAAATCCAAGTCGACGGTAGTCACCGTAGGTCATCCGCCGGTGCAGACGGGCCAGTGCCCAGCACCCCTCGCGCAAAGCGATATGGGTGGAACGGATATTGGCCCGACAAACGCATCAATGTCCGCCCGCACTCAGCAGCCCCCGGCCTCATCGTCGTCCCGATGCCGCTCAATTCCCCAAGCCGGTCACCTGCAGCGGGCTGCTGGCATTGTAGCTCTGCCGCTTCTTGATGACGTAAGTGTCATTCGCCGGCTCGGGTTCGCCACCGTCGCCACCGCCATAGCCGAGCACCTCGACAATGATGACGGAGGGACGGTCGTTAATCGCCGACGCGGGCGCAGCCGACTGCTGGGTCGCTGCGGTCGCATTGGATGCCGACGTGAGCGCGCCGGTGTCCACCGATACTGCCCGCGGCACGCCGATCACGACGCCCCCGCTCTGTGCGTTATAGGAGTTCAGGATACGCGTTGCTGCCAGCACCAGATCGCCACCTGCACGAACGCCGGCTGCGCCGAGATCGATGATGCCGCGCGGTGCCGCTAGAGTCACATTGCTCTTCGTTCGATCCTGGCCGGGCAGCGTGAGCAATGCGGCAACGCCGGCGCCCGTCACCAGGCCGTTCGGATTGATGTAGCAATTGCCATTGACGCCGCAGATCAGCGACAGCACCGGGCTGGTCAGCAGGGTCTTGGGTCCCGATCCCGCATCGATATCGCCATTGGCGACGAAGACATCGATATTGCCGCCCTGCGCGGTCATGATGCGGCTCTGATTGATACGGATGCTGTCATTCGTGAAGACCCGGATCGACCCGCCGGCCGTGGTGACGATCCCCTGTTGGTTCTGCTTCAGGAGATCGCGCGCGGACGAACCGGCGACGATGCCACCGCTCGGACCGAGAATTGTGATGTCACTGCCGAGCTGGGTCTGGACCAGCGACTGGGCGATATTGAGTTCACCTTTCCAGCTGTTGCTCGCAGCCGAGCCGCGCTCGCTCGGATAACCGACGGAGGCGGGGAACAAGACCCCGATGGCATCGTAAGCGCGCTGATACTGGCCGTGATATGGACTGGCTGCGTTATGATAATCCCTGGCCACCTGGCCGAGGAAATCGACGAAAGCCCGTTGCACCAGAAGCTGCTGGCGCGCGCCCGGCAAGGTCTGGAACGTCGCCCACGCCTGATCGCGCGGCTCGCCCAGAGCGGCGGCGATGCCGGTGAGCAGATCGATTCCCCCGCGCCCGGCCTTTGCCGGATCGACATAGCGATCGATCGCATCCGCATAGTTGACGCCGGGTCCAACACCGAACAGCAAGTGGATATCGGCGCTCTGGCGCGGCAGATAGGGTTTCACTGCGAATCCGTTGCCGGCTCCGTTACTCCCCGGCGCGGAATTGCTGCCGTCGCCGATGGCAAGGATACCGCGATAATTTGCCGAAATGTTACTGGTGGCCACCTGGCTTCTCAGAAACGTCCCCATATCGCGACCGGCCGACAGCAGAAACGATCCCGGCCCGTACAGCGCGTAGACGCCTCCCGTCAGATCCTGACCAGCGATGACGCTCGTAATGTCGGTGACTGCATTGTTCTGTCCGAGCAGGCTGAAATTGGCGATGTTGCGGCCGGCGCGAATGGTGCTCGGCTCCGTCAGGGTCAGATTGACCTTGTTGCTTTCCATCTGGACCTCAGCACTGCCGACGATATCGACACCGGCAGCAATGAACGACGGATCCGTGTCTGCACCGTGAAGCGGCGACGTGAGATTTGACAGCGGCACACCGAGCGGGCTCACATATTGAGCGGAGTTGAATCCGTTGACACCACTTCCAAGATACTGGGCCGAGATCGTCAGCGGATCCGTCATCGACAGGGTGCCGTTCAGCCGGAACGAGCCTGCTGCAAGGATCTGCAGCCCACCGTCGGCCGATGGCACCAGATTTGGATATGGGATGCCGGTGCGTGTAGCATCGCCAAGAACCACGTCGCCGCTTAAAGCCCTGAGCTGAAGGGCGGCTGGCCACAGCCCATTCACGCTGCCTGCTCCGAACAATGTGCGGATGTCAGGGTTCGCGATCGAGACGTTGCCGGTCACGGCGCTGATCGACACGCCGCTTCCCTTGGGCCCCGCACCGGACAAGAGGGTCGTACCGAGGCTCGTGAAGGGAGCGCCGGCCGCAGCCGCGCCCGTAACGGGGAGAACAGCAAGCGATGTCGGGTCCAGGATACCCGCGAGCAGAACGGGACCACCGGCCACAATGTCGACATAGCCGTCCTGAATTGCGAGCAACAGGGAGACCGGATTATTCCCCACCGAGGTCGGCAAGCCCGTGACCGGATTGACGTCAGTCGCCTTGACCGTGCCCCCAACGCGGATATCGCCGTTACCGCGTCCAACCATGAACGCGCCGCTGGTCAGATCACCGCCGGACCTGACGATCAAATCGCCGCCGCCATAATACTTGATCGTCGGCGGCGTCGCGGCAACCTTCCCGCCGCTCACGATGATGGTCTCAGGTATGGAAGCCGAGATATCGATAATATCCCTGCCGGCGCGTAGCAAGATATCGCCGCCACCGAGTGCCGCGACGCCCTGCCGGAAGCTACCATAGTTCACCCAGGTCGCGGTCTGAGCGAAGCTGGCCGTTGGGAATGGGGTCGTCGACCCATTCGACAGGCCCCGGCGGAAATACCAACCGTTCCAGAGCTGCCCCAAATTGGCGTCACGCATCGACCGCTCGATTCCGATAATCGAGCCACCCGCGCTGAGGTCGACCGGGCCACCCCCGACCGCCCATGTCGGCTGCGTGGCCAGTCCCGGCGGGTTGGTGGCTGTCTGCACCGGCCTGGTGAAATCCGCCGCCGACGGCATCTCGGCGGCGCTGAGCGCGCGGCCGCCGGTGTAGATGGCGCCGGGCGCTAGAGCGTCCAACCACTTGATGTCGCCACCGGCTGTCAGTCGGATCGATCCGGTGCCAGTTCGCAGCATGCTCGGCATATAGATCACATTTGTCGAAACCGTCGTCTCCCTGAACACCGTATGGCGATCGATGGTAACATCGCCGGTGGAGCCAAATGTCGCCACCGCATCCGGATTGGCCGCGGGCGCAGTGCTGCTGTTGCCCAGGCCCGTCGCGCCGGCGACGAAAACGTAGGAGAACGATCCCGCGCTGGCGATGGTAGGCGGCATCAGATTGGCAATCGAGGTCGTATTGGGCTGCGTTGCCACTGCCGGATTGTTGGCGATGTTGTTGGCGGCGAGATTCGCCGTCAGCGACGCACCGTTGGCGGCGGTCGTGAAGAAACCGTCGCTGAGCGTCGCATTGATCTGCACGTCATTGACGGCGCGCAGGGTCAGCGTGCCCGGCTCCTTGGCGACCGAGGTCCGGTAGAACAGATCTGCGCGCATGTTGACGGCATCCGTCACCGTTCCGGCACCCAGATTCCAGTTACTGGCCACCGTGATGTTGCCACCGTTGCGGTTGGCGTCGGGATTGACCAGCGCAACTTCCGGCCGCAGATGCAGCAGCGACGGATCGATTGAACTGAAGCTGTCCGACTTCACCTGGGACGTATTTCCCGCGAAGGAATTTGCGACAAAGTTCTTCAGCGTCGTGTCGTAGAACGTCTTGTGATCGGTGTTGATCTGGCCCGCCGTCGGCGTGAATATTCCGGAGCCGACCAGCACGATCTGAACCGAGCCGCCGCTGGTGGGCGCGGTGCTGGTGATCACGCCATTGACCTGGGTGCCGGTGGCACCGCCGGCCAGAAGCTGGAACGTCGCATTGCCGCTGAAGGTGCTGCCGTCCGGCCGCGTGGCGGTAAAGCCGGTCGGCGCGCTGGTATAGCCGGAACCCGACGAGGTAATGTTGAGCGCCGATATCTGCAGCAATCCCGTCCCTTGCGCGCCGCCGGGCCCGGCACCGCCACTGAATGTCACGACCGGCGCCCGCGTATAGTTGACGCCGCGGTTACAACAGCCGGCGACACTCTCCGCAATCTGGACGCCGACAACCCGGACGGTATCGACCTGGAATCGCGCCGACGTGCCTGTGGTCGGTGCCGTGACAGTAATGACCGCGCCGTTGACGAACATGCCGACTCCACGGTTCGTGAAATTGACACCGACGATCTGGCCGTTGGCATTGACGATTGCGGTACCGACCGCGTCCCTCTGCTGCGCTCCGGCGTAGACGTCCCCGGCCGGGACCGTGACCTGCACGGGTATATTGGGATCATATCCGGATCCGCCGTCGAGCACCGTGATCGTATTGATGCCCAATAACGCCTTGCCCGTCGCTCCGACGCCCGTCGTATCGCCTGCCCCGCGCGCGAAGGTGACGGTCGGCCTTTGCGCGTCCGACTGGCTCGTATAGACGCCGCTATTCGTTAGCTGGACATTGTCCACATTCATCACGGCCGTCGCTGTCGCGCCGCTGCCGCCGCCGCCCGTCAGGATCACACTCACAGGCTGCCCGGTGAAGCCACCCGCACCGACGATCGAATTGGCTGCCGTGGTCCTGTAAGCCACCATGCTGGCCCAGGTGCCATTCACCATCGCGCCATTCGCGGTATACCAGCCGGCGGGATCGATGATGCCGTCGAAGTGCTTTGTCGCGCCGGTCTGGCCGGCATCGTCGGTGGTGCTCCAGGTCGCATAGGCGCTCAAGGCAACGGCGGATGCGCCGACCACGCGGCCGCGGAAATCGACATTGACGCCATTGTCCGTCAGCACCGGCGCGCGCACCAGTATCTGGCCGCCCGTGCCGTTGGTGCCGGGACTCACCTCCAGCGTCGCTCCAGCGTCGACATAGATGCGGCCGGAGCCGGAACGATCGACATTCTGGTTGCCGTAATTGCTGTTATAGGTGCCGTTCGGCGTGCCCGTGGTGCCGAGCGTGATGGTGCCGCCATTCGGGATCTGGGTCGACGTGCTGGCGTAGCGCGGATTGTCCGGATCGTCCCCCCGATGCGACGCATCGAGATGTGCACCGGCATTGATACTGACGCCGCCGGTGCGCGTGCCGCCGGGACCTGCCGTACCCGCGCCGAACAACCGGATGGTGCCGCCGCCCGGCATGCGCGCATCGATGGTGCCATCGACCACCACATTGCCGTTGTTGGCCGTCAACTGAACGAAGCCGGACGTCAATGTCGTGCCGGACGCAATGCGGAGATCCCCCTGGGCCACCGAGACGTCGAAGCCGCCGGTGAAACGCGACCACGGCAGATCGCCGGCGAGCGCCCCCGTATTGATGCGCAGGCTGCCGCCGAGATCGCTGAACGCCGCGTCGCCTCTGGTCTGTCCCGCCAGCGTCACCACGCCGCTCTCGCCTGTCTCGATAATCAGCGAGCCCGCATAGCCGAGGCCGGCGGCCGACACATCGACGAGTGCGCCACTGCTCACGACGATATTGCCGCCATTCGCCGCCAGATGAACGGCGCCGCCCGGCGCATAGGTCACGCGGTCCACCACCGTAACCGTGGCTCCGGTCGCATCGATCAGCGCGCCGTCGCCCAACACGACGCCGCCTGACGTCGCCGACAATTTGACCTTGCCCGAATGCGCGATGATCGTACTGTTATCGACGATGCCTGTGCCGGTCAGGGTCAACGACCCGCCGAAATCTGCGGCGGCAACAGCTGGCCGGTCGCCTGGCAGCGATCCGATCGCGATCGCGCCGGTGGTGGTCAGGAACTGATCAGCCCCGCCGCGCACCACGAGGCCGTGTGCGTTCAGCGCCGCATTCGCGCTGCCGATCTCGAAGCCACCGTCACCGACGAATTCGATTCCGCCGGCCCCTGTCAGGCCGAGCTGTGCGAAGCCGGCGAACGTTTTCTTGCCCGTCCCCGCACTGACGAGGCCGGTCGCCTCGAAGCTGATCGCACCGCCGGTGCCGTTGAGCGCGCCCGATGTGCTCGACGAATTCAGGCTGTTGACGAGAGCGATGTTCTGCGCGCGGATGATGGCCTGGCCGCCCTGGTGATAGAATCCCGCACCGTCGAATGTGAGCGCGGCGATGCGGTTCAGCGTATCGCCGATGATCGCACCGCCGGCATCGTAGACATTGAACACCGTCGCGCTCCGCAGCCGCAGCGAATGCGCGCCGGCGAAACGCGCGATGTCCGCGGACGAGACGCGGACGCCGCCGGTCAGACCGCCGACATTGCCGAGGCTGACGATCGGGCCGCTGATATCGATGTCCGACACCCGGAAGTCGGTATTGCCGGCGATCGACAGGCTGCCGCTGGTGTCCAGCGACAACGAAGACGCCAGGATGGAAACCACCGAGCCATCGTGCGGCGTCATGGTGCCGGGCGCACTGCCAAAGACGATGGAGCCTGCTGTCGTCGACGGATCCGCGGCAGGCGTAAAGCTCCGAGAGATGCCGACCGGACCGCCCGCCGAGATGCGTAGCAGCGATCCCAGATTGCCGTTGACGGACGTCGCGATGATCGGCGTGGTGTCGACCGTGTCCCCCGAACCGATCGATGCCAGTACGCTGCCGGGATCCAGCGTAATCCCCAGCCCGCCCGCGCGGCTCACCAGCACCACGGAATTTCCGGCAAGCGGATGGGCAGCGTCTGTGAGCACCTCGACATGGCCCGTCCGGGCCTCGATGACCTCGCCACCCGCCGCGTAGCTGACGGCGCCGCCGATCACCACCTGGCTGGCGCCCGAGCGGCTGATCTGATCCGCATCGAGCAGGAGATAGCCCGCCGCGGAGGTCGGTGTCGCCTGGGCCGAACTCTTGACCAGTATGTTCTCGGAGGAGATTGCGATCACGCCGCCGCGCCCGCCAGGCGCCGGGCCGGCCAGGAACGTGCCGCCCAGATTGAGCGACGCCGATGCGCCAAACGAGGCAAGGCCGCCGTCGATCGGCAGGCGCGGCACCACGTCGCCGCTCTTCAGGGCGAGACGCGTGAAGAAGTCGCTGCCGCGGCTGATGTCGATGCGTGAATATTTCGACCAGACATCCGCGGACTGGAGCTGGAAGACGCTCGTCAAACCATCGCGGCCACCGGTGAGCGCATTCGCAAAACGGCCGGAGATCAGGAGCGAACCGTCTGCCTGCGCCGGAAAGTTGCTGAGCGGACCGCTGGTGCCGTTACCGGAAATCTGAACGACACGATAGGCACCGGGCAGCGTGGCGTACATGCCGGGCATCAGCGTATACATGCCGGCCGGAATGCCGTTGCCGCCATCGAGATAGACGGCGGTCCCCGGCGCGATTCCCGCAAGCTCGCGATTTCCGCCCCGCGTTCCGGCGACGCTTTGGCCCGAGAAATAAGGATATCCGGCGAAGGTCGAGTCATACGGCGCGACGGGGGCTGATTGGCTCGGCACCAGCGCATAGACCTGTCGTTCATCGGGATATTGCGGCGTGAGCGCGACGCCCACTGCGGACGGCGAGACCTGATAAGTGGTCAGAACATTGCGCGAGCCGCCGGTGCCCGGCACGAATTCGGTCGCATAGATCTCGCCGCCGCCGCTGATATCGATGACGGCGCCCGCACGCTGGTCGATATTCGCGGTGTTGAAGCCGATCTGCTTGAGGGGCGGCGTCGTCGTGGCAACACCGGTCGTATTTTGATACATGCCGGCATACCAGGCCGTCCCGTCGATGGTCTGCCCATAGGGGACGGTCAGGCCATAGGCCGACACCGAGGTCAGGCTGCCGGCACCCAGGATGACCGAGCGCGTCGGTGTCACCGGCACATTGCTGGTGGCTCTCGTGCTGATCGCGGCGGGAATCTGGCTGGCGTCGGTGAGACCCAGGACGACAGTGCCGAGCGGCGCCCACACGGTGCCATTCTGGATGATGTTGACGGCGTCCAGATACAGTCCGCCGCCAGCGGAAAGCGGAGCGGTGGCGGCGCCGTTCTGCTGAATGGTGAGCGTATTCGCCCCCGCGATGCTGCCCACCGATTCGATCAGGAAATGGGTGTTGGTGGCCGGGAATACTTCCGCAGCAGCGAGCGTGAGATTGCCCGGGACATACAGGGCGCCACCGAATGTGGTACGTGCCGATGCATCAAGCAGTTCGAAACCGTAATTGTCCGGCAGCGCCCGGATCGCACTGGCGCTGACAAGGCTGACATCGCTCGCATTGCCGATCGACAGATGGCGTTGCAGATCGATCCATTTCGCCGATGCGGTGAAACTTCCCGCGCGCACCGACGGGATCCGGATCATTTGAAGGTCACCACCCACGAGTCGAAGATAGCCGGCATCGATCTGAACGACGCTCGTGCCGTCAACCGCGCCGTTATAGTCGCGCGGATCATTGGGCATGCCCGCCGGCAGCAACGATCCCGGTTGCGCGGAGGGCAGCAGCACGATGCTGCCTTTCGATGCCTGCAGCGTCAGCGCGCCCGGCATGTTCACCCGCACCGAGCCGACGAAGCCGATATTCCCGCCATACAGCACGACGGAGTCGAACTTGCTGCCGTCGATCACCTTCGAGCTGATGAAGGCGGTGTCCTGAACCGGCGTCACGATATCCGCGGTGCCGACCGGGGCGTCTCCCAGACCCGCGGCAACATTCACATGCTCCGGCTCGATGAAAATATTGTTCGGGCCCTCGAGCAACTGGGTAGCCAGGCGCGCCTGGGTGGCGAGCGCCGCCGAGATGGCGGCTTTGCCGAGTGTCATGCTGCCGCCCATGGCCTGTGCAGCCCCGCCCGACGCATCGACCATGCCGGCAAAGTAGATGCTGCCCGAATTCGTCGGTCCCACCGTCGCCAGCTGCAGGTTGCCTCCGCGGCTCCAGATCGGCTGCAGCCTTGTCCCGCGGGCGAATATCGAGGTTGCAGATCGGTCGATCGGACTGAACGCTCCGCGCAGCAGCAGCGAGGCGCCGTCGCGCACGACCGTTGTCGGCGCGGCCAGCGTAATCGTGCCGGCGTCGAGCACCTCGACGCGATTGCTCCGAATCGGTGACGGATCCGCCATGACCACGCCACTCACATCCAGGACCGCCTGGTCACCGATCCACAAGCTGCCATTGGTCATTACGCTGAGCATCGGATAGTTCGTAGCAATGAGCGAAACGTCGCCGGCCGGTGCAACGATGTCGCCCAGAATCCGCGTCAATCCCTGGCTCGCAATTGTCACGCTCGCCTGCGGATCGGTGACGATGCGCGCGCCCTTGTCGAGCAGGAAGCCACGCGGCGAGGATTTCGTGTCATAGCCATACATATCGACGCTGAGCGCCAGATTCACCGGACCGCGCTGCCCCACCGGCAACAAGCCGAATTGGGAGAAAGATCGCATCGGCGTTCCAGTCGGACGATCGAGCGCGTCCGCGCCGACGATATAGTTGCCTTGCGTCGGCCGAATCGTCGTATCGGCGGCGATCGTCAGACCGCCATAGCTGCTGCGCAGCGAATAGCTGGAGAAGCCGCCGGCGGCAAAGAACGACGGCGCCAGCGCCACCGTTCCAGGCGCTGTGGCCGACCCGGCGGCACCGCCGGCATTCAGCCATCCGGCTGTCGTGCCAACGGATAGTCCGAAGCGTGTTGCAAGCTGCGCCGCCAGCGCATCATTCACCGCCGCATGGCCATAGCCCGCCACCATGGCCGGCCCGTCTGCCACGCGAATGGTCGGCGCCTGCAAGCTGAACGTTCCGCCGGATGACAGGCCGCCGGCATAGATCGTGCCGCCGATGACGATGCCGCCATGGTCGGGCAAATACTCCGCACCAAGGATGCTGGTTGGGAAATAGTGGTTGACGTCACGCGCTGCATTCAGATCGGCCGACAGCGTGTAGGTGCTGCCGGCAACGATGGTTCCGTAGACAATTGTGCCGGCCGAGTTCGTGACGCGCAGATCGGTCGCCGCGACCGCCGTCGATAGGGGCTGCCATTGCGAACCGGCTCCATCCGCATAAGGGCTTGCGAGGGTGATGTTGCCGCCCCTGCCCACCGGCAGCCCGTCGGCGCCCTGCTTGATTCTGCCCCTGGCGTCGACATAGCCGCCGCTCGAGACATCGAGTATGCTTCCCGGCGCGAGAACAATGCCTTGGGTGACGTCCTTCACCACAAGGATGGGCTGACCTGTGGACGTGACGGCAGTGGCATCTACGATCTGGCTGATCCTCTGTGTCGTGATGCTGATCGAGCCGCCGTCGATGAACGCGGGTCCGCCGATATCCTGAAGCTCCACCGATTTGTCATTGACCCACCGCCCGCTGACATCGAGCACGGCATTCGGACCGACCACCAGCGACGGCACCGGCGGCAACTGATACTCGGTCTGCGGCTGGGTAACGAGGTAGACACCCGCAACAAGCGGAACGAAACCTTCCAGCGAGATCGTTCCGCCCGGCGCACGCAGCTCGCCATTGACCGTGGACACGTTCTTCAGGGTGATGCTGCCGCCGGGCCGCACCGACAGTTTGGCGCCGGTATCGACCCGCAGATCGTAGGCGCCGGAAATCGAGATCGCGCCGAAACCGACAGCATTCAGCGCATCGGTGAAGATCGGAAAGACCTTGTCACGCAGTTGCGGCAGCCACGCCGCATCATCCGGATCGAAGTGAGCCAGGTCGTAGGAATCGGCGTCTGCCTGCCCTCCCCTGAGAGCAACCGTGTACTCTTCCAGATCTGTCGCTCTGCGAGAAGCGAACTGGATGTTCAGCGTCGCGCCGCTTGGAAGATCATCAGGATTTTCCTGCGCGCTGCCCCGGCCGCCGCGGGCAAACATCCGCTGTCGCCGACCGGTCACGGTCTCGGCGACGAACGTCCCTTGAAGGATGGGATTGACCGCGTTGACGTCGACACGGCCGGCGCTGCGGCCGGCGATATAGCCCTGCTCATAAGAACCGGATCGTGAAAAAATCGACGTGTAGATTTCGGCGATACCCCATCTTTCGTGATTGACGGTGAAGCCCTGCGCGACGACATAGGAGAGGGACGGATCAGCATTTCCTATGCTGTAATATCGCCCGTTCGATCCCAGCAACTGCGTGGTCGTGGTCTCGCCGCCGGTATAGGTGACATAGCCGCCGGAGACATTGACAATCGCCCCCGGCCTCTGGACGAAGCTCTGGCCCGAGAAAGAGACGCTGCCTGCAGCACTGAGCAATTCATCTATCGACATCGGGATCGCATCGGCATATCCGGCCGCATTGACGATGGGAGATCCGACCCATGTCGATCCGTCAGCCCTTGTCCCGCGCAACCGCGCATCGACGATCACCGTCTTGCCGATGAGCGCGCTTGCTCCCGGCGAATCCGCGATTTCGTTCTGCGTTACCAGAATGCTGAGAAAGTTTCTCGACATCGGCAGCACGGCGGACGTCCGTCCCGACAAATCGATCATGCTGCCTGGTTCGAGCACAACGCTGCCGAGGGCGGCGAGATTCAACGACGCGGCCGGTGCCTTGATGATTGCGCCGTCCGGAATGACGATTGTTGGCGACGAAATCAGGATCTTCGGCTGAAGATTGGATTGAAAATAATTGGCCTGGTTGGCCGCGCCGGTCGGGATCGTCGCACCGTCATCTTCCGGCGCGATCAGCAACACGCTGCGGGCGCCAATGGTGATCTGGCCGCTGCCAAGCGCAAAGTTCGATTTGTCGGGGCCGAAGTCTCCATAGAGACTGATCGATCCCGGTCGGCTCACGCCCGTTGTGACGTCGATGCCGCCGAGCTGATTGAGCGTGTGGCCAACCATATTGACCGCACCGGTGCGCGATATCAGAAGTCCGTTCACATCATTGGTCACAACGCCGTTGATCGTGGGTGCGGCGGTGAACGGCGAGAGACCATTGTCCAGTGGCAGTCCGGCGAGCGACGGCAAGAACAAACTGCCGCTGATATTGGCCTTGTGGCCGGTGTCCGTGGTCAGGGGTTCGGTCAGCACCGCATTGGCGCCGGCAAGCAGATGGATCGCCCCCTTGCTCGTCGAAATCGCACCGGCATTGCTGACTTTCGGTCCAATCAGCGCGACATATCCTCCATCATTGGAGTCGCTGACATTGGCATTGATGCGCGCGCCGGCCTGCACATCGATCGTGAGATTGGCAAGCATCGGCAGATTGTCGCTGGCCAGGCCAGGGCGTGTATTGCCGAGACCGAAGGCGACCGACTTGCCACGGCCGCCGTTTGCACCGTCGAGGGTGAAGAGACCGTTCTCGAGGAAGAAGGTGTTGGCAGCATCTTCTCTCGCCGGGACAAAGAATGTCTGCCCACTGGGCTGGACATAGTTGGGATTGTTAGCCGCGAACACACTTGCAAACGCGCTCGACGTGATGTCGTTGGTCGAGACGATCAGGCTGTTCACATTTAC
Source organism: Tardiphaga sp. (assembly GCA_030147505.1). Taxonomy (GTDB): domain Bacteria; phylum Pseudomonadota; class Alphaproteobacteria; order Rhizobiales; family Xanthobacteraceae; genus Tardiphaga. Next base: position 126,063 of record JASBVG010000003.1, read on the forward strand.
CTGGCTCGTGCCCGTGAAGACGATGCCGTTCGGATTGATGATCAGCACCGTGCCGTCGGCCTTGATCTGGCCGGCGATCCGGCTCGGCACGCCCGTCGCGTCGATGCGGTTGAGCGCGATCCAGTCACGATTGCCCTGCTGGTCGTAAACCAGCGTGGTCTGCGCGCCGACGTCGAACCGCTGCCAGGTCAGCACGGCGCGCGACGCCTGCTGTTGAATCGTGACGGTGGTCTGATCGCCGTTTTTCGTCTCCGTGGGCGTGCTGGCATTGACCCACAGATTTGGCGTGCCCGCCATGGCACGGGGATCCGGCACCAGACCCGCCAGGCCGTTCGGCACATTGGCTGTCGCCGCCGCAGCCGCATTGCGCGCTGCGGCCTGCGCGTCTCGCATGGCCGTCATCGCCTGCGTCGCGCGTGTCAGCGAATCCATGCTGCGCCGGGCCACGGCTGCAGCCTGTTGCGCGCCGATCGCGGCCGCATCGGTCGCCGCTGTCACCGGCTGCGCCACGCTGCGACCGCCGTTCAACGCACGCGCATGGGCCGGCGCACTCGCGGCCAGCAGAGCCGCCACACTGACACCGGCGAGAAATGCCGTATGTTTGCAAAGGCGATCAGGAACCGAGCCACGAAACGTCGAGGCGTAACGAGACGAAGCGTAACGAGAAGACGGGTTAACAGGCGCGCAAGCGGACGTACGGTTCGACATCAATGCCTTCCAATCCAGCGATAGCCAGCATAGTCCCCAAGTGCCAGCCACCAAGCCACGGACGCGCGGGCGCCGTCGCGCCACGCGTTCTTCCTTGCGGTAGACGAGATCAGCGCAGCCGAATGCCAAAAGAATTTCGAAAATTCCGCCGAAATTTCCGCTCGCGATGCAGCGCGGCGGCGGACGCGGTCAGAGACGCCGGGAAAACAGGGCGTTAACCGACCAGAACGATGCCGCCTGGCAGAGATTTGACCGGGGCCTTGAAAACATGACGAATTTGCAACATGACCGTATCGAGGCGGTCGAGCTCAAAACGTGCCGTAACGGTGCGGCGCCCCAGGGCGGCATCCATCAGGATCACCCTGCCGGCGCGATAGCGATTGACCTCCGCGATCACCTGGGCGAGCGGGGTATCGTGAAAGACGAGCATGCCGTCGCGCCAGGCAATCCGGGCGGGATCGGCGGTGCCGACATCGCCTGATCCGCTGGCATCATAGGAGATCTGTGTGCCGGGCCGAAGCGTGAGTGTCCGCCCTTCGCACTGGAGGCCGACCTCGCCCTCGATACATGTCAGGCTGACCGCCGTGCCATTGCGGTTCAGATCGAATGTGCCGTGACGCGCGGTGATGCGTCCGTTACCGGCAACGACGACGAATGGCGGTCCGCTCGGCGCCACAGTGACGACAACCTCCCCGGCAATAAGTTCTATGGCCGGCGCCGCATCTACCGGGTGCATGGCAATACTGGTTTGCGTGTTCATCTCGATGGAAACGGAATCCGCCACATTGACCCGCCGCCGCTCACCGGTGGACGTTCTGTAGTCGGCGCCCAGTTCTGCGAGAGATGGCCAGAGACTGAACGGCGGCTGCACGATCATGACTCCGGCCGCAGCGGCTGCGGCAGCTCCGACGCCCAGAAACGCGCGCCGGCTCGCCAAAGCCCTTGCGGGCACCGCGGCTGGCAATGAGACCGCGCCGGTGCTGACCAACGTCGCCGACGCCGCTTCGATACCGCGCCAGAGACGGCCGGCATGGGCCAGGGCGGCAGCATGCTCAGGGCTCGTATCCCGCCATCGCCGCAGCGCTTCGAGATCGGCCTTGGTCGCTTCGCCCAGCACGATGCGCGAGACCCAGGACAGCGCCTCGCGCCGCAGCGCTTCATCGTGAGTTGAAGTCGATTCACTCATCGTTCGGTGCTCTGACTGGACGGCCCGAAACGCCACCTTTCCGCCGCCACGACCCTATCGCGCACTGCAATCTGCATGTCTTATATTCGCTTCGCTTCAATATAGACCTGACAAAATTCCAACGCGCGCTGCAATTCGAGTTGAACGAGGCTCCTGGAAATATTCAGACGCTTGGCGATTTCCGGCTGCGATAGCTGCTCGAACCGCACCGCCATGACGATCGAGCGCTGCCGCGGTGTGAGCCGCGTCAGCGCGCGCCGGAACGCATCGAGATCCGATTGAGCTTCGACCGCGCGATCCGGCCCGGGATTTTCATCGATGAGATCATAGAGAGCATCGACTGTAATGCGACGCGCACGACGGCCTTCGGTGCGCCAGCGGTCGCGCGCCAGGTTGACGGCCGCGGTGAGAAGATAGGTGGACGGGCTGCGCAACGTCCCGGCGGGGTCCGCGCGGTCCATCCGCAAATAAAGTTCGTGCAAGGTCTCGCTCGCAAGATCGTCCGATCCCAGCCGCCGCGCCAGCCGCTGTCTCAGATCGTCATATTGATCGACAAGCAATTGCCGGAGCATCGTTCAACTCGTGCCTTGCTGACTCTTCGTCCACCACTGTACGTACGAGACCGCTGCCATGCGACCGTCCCGCTTCAACCCTTCTCGGCATCCGCGCAGCCGTCCCTATCGCCCGACGCCCCCGTTCCGGTCAACACCATGGTGATCGGTTGCGGCATATCGGCCGGGGGCAACTCGCTGAAAGCAAGACGCGTCAGAACATTGGTAATCGCGCGGTCGCGTGACGGCTTGCCGGTCGTGGTGAGCAGCGATGGGCTAACGATCGCCCCGGCGCCATTGATCCAGAACCGCATCGTAACCTTGAAATCGCCGGGCCGCGCCTCGCTGTTGCGGCACAACGCAGTCATGATGCCGGCCTGAACGCCGCCGAGAAAATGGTCGAACCGTGCGATATGACGACGGATATCAGCTCCGGCATGGGCGGACGGATCAGGTGCCCGCGAAGGCACGAGGGTGATGGCCCGCTCGGTTGTATAGTCATAATCAAGGCCGGTCCCCGCCAGCAGCAGCCGAAGCGCGGTATCCGGCGGATAGGCTCCCTTGACCCCGTTCGACCAATGACCTGCCGCCAACGCCGTTTCGTACAGAACCTGGGTTCGGCTCACGGCACCAAAGACATCAAGTGCAGTCTCCAGCCGTTGCGGCGGAATGTCGAACAGGATTTCGCGCACCGTCTCTGCTCTGGCCGCGGAAACGAAATGCGGGAAAACGGTTGGTGTCGTGTCGAGGGAAACGAATCCCGCAGACAACGCCATGCAGAGCACCCTGACTGATCGGCAGCGAACAACAAAACGAAAATCGACCGACATGCGCCGGCAACGGTACATCACGGGCAACCGCCTCGCGCCTCACTATTTTCCGATTTGAGCTCGACGGCCTGACTGAAAATGAATGATACGGTCAAACAGGGCGGCACCAGAAATTAGTTAACACCACGAATAAGACGGACGGATGACTGGCTTGCACCTGTCTGACCTGTGCTACTGCGTCACGGTCGTCACGATCCTGAAGGGCGCGCGTCCCTCTCGCACCACGCGGCTTTCTCAGTATCTTCAGTATGTTACCAGGCTTTCTGTCAGACCCGCTTGTCACCGTTGTGCGGCGCCAGTCGCCGTTCCGCCGGCAGTGACGGCTTACGCGGTCACGAGCCGCCCGGCCTCGGCCATGCTCACATCGCGCTCGCCGAGCAGATGCGTGACGATGGCCTTCTGCGTCTCACTCTCGATCACCGCGAACGGATCGGGCGTCAGCAGGCGATGCTCGATCACCAGGCGTGACATCAGCAACCGCCGCGCATCGCCGCGATGGAAATGTATGCGGTGCGCTTCCCACGCCATCGCGACCGCGCTGGCCACATGATACAGCGCACTGGTGGCACGGCGGGCATCGCCTTCATTGCCTGCATTGGCCGCAACCTCGCGCGCGAAGGAGATCGCACGGTCGGACAGCGCATGCAGCCGGTCGCGCCAGGCCTGCGGTACACTTTGGGATTCGTTGAGCCGGTTGTGCAGATCGGCAGCCAATGCCGCTTCCGCGCCATGCCGTCCCACCGCACGCATCAGCGCATCGAGGGCAACGATGTTGCCGGTGCCTTCCCAGATTGAACCGAGATGCGCATCGCGCAGCAACCGCGCGGTGGCGAATTCCTCGATATAGCCGACGCCGCCACGCATCTCCATCGCATCGCCGCACACTTTGCGTGCATCGCGCGTGGCACGGAACTTCAACGTCGGCGTCAGAATGCGCAGGAGCGCCGCCGCATCCTGGCTACCGGCTTCTGCGCGGTCGAGCGCATCAGCCGTGAGGAAGCTCATGGAAAGTCCCTGCTCCGTCGCCAGCAGGATCTTCATCAACTGCCGCCGCGCCAGCGGCATGTCGATGATGCGCTGGCCGAACACCACGCGATTGCGCGCCACCGTGATCGCATCGTGCCACGCCCGGCGCATCAGCGCGGTGGACTTCACGCCATTGGAGAGGCGCGATGAATTCACCATCTCCGCCATCTGCACGAAACCGCGATCGAGCTTGCCGACGGAATAAGCAATGGCGCCTTCGAGCTTGATCTCACCCGACGCCATCGAACGCGTGCCGAGCTTGTCCTTCAGGCGCACGATCCGATAGTTGTTCTGCGTGCCATCGTCGAGGAAACGCGGCATCAGGAACAGGCCGACGCCCTTGGTGCCGCCGACCGCGCCCTCCGGCCGCGCCAGCAGCATCACCACTTTCGCATCGGCGTTGGAGCAGAACCATTTCTCGCCATACAGCCGCCAGTGATCTCCCTCCTGCACGGCACGCGCGGTCAGCTTGCCGACATCGCTGCCGCCTTCCTTCTCCGTCATAAACTGGCCGCCCTGGGTCAGCTTGCTCATGTCGGTCTGCGTCAGCCCGTCGAGATACTTCGCCTGTAGCGCTTCGTCGCCGAATTTCGACAGCAGCTTTGCCGCGCCGTCGGTGACATTGATCGGACACCCCATGCCGAATTCGGACTGATTGAACAAAAACGTGAATGCGTGCTTCGCCGCCACCGGATAGGTGGATGGCCAGCCCATGATGCCCTTGCGATGCGACAGCGCGTGAATGCCGAACTGGCCGAAGGCCGCATTCTCCAGCTCGCGATAGGCCGGGTGATATTCCACCCACTGCACGTCCTGCCCGAACTTGTCGCGCTGATGCAGCACCGGCCCATGCCGGTCCGCCATGCGCCCGGCTTCATCGAGCGGGCCGCCGACAAGTTCGCCCAGCCGTTCCAGATGCGGCTCGATATGCTTGAACAGATCGTCCGGCAGATGAATGCGAAGCAAATCGCGCAGCGCCGGATCGGCATGGTAGAAATTCATCCCGGACGTATCCGGCGCGATCAGATTTTCTATTTGCGCGTGGGCGTTCATGGCGGCCTCTTGTGCTGTGTCGACGGCGTTTCCATCTCCATCATGCACCCGCAACGCACGCGAATAAAGTGCTCCCGCCGGAGGTTCGTCCATGGATATCCCGCATTACGAAACGGCCCTGATCGTCGGCGCCGGCGAGGGCATCAGCGCATCGCTCGCGCGCCTGTTGTCGCAACAAGGCATTCGCGTCGCCCTCGCCGCGCGCAATACCGGCAAGCTCGACACGCTCTGCCGCGATACCGGCGCGAAAGCCTTCAGCTGCGACGCCACGCAAGCCGACGATGTGACGAAGCTGTTCAACGACGTCGAAGCGCAGATCGGGGCGCCTGACGTCGTCGTCTACAACGCCAGCCAGCGCGCCCGCGGTCCTTTCATCGAACTCGCGCCGGCCGATGTCGCCTCCGCCATTGCCGTCAGCGCCTTCGGCGGTTTCCTGGTCGCGCAACAGGCCTTGCAGCGCATGCTGCCGAACAAACGCGGCGCCATCCTGTTCACCGGCGCTTCCGCCAGCATCAAGGGCTTTGCACAGTCGGCACCCTTCGCCATGGGCAAGTTCGCGCTGCGCGGCCTCGCACAATCGCTCGCCCGCGAATTCGCGCCGCAGGGAATCCATATCGCGCATTTCGTAATCGACGGCGGCATCCGCAGTTCGGTCCGCACCGAACCGGCGGACAAGCCAGACTCGCTGCTCGATCCCGATGCCATCGCGGCAAATTACTGGCATGTCCTGCAGCAACCGCGTACGGCTTGGAGCTCGGAACTCGAAATCCGGCCATGGGTCGAAAAATTCTGAACCGACAGCGGGAGGCGCAAGATGAGCGATAGCGGCGTGACCATCGACACCGGCACCAACGAACTGCTCTGTGAAATCCGCGACCGTGTCGCCGTCATCACGCTCAATCGGCCGGAAGCCCGCAACTCGCTCTCCGATCATCTGACACCCGCACTGCGTACGATGATCCGTGTCTGCGGCGAGAACCCGGAGGTCGGCGCCCTGCTGATCACCGGCGCCGGCACGGCCTTCTGTTCCGGTGGCGACGTGAAGGGCATGGGTGCCCATCGCAAGCAGTCCACCCTCGACATGTCATTCGACGCGCGCGTGGCCGATCTGCAGGAGCGCCAGCGCCTGCTCACCGGCGCACTAGTGGCCGTGCGCAAGCCAACAATTGCAGCGCTGCCCGGACCCGCCGCTGGGGCCGGCCTCGCGATTGCCATGGCCTGCGACATCCGCATCGCCGCGCAATCCGCCTTCGTTTCCACCGGCTATCTGCGCGTCGGCCTCAGCGGCGATTATGGCATCGCATGGTTGCTGACGCGTCTCATCGGCACCGCGCGCGCCCGCGAATTGATGTTCACAGCAGAGAAAGTCGATGCGGAACGCGCCGAACGCATCGGCCTGTTCAACCGCGTGGTGCCGGATGCCGAACTGCGCGACACCGCTTTTGCCCTCGCGCGCGACATGGCGCAGGGACCGACGCTGGCGCTGCGCTACATGAAGGACAATCTCGACGAAGCCCTCGCCTTCGACTTCGCCACAGCACGCGATCACGAGGCCGAGCGCCTGATCCGAGGCACCATGACCGCCGATCATCGGGAGGCCGTGCAGGCCTTCATCGAGAAGCGCAAGCCTAACTTCAAGGGAAGCTAGGGTACGCTCTGCGTAGAATGGGTTGAGCGAAGCGATACCCATCACAACAAGCACCGACGCATGTGGTGATGGGTATCCCTCCGGCGCTGTCGCGCCTGCGCTCAACCCATCCTACAGTCCTGAGCTATTTCGCAGCCTTCACAAAATCCACGAATGCCCGCAGCGCCGCCGAGAGTTGCCGACGGCTCGGATAGTACATGAAGAAGCCGGGATAGGCCGGGCACCAATCGGCCAGCACGCGCACCAGCTTCTTCTTCGCGATCAGATCCTCGACCTGCTTCTCGAACACATAAGCGAGGCCCGCCCCATCCAGCGCTGCATCCACCATCAGGTCCTGATCGTTCAGCGTCAGCGGGCCAGCAACATCGATCTCCAATTCGATGCCGCCACGCTCGAACTCCCACCGATACAGCGCGCCGCCCCAGAAGCGGAAGCGGATGCATGGCAGGTTCTTCAGATCGTGCGGCGTCTGCGGCGACTTATTCTTCTTGAAGAATGCCGGCGAGGCGACGACAGCCGAACGCTGCCGCGGACCGATCGGCACGGCGATCATGTCTGCCGCAATGGTCTCACCGAAACGAATGCCGGCATCGAAACCTGCGGACACCATATCGACCAGCCCGTCATTCACTGCGATCTCGACGCCGATCTCCGGATAGACCTGCTGGAAGCGCGTCACGATCGGCAACAGCACCAATTGCGCCGATTGCCGCGCCGCATTGAAGCGCAGCGTGCCGGCAGGCTTGCCGCGAAACGTGTTCAGATCTTCCAGCGCATCGTCGATATCCTGAAACGCCGGGCTGACGCGCGCGAACAACCGCTCGCCCGCCTCCGTCAGCGCCACGCTGCGCGTGGTGCGATTGATCAGGCGCAGGTCGAGCCGTTCCTCGATATTGCGCAAGGCATGGCTGAGCGCCGAAGCCGTCACGCCAAGCTCCACCGCAGCACCGCGAAAACTGCGGTGCCGCGCGATGGCCAGAAACGTGGCCAGCTCCGCAGGCCCGATCCGGTTCATTGATGAATTTTGCTCATTAACATATGGAATAAGTAGCGGATTATTTCATTTCTGGCGAGGCCCTAGTGTCCCTCCCATCAGCCTGGCGATGTCGCGGGGCCTTTGAAGGAGAGACGATCATGCGTGTCTGGTTCATCACAGGAGCATCCCGTGGTTTCGGCGCCCTCATCGCCGCAGAAGCCCTCGCTCAAGGCGACGCCGTCGTGGCAACGGCGCGAGATCCCGCCGCCGTCACCGCCCGGCTGGGCCACCACGAACGCCTGCTCGCCACCCGTCTTGACGTTACCAAAGAGGAACAGGCGCATGAGGCCGCCGGCCTCGCGGTGAAGACCTTCGGCCGCATCGATGTGCTGGTGAACAATGCCGGCTACGGCCTGCTCGGCGCCGTGGAAGAAGCCAGCGCTGCGGAAGTCGAACGGCTTTATGCGACCAATGTGTTCGGCCTGCTCGCCGTCACCCGCGCCGTGCTACCGCATATGCGCCGACAGCGCGCGGGCCACATCATCAACGTGTCGTCGGTCGGCGGCTATTCCGGTTATCCGGGCTGGGGTGTCTACGGCTCGACCAAATTCGCTGTCGAAGGCATCAGCGAAGCGCTCGGCGCCGAGGTCGCGCCGCTGGGCATTCATGTCACCGTGGTCGAACCCGGCTTCTTCCGCACCGATTTCCTCGACGATAACTCGCTGGTGCGCACCGGCCTTCAGATCGATGACTATCACGAGACCGTCGGCAAGACGCGCGCCCATGCAGCCGATGCCAATCACGCCCAGCCTGGCGATCCCAACAAGCTGGCCAGAGCCTTCATCCAGCTCGCCGCGGCGACGAAGCCGCCGACCCGCCTGCCCCTCGGCAGCGACACGGTGACCCGCATCGAGGCCAAGCACCTCCATGTGGAAACCGAGCTCGCAGCATGGCGCGATCTCGCCACCTCGACGGATTTCGCGAAGGCATCCGAGTGACGGCTACGCAGCATGCGCACTGGCGGCGATGGCCGCCAGTCGCCAGCTCGCACACGGAATATCGTCGGGCGCGAGTGCAGTCTTCTTTTCGAAACGAATCTGCTTCCAATCGCCCGGTGTTGGCACGAAGGCGAAACCCGCCTTCCGCGCCAGCGCCAGCATCGCATCGTTGGATCGCAAGGTGTCGCCGAACAGGCGGCCTGCTCCGAGCGCCGCCGCACGACATGCGAGATTGCCGAGCAGCGCCGCGCCGATGCCCCGCCCCTGCATCGTGTCATCCACAGACAGACCGATCTCGAGGTCGTTGCTCTCGTCGTCGATTGCATAGCGCGCCTCGCCGATGATCTTCTCGACGCCATCGCGCTTTGTCGTGGCGACCAGCGTGAAGCCATCGTCCTCGCCGACATGGGTAAAGCGATCGAGCTGACCGGCCGGCAGCTCGCTCGCCGCGCCCATGAGCCGGTTGTAGCGCGATCCCGACGACAGTCCGCGAAAGTAAGATTGCAATGCGTCAGCGTCAGCAAGATCGGCGAAGCGCAAGGTGATCACCTCGCCGTCGCGCGACAGCAGGACGTCGGAATATCGCCCGAGATCGTGAAGATCGATGTGTTGCATGACATCCTCCCGCGCGGCTGACGGGCCTCAGGCCCGCCAGAACGGCTTGTCGGCTTCCGCCAGCATCTCCGACCAGCTGAGACCGAGATCGTGCAGATCGCGCTCGGTCCATTCCGCCAGTTCACGGCGCTGCCGGTGGCGCTGCGACCACAGCCTGAGCGTATCGGCAATCCCGGACAGCCCCGTCGAAACATGATGATTTGTCATCGATTCATGAGTGCAAATGGACATTTTTCTCTCCTTCGGCCAAATCTACAGCAACATATATCGGCCCGAACGGCGGTTCCGACAAACGACATTGCGCATCGCAATTCATGAGATAAGCTCATGCATTGAACCGGCTGAGGGAGAGAAGCGATGAGTCCCAGACTGCCGTCCCTAAATGGCCTGCGCGCCTTCGAGGCCGCAGCGCGGCATCTCAGCTTCACCCTTGCGGCGGATGAGCTGAACGTCACGCAGACTGCCATCAGCCATCAGATCAAGCGGCTCGAGGAAGAACTCGGTGTCAAACTCTTCATTCGCCAGAACCGCACTCTGGCACTCACCGAACAGGGCCGCGATTACCTGCCGGGTATACGCGCGGCATTTAACGACCTGCGATTGGCAACGGACCGCCTGCTGCATCGCGACCGCGATCATGTCCTGACGGTCAGCACGCTCGCGTCCTTCGCCTCGAAATGGCTGCTGCCGCGGCTCTCCGCGTTCCAGCACGCGCATCCGCATATCGACGTGCGCATCACGACCTCGACAGCATTAGTGGATTTCAAGAGCGGAGACGTCGACGCCGCGATCCGCTACGGCCGCGGGCAATGGCCTGGCGTGCGGGCGGACTGGCTGACGGCGGACCACCTGTTTCCGGTGTGCAGTCCAAAATTGCTGATGGGCGATCGCCCCCTGCGCAGACCCGAAGATCTCGCGCGCTACACGTTGCTGCACACCAATGCCAGCCACGACGACGACTGGCGCCTCTGGCTAACCGCCGCGGGATTGCCGCTCACGATTTCGAAGCAACCCGCCCTCGGCTTCGACCTGGTCTTCATGACCCTGCAAGCCGCCATCGACGGCCTCGGCGTCGCGGTCGGCCGCACCACCTATGTGGAAGGCGATCTCGCCTCCGGCCGCCTCGTGATGCCATTCGATATCCGGCTACCGGCCGATGCCGGGTTCTATCTAGTCTCACCGGAGGCGAGCGCGGACACCCCCAATCTCAACGCCTTCCGGCAGTGGTTGCTGACTCAGGCTCCGCTTAAAGCCTGATCCTTTTCGGCTTGGCCCATCCCTGCAGACTGTGGCATATTGACGCATATAGGTAGCGAAAGCTGCCCGGCCGCGCATCTCGCCGGTCGCAATGAGGCCGGGAGAACGCCACATGGACGTCACAAGAAATACTGCGCCGGGCGCGGTTTCGACGCCTCAAATCAAGTCACGCCTTGCGGCAATCTTGCGGGCAACCAGTGGCAATTTCCTGGAGCAATTCGACTTCTTCCTGTTCGGCTTCTACGCCACCGCCATCGCCAAGGCGTTCTTTCCATCCGAGAACGAGACGGCCTCGCTGCTGAACACCTTCGGCGTGTTTTGGCTCGGCGCCCTGATGCGCCCTGTCGGGGCCATCGTACTTGGCGCCTATATCGACCAGATCGGTCGCCGGAAGGGGCTGATCGTCACCCTCGCGATCATGGCCGCGGGCACCGTGACCATCGCACTCTGCCCGACCTATGCGACTATTGGCGTCGCAGCGCCGATCATCGTACTGATCGGACGGCTGTTGCAGGGCTTCTCAGCCGGCGTCGAGCTCGGCGGCGTGTCCATCTATCTCGCGGAGATTTCGACGCCCGGCAATCGCGGTTTCTACACCTCGTTCCAGTCGGCCAGCCAGCAAGTGGCCATCTTTGTCGCGGCAGTGATCGGCTTCGTGCTTAGCGAGGTGATGCCGAAGGACGTCGTCGATGCCTGGGGCTGGCGGATTCCGTTCTTCATCGGCTGCATCATCATCCCGTTCCTGTTTTTCCTGCGCCGGACGCTGGAGGAAACGCCGGAATTCCTGAAGATGAAGAAGCATCCGACGGCCCGCGAGGTGTTTGCCTCCGCTGCCGCCAATTGGCGCATCGTGTTGCTCGGCATGATGCTGGCGACCATGACCACGGTGACGTTCTATTTCGTCACGGTCTACACACCGACTTTCGGCAAGAACGTGCTCAAGCTCTCCACGCAAGACGCTCTCATCGTGACCTGCCTGATCGCGGTCACCAACTTCATCTGGAATCCCGTTGGCGGCGCCGTATCGGACCGCATCGGCCGCAAGCCGGTTCTGCTCACCATCACCTGCCTTGCCTTCCTCACCGCCTACCCCGCGCTGAGCTGGCTGGTGAGTGCGCCGACATTCGGCAAGATGCTCGCCGTCGAGATGCTGTTCTCGTTCTATTTCGGCGTCTATAGCGGCACGATGCTCGGTGCGCTGGTGGAAATCGTGCCGCCGCATGTGCGAACAACCTGTTTCTCGCTCGCCTTTGCGCTGGCCGCTGGCCTGCTCGGCACCTTCACGCCATTCGCTTCCACATGGCTGATCGAGCACACGGGCAACCGCGCCTCTCCCGGCTTCTGGCTAATGGCCGCCGCCGCGAGCGGGGCCATTGCTGCGCTTGCGATCTATCGGAATCGCGGTGAGGCAACCGCGCAAAAGCCTATTCCCGCGTGAGCCACGCCGAAGTGAACGCATCGAAGGATTGACGGGAACGCCGATGTGCTAAGACATCGGCGTTCGACTTTCTGGAGTGCCTCATGCGCAGTCTCGCGATCCTTCTTGCCGGCTCACTTCTCGCCTTTACTGCACAGGCATACGCGCAACAGACGCCACAAGCGCCGCCGACGCCTGATTTCTCCAAGGTCGAAATCAAGACCACCGATCTCGGCGACGGCGTCTACATGCTGGAGGGCATGGGCGGAAACATGACGCTCGCCACCGCCAAATCCGGCGCCATCCTAGTCGATAGCCAGTTCGCGCCGCTGCACGAGAAGATCAAGGCCGCCATCGCCAAGCTTACGCACCAGCCCGTGAAATACGTCGTCAACACGCATTTCCATGGCGACCACACTGGCGGCAATGAGGCCTTCGCCAAGGACGGCGCAACCATCGTAGCGAATATCAAGGTGCGCACCCGCCTCGCCAAGGGCACAGCGAATTTCCTGACTGGTGGTCAAAACCCACCCGCTCCGAAGGCAGCACTACCCACCCGTACTTATCCGAACCGGCTATCGCTCAGCCTGCGCGGCCGCATTGCGGACCTGCATCACATCAAGAACGCGCATACCGACGGTGACACATATGTCTACTTCAAGAGCGCCAATGTGCTGGCAACCGGCGACACCTTCACCAATGGGCGTTATCCGAATATCGACGTGCTCAATGGCGGCAACATCAAGGGTATGATCGCCGCGGCCGACATTTACCTCAAGATGGCCAACGACAAGACCAAGATCGTCCCTGGCCACGGCCCGCTCGGCGACAAGGCCGCGCTCACCGCCTATCGCGACATGCTGGTCACGGCACGCGACCGCATGGCGAAACTGGTCAAGGAAGGCAAGAGCGAAGACGAGGTGCAGGCAGCAAAGCCGTTCGCCGATCTCGATGCGAAATGGGCACCGAACGAGACCGCAGCCAAGAACTTCGTCCGCGCCGTCTACAGTTCGCTGGCGACGAAGAAAGCGGGAGTGAAGTCGTGAAGGATCTGCTGCCGCTCGCCGAGAAAGTCGGGATCGAACTCATCGCACGCAAGCAGACAATCGGTGTCGCCGAGTCGTCGACAGGTGGATTGATCTCGGCTGCGCTGCTCGCCGTGCCTGGGGCCTCCGCCTATTTCATCGGCGGCGGCGTGATCTATACCCGCGATGCACGGCGGGCGCTGATGGACATTCCCGACGATGCGTTTCGGGTGCCGGGCATGCGCTCGTCCTCAGAGCCCTATGCGCAACTGCTTGCGTCGCAGATCCGCGAGCGGCTGGGCTGCGACTGGGGATTGTCGGAGACAGGTGCCACGGGGCCATCAGGCAACCGCTATGGCGATGCCGCCGGACATAGCTGCATCGCCGTGGCCGGGCCGGCCAATGAAGTCATGACGCTGGAAACAGGCAGCAACGACCGACAGGGTAATATGCAGATGTTTGCGCAGACGGCGTTGATGTTTTTGTTGAAGAGTTTGAAGAACTAATTCGTCGTCACAGCGACGCTCGGATTACCTCTCCCCGGTGGGGAGAGGTGAAGTAGAACGTCGCTGCAAACTATGCGACTATAGCGGCTTCCGCCCGGATACATCGCACGACGCGGTCTCCTGCCAGCTCAACATTCGGCGGCGGTGCCTCGACGCAGCGGTCCTGCACGAATTTGCAGCGCGGGGAGAAGGAGCAGTTGGTCGGCGGCTTATCCAGCGACGGTGGAGTGCCGGGGATCGTTTCCAGTCGCTCACCACGCCTGGCACCATGCACCGTCGAGGACAACAGACCCCTGGGATAGGGATGCACGGCCGAGCGCACGATCTGGCTCAGCGTGCCCTGCTCCACGATCTGCCCGGCATACATCACGGCAACGCGGTCGCAGATTTCGATAGCAACACCGATATCGTGGGTGACGAAGATGATCGACATGCCGAATTCGCGCTGCAACTCGCGCAACAGCAGCAGAATCTGGATCTGCACGGTAGCATCGAGCGCCGTCGTCGGCTCATCCGCCAGCAGGATTTTAGGCTTGCAGGCGAGCGCGAGCGCGATCATGGCACGCTGGCGCATGCCACCGGACATTTCGTGCGGATAGGCATCGAGACGGCGCTTGGCCGAAGGGATACGCACGACCTCCAGCATTTCAAGCGCGCGCTTCACGCCTTCCGCATGAGTCTTGCCTTCGTGGCGAACAACACTTTCGGCGATCTGCTGACCAATGGTATAGACAGGATCAAGTGCCAGCGCCGGCTCCTGGAAGATCATCGACACACTCTGACCGCGGAACTTTGAAAGCTCGTCGTCGTCAAGCGCGAGCACGTCCTTTCCCAGCACATTGATACTGCCGGTGATCTTCGTGCGTTTCTTCGGCAGCAGCCGCATCAACGCGCGCAACGTGACGCTTTTGCCCGAGCCGGATTCGCCAAGCAGGCCGAGCACTTCGCCTTGCTTCACCGACAGGCTGAGATCATTCACCGCATAGACGGTGCGCTCACCGCTGAAGGTGACATTGAGATTGCGAACATCGATCAGATTGGTCATGGCAGATCCGGGCATTTCGTGTGGTGGTCGGTCGCACGCTGGAACGTCGCACCGATGGTCAACAACGTCGCTTCCTCGAACGGGCGGCCCACGAGTTGCATGCCGACCGGCAGCTTCGCCTTGGTGAAGCCAGCCGGGATCGAAAGTGCGGGCAGACCGAGATAGTTGATCGGCCGAGTGAAACGCGTGACGCGCTGAATCAGGGCTTCGGCACCGGGGCCGTTGCCGACATCGGTCTCGTCAATCCGCGGCGCAGCCATCGGCGAAACCGGAGCGAGAATGGCGTCGATGCCGGCCATAGCCGCCAAATGCGCGGCAAGCGCAGGGCCGCGCCAGCGCAAAGCTTCGAGATAGGCGACGCCCGTGACGGCGAGACCGTTCTGAAGACGCATCAATACCTGTGGACCATAGTCTTGCGGACGTTCAATCATCCAGCGCTTGTGCAAGGCCGCAGCTTCCGTGGCGAGCACGAGCTGGCAGGCGGCCGTGAGCTGGCCTTGATTGGGCAGATCGACCTCGACGATCTTGATGCCTTCGTCCTTCAGTGCCGCAATCGTGCTCTGCAGGATCTCCTCCGTGTCGGCATCGAGATCGTCAACATAAAATGCCTTGGGGATGCCGACGGTCATCCCCTTGGCGGGCGCCTTGGCAGCCGCCACGTAGTCCGGCACCTCGCGGGTGCTGGCGGTCGGATCGAGCGGATCGGCACCCGCCATCAGGCCGGTGACAAGCGCACAGTCCTCGACCGTGCGCGCCAGCGGGCCAACGGTGTCGAGCGACTGCGAGAGCGGCATCGCACCGGCACGGCTGACGAGGCCAACTGTGGTCTTCAGGCCGGAGACGCCGCAGAAATGCGCGGGCATGCGGATGGAGCCTCCGGTGTCGGAACCGAGCGCAGCGAAGGTGAGGCGCGCGGCGACCGCCGAGCCGGAGCCCGAGGACGAACCACCAGTCGCATGGGCGACGTTCCAGGGATTGCGAACCGGGCCGTAATGCGTGTTGTGGCCGAGCGGGCCGAAGGCGAATTCGACCATCTGCAGCGAACCGAGCCGGACGGTGCCCGCATCCTTCAGGCGCTGCAGCGAAGTTGCCGTGGTGGTCGCCACCCAATCCTTGCGGATCCTGGAGCCGCATGTGACCACATGGCCTTCATCGTAATACATGTCCTTATGGGCCATCGGCACGCCATGCAGAATGCCGCGGCTATCGCCTTTGGCCAACGCGGCATCGGCTGCATCGGCCGCCGTAAGCGCAGCCTCGGTCTCGATGGACATGTAGGCGTTAAGATGTGGCTGCCATTTTGCGACGCGGTCGAGGCATGATTGCGTAGCCTCGCGCGATGACAGCTTCTTCGTTGCGATGGCGCTCGCGACTTCGGTGACCGAGAGCAAAGCGGGTTCGGTAACGCTCATTTGCCGGTCTTTCCATTCTGGACCGCGATATAGGTCGCGGGCTCGAGATCAAGCGGCAGAGTGCCGGCGATGGCGGCGAAGTTCTCGAAAGCCGGGCCCATGGAAACGGCAATACGCTCGGCGACTTCATCGGAGGCTGGCAGTCCTGTCACCTCGGATAGAACCTTGATCTGTTTCGCACTCGGTTTCGTCATTTCTGCACTCCTGCGCCGGGCGCCTTGGTATGGCCGGAGCCAGGGATCGCCATAAAGCAGGCCGCCTGATGGCCGTTGGCGGTGATCTTGGTAAGCGCGGGCTTGCTCTCGCCGCATATGGACTCGGCGAAGGCACAGCGCGTATGGAAGCGGCAGCCGGATGGCGGATCGATCGGGTTCGGCGGATCGCCGGTGATCGGCGGCTCCTTGGTGCGGTTATCGGGATCGGTGGACGGCATCGCAGCCAGCAATGCGCGCGTATAGGGATGCGCGGGTGCATCCCATACATCGTCGACAGGCCCGAGCTCGACGACCTCACCGAGATACATCACCAGCACCCGGTCAGAGATGTAGCGGACTACGTTGAGATCGTGGCTGATGAAGAGATAGGTCAGGCCGAATTCGCGCTTCAAATCAACCAGCAGATTGAGCACCTGTGCTTCAACCGACTTGTCGAGTGCTGACACGGCTTCATCGAGAATCACGAGACGAGGTGACAAGGCAAGCGCACGCGCGATGTTCACGCGCTGGCGCTGACCGCCAGAGACTTCGTGGGGATACCGATTGGCGAACACTTCCGGACGCAAACCGACCTTGCCGAGCAGATCGCGGGCAAGTTCGCGCGCCGTCTTGTCGGCCATGCCATGGACCTTGGGACCGAAGGCGATGGATTCCTCGATCGTCAGGCGCGGATTGAGCGAGGCGTAGCTGTCCTGAAACACCATCTGCATGCCGCGGCGCAGCTCGCGCAGCGTCAGCTCGCGGCCGACCATACGCCCGTCAAAAATGATGTCGCCGGAATTTCGATCCATCAGATGCATCAGGAGACGCGCCGTCGTGGACTTCCCGCAGCCGGATTCGCCGACGATGCCGACCGTCTCGCCCTTGCCGATAGCGAAGGAAACGTCATCCACCGCGCGCACCGTCTTGCCAGGCGAGAACAGGCCGCCGCGCACCGGAAAGTGTTTTGTCAGGCCCTTCACGTGCAGCAGCGGCTGCATGTCGCCGCCGAGGTCCTCGATGGGATCGAGCATCTTGTCGGTGATTTCGAGCGTATCTGTCATGACGTCAGTTCCGGATATCCATGGCGCTGCGCATGCCGTCGCTCAGCAGGTTGAAGCAGATCGACACGGCGAAGATCATCACACCGGGCAGCGCCGCCACCCACGGATTGACATAGATCGCAGTACGCAGCGTGTTCAGCATCAGGCCCCATTCCGGCTCCGGCGGTTTGGTACCGAGGCCGAGGAACGAGAGGCCGGCGGCGAGGATCATCGACACCGAGATCAGGCCTGTTGCATAGACGAAGATCGAGCCCAGCACATTGCCGAGCATGTGCACGCGCATGATGGTGAATGTATCGGCGCCGGAGGCGCGTGCGGCTTCCACATAATCCATGTTGCGTACGCCGGTGGTCACGCTTTCAGCCACGCGGGTGATCTGCGGCACGAAGACGATGGTGAGCGAGACGATCGAATTGACGATGCCGGCCCCGAGCGCACCGGAAATCGCGATCGCCAGCAGCACAGACGGGAAGGCGTAGAACACGTCCACCGTGCGCATGATGGCGGTGTTGAGCTTGCCGCCGACATAGCCGGCGACGAGGCCGAGAGAGGTGCCTATGATGAAAGCGAGGATTACCGGCAGGATGCCGATGAGCAGCGACAGGCGGCCGCCATAGACGAGGCGGGCCAGCATGTCGCGGCCGAGTTCGTCGGTGCCGAGCGGATAGTTCGGCGTGCCGATGGCGCGCAGGCGACGAATCATCGAGCCCTGATAGGGATCGGCGAGACCGAGATAGGGCGCGAAGATGGCGCCCAGCAGGATGAGCAGCAGAATGAGCGCACAGGCGACCGCTACTTTGTCGCGAAGGATGCGGCGGCCAACCGTGGCCCAGTAGCCGCGGGCTTTGGTTGCGGGTGCCACCTGTAGAGAGTTATCGGTGAGGACAGCCATGGCGTCAGCTCCGCTTGATGCGCGGATCGATGGACGCCTGCGCGATATCGACCAGAAGATTGAGGAAGACGAAGAACAGCGCGAGCACCAGGATCGTGCCCTGCAGCAGCGGCAGGTCGCGCTGGAAGATCGCCGAGTTCAGCAGTAGGCCGGAGCCGGGCCAGGAAAACACCGTCTCGATCAGGATCGAGCCGCCGAGCATGTAGCCGAGCTGCAGGCCCATAACCGCGAGCGCGGTCGGCGCGGCATTCTTGATGACGTGTCTGAACACCTTGAATTCCTGCAGGCCTTTGGCGCGCAGCGCTTCGACAAAGTCCTGCGAGAGGATGTCGCCGGTCAGCGCGCGCACTGTGCGGGTCACGATACCCATCGGAATGACCGAAGTCGTGACCGCGGGCAGGATCAGATATTTGATGTGCTCCCAATCCCACGCCCAGGCACCGGAGCCGCCGGGGCCCGCGCCCACCGCGGGCAGCCAGTTGAGCTGCACCGAGAAGATGATGACCAGCACCATGCCGAGCCAGTAATGCGGCACCGACACGCCGGCGATGGCGATGGAGGTGGCGACCTTGTCGACCCAGGTGTCGCGGAAGTAACCGGCGATGAGGCCGAAGAACAGGCCGAGGGTGAAGCCGATGGCGGCGGCGAACACAGCGAGCATCACCGTGTTGCGCACGGCGTTCATCACCTCGGAAAGAACGGGGCGACCGGTGGCGATGGAGGCGCCGAGATCGCCATGCAGCGCGCGCCAGACCCAGAGACCGAACTGCACCGGCAGGGGTTTGTCGAAGCCATAGGCGACACGCAGTTGCTGCGCCAGCTCCTGCGAGGCATCGGCGGGGAGCACAGCGACGAGCGGATCGCCCGGCGTGATGTGTACGAGCAGGAAGCACACCAGCGCGACGCTGAGAATGATGGGAATCGCGTAAACGACGCGGCGCGCGACATATGCAAACAAGGGGCACCTTTGGGTTATGCTCCGACCTCTCGGTCGTCATGCCCGGGGTCTAGCCCGGGCATCCATCTTTTGATGAGCCACGTTTGAAGTTGGATGGCCGGGTCATTCCTACGAAGCCGCGCTTCGCACTTTGCCCGGCCATGACGTGCGGCTTGCTTTATGGCGTCATGGTCATCGTCGAGAAATCGACGAACCAGCTCTTCGGCTGCACGAAGCCCTTGATCTTCGGGCTGAGCGCGCGCGGGCCGACGTCGTGGGCGACGTAGAGGAACGCCGCGTCATCGACCGAGGCCGCGTGCAATTCGGCCAGGGCCTTGTCGCGCTCGGCCGCGTCAAACGTGGTGCGTGCCTTCTTCACCAGCTCGTCGAACTTGGGATTGTTGATGAACCCCCAGTTGTTCGACACCGGCGGTGCCATCCCCGACTGCAGGAAGCGGACCAGCGCGAAGAACGGGTCCATCGCCGCGAAGGTGACGTTGGTCGCGTTTGAGTTGTTCGCCGTCGGGTCCTTGGCGCCGCGGCGCCAATTGGTGAACAGCGTATTCCATTCGATGACGTCGAGCTGAACATCGAAGTAACATTCTGCCAGCGCCTGCTGCAGGTATTCATTCATCGGCAGCGGCTGCATCTGGCCGGAGCCGGAGGCGGAGGTCTGCGTTTTTACCTTGAGCTTCTTGTTCGGGCCGTAACCTGCTTCGGCCATCAGCTTCTGCGCTTCCTTCAGATCATATTTGATCTTGAAGGTCGGGTTGCCGTGCCAGGGATGACCGGGCTCGAACGTACCGGTGGCCGGCACCATCAGACCGGCAAGCAGACCATCGCGCAAACCTTCGCGATCGATGCAGAGATTGGCGGCCTTGCGGACGCGGATGTCGTTCCACGGCGAGCCTTCGATGCGGGAAAACTGCCATGGCCAGACATGCGGCTGCTCGTTCTTCTCGATCTTGAAGCCGCGCGCGGTGATTTCCTTCACCGCATCTGGCGCCGGGGCCTCGGCCCAGTCAATTTGGCCGGACAGCAGCGCGGCGGTGCGCGCATTGGCCTCCGGCATCGGCAGCAGCAACAGGCCATCGACCTTCGGAATGCGGTCCTTATTCCAATAGGCCGAATTCTTCACCAATTCGAGGCGTTCGCGCGGCGTGAACTTCGACATCTTCCATGGGCCGGTGCCCGATGCGTCCTTGGAGAACGCATCCCACGCTGCCGCAGACTTCGCCTTGGCATCGGCACCCTGTGCCTTGTCGTAGAGAGACTGCCACTTGGCCGGGCTCGCCATATAAAGATTGGTCAGATTGATCGGCAGGAAGGAGTCCGGCTCCTTTGTTGTCAGTTCGACGGTCATGTCGTCGATCTTCCTCGCCGACAACAAAGTCGGCATGCGCGATGCGGTGACGCCGACCTGGCTGGCGTCGAATTGCGGCGCATCCTGCTTCAGAACTTTATCGACGTTCCACACAACTGCATCGGCATTGAAGTCGCTGCCATCATGGAATTTGACACCAGGACGCAGCTTGAAGGTCCACTTGGTCTTATCGCTATCG
Organism: Tardiphaga sp.; assembly: GCA_030147505.1. GTDB lineage: Bacteria > Pseudomonadota > Alphaproteobacteria > Rhizobiales > Xanthobacteraceae > Tardiphaga. Next base: position 146,965 of record JASBVG010000003.1, read on the forward strand.
CTCACTGCCCATTCTGTAGCCAATCCGGGGATCACAACGCTCGGCTTGGTGGCAGACGAAAGATCCCAAAGCGTGAGTCCCTCATACATTGTATTGCCGGTGAAGCGGTTACCTTCGAATCCCTGATCGGGCTGGCCTAGCGTGCGCGGAATATCCGCAGCGGTCATGCCGATCTTGACGGTCTGAGCCTGCGCGAATTGCGGCAGCGTCAGCGCAGTGGCGACGGTGAGCATCGCGAGAGCAGTTTTGAAACGGCCTTTGATGGGCTTCTCGATACGCATTCTGACTAGTCCCCTTCTTTCAATACGAATTCGGTTGGCTAATTCTGATGCAGTGCAATGCAACGCCTGTGCCAATAATCAGAGCAACGTGCGCGTGCGGTGTACATCCTCCTCCCCCGCGGCCGACTGGCGCAGGGCTTCTTGATTGGAACCAGTCTGGCACCAAGCTTGCTTAGCCGCCAACGAATGTTTTCCACATCAGGAGTTGGGGATGAGTTTTCGATTTTCTTTCGCAAGCGCAGCGCTGGCGGCTGTCATCGGCCTCGCTGCACCCGCGAAAGCCGAGAGCGTTGTGCGTTACGGCATCTCGATGGCGGACATTCCGCTGACCACCGGCCAGCCTGATCGCGGCGCCGGAGGCTATCAATTTACAGGCTACACCATCTATGATCCGCTGGTCGCATGGGAGATGGACGTCGCCGATCATCCCGGAAAACTGATCCCCGGCCTCGCCACCGAATGGAAGGTGAACGACAACGACAAGACCAAGTGGCGATTCACCCTGCGCAAGGGTGTCAAGTTTCACGACGGCAGCGACTTCAATGCCGATGCGGTGATCTGGAATCTGGACAAGGTGCTGAATGAAAAGGCACCGCAATTCGACAAGCGGCAGAGCGCGCAGGTAAAGACCCGCCTGCCATCGGTCGCAAGCTACGCCAAGATCGACGACGGCATGGTGGAGATCACCACCAAGACGGTCGATTCATTCTTCCCATATCAGATGCTCTGGTTCCTGGTCTCCAGCCCGGCACAATATGAAAAGGTCGGCAAGGATTGGGACAAGTTCGCGTCGCAACCTTCAGGCACCGGCCCGTTCAAGCTGACCAAGCTGGTGCCGCGCGAACTCGCTGAACTCAGCAGAAACGTCGACTACTGGGACAAGAAGCGGCTGCCGAAGACAGACAAACTGGTACTGATCCCGATGCCGGAAGCGCTCACGCGCACCAATGCGCTGCTGGCCGGCCAGGTTGATCTGATCGAAACTCCTGCTCCCGACGCCGTGCCGCAGCTCAAGGGCGCCGGCATGAAGATCGTCGATAACGTCACGCCGCATGTCTGGAACTATCATCTCAGCGTGCTGCCGGGCTCTCCCTGGACGGACGTTCGCCTGCGCAAGGCGCTCAACCTCGCTATCGACCGCGATGGCGTCGTTGCGTTGATGAACGGCCTCGCCAAGCCGGCGATTGGTCAAGTAGACCCGTCGAGCCCCTGGTTCGGCAAACCGAACTTCAAAATCAAGTACGATCTCGCCGAAGCCAAGAAGCTGGTGAAGGAAGCCGGCTATGGCCCGGACAAGCCACTGAAGGCGACCTTCATCATTGCCAATGGCGGCACCGGCCAGATGCTGTCGCTGCCGATCAATGAATTCCTGCAGCAGAGCTTCAAGGACATCGGCATCGACATCGAATTCAAGGTGGTCGAACTCGAGGTTCTCTACACCGCGTGGCGCAAGGGCGCAGCCGACGAGAGCATGAAGGGCATCACCTCGAACAACATCGCCTATGTCACCTCGGATCCCCTGTATGCAATCGTTCGCTTCTTCCATTCCGGCCAGATCGCGCCGGTCGGCGTGAACTGGGGCGGCTACAAGAATCCGAAGGTCGACTCGCTGATCGACGAAGCCAAGAACAACTTCGATCCGAAAAAGCAGGACGAGCTCTTGGCCGAAGCACATGCGCAGATCGTCGACGATGCCGTACTGGTCTGGGTCGTTCACGATACCAACCCGCATGCGCTCTCGCCGAAGGTGAAGAAGTTCGTGCAGGCGCAGCACTGGTTCCAAGACCTGACGACGATCGGTCTGGACTGAGCCAAACACATAACTGTCGTCACCCGGCCTGACCGGGTGACGAGAGCGTAGAGCGGATTAGGCTAAGCCGTAATCCGCCGTTCTACGCCATATAAAACCGGCGGCGGATTACGCGGAGTTTACCATCGGGCGCGCTCCGCGCGATCCGCTGGCTAATCCGCTCTACCGCCTATCGCAATCGTACAATCATGCCTTCATTGCCGCGCAATTCGAGCGGGCCAGCGATGTTCTCGCCCTCGCGATCGAGCTCGGTGGATACCAGCACCTCGCCTGCCCCGATATGCAGCAAGGCAGGCTCGCCCGTGAAGTTCAGCGCTATCACGATCGACCGATCGTCATAGCTTCGACGATAGGCCAGTATCGCCGCCGGCGCCTCCACCGGGTCGTATGTGCCGAATACGAGCTCCGGCGTTCGCTTGCGCAGGGCAATCAACTTGACATACAGGCTCATGATCGAGCGCGGATCGATAGCACGAGCCGCTGCGTTGTTCTCGCGATAATCGTCATCCAGCGGCAGCCATGGGGTGCCCGTCGTGAAGCCGGCATTGTCAGCGGCCGCCCATTGCATGGGCGTACGGCAACCGTCGCGGCCGACGCCGATACCGGGCACGTTCTTCTCGAACGGATCCTGTACTTGATCCGGCATGATCGACACCTGTTTCATGCCGATTTCATCGCCGTAATACAGCGTCGGCGTGCCGCGCAATGTCAGCAGCAACATCGCAGCGACGCGCGCCTGTGCCTGGCCCACCCGCGTCGCCACGCGTGGCCGGTCGTGATTGCCGAGCACCCAGTTCGGCCACGCGCCGAGCGGCAAGGCCGCCTCATAGCGCGCGATCAGATCGGCAATGTCAGGTGCATGCCATGGCGCGGAGAGCAGCGCGAAGTTGAACGGCAGATGAGCGCCGGTCAGATCCTTGCCGTAATAGGCAACGAGCCGGTCGATGGGCAAATAAATCTCGCCGATCAGCACGCGGTCCTCGAACTCGTCCACGACCTGACGCATTTCGGCGACGATATCCTGCGCCTCGGGTCGATCGGCGGAATACAGCGAGACCAGTCTCTCATGCGGCGGTCGGCCTGCGATATAGTTCGGATTGACCGGGTTGTCGCGATAGTGATCGTCCTTGATCAGATGCCAGATCACGTCCACACGAAAGCCATCGACGCCGCGGCGCATCCAGAAACGCATGACTTCATAAATAGCGTCGCGGACGTCCGGGTTACGCCAGTTGAGATCCGGCTGCCTATCCAGGAAGGCGTGATAGTAGTACTGTCCGGTGGTCTTGTCGTAGTGCCACGAACTGCCGCCGAATTCGGACAGCCAGTTGGTCGGCGCGCTGCCGTCCAGCTTCGGATCGCGCCAGATGTACCAGTCGCGTTTCGGATTGTCGCGGGACGACCGGCTCTCGATAAACCATGGATGCTCGTCGGAGGTGTGGTTCGGCACGAGGTCGAGGATGACCCGCAATCCGTTTGCATGCGCGGCTTTCACCAGCGCATCGAAATCTGCGAGCGAGCCGAACAGCGGATGGATATCCACATAGTTCGAGATGTCGTAGCCGAAGTCAGCCATCGGCGACGGGAAGATCGGCGAAATCCAGATGGCGTCGATGCCGAGCTGGCGTAGATAGGGCAGACGCTGGACGATCCCGGCGAGATCGCCGACGCCATCGCCGTTTGAGTCCTGAAATGAGCGCGGATAGATCTGGTAGATCGTGCCGGCCTGCCACCAAATGGGCGCCGCCGACGCTTTGCTTGAAATGGTCATGTTGCGGATTGAACCCGACAGAATGAGCTAAAATCGGCACGAAAAAGCGGCCCTTCCAAGGAAGGGCCGCCGAATCGCAATATCCATATACTAGTAGCGTTCGATGACAGTTCGACGCTCGACGCCGCCGTCATAGTAACCACGATCGCGGTCGCGGCTGCGCTTGATGATCACCGTCTCGTTGCGATCCCGACGATCGCGATAGTAGTCACGGTCATAGTCGCGATAATACCGATCCCGGCCAACCGCGCCCACGGTGACACCACCCGGGCCGACTGACACGCCGACATCCTGAGCGCTGGCGGTGGTCACCGGAAGGGCGCTCGCGATACCTGCCGCAGCAGCGGCGACGATGGCGATACGCTTGATCATGACGTTGCTCTCCTCTGTTGCGCAATGACGTGGAGGCAATCCGGCGTCACGACGTTCGTTCCGGGAGCGGAAGACGAAACCGTAAGATAAATCGCTATGCGGCGAGGAACCAAAGGCGGGATTATTGCGCAAGGACACTATTCCGCCGGCAGGATTGCATTGGTCGGCGTCGGCCGATCAGTTATCTGCTGGCCGAACAGACTACCGACAAGCTCAACCATCACCCGCGCGGTGCGGCCGCGTTCGTCAAGGAACGGGTTGAGCTCGACCACATCGAGCGAGCACAGCAGACCGGAATCGTGGAGCAGCTCCATGATCAGATGAGCCTCGCGATAGGTTGCCCCGCCCTGCACCATGGTGCCGACGCCGGGAGCTGTGATAGGATCGAGAAAATCCACATCCAGCGAGACGTGCAGCACGCCATTGCGGGCCTTTACGCGATCGATGACCCGGCGGATCAGCACGCCAACGCCAAATTCATCGATCTGCCGCATGTCGATCAGCGAGACTTTGCGCTGCTTCACCAGCTCTTTTTCCAGTTTGTCGATCGAGCGAATGCCGAACAGGTCGAGATGATCGGGCGTGATCGATGCGCGCGGCTCGTCGCCGAGCAGGCCGTCGAGGCCCGGCTCGCCGCACAGGAAGGCGGCGGACATGCCGTGCATATTGCCGGTGATGGTGGTGTGCGGCGTGTTGTAGTCGGCATGGGCATCGAGCCACAACACGAATAATTCGCGCCCCTGCGCGTGCCAGTGGCGGGCTACGCCGTTCACGGAGCCCATGGACAGACTATGGTCGCCGCCAATGAAGATCGGGAGCGCGCCGGACGTGGACAGCTCATAGGCGCGCGCGCTGAGCGCCTGAACATAGGCCTGGATGTCGCGATAATGCTTCGCATTGCCAGGCGGCGCATCCTCGCTCGCCGGCTTCGGCGGAGCGAGATTACCGTGATCCTCGACCGCAAAGCCAAGCTCCTCCAGGAGCGCCTTGAGCCCGGCCGTCCGCATGGCATCCGGCCCCATCAGCGTGCCAAGCTGCGATGCACCAATCTCAACGGGCACACCCAGTAAGGCAATGCGGTTCGGACGAAAAAGGCTCATGCGTCAGCTCCTGGAATGCCGCACCGCTTGTCACGCTGGCGCGGCAAAATCGTGAAAATAATGTCCGAAAGGGGCTCGCCGCGGTGCAACGCAATCGAACCCTCGCCGTTATAATGCGCGTTTCATTTCATCATTTTAACCGAATGGGGCAATCGTGAGCAGAGCTGTCGAGGAAGGCCTCCCCTATCCGCTGGGCGCGCATTGGGACGGCAACGGGACCAACTTTGCATTGTTCTCGGCCAATGCCACCAAGGTTGAGATCTGTCTGTTCGACGGCAACACGGAGACCCGGGTCGAACTGCCAGAATATACCGACGAAATTTTCCACGGCTATCTGCCCGAGGTCGGCCCCGGCCAGTTCTACGGCTATCGCGTCCACGGCCCCTATGAGCCCGAGAAGGGCCACCGTTTCAATCCCAACAAGCTTCTGCTCGATCCCTACGCGCGCGCCCATGCCGGCACGCTGAAATGGGACCCGGCCGTGTTCGGCTACAAGATGGAGACTGGCGACGATCGCACTTTCGACGAGCGCGACTCAGCACCCTTCATGCCGAAATGCGTGGTGGTCGATCGCGATTTTGACTGGACCGGCGAAGCCGGCCGTCAGCCGGTGCCATGGGATCGCACCATCGTCTACGAGACCCACGTCAAAGGTTTTACAAAACTCAATCCGAACGTGCCGGAAAAGCTGCGCGGCACCTACGCAGGCTTCGGCTCGAAGGCCGTCGTCGATTATCTCTGCGATCTCGGCATCACCTCGGTCGAACTGCTGCCGGTACACACCTTCATCAATGATGACTATCTGCTGAAAAAGAAGCTGGTGAATTACTGGGGCTACAACACAATCGGCTTCTTCGCACCCGATCCGCGCTACGCCTCGGATGTTCCGAACTCGCTGCGCGAATTCAAGGAGATGGTGGCGGCGCTGCATGCCGGCGGGCTCGAGGTGATCCTGGACGTGGTCTACAACCACACCGCGGAAGGCAACGAACTTGGCCCCACCCTCTCCTTCAAGGGTATCGACAATGCCAGCTATTACCGGCTGATGCCGGACAAGCCTCGCTACTACATCAACGACACCGGCACCGGAAACACCGTCAATCTCTCCAACGCGAATGTCATTCGCATGGTGACCGACAGCCTGCGCTACTGGGCGCGCGAGATGCATATCGACGGCTTCCGCTTCGACCTAGGCACCATTCTCGCCCGCGAGGTCTATGGGTTCACCGAACAGAGCGGCTTCCTGAAAGCGGTCGATCAGGATCCGCTGCTCAACACCGTAAAATTGATTGCCGAGCCGTGGGACATTGGCCCCGGCGGCTATCAGGTCGGCGGCTTCCCGCCGGGTTGGGCGGAATGGAACGACAAGTTTCGCGACACGATCCGGGATTTCTGGCGTGGCGAAGCGCCGGTTTCAGCACTTGCGCCGCGGCTCTCAGCCTCGGCGGACCTATTCAACCATCAGGGCCGCCGCGCCTGGGCCAGTGTCAATTTCGTTACCGCCCATGACGGTTTCACGCTGAATGACTGCGTCAGCTACAACGAAAAGCACAACGAGGCGAATGGTGAGGACAATAAGGACGGCCACTCCCATAACCGCTCGTGGAATTGCGGCGCGGAGGGTCCGACCGACAACAAAAACATCATCGCGCTGCGCGAGCGCCAGAAACGCAATATGCTGGCGACGCTGCTCTTCGCCCAGGGCACGCCGATGCTGCTCGGCGGTGACGAATTCGGCCGTACCCAGAAGGGCAACAACAATGCCTATTGCCAGGACAGCGAGATCTCCTGGTTGGACTGGAAATGGACAAACGAAGGCAAGGACCTCCATAGCTTCGCCAAACGCCTGATCGGCCTGCTCGGCGATTGCTCGGTGCTCCGCCGCTCGCGCTTCCTCACCGGCGAACACGATCCGCATCTCGACGTCCGGGACGTCACATGGATCAATGCCAATGGCGGACCAATGCAGGAAGAGCATTGGAAAGACGGCAACGTGAAATGCTTCGGCATGCTGCTGGACGGCCGCGCGCAGAAGACCGGTATTCGCAAGCAGGCGGACGACCAGACCATGCTCCTGATCCTCAATGGCTTCGAGGGGTTGGTGGACTTCACCATGCCGGCAGCTTTCGGCGGCAAGGGCTGGGAATTGCTAGTCGACACCAATATCCCCGACGCGCCGGGCGGTCAGACGTTCCCGTTCGACGGCATGTATCAGGTGACGGGACGTTCACTGCTGCTGATGTCGCTGCAGAAGTGATCATCCTCGCGACGGGCTGAGTTTCCACGCGAGCGCGACGATCCCGACCGTGAGCAAACCAGAAATGGCCCCCGCAACCGGCACAAGTAGCGTCAGCACCGCTGTCGCCGCCCAGCCGATTGACGAGAACGCCTCGGCGAACGTGGCGATACGCGACGATGTCTGCCTGCGCCGGAACTGGCTTCGCTTGGCCTGCACGCGAAACCAGAGCTGAATCGATGTCGCTGATGCCGCAGCGACGATCGTTGCGAGGGCGGCGATCGACGCCATGTGTAACGACACCAGCGCAAGCGCCGCAATCAGCGGCGTGAATATTGCAGCGATGCATATCAGTACGACTTCGATCTTGGCGGCGAGCAATCGACCCGGCGGTAACGGCGCCGTGGCGACCAGGTCGGCGGCGTCCTCGCCGGAAATCGTCAGCCAGGCAAGGCCGCCCGCAAGCTGGCCGGCTGCCATGACGATCACGGGCACAAGAACGACGAAGGCGCCAGCACCCTCCCCGAAGCTCCGCCACAACATCAGCGCAGGCGGCAGCAGATAGAGCAACTGCATCAAGGTCTGCGACATAAGCCATGGATCACGCCACAGCAGCCTGAATTCCTTGCGGAGAAGCGCATGCCGACGCGACATCGCCCGGAATGGCCGAGCAACTCCCATCTTGCGCGACGCCAATTGAGGCGAAGCACCTGCGACGTAGCGACCGAAGTGCGGTGAGAACAGCGCCATCGTCAGGCCAAGCAAAAGCAGCGCGGCGGCGAGCAACGGAAGCAATACGGCGAATTCGCCAAGCATGGCTCGCGCCGGCCACCAGACAACACTCGCTGCATCCGGCGCGAAGGCCGCTGCGGCGTCCGACGTCAGCACCGCGAAACGCGATAACGTGCCATAGGACAGGATCGCCGCCACTTGCAGCGCGATGACGAAACCAGCACCGGTGACGGCCGAGATGATCTGGGCGACCATGCGCGTGCGCGATGGACCGCAGAGTTCGAACAGGCCCACCGCAACAGCGATCGCGACGGCCGAGGCCGACAGGCTCATGGTGACGACAACGCCGTAGGCCGCGAACCATCGCGCACCACCGCCGATCACCAGCACATTGATGAAGGGCGTCGCCAGCATGACCGCCATCACGGTGACAGAGAGCGCAATGGCTGCGATCCGCACGGAAAATACATTGGTGAGTGGCGCGGGAGACGACACAATCAGGTCGAGATCGGCGCGCGCATAGAACACGCGCGTCACCGACTCGATAGCCTGCGACAGGATCAGCGCCCAGGCCAAAAAGACGCTCGCAGTAATGACGATCGCACTTTGCTGATCCAGCGGCGTCCGCACATCGGCGAAGCGACCGATCACCGCATAAGCCGGAAGGTGCAGGAAGATCGCGAATGCGATCAGCAATATCGTCGCGCTGCGTGTCCGATTCCGGCGGCCTCCGGTCAGCATCCCCATCATCTCGCGCCAGCCGAGCCGCAACTCGTGCCGTGCGAACCATAACGCGCTGACCGCTGCGCTCATGCGGCAGCCGGTGCGTTTTCGACCAGCGCGACGAACACCTCTTCGAGACTGGTGTCGCTCTGTCCCATCTGCTGGCGCAGTTCGGTTAGTGTCCCTTCGGCGATCAACCGTCCCGCAGCAATCACACCGATTCGATCGGCCATGCGCTCGGCGACTTCAAGAATATGCGTCGTCATGATCACGGTGCAGCCACTGCGCACACGCGCCTGAAGCAGCCCTTTGACATGCCGTGCAGAGACAGCATCAAGGCCGGTAAGCGGCTCGTCAAGAATGATGAGTCTGGGATCGTGCACCAACGCGCCGGCCAACGCTACTTTCTGCCGCATACCTTTGGAAAAACCTTCGCAGCGCTCATGCATATGCCCAGCCAGACCGAGCGAGGTCAGCAACTCATGCGCCGCGACATCCGCCGTGGCGGGATCGCAGCCCCAAAGCCCTGCTACGAATTCAAGATATTCGAGCGGCGTTAGCTTGTCATAGATCATCGGCTCGTCGGAGACCCATGCCATGACCTGCTTGGCGGCGACGGGATCGCTGAGCGCATCGATCGCCGTGAGGCGAATCGTACCCGTATCGGGTGGCAACAATCCCGCGACCATGCGTAGTGTCGTCGTCTTTCCTGCGCCATTGGCGCCAAGCAACGCATAGAATTCGCCGGCATAGACAGTGAGATCAAGCGCATCGACGGCAAGCCGATCGAAACGTTTCGTTAACCCTCGCAGTTCGAGAGCGGTCTCGCGCGCGATCATCATCCGCCTCCATCCGTCGATGCGACCAACATGCAGCGGAGACGTTTCGCCGCGGTGAACGCAATCATCGGAGACAGCTACCTGCGCGAACTTTATTTGCGTAGTTATGTACCTATCCAAACCGATGGATTCATCATGCGATACAGTTGTTCGCTCGCCTCTCTTCACAATCGAAATGCAATTACCTAAAACGATAATGAAGCAATACAACCTCGAATAGATTTGATCCGATTGTGATCCGGAGCGTGATGATGACACGACACGCCGTCCTGAAAATGCCGACTGTTGCCGATTTCGATGCGTCCTGTTTCCTCTCGACGCCGGGTACGGGCAAAGCCATCGTCGACCGTCGCAAGAATCAGATCATCTTCGGTCAGGGCGACAATGCCGACGCGGTGTTCTTCATCTTGCAGGGACGGGTCAAGCTCACGGTTCTGTCCGAACACGGCAAGGAAGCCGTAGTTGGCCTTCTCGAATCTGGCCAGTTCTTCGGTGAGTGCTGCCTGAACGGGATTCCTGTCAGGACATCGACAGCAATCACGATGGAAGACAGCACAATTGCAACAATCAACAAGGCGACGATGCTGGCGACCTTGCGAGACGAGCCGGCCATGGCCGAATTCTTCATGGCCTATCTTCTGGCGCGCAACAGCCGCATCGAAGAGGATCTTGTCGACCAGCTTTTCAATTCGAGTGAAAGACGGCTGGCGCGATTGTTGCTCATCCTCGCCCGCTTTGGCGAGCGCGGGTGTAGCCGGCCGATCGATATTGATATTAGTCAAGAGACGCTCGCCGAGATGATCGGAACCACGCGGTCGCGCGTCAGCTACTTCATGAACAAATTCAGACGCCTTGGGTTCATCAGCTACGACGCCAAGATTCAGGTCCATGAATCGCTGCTTAATGCGATGTCCAGCGACACCAACGCGGTTTAGCCGGCGTGCTTGACTGCGGTCCTCAGCCTTCCAACACGCCACGCCTCATTCGCGGCACTATATTACCAAGTCAACTAAGACTGGAAGGTAATTAAGACCTCCTTCACTGGAAATCCCTAAGGCTGAATTGGGGATTTTGCGATCGCAGCGGTTTGTTTGTTGCGACGGAAGGGGCATTTCGAATGATGGTACTCAGGTCGATTTCGGCACGTATGATCGTTGCCATCACGCTGGTCGCGGCGGGCTCGTGCATCGTCCTTGCAGCCTTCAGCATGTGGCAGCAGCAAGCGATCATTGATACCGCTCTCGATCGCGAAGCGCGCGACGATTATGCAAATCTCACGGCTGCGCTCAACACGGAAACCCGAACCCTGCTGGCTGTCGCCGAGTCCATCGCCTCCTCGCAGCCGATCAAGGATGCGATCAAGGCGAACGACCGAAATGCCTTGCTCGCCAATCTGAAGGAGGTCCATCAACGCATCAAGCCGCGCGGCCTCGAACTGATCACCGTGCAGGTGCCGCCCGCCATCACCTTTGGCCGCATTCATAATCCCGGAACGTTTGGCGACAATGTCGCCGAGCGCCGCAAGATGGTGGTGCAGGGCATGACCAGCAAGAAGCCCGTGGGGGGTATCGAGCCAGGCCGTGATGCGCTTAACGTCTTCGGCGTCGCTCAGGCCATGGACGGCGAAACCGTCCTCGGAACGATCGATGTCGGCGCACCATTCGGAAAGACCTTCGTTGACACGATGAAAGCCCGGTTCGGGGTCGATGTCGGCATCCACCAACTCGACGGCCAGAACGGCAAGACGCTGGCATCTACGCTCAAGTCCAATGTGCCCCATACAGAAATCCTGCGTCGGGCGCTTGCCGGTGAAATCGTGACCGAACGCAGCGAACTCGATGGCAAGCCTGTCGCGACCACTTTCGGTGCCATCAAGAGCTTCTCCGGCGAGAATATTGCGGTATTCGAAATCACGCGCGATACCAGCCGCTACCAGGCATTGATGCGCTCTTCGCTGACATGGCTTGGCGTCATCTCGATCGGCGTCTTGCTGCTGGCCGCTTTGGTCGCAACCTTCATGGGCCGCAGCATGGCGAAGCCAATTCAGGCTCTGGAATCCGCAATGCGCAGCATCGCCGGCGGCAATCACAACATCGCCGTGCCGGGCGCCGGTCGCCGCGACGAGATCGGCTCGATGGCCGGTGCCGTCGAGGTGTTCAAGACCGGCCTGATCGAAACCGAACAGCTCCGCGCCGCGCAGGACCAGCAGCGCGAGCGCGCCCAGCACGAACGTCGCGACACGATGAATGCGCTCGCGGCACGTTTCGAAAGCGGAGTCGGCGGCGTGGTCAGCGCCGTCAGTTCAGCGGCCACTGAATTGCGTCACACCGCGCAGTCGATGGCTGCCACGGCGGATGAGTCGATGCACCAGACCGCTGCCGTTGCAGCCGCCTCCGAAGAGGCGACACAGAGTGCGCAGGCCGTCGCCGCTGCGGTCGAGGAGCTGAACGCTTCGATCAGCGAGATCGCCAAGCAGGTCAACGAATCCGCCCGTGTGGCCGGCGACGCCGTCTCGCAGGCCAACGTCACGAATAGCGAAGTGCAGAGCCTCGCCGAAGCTGCGCAAAAGATTGGCGACGTGGTCAAGCTGATCAGCGAGATCGCCGCCCAGACCAACCTGCTCGCTCTCAACGCCACCATCGAGGCCGCGCGAGCGGGCGAAGCAGGTCGCGGTTTCGCCGTCGTCGCTTCCGAGGTCAAGGCATTGGCGACGCAGACCTCGAAGGCCACCGACGAAATCGCGACTCAAGTGTCCTCGATCCAGAACGCCACCCGCCTGTCGGTGGATTCGATCCAGAACATCACCACCACCATTGGTCGCGTCAGCGAGATCGCCAGCACCATCGCCGCCGCCGTCGAGGAACAGGGCGCAGCAACGCTGGAAATCGCGCGCAACGTAGCCGAGGCCGCACGCGGCACCGGCGAGGTCTCGCAAAACATCGCAGGTGTTAACGATGCCGCTCGCGAAACCGGTGTCGCCGCATCACAGGTGGTCGAATCCGCCGGGGAACTATCGCGCAATGGCGAGGACCTGAAGACGCAGGTGGATGCGTTCCTGCGCGAAGTGCGGGCGGCGTAATTCAGAAAACCATCCTGCTGCTTAGAGTCCCGCATCCCAGCTTGGCGTTCCGGCAAATCGCGCCACCAGGAAATCGATGAATAATCGAACCTTGACGGCAAGGTGCCGCGTCGGCGGATAGATCGCATAGAGCGTCAGTAGCGGCGCCTTATAAGGTTTAAGCACCCGCTGCAGGGCGCCGCCTCGCAAGGCGTCGCCCGCGATGAATGTCGGCAACAACGCAACGCCTCTTCCTCTCACAGCGGCATCGCGCAACACCTCGGCATTGTTGACGCACAGCGTCCAGCTCGGTTGGATCCAGTGATCGCCGTCCTTGCCGGTGAGCTTCCACTGATTGCCGGTGAGCAGGAAACCGTAAGTGAGCAGCGCGTGCCGGCGCAGATCTTCCGGAAGCTTTGGCGTTCCGTACTCCTTCAAATAATCCGGCGATGCGCAGACGGCGCGGTCGATCGTGACGATTTTTCGCGCGATCAGGCTCGATGATTCCAGGTCGGCAATACGCAGCGTGACGTCGAAGCCACCTTGCATCGGATCGACCTGATCATCCGACAGCACGAGCTGAATCTGCAGCTCCGGGCACTGCGCCATAAAATCCGCCACTGCCGGCCCAAGTTGTAGCGTGCCGAACGACATCGGCGCGTTCACTCGCAACAGTCCACGCGGCGACGACTGCGCCTGTGCCACTGCCTGATCCGCAGCATCGAGATCGGCGAGAATGGTCAGCGCGCGCTCAAAATAGGCCTGACCGCTTTCGGTCGGGCTGGCATGGCGCGTGGTGCGGTTCAGCAACTGAACGCCCAGGCTCTCCTCGAGCTCGCCGACATATTTCGAGATGGCCGAGCGCGACAACCTCAGTTGCCGCCCGGCTTCCGAGAAGCTTCCGAGTTCGACCACCTTCACGAAAGCCCGCAGGCTGCCCAGCTTGTCCATTCCGGCCTCTTGTGACTGTCCTCAAATCATAGACAGTCATGTCACAAGAAGCCAGATTGTCTTTAAACGGGAACGAACCAATTATCACCGCAACGGAGGACGAAACGCCCTCCCAAACCGGAGACAAGACCATGTCAGGCATCCATCACGTCACCGCCATCGCCGGCCCCGCGCTGCGCAATTTCGACTTCTACACCCGCGCGCTGGGCCTGCGCTTCGTCAAGAAGACCGTCAATTTCGACGATCCCGGCACCTATCACTTCTATTATGGCGACGAGACCGGCAAACCCGGCACGATCCTGACCTTCTTCCCGTGGGAACATGCCGCACCCGGTCGTGGCGGAGTCGGCCAGACCCAGCAGACCGCATTCCGCGTGCCGGCCAGTTCGCTCGGCTACTGGACGCATCGCTTCATCGCACAGGGCATCGCCCATGAGGCGCTTGAAAAGCGCTTTGGCGAAGCGGTGCTGCCTTTCACCGATCCGGACGGCATGAGCCTCGCGCTCGTCGGCGTCCCAGGCGCGGAAGATGAAGCCGGCTGGAGCAACGGCGACATCCCGGCTGAACATGCGATCCGCGGCTTCCACAGCGTCACGCTTCTGCTGGAGAAGGCCGAGACGACGAGCGCGATCCTCACCGACGTGTTCGGCTTCAAGGAAGTCGCCCGCGAAGGCTCGATCATCCGCCTGACCGGTGATGCCCGGGAAGGCGCCGTGGTCGATATTTACGAAGCTGGCGGTTTTCTGCCGGGTCGTCAGGGACGCGGGTCGGTGCATCACGTCGCCTTCCGCGCCAAGGATGATGCCGAGCAGGCCGAAATGAGCCGCAAGCTCGTGGAGGTGCACGGCCAGCATGTGACGGAGCAGAAGGATCGCAACTACTTCCGCTCGGTCTATTTCCGCGAACCCGGCGGCGTGCTGTTCGAGATCGCTACCGACGACCCCGGCTTTGCCGTGGACGAGCCCGTCGAGTCCTTGGGCGAACATCTGAAGCTGCCGGCTTTCCTCGAAAAGCATCGCAGCGAGATCGAGCGCGTGTTGCCGCCGCTCGCAAAGAACGAGGTGACGGCATGACCGATCTGTCTCACATCCATCGCTTCGTGCCGGGCAACCGGCACGAGGCAACGCCTCTCCTGCTGTTGCACGGCACCGGCGGTGACGAGAGCGATCTCCTGCCGCTCGGTCAGGCCGTGGCGCCCGGCGCATCGCTGCTCTCGCCGCGCGGCCAGGTGCTCGAACACGGCATGCCCCGCTTCTTCCGAAGGCTCGCGGAAGGCGTGTTCGACGAGGATGACGTGCGTCGCCGCGCCAACGACCTCGCGGATTTCGTCAATGACGCCCGCAAGCGTTACGATCTGCCGGCGCCGATGGCGCTCGGCTATTCGAACGGCGCGAATATCGCCGCGGCGGTGTTGCAGTTGAGGCCGGAAGTGCTGGACGGTGCGATCCTATTGCGCGCCATGGTGCCGCTGCGCGATCCGCCAGCGGTCGATCTCGCCGGCAAGCCGGTGCTGATCGTGTCCGGTCAGTTCGATCCGATCATCCCGACGAGCAATGCGCAGCGACTGGCTGTGTCGCTCGCCAGGGCCGGCGCCGACGTGCAGCATCGCACGCTGCCGATCGGGCATCAGCTATCGCAGGCCGATCTCACCGTGGCAGGCGAATGGCTGCGGGGAATTGAAGCGGCGAAACTCAAGCCGGCAGCCTGACCCCGGTTCCTTCCTCCCCCTTTCGGGGGAGGAAGGACGGAGCTACAAATTCGCCCCGCCGAAGATTTCCTTGTACCAATCCGCGATCAGTTTCGGATTGATGCGGCCATCGACGATGAACACGCCATTCGCACCATCGTCGACCCAGCGCTTCACTGCGTCGAGATCCCCGAGCGTCTTCACCACGCAACCATCAGCCCCATACCCGCGGGCGATCGCGGCGAAATCGGTGACCGGGAATTGCGCCATGCTGGCGGAATAGCCCTCCGGCACGAAGTGATGCACTTCGGCGCTGTAGGCGCTGTCATTGTAGATGAAGATGCAGATGCGCCGCTTGAGCCTCACCGCCGTTTCCAGCTCCGCGATCGACATCAGGAAGCCGCCGTCGCCAACCGCAAGCACCGTCAGCCGATCGGGCTGCGTGACCGACGCGCCGATGGCACCGGCGAGGCCAAGGCCGATGGACTGAAAGGCGATGGGGATGCACCAGCCGCGATGATCCGGCACCGACAGATAGCGCGCCACCCAACCGACGAAATGACCGCCATCGACGACCACCGTGCGATCCTTCGGCAGCACATCATCCATCGCCTTGCTCAGCGTACGCGGATCGATATGCTCCTGCGTACCGGTGTCATCATAATACGTGTTGCGATTGCTCTTGCCGTCGATGACGGCAGCGATCTCCGGCGTGCGCCAGCCGATGTCTGACACATCTTCCTCAGCCAGCGCCGCGAGCAGTGCTGTCGCCACCTGCGACGCATCGCCTTCGAGTTCGAGATCGACCGGGCGATGCTTGCCGATGCGGCCCTTCTCCACGTCAATCTGCACCAACTGGGCATGATCGTCGATCAGCTTGCCCTTCTTCGTCGTCCACATGTTGAGCGACATGCCGAAAGCGAGGATCACGTCGCTCTTCGCGATCAGCTCGGCTGCGGCGGGTGACGAGAAGCCGCCGGCGATGCCGAGATTCCAGGGATGGCCGGAAAACATGCCGTGTGCCTGTATGGAGGTCGATAGCAGCGCGCCGAGCCTGTCCGCGAGCTCGACAAGCAATGGCTGTGCGTCGGCCACCACGGCGCCGTGACCGGCGAGGATCAGCGGCCGGCGCGACGACCGGATGGTGGCGACCAGCTCCGCAAGTTTGTCTGCATTCAGCGAGCGACGCGGCGTGAGCGGCGGATGACGCTTGCCCATGGTCGCCGTCACCGGCATCTCCTGCACGTCGACCGGCAGGCTCAGCACCACCGGTTTGCGCTCCTTGATCGCGCGCGCGGCGGCATTCCAGGTTTCGAGATAGGCGGTTTGCGGGTCGGCGATCTGGCGCCACTCGCCGCCGACCGAATGCACCAGTTCTGACTGATTGAAGGCAAAGGCCGATTGCTTGTCGCCAGTGACCACGTCGCCTGCAAGCACCAGCAGCGGCGTATCGCTCTTGGCGGCCTCACCGATGCCGGTGATCGCGTTGGTCAAACCGGGACCGGCGGTGACGCTGACCACGACGAGTTCGCGCGTCAGCCTCGCCGCAACGTCGGCCATGCTCACGGCGCCGCCTTCGTGGCGCGCAGCGATGAATTCGATGCCGAGATCGGTAAGCGCCAGCGTCACCTTGAAGTTGGCGCCGCCGACCAGGCCGAAACAGCGTTTCGCACCGATATCGGCAATCGCGCGCGCCACGGCGCGCCAGACGGGAATTGAATCGGGCGCGATTGCAACCGGTGCAAGCGGCGACTGGGCGGCAGAAGATGATGTCATGCGGTCGCTCTGCTGGCAGCAATGATGGTCACGACATTCAAGGATCGGGCCAGAAAGTTTAGGCCTAAAGCAATTTAACAAAACCGGGGGTATTTGTGCCATCAGACTATCGTGAGACGACAGCAAACCGCCCTCGCCTGTCACGACGATGACGGTTCTGATCACGAAGCTGAATTCAGGGACGGATCGGACCTTCGTTCAGGCCCTGCCGATTGTCACCATATTGAGCAGATCGTCGCTACGCCGCGGTGCAGCGGCTTCTTCAAGCGAGGCACGCAGGGTTTCGATGTCCGACACCGGTTGCGGGCGCCACCCGCATGGGCAACCGCCGTCCTGATGAGCAGCTGCGACCTCGCGATAAGTCTGGCCCAGCGCCGATGCCAGCAACTTCATCACCACATCGGGCGGCAGGCGCGAATGATCGAGCACGCGGCAGAAAGTCGTCATGATGGCCTGGTTGAGATAGGTCCGCGCCGAATCCTCATCAGTGATTTCGGAGACCTTGACCGGCTGTGGCAGCATGAGTTTTTCCTTTGCGACCCCACGCCTGTCTAGGCCGCGAGGCGACATTGCTCAACTGCTTTCCGGATCGGCGCTCTTAGAAGCCCTGTAGCTTTGAACCCTTCAAAACGCGAAGTGTAGTTGCGCTATTCCGCAGCTTGCCTGGACACACCGTCGGCATCGCGGTGCAGCGCCTCGATACAGGCGACTTCGTTCTTTGACCCCATGATCAGCGGGATGCGCTGATGGATCGCCGTCGGCGCCACGTCGAGAATGCGCAGACGGCCAGTCGTCGCTGCACCGCCGGCCTGCTCGACAATGAAGGCCATCGGATGCGCCTCATAGACGAGACGCAGGCGGCCATCGCTGTAGCCCTTGCGCGCGTCGCCGGGATAGAGAAACACGCCGCCGCGCACGAGGATGCGATAGACTTCGGCGACCAGCGCCGCGATCCAGCGCATGTTGAAATTCTTCGCCTTCAGGCCGTCCTTGCCGGCGAGGCACTGATCGACGAAATCGCGCACCGGCGCTTCCCAGTGGCGATGGTTGGAGGCGTTGATGGCGTATTCCGCACAATCCGCGGCGATCTGCACATTGGCGCGGATGCGTTTGTAGCTTCCCGCATCGCGGTCCAGCGTGAAGATGTGAACGCCGTCGCCGAGGGTCAGCACCAGCGAGGTCTGCGGACCGTAGACCACGAAGCCGGCGGCGATCTGCGCATTGCCCGGCGAGGTGAACGGCGTCCTGCCGGGAACGTTCGGCATGATCGAGAAGATCGTGCCGACGGTCATGTTGGTTTCGATATTCGACGAGCCGTCGAGCGGATCATAGGCAATGTCGATGAGACCGCCATCGCGGACCTCGGCGCATTCCGCTTCCTCGGACGCGAGCGCGCCCCATGCAACGTCCTTCAGTGCCGCGCGGATCATGTCGTCGGCGCGGACATCGAGATCCTTCTGCACATCGCCATCGGCATTCTCGCTGCCCTGCGCCGCGCCGGTGATGCCCGCCAGGGCACCGCGGCCGATCAGGTCCGAGATTTCGATGGACGCCCGCGCGATGGCGTCGACCGCAGCCGCGGTTGCCTGACGGAGAGGGGCGGTGCCGGCGAAAGTGGCAGTATGGCGGAACAGGTCGATCGGCGCGGTCATTACGTCTCCGGAAGGAAGGTCAGGCCGCGGTTCTGACACGCAAGGCGCCCGCCCGACAAGGCTGGAACCGTTCTAACCCACGGAAACTTGTGACATTTCCCGCGGCTGGTATGGTGCGGCCGCATTCTGCAGACATCCGTACCGGAGACTTCGATGACGACGCCCCCGCCCACCTCGCCTGCCAGCGTCGTGACCGATCTCTACCTCTCGACCAAGACCCTGCACACCGAAGCCGAGCGCTCCGGCATCATCCGCGACATGCTGCGCGGCGAGGCCAGCCGCGAGGGTTACATCCTGCTGCAGCGGAATCTGCTGCCGGCCTATCAGGCGCTCGAGGCCGGGCTTGAAGCCCATCGCGACACGCCCCTCCTCGCCGCCCTCGCCGCCTACCGGCTCGACCGCGCGACCGCGCTGAAGGCCGACCTCGCGGCGCTATGTGGTGGCGACTTCGCGCAGGTGCCAGTGCTTGCCGAAGGCGTCGCTTATGCGAAGCGGATCGAGGATGCCGCGAAGGGCGATGGTGAACTCCTGATCGCCCATGCCTATACGCGCTATCTCGGCGACCTCTCGGGCGGACAGATCCTCAAGAAGCTGCTGGCGAAGAAGCCGGGCCTCACGCCGAACGAACTCACCTTCTACGACTTCCCCGCTTATGCCGACCTCGCTGCCTTGAAGGGCGACTATCGCAACGCGCTCGACGACGCCGGCAAGCGCGCCTCCGACCCGCAGGCGATCGTCGCCGAGGGATCGGTGGCGTTCCAGCTCAACACCGATATTTCGTGGGCCGTGCAGGCGGCGATCGAAGGCGCGAAGGTTTCGTAAGCTTTCGCCGCTCGCGGCCATCCTTCGAGACGCCGCTACGCGGCTCCTCAGGATGAGGGACGGAGTGTGCTGTAGAAAACCCTCATGGTGAGGAGCCGCGTAGCGGCGTCTCGAACCATGCAGGCCGAGCACGCGCCCCATCTGCGTTCCGCTTGCACGGAAGAGTTTTACTTCCAGCTCACCAGCGGCGGCATCGAGCTCAGGATCGTCTCGGTGTTGCCGCCGGTCTGCAATCCGAACATCGTGCCCTTGTCGTAGAGCAGGTTGAACTCGACATAGAGCCCGCGCGTCTCGAGCTGCTGCGCGCGCTCTTCCTCGCTCCAGGCTTCCTGCATGCGCGCACGCACGATGCGCGGATAGACGTTCAGGAACGCATCGCCGACATCGCGTGTGAACGCGAAATCCTTCTCGAAATCCTGGCTCATCTGATCGTAGAAGATGCCGCCCACGCCGCGCGCGACGCCGCGATGCGGCAGGAAGAAGTAGTCATCGGCCCAGGCCTTGAACTTCGCGTAGTAGCCGGGATCATGCGCATCGCAGGCAGCGCGCATCGCATCGTGAAAGATAATCGTATCCGGCGCATCGTCCTTGCGCTGCGCGGGCAGCATCGGCGTGAGATCCGCGCCGCCGCCGAACCAGCCCACCGATGTCGCGAGGAAGCGCGTGTTCATGTGCACCGTCGGCACGCGCGGCGAGCGCGGATGCATGATCAGGCTGATGCTGGTGGAGACATAATCGAGCTGCGAACCGCCGCCCGGCATTGCGCGCGCCATCTCCGGCGACAGCCTGCCATTGGCCGAGGAGGTGTGGATGCCGATCTTCTCGAACAGCCGGCCACCCGACAGAAAGCCGCCGACCCCGCCGCCGCTGCCGGTCTTGCGCGTCCATGGCCGGTAATCGAACCGCGCGGGCGCACCGGGAAACAGCGCCTCCGGCGCTTCGCGCTCCAGCGTCTCGACCTCGGCGCAGATGCGGTCGCGCAGGGATTCGAACCACACCTTTGCGCGGGCACGCTGCTGTTCGATGGCGGGCGATATCTCTGGTGTCATCGGCTTCCTGGAACGTGGGATCGTGTTGCTCATGCGCGTTATATGCGGCTTTCCGGGCGATGACACCTTGCGATGTATCAAGAATGCGGAGCGCCCGACGGCCCCCGCCTCGCCAAGCCGGATGCGAGCGTGTATCACGGCCGCAGATGATCGATCCCAGCCACTTGCGGAACACGCCCTTGACCCCGTCGCAGCCTGCAAAGCCCTTTCTCGATGTCCTGAACGGCCAGCGCCAAATCACGCCGCCGCTATGGATGATGCGGCAGGCCGGACGCTATCTGCCGGAATATCGCAAGGTGCGCGAGACCGCCGGCGGTTTCCTCGATCTCTGCTTCAATCCGGAATTCGCCACCGAAGTGACGCTGCAGCCGATCCGCCGTTTCGGCTTTGATGCCGCGATCATCTTCTCCGACATTCTGGTGATCCCCTATGCGCTCGGCCGCAGCGTGCGCTTCGAGGCCGGCGAAGGGCCGCGGCTCGATCCGCTCGACACGCCGGACGGCGTTGCGGCGCTGGCGCGCGAGGCCGACTTCGGCAAGCTCGAGCCCGTGTTCGAAGCGCTGCGCCGCGTGCGCGCCGCACTCGATCCCAAAGTGACGCTGATCGGCTTTTGCGGCGCGCCCTGGACCGTTGCGACCTACATGATTGCCGGACGCGGCACGCCCGACCAGGGCCCGGCGCGGATGATGGCCTATCGGCATCCCGACGCTTTTGCCGCGATCATCGACACCATCGTGGAGAATTCGATCCAGTATCTCCTGCGCCAGCTCGCAGCCGGCGCCGAGGTGCTGCAGATCTTCGACACCTGGGCCGGCGTGCTGCCTGCTGCGGAATTCCGGCGCTGGTCGGTGGAGCCGACGCGGCGCATCGTCGCCGGCGTGCGCGCAAAGGTGCCGGATGCAAAAATCATCGGCTTTCCACGCGGCGCCGGCGCGCTGCTGCCGTCCTATGTACAGGCAACCGGTGTCGACGCCGTGAGCATCGACTGGGCCGCGGAGCCCGCTTTCGTGCGCGAGCGCGTGCAGAGCCAGGTCGCCGTGCAGGGCAATCTCGATCCGCTGGTGCTGATCGCCGGCGGCGCCGCGCTCGACCGCGCAGTGGATGATGTGCTGGCGAATTATGCCGGCGGTCGTTTCATCTTCAATCTCGGCCATGGCATTCAGCCGGAAACACCGGTGGCGCATGTGGAGCAGATGGTGAAGCGCGTCCGCGATTTTCGCAGCTAGCTCTTCTTTTCCCTCCCCGGAGCGCAGCGACTGGGGAGGGACTTCACGCGCTCCTGCGCGTCATGGCCTGATCGACATGTCAAACAGCCACGTCATTGCCGGACACATGAGTTCGCATTCTCGCGGCGCCCATGGCGTCCGAGCTGTGAGCAGGTCTCCCCTCGCAACATGAGGGGAGGCGGCACGCCGTAAGGCGCACTTGGCAGCACTTGACGCAGTTCGTCTCGCTGGATCGCCAGCGAAACCGCAACCGCGCAACGCCTTACGGCGCGCCACCGCGACGTTGTTTCAGCCGAAGGACCGTTCTTCCGGGTACTGGGCGCTCTCTCGCAAGAGAGCCATCCGACAGGTTTCCCTGCCTTCGCCCGCACCACGTCCAGCCGCGCTAGCGGCAGAGCCCCGTAATGGGCCCGGACGGTGACCCCCGACCACCCGAGTGCAAGGGGATACGTCCTCCCCCGGCCCGCAGGCGCCGCATCTCCATTCCGCTCAATGACGCCTCATGAAGCGCCCCTCGCGAACAAGACG
>JASBVG010000006.1 GCA_030147505.1 Tardiphaga sp.
AATGGCCATCAACTCTCGTTCGGCCGCATCCTTGGTCGGGATCGCCACGCCATTCTTGTCGCGATGGAACAGGCTGCGTGATGTAGCAAAGCCGATCGCGCCCATCTTGATCGCCTCCGTGGCGATCCGCTTCATCTGCGCCAGATCCTCAGGCGTCGCGTCCTCTCCATCGATCGCGCGCTGGCCCATGACATATACCCGAAGACAGGAATGCGGAATCTGGGTGACGACATCCATGTCGTAATCGCGGCCGCCAACGACATCGAGATATTCCGGGAAGGTTTCCCAGTTCCAGGGAAGTCCCTCCGTCATGACCACTTCGGGTATGTCCTCGACGCCTTCCATGAGCGCGACGAGCCTGTCGCGATCATCCGCGCGGCAAGGTGCGAAACCGACGCCGCAATTGCCCATGACAACGGTGGTCACGCCATGCTGGGAAGACGGTGACAAACGATGTTCCCATGTCACCTGCCCATCATAATGCGTATGAATATCGATGAAGCCGGGCGTGACGATCTTGCCGGTCGCGTCGATTTCCTCGACAGCGGTATCGGAAATCTGGCCGACCGCCACGATTACGCCCCCGCGGATGCCGACGTCCGCGACACGGCCCTGCGCGCCGCTGCCATCGAAGACCGTGCCTCCGCGGATCACTAGGTCGAGACTGTCTTCCATCATGCCGCTCCCGCTCAAGCCGATTGCGTTGCCATGCGGTAGCGGCGCTCCGCCGCCTCCGCCTCGGTCGGGTTCAGGGGTATGCCCATCACGGGCCCCCCCTTCAGCACCGTCCGATACATCAGCCGATTGTAGCGGCCCTTGGTGCCGCTCGCTGCATGCATGAAGCGCCAATTATCCCAGATCACCACGTCATTCGGCCGATATTTATGCCAATAGACAAAGCGCGGCTCCAGGCTGAATGCCATCACCTCCTCAAGCAACGCTGCGCCCTCCTCACCCGGCAGTTCGACGATGGCGGATGACCACATTGGCGGCGCGTGCAGCACCTTGCGGCCGGTGACCGGGTGACGCTGAACCAGTTCGTAAGAGAGATCGGGAAAACGATCGAGCTGGAGCATCTTGGCGCCTTCATCGGTCGCATAATTCGGGTTCTTGGCAATCTCGGCCTGGGCTTTGCGCCAGCTTTGAACGACGTGGAGGCCCTCGATCCGATCACGCAGAGATGCGGGCAGCGCCTCATAGACCTTCTCACGGTCCACGAAGCCGGTTTGACCGCCTTCCGGCGGCAGCTCGACCGCCCACATCATCGTGGCCCGGTTTGGCGACGGCGTATAGGCCTGATCCGTATGCCATTCGATCCGGCCGATCAGCTCGTCCGGATCCTTGGCCTCGAAGTCCCCATCACGCCCGCGCGTACTCACCACGGCGACTTCCGGCACCTCGCGATCATTGTTCTGCCCGAGCAGATGCACCAACGGCTCGCCGAATATCCGCGAGGCAGCCAACAACACAGGCTTCGTCATCGGCTGGTCGCGGAACAGCAGCAGGCCGTGCTGCGCGAAGAGATCCACCAGATCGCCCGCATTCGTGGGAGGCGCCGAAAGATCGATGTCGAGTACCTCGACTCCGCCAGCAGGTGACAAGGGTTTCGTCGCGGTCATCATCGCTCTCCAGCGCTAGATAATGTGCGGCGCACGCGCTCACGACGCCTTTCACGATGCCTACGATCGTCGCGAAACAGCGTCCAATACAACTTCGGCGATTTGTATTTGCGATTTATATACAAGGATCTCCGGATGCAGAGCCTTGCTAGTCGAGCCCGGCTTGCACCCTCTGACGGGCAAAGCGCCATAAAGGGTCGCCGGTGAGACTCGGGATGCCGAGCGGCCGGATCAGCATCAGCGCGGTTGCGGGCGGCAAATCGAGAGCGCGCCTCACCATTGCCGCTTCCCGAAGCTGATCGTCGCTGAAACGGACGTGCGCTCCCAGAAGCGGCATTCTGTTCGATGCGGCAAAGGCCAGAAGGCCGCTAGCGCTGTAGTCGGGGGAGATGATGGCTTCCATTCCGAACCGGCTC
>JASBVG010000008.1 GCA_030147505.1 Tardiphaga sp.
CTACGCCGCGATCGCGTTCGCCCGCGCCAACAACATCAACCGCATTACCATGGATTCGCCGAACGCCCGCTACGGCATCATGGCGTCCGGCAAATCTTACGAGGATATCCGTCAGGCACTGCGCGAACTCGGCATCACCGAGGAAGTCGCCGCCAAGATCGGGCTTAGGCTTTACAAGATCGGCATGCCCTGGCCGCTGGAGCCGGAAGGCGTGCGCAAGTTCGCCGTGGGGCTGGAGGAAATCTTCATCGTCGAGGAACGGCGCGAGATCGTCGAGAATCAGGTCAAGCAGGAGCTGTTCAACTGGCGCGACGATGTGCGTCCACGCATTGTCGGCAAGATGGACTCACATGATCAGCGCTTCCTGCCTTTCGCGGAAGAGCTGAGCGTCGCCAAGCTGGCGACGTCCATGGTCGATCGGCTGCTGGCCATGGAGATCGATCCGGATATCGCCGCGCTTCTGCGCGCCAAGGCCGACTGGTTTCACGGCCGCGAAGCCTCGCAGGTGCAGAATGTCGTGCCGATCACCCGCACGCCATATTTCTGTTCGGGCTGCCCGCACAACACCTCGACCAAGGTGCCCGAAGGCTCGCGCGCCATGGCTGGCATCGGCTGCCATTTCATGACCTTGTGGATGGATCGCAACACCGAGACCTTCACCCATATGGGCGGTGAGGGCGTGCCCTGGACGGGCATCGCGCCGTTCACCAAGGAAAAGCATATCTTCGCCAATCTCGGCGACGGGACCTACTTCCATTCCGGCTCGCTGGCGATCCGCCAGTCGATCGCTTCCAAGGCGAACATCACCTACAAGATCCTCTATAACGACGCCGTCGCCATGACGGGCGGCCAGAAGCATGACGGCGAACTTTCGCCGCAGCAGATCACCTTCCAGCTCCATTCCGAAGGCATCCGCGCGATCTATCTCGTCTCGGAGAATCCCGACGCCTACCCGGCCAGCTCCATCGCGCCGGGCACCAAGCTTGCGCATCGCGACGAGCTCGATCGCGTGATGAAGGAGTGCCGCGAGATCGCAGGCTGCTCGGCCATCGTCTTCGTGCAGACCTGTGCGGCCGAAAAGCGCCGTCGTCGCAAGAAGGGCATTCTGGAAGATCCGCAGCGCCGCGTGATCATCAATCCCGCGGTCTGCGAAGGCTGCGGCGATTGCTCGGTGCAGTCGAATTGCATCTCGGTGGAGCCGTTGGAAACCGAACTCGGCCGCAAGCGCACCATCAACCAGTCGAGCTGCAACAAGGACTTTTCCTGCCTCAAGGGCTTTTGCCCGTCCTTCGTCACCGTGGATGGCGGCAAGCTGAAGCGCAAGGCGCCCGTCGAGCTCGGCAATATCGGCGAACTGCCGGAGCCGACCTCGCGGCCGACACTGGACCGTCCCTACAACATCGCGGTGGGCGGCGTCGGCGGCACCGGCGTGCTGACCATCGGCGCATTGCTCGGCATGGCCGCGCATATCGAGGGCAAGGCCTCGATGATCCTCGACATGTCAGGTCTGGCGCAGAAGGGTGGCGCGGTGCTCAGCCATGTGCGGCTGTCGAACGAGACGGCCGAGGTGACATGCTCGCGCATCGTCACCGGCACGGCCGATCTGCTGATCGCGGCCGACGAAGTGGTGGCGATCGCCAAGGAGACGATCTCGCTCTGCGAGGGCGAGCGCACCACCGGCATCGTCAACACGCATCTCATTCCGATCGCGGATTTCGTGCGCAATCGCGATTTCAACTTCCAGCGTGGCCGCGTCAACGACGTGCTGTCGATGGCGCTGCGCAAGACGTCGACTTTCCTCGATTTCACCAAGGCGGCGGAAGGCCTGCTCGGCGACAGCATCGCCACCAACATGATGATGATGGGCTATGCCTATCAGCAGGGCCTGCTGCCGGTGCAGCGCGCATCCATCGAACAGGCGATCGAGCTCAACGGCGTGTCCATCAAGATGAACATGCTCGCATTCCAGCTTGGCCGTCTCGCCGCCGCCGATCCCGAACGTCTGGCATCGATGATGAAGGGCAGCGACGGTGTCGCCCCGCCGAAGACGCAGGATGAGATGACACTGGACGAAATCATCGCCCATCGCGGTGCCATGCTGACCGACTATCAAAACGCGAAACTGGCAGAAGCGTATCGCGCGACGGTGGCGCAGGTGCGTGAAGCAGCTCAGCGCGGTGGCTACGATGATGCGCTGCCGCGGGCGGTGGCGATCAATTACGCCAAGCTGCTTGCTTACAAGGACGAATATGAAGTCGCGCGTCTCTATACCGACGGGCGCTTCGAGAAGCAGTTGCGCGAGCAGTTCGAGGGCGATTTCAAGATCCACTTCAATCTGGCGCCGCCGATGCTGCCGGGCACCGATGCCTCCGGCCGCCCGAAGAAGCGCGCCTTTGGTGCCTGGATGATGCCGCTGTTCAAGCTTTTGGCTGGCGCACGCGGCCTGCGTGGCACGCCGCTCGATGTGTTCGGCTACAGTGCCGATCGCAAGATCGAGCGCGATCTGATCGCGGGCTATGAGAAGGACATCGCGACGGTGCTGAGCCTGCTGTCGCCGGCCAATGTGGAGATCGCGGTGGAGTTGCTGTCGCTGCCCGACACGATCCGCGGCTATGGTCCGGTGAAGGAAGCGGCGGTGGAAGCAGCGAAGGCGCGCTATGCGCAGCTCGCGCAGGATCTGGTGAACCCGCCGCCGGTCCCACGGCAGATCGCGGCGGAATAGGGCGTGTTTTCCCTCCCCGGAGCGAAGCGACTGGGGAGGGTGGATCGAAGCGAGCGTTCAGCGAGCTCTGAGACGGGTGGGGTGTTTCCCCACGTGACGTCCTGCCGTGGGGATAGACCCCACCCCGCCTATCGGCGGACCCTCCCCACTGCGCTTCGCTTGGGGTAGGGACGACATCTGCGCTGGAGCGTTAAACCCCGATATTGTCGATCAGTCTTGTCTTGCCGAGTTTCGCGGCAACGAGGAGGCGCACCGGTCCGTCCTTCACCGACCCGATCTTCGCCAATGTCTCGCTGTGACGTGCCTCGAAATAATCGAGCACGAAGCCCGCTGACGTGATCATCGCTGCGCCGCCGGCGAGGGCGGTCGTCATGTCGTCGCCGGCCTTCAATCGCTTCGCCGTTTCCTTCATGGCCTTGTGCAGCACCGGCGCGGTGGCCCGATCCTCGGGCGACAGATAGACATTGCGCGACGACATCGCGAGGCCGTCGCGTTCGCGCACGGTGGTGGCCCCGACCACCTTGACGCCGAGATCGAGATCCCGCGCCATCCGCGTCACCACTTTCAACTGCTGGAAATCCTTCTCGCCGAAGAAGGCCATGTCCGGCCGAACCTGGGCAAACAGCTTGCCGACCACGGTGGCGACACCGCCGAAGAAATGCGGGCGGAAGCGGTCTTCGAGATCGGCAGTGGCCGGACCTTCGGTGACGATTTTGCTCGCAAAGCCGTCTGGATACATGACCTGGGCATCGGGATTCCAGACGAGGTCGGTGCCCGCCTCGGTCAATTTTGCAAGGTCGCTCTTCCAGGTCCGGGGATAGGCGCCGAAGTCCTCGGTGGGAGCGAACTGGGTCGGATTCACGAAGATCGACACCACGACCTTGTCGCAGCGGCGCTGGGCGAGGCGCACCAGCGAGATGTGGCCGTCATGCAATGCGCCCATGGTGGGCACCAGGCCGATGGTCGCCTTGCGTGCCCGCAGGCCATCCACGGCGCGGCGAAGGGCAGGGAGGGTGCGGGCAACTTGGGGGGCGCGACGGGGCATGTTGGCTCGTTGTCGTTGGCGTCGTGGGATGCGGGCGCGTCTGCTTAGCAAAGCCGGCATAGGTGCGCCAAGTCTTCACTACGGCTCGGATGCTGCAGCCCTGAGGCGGATTCATCATTAAGAGCGTAGGGTCGGGCTCGGTCGGCCGAATGCTCGCATTTTTCTTGACCGCCGAACGAGCGTGCCTTGAAGATCGCCGCAAGGATCGCAAGCGATCTTCGGGGACCGCGAACGATGTTGATGCAGAGCGCACAGCAGTCCGGCACGGCGCATGTCATCGTGCTCGGCAACGAGAAGGGCGGGTCGGGCAAGTCCACGACCGCGCTGCATATCGCAGTGGCTTTGCTCAAGGCCGGCCAGCGCGTCGCCACCATCGATCTCGATTGTCGCCAGCAGAGTTTTACCCGCTACATCAATAATCGCCGCGCCTGGGCGGAGCAGGCGAGCCTGACGCTCGAAGTCCCCGAACACCGATGCCTGCAGCTCGGCGGCAGCATGCAGATTGCGGAGAACGAATCCTTCGAGCTCGAACAGTTTGCGCAGGCGATGGCTGCGGTCGAACGCACGCACGACTTCATCGTCGTCGACACGCCGGGCACCGACACGTTCCTGATGCGGCTGGCGCATTCGATGGCGGATACGCTGGTGACGCCGATCAACGACAGTTTTCTCGATTTCGACGTACTCGGCACGGTCGATCCCTCGAACTATACGGTGACGGGTGAAAGCCACTACGCACAGATGGCCCGCGACGCCCGGCGCAAGCGCCGCCAGCACGATGGCTCCGCCATGGACTGGATTGTGGTGCGCAATCGTCTTTCCATGATTGGGTCTCGCAACAAGATGCTGGTTGCGGGCGTGCTCGACGAACTCGCCTCCAGACTCGGCTTTCGTCCGGTGGACGGGCTCGCCGAGCGCGTGATGTATCGCGAGTTTTTCCCGCGCGGCCTGACCGCCCTCGACGACCTCAACGAGGCCACCCTCGGACGTCGCCCGAGCATGGGCCATGTCACGGCGCGCGAGGAGGTGGTGGAACTGGTTCGCAAGCTGAAACTACCGCTCGACGAGCGCGGGCGTCGCCGTGCCGCCAACCGGGCCGAGTGGGCATCGCAGGCTGACAAGCCTCTGGAGCTGCACGATATAGTCGGCGGCTAGGGCGCTGTTTCCACTCAATATTTCCGTTTCATGGCCGAGCAGTTACGCCGATTTCACGGGTATCATGGGGGAGAGCCGTGGAACGCCGGGCGTCTTGGATAGTTGATTTGTCAGTGTATTCCCGGCGTATTTGAAACGTCGTTCCCTTGCGGGAGCGGACCAAATCCGCTGAACTCAGTCGTGATTTTTATTCGCAACTGCACAAAAAAAGACTGCATCGCACAACGTTATGGCGTGCGGGTTACAACATTTAGCCTTCCTGTCACGGTGCTGTGACATATATGCTGTTCAAGCAGCGGTCATTGTCATCCATCGATCACAATCATCGCAGCCTGGACCGGCTAAGCCCGCCGAGGGACCGAACATGAAACGCGGATTGCTCATTCTGCTTTCGGTTTGCGTACTGACCGCTGTCGCGTATTTCACCGCGAGTAAGTGGGCGATCCGCCATGAGACGCTGACGTTCATGGACACGGAACGTAATCGTCCCGTGCAGGTCGATATCGCCGTTCGCCGCGACAAGGAAATGCAGGCCAATGCCGGGATGATCACCCTGCCGGTCGCGATCCTCAATCACGGTAACACCGTCAAGTTCACGGAATACTCGTTCCTCGCAAACGTCTTTGCTGCGCGCGGCTACATGGCCGTGAGCATCCAGCACGATCTGGCGACCGATGCGCCGCTCGTCACCAAGGTTGGCGAATTGTATGTCGGCCGTCTGCCGGTCTATGAGCGCGGCGTCGAGAACATCAAGTTTGCCGTGAAGGAGTTGAAGAAGATTCAGCCCAACTCCGACTACGATCACCTGACCCTGGTCGGTCATTCCAATGGCGGCGACATCTCCATGTTCTTCGCCAAGGAATATCCGGACGAGGTCAAGAAGGTCGTGACGCTGGATAACCTCCGCGTGCCGTTCATGACCGACGGCAAGTTCAAGATCCTGTCATTCCGATCGCATGACACGGTGTTCAAACCCGATCCCGGCGTCGTGCCGGACGACGATGTCTGCGAGAAGGCGGGCATCACGGTCGTCAATACGGGGGCGCAGCACACGGATATGAGCGACCGCGGTCCGGAGGCGCTCAAGGAGAAGATCCAGGGTCTGCTGTCGAAGTTCCTCGACGACGACAGCAAGCTGGCGCCCGTGAAAGGGAAGCCGCAGATCCTGGACAAGCCCGGCAAGCCGGCTCCAGCGCAGCAGAGCATGGTGACGGATCCCGGCAAGATCGCGCAGTACACGCCCAACGTGAACTAGGCGGCGAAGCTCCTGCATATCCGCTGCGGCGGCGGATATGCGACTTCAGTTGGGTCTCACACGCGCTTCCAAGCCCGCCCACAACCGATTATTGATCGCGACATGGCTACCTTGATCGCTGGCGCTGTCGCCGTTTTCGTTCTCTACATGCTCCTGCAGCTGCTTCGCACGGCGAACCCTGCGATGCTTGCGCGTGCAGTCAAGGTCGCCGGTGGCGTGCTGTGCCTGGCAGCGGCAGCCTTCACGGGGCTGAAAGGCGAGCTCTGGGTCGCCATTCCGATCGGGTTATTTGGCGCCGGCCTGCTGGGCTGGGCGCCGTTCGGTGGCGGACTGGCCGAAGCTGAGCTTGACCGCCGGTTTCCCGGCTGGCGTCAGCACGCGCAGGGCAATACGGCAGGGCGGAACAACGGGCGCGCGGCGGCGGGCAAAATGTCGGACGAGGAGGCCTATCAGATCCTTGGCGTGAAGCCGGGTGCGGGGCGCGACGAGATCAGCCAGGCCCACCGATCCCTCATGAAGAAACTGCATCCCGACCAGGGGGGCTCGACGTATCTGGCGGCTCGGGTCAACGAGGCCAAGGATACTCTGCTTCGCACGCATCGCAGCTAACTCCAGAACGCTTTACGCTACTGACTGCGAGTTGCTTCTGTTCTCTGTGGGACGCCCCGTCGTCCGCCGTTGCCCGGCGTGATCGATCATTTCCCGTCTGTTTTTTGTAATTCGCATTTCTTGACGAGACGTTGCGGGCCTAGGATTTATTTACCCTGAAACGCAAAACGGCCGGGACATCATCCCGGCCGTTTGTCTTGTTGCGCGCGTCTTGCTGCGATCAGTTCCTGATGGTGATGCAGGGAATGTCCGAACGCTTCAACGTCTTGCAGACGGCCTCCGCCTGATCGCGATCCAGGCCGGCAAAGCGCGCCCGATAGAGCTTGCGCGAACCATTGCCGACGGTCTCGGTGAACGGATCGGCCTTGCCGAGCGCGCTGCGTGCGCTGTCGCGGGCGGCGTCGAGCCGGGTCTTGGCTTCGCTCTCGCTGCTGAGTGCGCCGACCTGAATGATCCAGCCGGAATGCGCAGTGGCAGGTTTGATCGCGCCGGCCTGCTGCACGGCCTGCGGGGCGGGCACCGGAGCCGGAGCTGCCGCCGGAGCGGCATAGGCCATGGCCATACCGCCATGCTGGGCACTGGACGCCGGCAGCACGCCGAGGATGCCATTGCCGGTGCCGTGGCCGGCCGGCTGGCGCGGCATTTCCGAACGGGCATAGAGCGAATTGGTGGTCTCCGGTGAGCGGGCGGTCGGTTCGCTCGAGGTGGTGTTGGTCGCTGCCGAGGCCGGCGTTTCGGTGCTCGCCGAGGCGACACGGTACTGACCCGACTTCACCTGAACGGTTCGGACGCGCACCGGCTTCATCGGTTCGGCGGAGCCCGGAATGGTCGCGATCGGTTCGGACTGGATCACGCCGCTATTGAGCGGGCCGGTGTCGGGTCTGCGTGCCTGCGGCATCGGCGCGGCGGTGGGCGGAACGGCGGCGGTTGCGGCTGCAAGGAAAGAACGGTTGGGAACGGCTGCGGCGGCAGCGGGGCGAGCAGGGGCGGGCTCAGGGGTGGCAGCCGGCTCCGCCGAGGGCGGTACCGCAGCGGCGACCTGGATCGCGCCATTGACCTGCTTCGTTTCGGTCGGACGCGACTTTGCCTCGACTTCGGCGACCTCGGTGGCGGCTTCAGCCGGGCTGCGTTCGGTGATGGCGGCAACGGTGCGGCGCGTGGCGCCCTTTTCGAGATTGTCGGCAAGCAGGGTGCGCATGGCGGCGTCACGCGAACCGCCGCTGCGGCCGCCGAGCACGACGCCGACCAGGAAGCGGTTGCCGCGCTTCATGGACGAGACGAGGTTGAAGCCGGACGCGCGGGTGTAGCCGGTCTTGATGCCATCCACGCCTTCCATCGAGCCAACCAGGCGGTTGTGGTTGCGGATGTTGCGGCCACGGAAATTGAACGAGGCGGTGGCGAAATAGCGATAGTAACGGGGGAAGCGATCCTGGATGGCGCGGCCGAGAACCGACTGATCGCGAGCGGTGGTAACCTGTGCATCATCCGGAAGGCCGGATGCATTGCGGTACACGGTGCGATTCATGCCGAGTGCGCGCGCCTTCTTGGTCATCAGCTTGGCGAAGTCGTCTTCGTCGCCGGCGATAGCTTCGGAGATCACCACCGCAGCATCATTGGCCGAGCGGGTGACCAGGCCCTTGATGGCATCTTCGACGCGCAACGTCTGGCCGGGGCGAAGGCCGAGTTTGGTCGGCGATTGTTCGGAAGCATGCTGGGAAACGCTCATCTCGCTGTCGAGCGTCAGCTTGCCCTGTTCGAGCTTCTCGAACAGCATGTACAGCGTCATGATCTTGGTGAGCGATGCCGGATGGCGCAACGAGTCCGGATTGGTCGATTGCAGAACGGCGCCGGAATTGCCGTCCACAATGATGGTTGCGAAAGCGGGGTTATAGCTCGAGACCCTGGAGACTTTTGCCTTGCCCGATTTGTGCCTACGGCGGGCATCCGCGGTGTCCACCGTGAAGGCGACAGCAATGCTGATGGTAGCAAGCCCCAAGACGCACGCACGAAGGGCGCGCGACGAAGCAAACGTTGTGCGAAGCATGGACTTCCCCGTCAGATCGGTCTCATTCCCCCACCGGTAAGGCCAAATTATGCCCGGCAACCGGAGGTTCGTCTCAGTTTTCTGGTCGGCCTGAGCGTGCTCTCGACGGAAGGCAATTTCGATCTCGCCGTTCTGGCTAAGAGCATGTGCTCACGCAGTTTTTAGGCCTCGCGGCCGTCACGCAACAATGCAGGGAATCAAGGTAGGTCGCCCGGGTTGCCAAACAGTTAAGCAAATCTTGCGTCGCACACCGGATTTCATGGCAAATGCCGGCAATTGTGCGTTGCACGCAATTCTTGACCGAATTGTGCGTTGCGGGATAGATGCGGACTGAGCAATTTCGGGTTGGAGCCTGTCCGCCCGCCCATGCAGTCCGGGGAAAGGATTTCACGTGATCAAGCTTGAAGATTTTCAGCAATACGGCCAGGAACAGTTCGCCAGTGCCGTCGCTTCGGCGGCAGAGATGGGCAGCAACGCTCAGGCGATCGCGACTGCCGTTGGCGATTACGCCAAAAAGTCGATCGAAGACGGTAATGCGATGGTGACCGAGCTTGCGACCGTCAAGTCGATGGAGAAGGCGTTCGAGATCCAGAGCGACTATGCCCGGATCGCCTATGAGAATTTCGTCGCCGAAGGGCAGAAGATCAGCGGTCTCTATGCCGATCTCGCCAAACAGGCCTGCAAGCCGTTTGAGGGTTTCATGGCCAAGATGACTTCGGCTGCTTGAGCAGGACTGATCCATCGGAATGAAAAAACGCCTGGCCAAACGGCCGGGCGTTTTTGTTTGGCGGCACCGCGTATCTTAGCGGGAGACGCGCAACGCGTTAAGCGAGTTGCCGATAGCGGAAAATGCCGTGGCGATACCGGCAGCAGTCGTCGTGGCGAAGAAGTTGCCGGAGTCCGCACAGTATTTGAGAACGGCAAAATCCGGGCCGCCATCGGTATTGACCTGAATTGTGTAGATGACGGTCTTCCGCTTGCCGTTGACCAACTCGGCCTTGATATTGTCGCAGAGTATTCTCTGTCGCGCATCGACTTCTGGAGAATTGCTGCTTCCGTTGCCGTACCAGCGGTTCTTGGTGTTGTCGCCGTCGGACAGCAGGATGATAGCATCAGTATATCTGTAGTTGGTGTCCTTGGGTGGTGCTGGAAACGGATCGCCGCCCACCTGCAACGTGCGCCACGCCCATGCCATGCCGATCGCCTGGTTGGTGGCGCCGTTTGGAGAAAGGTCGTCGATCTTTTCCTTCAGCTTTTGCGTGTTGCCGCTACCATATGCCGAGGTCATGCCGAGAATGGGGTCTGGGCAGGCATTGTACTGATTGGCGGGATAGCGTGTTGCCGACGATGTCGCCGCGTCATTGGTCGTGTCATAGGGCTGGTCGCGATCCGTCACGCAGCCGTTCCAGGCGCTGTGATCCGCTGGAGTCGATACCCACTTGCCATTTTTGTAGGTCCAGGTGGTGTTCGCGTCATCCCATTCGTCCCACTTGAGCCACGAGGCATCCTTGTTGCTCGACCCCACATTCACCATCTGAGCAAACGGTATCACCGAGATATAGACGTCCTCAGTCATGCGTGAGGCTGAACTCAGTGTATCGATCAGGCTCTTCGCAGCCTTCTTCATCTCCGTCATCTTGTTGCTCGACGCCATCGAGCCGGTCACGTCCAGAGCCATGGCGATGCGCATGCGCGTCGAGCCCCAGGTCGTGGTTGAAGCGCCGTTGATGCTCATCTGCGGGAAGCCGACCATCTTCATGAAGTCGGTGGCGACGGAGCCGGAGCCGGTCAGGGTGACCGTTGAGCCATCCTTTGTGTTCGTTGTGTAGCTCGCGGTGACGGTGATCGGGCTCG
Source organism: Tardiphaga sp. (assembly GCA_030147505.1). Taxonomy (GTDB): domain Bacteria; phylum Pseudomonadota; class Alphaproteobacteria; order Rhizobiales; family Xanthobacteraceae; genus Tardiphaga. The sequence continues at coordinate 10,685 of JASBVG010000008.1, forward strand.
ACGCGTTGTTGGTATAAAGCGCGTTGAAATAGTTGGTGGCCTTGGCCGAGATTTCGGTGGACGACATCGACGGGTTCGAGCCCAGGTCCTTCGAGACCATGAGTGCCGCGGAATCCAGCGCCACCTTCATGGAGGAGCGCGCCGATGTCGTTCGCGAATAATCGATGGCGGCGCCGACGAAGCCGAGCAGGGGCACCAGCGAGACGGCGAAGATCATCGCGACATTGCCGCGCTCGTTGTCGCGGAACCGCCGGGCGGCGCGATGCGTCTGGGCTGAAATCGAACGGATGAACATGGTGACCGCCAAAATGGTTTGATGGCGGTCATTTCGCGGAACGTGGCTAAACGGGTGGTAAAGGTGTCCGCGGAAAATCGGTAAAAGGCTGCATATTGGTAGCCTGGGGTGCGACCGTCAGGTATCATCCTCAACAGCCGCTAAATCGAAAGGGCAATCATCGGGCGCAATTGCGCAGGTTTTGTTAACCTTTGCGCGGGTGCGCGGAAGGGCTGTTTCGTCCGTACCCGTCCTTGATGCGCTTGCGAGGGAGTGTGGCGGAACCCATATTGGCGGTGCCCGGTTCTTTTTCGACGGACGTTTTAGGGGGCGTTTCGGCCGAACGCGTGCGGCGACAGTGTGGCCGTCCAACGGCCGTCTTGCGAAGCGGGCGGGAAGCAATTCCGGGGGACGCAGCCCGCGCAGGGCTGGTCAATTCCCGACGGGGACTTTTATACAGAGGCCATGGTCCAGACAGTTTCGACATCCAAGCCCGAAGGCAATCCGCGGACGCCGCCGTCCGACATCCGCGCGCCGCGCGCCATGGCGGAGGACGACAACCAGTCCGGCGGATCGGGCGAGCCTTCCACTTCTGTCATTACCAAGACCAAGCCGAAGACGAAACGGCCGAGTCTCTATCGCGTGTTGATCCTCAACGACGATTACACGCCGATGGAATTCGTCGTTCACGTGCTGGAGAAATTTTTCCAGAAGGACGTGGAAGCGGCAACGCAGATCATGCTGCATGTCCATCATCACGGTATCGGCGAGTGCGGCGTGTTCACCTACGAGATCGCCGAAACCAAAGTGACGCAGGTGATGGATTTTGCGCGCAAGCACCAGCATCCCCTGCAATGCGTGATGGAAAAGAAATAACGCGGCGCAGAGCCTGCAACGGGAATGGGTCTTGCATCGATTCCGGGTTGGCTCGATGTAGCCGAACTGCACAGACGAGAGTTGCCGCATGTCATAAACGGCGTGCAGCAATGACCGATGCCGGTGCCGAACGATCGGTGCCGGAACCGGCCTTCCGCCACGATCGTTCCGCACTATATGCAGAAAGGTTCTTGTTGCCTGCGAGGGCAACGATGGCCATGATGGTGGGGGCCAAAGAGGACGCGGAATGCCAACTTTTTCTCAAAGCCTAGAACAATCGCTGCACCGGGCGCTCTCGATCGCGAATGAGCGCCACCACCAATATGCGACACTGGAACATCTGCTCTTGTCGCTGGTGGACGACTCCGATGCCGCAGCGGTGATGCGGGCCTGCAGCGTCGATCTCGACAAGCTGCGCGGCAGTCTCGTCAATTATCTCGAAACCGAATTCGAAAACCTGGTGACGGATGGCAGCGACGATGCCAAGCCGACCGCCGGTTTCCAGCGCGTGATCCAGCGCGCCGTCATTCACGTGCAGTCGTCCGGTCGCGAGGAAGTGACCGGCGCCAATGTGCTGATCGCGATCTTCGCCGAGCGCGAAAGCCATGCCGCCTATTTCCTGCAGGAGCAGGACATGACGCGCTACGACGCGGTGAATTACATCAGCCACGGCATCGCCAAGCGGCCGGGCGTCTCCGAGGCGCGGCCGGTGCGCGGCGTCGATGAGGAGACCGAGAACAAGGGCGGCGAGGAGTCCAAGAAGAAGGGCGAGGCGCTCGAGACCTATTGTGTTAACCTCAACAAGAAGGCGAAGGACGGCAAGATCGATCCGGTGATCGGACGCAATTCCGAGATCAACCGCGCGATCCAGGTGCTGTGCCGCCGCCAGAAGAACAATCCGCTGTTCGTCGGCGAAGCCGGCGTCGGCAAGACGGCGATCGCCGAGGGGCTCGCCAAGCGCATCGTCGACAGCGATGTGCCGGAAGTGCTGTCGGCCGCCACCGTGTTCTCGCTGGACATGGGCACGCTGCTGGCCGGCACGCGCTATCGCGGCGATTTCGAGGAGCGCCTCAAGCAGGTGCTGAAGGAACTGGAAGCGCATCCCAATGCGATCCTGTTCATCGACGAAATCCACACGGTGATCGGCGCCGGCGCTACCTCGGGCGGCGCCATGGATGCGTCAAACCTCCTGAAGCCTGCTTTGGCTTCGGGCGCGATCCGCTGCATGGGCTCGACCACCTACAAGGAATATCGCCAGCATTTCGAGAAGGACCGCGCGCTGGTGCGGCGCTTCCAGAAGATCGACGTCAACGAGCCGACGGTCGATGACGCGATCCTGATCCTCAAGGGTCTGAAGCCGTATTTCGAGGACTATCACAAGCTGAAATATACCAACGAGGCCATCGAGGCCGCGGTACAGCTGTCGTCGCGCTACATCCATGACCGCAAGCTGCCGGACAAGGCGATCGACGTGATCGACGAATCCGGCGCGGCGCAGATGCTGGTGACCGAGAGCAAGCGCAAGAAGACCATCGGCATCAAGGAAATCGAGACCACGATCGCGACGATGGCGCGCATCCCGCCGAAGAGCGTGTCGAAGGACGACGCCGAGACGTTGCGGCATCTGGAAGCGACGCTGAAGCGCGTGGTGTTTGGTCAGGACAAGGCCATCGAGGCGTTGTCCGCTTCCATCAAGCTGGCGCGCGCCGGCCTGCGCGAACCGGAGAAGCCGATCGGCTCCTATCTGTTCTCGGGCCCGACCGGCGTCGGCAAGACCGAGGTGGCGAAGCAGCTGGCGGCGACGCTCGGCGTCGAGTTGCTGCGCTTCGACATGTCCGAATATATGGAGCGGCACACCGTGTCGCGCCTGATCGGCGCGCCTCCCGGCTATGTCGGCTTCGATCAGGGCGGCCTGCTCACCGATGGCGTGGATCAGCATCCGCATTGCGTGGTGCTGCTCGACGAGATCGAGAAGGCGCATCCGGATCTGTACAACGTGCTGCTGCAGGTGATGGATCACGGCCGGCTGACCGACCACAACGGCAAGCAGGTGAATTTCCGCAACGTCATCCTGATCATGACGACCAATGCGGGCGCGGCGGATCTCGCCCGTCAGGCCTTCGGCTTCACCCGCAGCAAGCGGGAAGGCGACGATCATGAGGCGATCAACCGGCAGTTCGCGCCGGAATTCCGTAACCGTCTCGACGCCATCGTGTCGTTCGGCCATCTGAATTCCGACGTCATCGGCATGGTGGTGGAGAAGTTCGTGCTGCAGCTGGAAGCCCAGCTGGCAGACCGCGACGTCACGATCGAACTGTCCGAGCCTGCCAAGGCATGGCTGATCCAGCACGGCTATGACGAGCAGATGGGTGCGCGCCCGATGGGCCGTGTGATCCAGGAATACATCAAGAAGCCACTCGCCGAAGAGCTGCTGTTCGGCGAGCTCAAGAACGGCGGCCATGTCCGCGTCGTCCTGAAGAAGGGCGAAGCGGTGCTTGGTGTCGAGCAGGAGACCATCGGTTTCGAATTCGTCGATGGCCCGGTGACGCCGAAGCCGGAAAAACTGCCCGCCAAGCGCGGCGCCGCAAAGAAGCCGAAGCCCGGCAAGGGCTCCGGTTCGGCAAAAGGACTGGTGAAGGCGTAAGGCCTTCGCGCTGTTGAAATGAAAAAGGCCGGTGAGTGATCACCGGCCTTTTTATTTGGCTCAGCCCCTCATGGTGAGGAGGCGCGTAGCGCCGTCTCGAACCATGAGATGGCCTGGCTCCGAGTTCGCAACCATCCTTCGAGACGCGGCTTGCAGCCGCTCCTCAGGATGAGGGCGGAGTATTACTTCCCCAGCAGCCGCTGAATTTCCATCTGCAGCTCGCGCTTCTTTGCTTCGCTCTTGCGCACGCGCTCGTCGAGGTCCGACGCTGGCGCCTCAGTGGCCCGTGTATCGCTGAAGGAGACACCGACCACATTGCCCCGCGACCAGATGATATCCGCGGATACCGGACGCCCGTCGCGTTCGATGGTCAGCGACATCTGGTCCTTGATCGGGCGATGGCCGAGCGGGAATTCGACGCGTGCGCCGTGCTCGGACATGTCGCGCACGACGCATTCCTTGGCTTTCTGGTCCTTCGACGCCGTAGCGCCCAAAGTCACCTTGTCGCGTGGCTGTTTGCGACGGTCGTCCATGTCCTGAAATCCCCGTTTGAGACGGGCGGACTCTACGCGGTTCCATCCCGCGGGGAAGGCTCTGGCTGCGGCCGTGCGAAGTTAACGTAAATCAAGCTTAAGACTGGTCGCCGAAAACCGGCCACAATTCACGCCGCGGTATCTCGCAGCCCCTTGGCGATCTCCTTCTGCTTGTCGAATTCGGCGCGGCGGCGGGCCAGCTCCTCTTCGCTGAGCAGGGCCACATTGTTGTAGTCGTTCTTCCAGGCGGGATCCTGCGCCCAGCGCAGCGGCGATTGCATGGTGGTCTGCGGGCCGGCCGCGGATTCCAGCAGGCGCAGCGCCAGCTCCAGCGTCAAGGCTTGCGATGCCTTGTCATGCGGCTTGCCGGCGGAATTGCCGAGCGGGAAATCGCTGAACAGGAAACGCGGCACGCCGACATGTTCGACGATGTCCTTGGCGCAGCCCATCACCACGGTGGGAATGCCGTTCGCCTCCAGATGTCGCGCGACGATGCTAACGGTCTGGTGGCAGACCGGGCAGTTCGGCACCAGCACGGCGGCATCGATGCCATCCGCCTGCGCGCGGGCAAGGATCTCCGGCGCATCGGTCTCGATGGTGACGCGGTGGCTGCGATTGGTGGGCGCGCCGAAGAAGCGCGGCGCGACTTCGCCGATGCGGCCTTGCGCGGCGGCCTGTTTCAGTGCGGGCAGGGGAAACCAGGTGCCGCTGTCGTCGGCTCTGGTATGCACGCGGTCATAGGCGATGTGGGAGATGCGCAGATCATGGGTCTTCGCGGTGTCGCCATCATAGACCTGATAGAATTTGGCGCCGCCATTGTAGAGCGCGCCGGGCCCCTGGTCGCCCTTGGCGGGATCGTAGGGGGCGGCAGTGGTGATGATCGCCACGCGCGATTGCGCGAGCGGCTTCTTCAGCGACTGGAAGGGCGCATCCACATTGTGCGCCCAGCGATAGGGGGCATCGTAGCCGAGGGCGCGGTAATAGGCGCGGGTGCGCGCCATGTACTGGATCGGCACATCGTCCTGCGCCGCGCGGTCGGGAGCCTCGTGCTGGATGTCGCTCATGATTTTCGCTCCCGTATCCGCCTTATTTGTTTCATAGCTAGCCCGTTGCAAATCACCGATCAAGGCGCGGAACTCGCGCAGGGCCTTGCATGACGCGATGGGTTACCGCAGCGATGACGGGCATTGCGATGCTGCTGGCATGGCAGGCGCGCGCCGACGATCTCCCCGTCAGCGAATTGGCCAAGCCGGGCGCCGATCGCATCATGTCGGTGCGCCCTGCCGCGCCGGACACCGTGCGCGACAGCAGCGCCCGCGAGGCCATGTGCCTGATGATCGAGTCTGCGGCACGGGCCAACGACCTGCCGCTCGAATTTTTCGCCCGCGTGATCTGGCAGGAGAGCCGCTTCCAGCCCGACGCGGTAGGGCCGGTGACGCGCAACGGCCAGCGCGCGCAGGGCATTGCGCAGTTCATGCCGGGCACGGCCGCCGAGCGGCGATTGCTCGATCCTTTCGATCCCGTGCAGGCGTTGCCGAAGTCTGCAGAGTTCTTGCGCGAACTACGCGACCAGTTCGGCAATCTCGGCCTGGCCGCCGCGGCCTACAATGCCGGTCCGCGCCGGGTGCAGGAATGGCTCGACGGCAAGGGCTATATGCCCGGCGAGACGCGCAACTATGTCTCGGCGATCACCGGCGCGACGGTTGAGGACTGGCAGGAGGCCGGGCGCAACGGAAAGGCGCCGCCGCGTCCGCAGACGTCGAGCTGCCGCGACTTGATGGCGCTGCTGCAGCGGGCGCCCAATCCGTTCGTGACGCAGCTCGAAGCGCGGGTGAAGCTCGGCGAGTCGAAGCCATGGGGTGTGCAGCTCTCGGCCGGCTTCAACCGCGACCGCGCCCTGATGCAATATGCGCGCGCCATGGTCCGCCTGCGCTCGGTGGTCGGCGACCACGATCCGAACCTGTTGCGCTCGATCTTCCGCAGCCGCGGCACGCGGCCGTTCTATCAGGTGCGGATCGGCGCCGACACGCGCGAGGAGGCGAACGGCCTGTGCAGCCAGATCCACAGGGCCGGACAGGCCTGTCTCGTGCTGAGGAACAGGGGCACGTGAAGCGGCCATGCGCGGCGCGCACTTGACCGCTGCGGCATTCGGTAGCCAATGAGCCCCGGGATCAATCGAACGGAAACGGGCTGTCGTGCCGCTACCCGCACTGGACTCACCGCGCTGGCAGGGGACGGCGTCCGCGTTTCTCTACGGTATGCGGTCGGTCACCACCACGGTTCTGACGCTCGTTCTGTTCGCCACCTATGTCGGCATCGGCGCGCTCGCGCATGACACGCATTTCAGCCTGTTCTGGGCGCTGCTCAGCACATTGCTGATATGGGCGGGACCCGCGCAGATCATCCTGCTCGCAGCGCTCGGCTCAGGCGCCACGGTCGTTCAGGCGGCCATCGCCGTCGGGGTGAGCGGCATCCGCCTGTTTCCCATGGTGGTGTCGGTGCTGCCGATGCTGCGGATGCCGGAGACGAAGAAGCGGCAACTGATCCTGCCATCGCATTTCATTGCCGTGACGCTGTGGGTCGAGTGCTTTCGCCTGATGCCGCTGGTGCCGCGCGAGCGGCGCATCACCTTCGTCAACGGGCTCGGCTGCGGCCTCGTCACGACATGCCTGATCGCCACATGGATCGGCTATCATCTCGCGGCGAACCTGCCGCCGCTGTTCGGCGCGGCGATCCTGCTGCTGACACCGCTGGCGTTTCTTCTGTCCACGGCGCGCAATTGCAAGAAGCTGCCGGATGTGGTCGCGCTGGTACTCGGCCTTGCGCTGTTTCCCATCGTGTCGTGGTTCAACACCGGCGTCGATATCCTGATCTCCGGCATCTCCGCCGGCACCATCGCCTATGGCGCGCATCGCTGGAGGCGAAGGTGAGCGAGCTGCAGAGCTTCATCGGCGACTGGCACGCGCTGGTCATCCTCGTGCTCGCGGGATTCCTGCCCAACGAGATCTGGCGCATGCTCGGGCTGTGGCTCGGCGGCGGCATCGATGAAGAGGCAGACGTTCTCGTGTGGGTGAGGGCGGTGGCGACGGCGATCCTTGCCGGCGTGATCGCGCAGATCCTCGTACTGCCGCCCGGCGCGCTCGCGACCGTGCCGGCGCCGTTGCGCTATGGCTCGGTGCTGTTCGGGCTGCTGGTGTTTCTCGGCTTCAGGCGCTCGATCTTCGCCGGCGTGCTGTGCGGCGAGCTGATGATGGTCGGCGGCAAATACTGGATGGGATGATTCCGCAGGACGGACTAGCGAAGTATCGTCCTATGGCGCGTGCTCTTGTCTGACTCAGCAAACGCGATAGTGTCTCCCGCAAGCAAACAAGAATGCCTCGGGAGAAACCATGATACCGCGCCTGCGCAACACCCTGCTGTCCACGCTCGTCATCGCGGCCACATCCATCACGGCGCCGCTGGCCCGCGCAGCGGAATATCCGGTGCGGGCGATCAAGCTCGTCGTGCCCTATGCGGCAGGCGGCCCCACTGACGTGCTGGCGCGGCTGGTGGCTGATTATCTCGGCCGCGACTTGAAACAGACGACGGTGGTGGAGAACAAGCCGGGTGCGCAGGGAGCGATCGCCGCGGAAATGGTGTCGCGTGCAGAACCAGACGGCTACACGCTGTTCGTAACGGCGGCGTCGATCATGGTGCTCAATCCGCTGCTCTACAAGAAGCTGCCCTACGATCCGCAGAAGGATCTGCGGATGCTCACGGTGGTCACCGATCTGCCCGTCGTGATGGAAGTGCATCCGTCGGTGCCGGCGAAGACGGTGAAGGAATTCGTCGCTTATGCGAAGGCCAATCCGGGCAAGCTGAACTTCGGCTCGGCAGGGACAGGCGGCACGATCCATCTCGCGGGTGAAATGTTCAAGCAGATCGCCGGTGTCGAAATGACCCATGTGCCCTATAAGGGCGCGGGGCCGGCGCTGACCGATCTCTTATCCGGCAATATCCAGGTGATGTTCGATACGCTCTCCACGGCGCTGCCGCCGGTGAAGGGCGGATTGTTGCGGCCGCTCGGCGTGTCGTCGAAGGAGCGCAGCCCCGATCTGCCTGACGTGCCCACCGTCATCGAAAGCGGTTACCCCGATTATCAGGTCGGCGTCTGGTTCGGTCTGGCCGGGTCATCCAGGCTGCCGGACGAGGTGGTAACGAAAGTCATGGCCAGCATGGACCGCGCGCTGAACGATGCCGCATTCCGCGCCTCGCTGGAGAAGATCGGCTTTCCCGTGCTGAAACCGAAGACGGTGGCCGAGATCAATCAATTCGTTGACGAGGACCGCGCGCGGTGGTCGAAGGTCATCAAGGCGATGAACATTTCGCTGGATTGATCCGGAGATGAGCGATGGTTCGTGAGAGTGAAATCCGCGCCGGCGAAGTCGTCGTCGAGGCACCGAAACCGAACCATGCGGGCCTCGTCTATATCGGCCGCATTCGCACGCCCTGGACGTCGCGGCTGGAAACGCCGCGGCAAGGCCGGCATGACGGGCCGGTATGCCGGGTCGAGATTTTCGAACCCTGGGTGGCAGGGCTGAAGGATCTCGAGCTCTACAAGACGCTCGAAGTGCTATACTGGCTGCACCTGTCGCGGCGCGATCTCGTGCTGCAGAGCCCGAAGAACGACGGCACCGCGCGCGGCATCTTCTCCCTGCGCACGCCGGTGCGGCCGAACCCGATCGGCACGTCGCTGGTGAAGCTGGTGGGGATCGAGGGCGCGACGGTGCTGGTGCGCGGCCTCGATTGTCTCGACGAGACGCCGCTGCTCGACATCAAGCCGGACCGCTGCGAATTCACGCCGCTGGCGCCGCCGCAGCCCGGCGATTTTCAGACGGAATAGGCGCTCAGCCCAGCGCCTTCAACGCCGCCATCAGCTTTGTTGCGTTCTCTTCCAGCACCTTTGGATCTTCCTTGACGCTGGCCGCCGGCAGCATGGCGACGCCGTCGAAACGCGGCATCACATGCATATGCAGGTGAAACACCACCTGGCCGCCGGCGGTCTCGGAGGCCTGCGCGACCAGCATGCCGTCGGCATTGAAGGCTTGCTTTGCCGCGATCGCGATCTTCTGTGCGGCGCGGATCACATGGGCATAGTCTTCCGGGAGAACGTCGAAAATGTTGCGTGCTGCAGCCTTCGGGATCACCAGCGTGTGGCCGGGCGAGCGCGGCATGATGTCGAGGAAGGCGAGGACGTGGTCGTTCTCATAGACCTTGTAGCAGGGCAGTTCGCCGCGCAGAATCTTGGCGAAGATGTTGTTGTTGTCATACGCGACCATGGAATCCTCCCGACATTGCGCCGGGAATGTCGCCGCAGCCGCCGCCGCGGTCAAGCGGCGGGATCGCCCTTGCGGAACGGGCCGAGTTCGGCCAGCTCGCGGCCGGCCTCGGCGACATAGGACCGCTCGCGCTTGAGATAGTCCGCCACCGCTGCGCGAAACCCGCGATCCCTGATGTAATGCGCGGAATAGGTGGTCTGCGGGAGATAGCCGCGGGCGATCTTGTGTTCGCCCTGGGCGCCGGCTTCCACGGTCTTGAGCTTGCGCCGGATCGCAAAGTCGATGGCCTGATAATAGCAGACCTCGAAATGCAGGAACGGGTGATGCTCGATGGCACCCCAGTGGCGACCGAACAGCGTGTCCGAGCCGACGAAATTGATGGCGCCGGCAATGAAGCGGCCATCGCGCTTCGCCATGATCAGCGCCACGTCATCCGCCATGCTCTCGCCGATCAGCGCATAGAAGACGCGGGTGAGGTAGGGCCGGCCCCATTTGCGCGAGCCCGTCTCCATGTAGAAATCGAAGAACGCGTCCCAGGCTTCCTCGGTAATGTCGCGCCCTGACAGCGCCTCAATGGTGATGCCTGCGGCAACCGCGTCGCGGCGCTCACGCTTGATGGCCTTGCGGTGGCGTGAATTCAGCGTGGCAAGGAAATCGTCAAAACTGGCATAGCCGGGATTGTGGAAATGAAACTGCTGATCGGTGCGCCGGAGAAAGCCGCGTTCGGCGAGAAAATTCCATTCCGCCTCGCGCGCGAAGGTGACGTGCACCGAGGACGCTTCCGTTGCTTCGCAGAGGCCTACTAGACCCCCGGCAAGCGCCTCGCTCACGCGTGCCACATCGACGCCATCGCGGATCAGGAGGCGAGGGCCGGTGGCAGGCGTGAAGGGAACCGAGGCCTGCAGCTTCGGATAATACTCGCCGCCGGCCCGCTCATAGGCGTCGGCCCAGCCGCGATCGAAGACATATTCACCCTGGGAATGGGACTTCAGATAGCACGGCACAATGCCGACGATTGTGCCTTCCTGCCTGGCGAGCAGGTGCCGCGGGCCCCAGCCCGTGCGCGCGCAGGCCGAATTCGATTTCTCCACGGCATTTAGAAAGGCGTGGGAAACGAACGGGTTGTACGGGGATTTGGAAGTGCAGCCTGCAGCGCTTGAGAGCGTGTCGAGATCAGCCAGATCGCCGGCGAAAGTCTGGCCTGCCACGGCGCGACCACTCGCGCAGGCGTCCCATTCCGCTTGCGCTACCTGGCTGATCGATCCGATTGCTTCGAGGGTAATATCCGATGACGTCATCAATCACTTGAACCGGTCATGTGCGATCAGCGCGGCGACCTCGCGTTTCAAGTGGGCACTTCGTGTCGCACTTCAAGACCCGGAGGTCACCTGTCCCGGATGCGATGCGGCATCCTTCATGCCGCTTCGCAGAGCCGGGACCGCACGAAGCTCTGGCGTTCGTGGCGGTCCCGGCTCTGCGCGGCAGCGTTGGCGGCGATGCTTCGCATCGCCTGCACGCTGCAGCGCGTCCGGGACACGATTGCGGAAGGGCTCATCGGCTTTATGGTACGAAACCTTCGAAGGTCATCTGGTCCGCCCAGCGCTCCGTGATCGCGCGCTGCTCCGGCGTGCGCACGGTCCAGGTGATCAGCGCACAGCCAAAGATGTTGCGGGCGATCCAGGGCGCCGGGGCGGGGAGTTGCTTCACCCAATAGGAGACGAAATGCGGCCGGGTGCGGAAGGCATGGCGGAGATGCAGCATGCCGTCACGCTGCGCCTGTGTCAGTGTCAGCCACTCGCCGTCGTCATAACTGCGCTGGGCGGTGATGCCGCGCGGGACCTCGGGCGCGATCTCGCGCATGGCGAGGACCTGGTCGGGATCGAACGACATCCACGCGGCCGGGCCGCGATAGGCGCGCAGCAATTCGGCGGCGCGGCGGACCAGTTGGCGGTCGCCGTCGAAGTGGCTCTTGACCTCGATGACGAGGCCGACGCGGCCGTCCACCAGCGCGAGAAGGTCGCCGAGCGACATCATCCGCTCGGACGTGTCCCTGAAGGCGACGGCCTTCAGCTCAGCGGCAGTTTTGGAGAGGAGAGGGCCGCTGCCTTCGGTGAGGCGGCCGAGCTCGTCGTCGTGATGGACCATCGCCTCGCCATCGGCGGTGAGCTGGACATCCACCTCGATGGAAAAATTGCCCGCGACGGCCGCATGCATGGCGCCGGGCATGTTCTCGATAACGCCACGCGCGCGGTCGTGCAGGCCGCGATGCGCGACCGGGCGGGCGATCAGCCAGTCAGGTGCGCGCATCGGGCGATCCTTTGGGATCAGGCGACTTCGAACACCGCATCGACCTCGACGGCGCAATCGGCCGGCAGCGAGGCGACGCCGACGGCGGCACGCGAGTGGCGGCCCTTGTCGCCGAAAGCGGCGACCATCAGGTCCGACGCGCCGTTGATCACTTTCGGCGAGTCGATGAAATCCGGTGTCGCATTGACGAAGCCGCCAAGGCGCACCACGCGCGCCACTTTGTCGAGATCGCCGAGCGCGGCCTTGACCTGGGCCAGAATATTCACGGCGCAGCCGCGGGCGGCGGCGACGCCGTCTTCCAGGCTGACATTGGCGCCGAGCTTACCCTTGGCGATCAGCTTGCCGTCGGCGCCGAGGCAAATCTGTCCAGAGACGAACAACAGATTGCCGGTTCGCACGAAGCCCACGTAATTGGCTACCGGGCTGACCGGCTCATGAAGGGTGACACCCAATTCCGCGAGTTTCTGCTCGACTGCACCTGGCATGCAAAAAATCCCCAAAGTTCGATGTTGAGCCTGAACGACGTACCGGCGGGCAGGCGAGCCTGTTTCCCCCATCGTGTCCGCCCATGCAAGTGACGTTCGGACCGCGGCAGACGCGCATCCCTTATCCGGCTTCCGCCACAATCCAGGCGAAATGTGGCATTCCGCAGGTTGTCGCCGGGGTGTCGCCCAAGGCCCTAGTTGCGGCGCAATAGGGCTCTCTCTATTGTGATGGTTTCACACACGGGACGAATCCATGCGCCGCTCCGCCTCGCTCTTGCGTTCTTCGGTTGCCGCTCTGGCGCTCGGCGCGGCTGCATTGCTGGCGCCCGCAAGCCACGCGGCGGCGCCGGGATCGACGGTGCCGTTTCTCGCGCATCAGGCGCTGTATGAACTGAAGCTCACCAAATCGCGCGGCAATGCCAATGTGAATGCCGCCACCGGCCGCATCCTCTACAGCTTCACCGGCAGCAGTTGCGAGGGCTATTCGTCCGACTTCCGCCAGGTCTCCGAGCTCAATAGCGGCGAGGACAAGACGACGCTGAGCGATCTGCGCTCCACCAGCTGGGAGTCCGGCGACGGCAAGAGCTATCGCTTCAAGATCGACACCCAGATGAACGACAGCGATCCGAACAAGATTGACGGCATCGCCGAGCGCGAGGGCGGTCATATCAATGTCAAGCTGACGCTGCCGGCGAAGAAAACCATCAAGCTCGATGGCAATATCGTGTTTCCCACCGAGCAGATCCATCGCATCATCGCCGCAGCGAAAGAGGGCAAGTCGGTTCTCGAACTGAACGTGTTCGACGGCTCCGACACCGGCGAGAAGGTCTACAGCACCTTGACGGTGATCGGGCAGGCGATCCCCGCCGATCGCAAGGTTGCGGAGCCCGATCCGTCGACCAACGACGACAAGATGAAGGCGCTGATGCGCTGGCCGGTGACGGTGAGCTATTTCGACAAGTCGGAGAAGGCGAGCGATGGCGGCGAGCAGACGCCGGTCTACGCGATGTCGTTCGAGCTCTATGAAAACGGCGTGTCGCGGGCGCTGGCGCTCGATTACAACGATTTCGTCATCGCCGGGGCAATGAGCAAGCTGATGGTGAAAGACAGCAAGCCGTGTAAGTGAGGAGTTGCTGCGACGTTCGGATCACCTCTCCCCGGTGGGGAGAGGTGAAGAGTATCACTCCGCCCGCGAGAACCGCATACTATCCAGCAGCTTCAGTCCGCCGCCTTCGGTCTTCAGCAGCTTCTTCACTGCACTCGATGCCGCGATTTCGTAGTGGTCGGCATAGGCTTCGTGGTTCTTCTCGATATCGTCGAGACGATACAGATAGTTCACCATGAGGCTGGCGGACTCGCGCAAGCCCTTGGCCGAGGTGTCGCCGAGCCAGTCGATGCGCTCCAGCCGGGCGCCGTTGCCGAGATGGAAGCGGGCGACGGAATCCACCGGGCCGCCGCGCGCATTCTTCGCCTTCAGGAAGTAGTGTGCGGCGAGGCCTTCCATGACAGGCTTGAGCTGCTCGCGCAGCGCGCCGTCATTGACCCAGAGCGGATCGTCGAGCATCGCCACCAATGCGCGGTCTTCGTCGGACAGATTGAGATCGTCAGCCTTCTTCAACCATTTCATGAAGCCCGGCACGGGCGACAGCGTGACGAAAGTGTCGAGCTTCGGCAATTCGCGGCGCAGCTCCTCGACCACCTGCTTGATCAGGAAGTTGCCGAAGGAGATGCCGCCGAGCCCGCGCTGGCAGTTCGAGATTGAATAGAACACGGCGGTGCGTGCGCGTTCGACCGGCACCGGCTGACGGTCCTTGGCGAGCAGCGGCGCGATGGCGCCGGGGATCGCCTCGGTGAGAGCAACCTCGACAAAGATCAGCGGCTCATCCACGAGAGCAGGGTGGAAGAAGGCGTAGCAGCGACGATCGACGGGATCGATGCGGCGACGCAGGTCGTCCCAGTCGTGGATCTCATGCACAGCCTCATACTTGATGACCTTTTCGAGGATGTTGGCGGGCGTCGACCAGTCGATCCTGCGCAGCACGAGAAAACCCCTGTTGAACCACGATGCGAACAGATGAACGACGTCGTTGTCGACGGCGTTCAGTTCCTTGTTGCCATTCTTCAGATCGAGCAGATCCTCGCGCATCTTGACGAGTTCGCTGGTGCCGCCCGGCGCGCGGTTGAGCCGGCGGAACAGTTCCTGCCGCTGTGGTTCGGAGGCAACATGCAGCGCGCCGGCCCCATCGCTGGTCGGCTTGGCGCGCCAGGCCTCGATCGCCTTCTCGAGCTTGTCGCGATCCGGTCCGTATCTATGCGCCAGCGTCTCGAAGAACATCACGCGGCCGGCTTCATCGAGCGACTGGTAACGATCGAGCACACCACGGGCAATCGCCGTGCCTGACGCTTCGCCACGGCCGGAGAGCAATTCGCCGCAGAGGTCGATCAGATCGATCGCATTCTGCTTGGGATCGATCGAAGCAGGGCCGAGCCGCAACAGGTTGCGGCCGCGCTCCGAGATGGAGGCAAGGAGATCGGAGAAGAAGTCATTGCTCATGCTGAATCAATTCCCGGCTGGAAGCCTCACCCACTCACGCGACAATATAGCCCTTTGCGAGGCGTATTGCGCGGTCATTTGAAGCATGAAACAATCGTGAAGGGCAGAGTTTCGGCAAGGGTTTTGCATTTCCATACAAATGTGACTGCAAAACTCTATCGGCATCACAAGGGGATACACGATGAAGCGGACTTCTGGGCGTAGCGTGATTGCGGCTTTGACGTTGGGGGCATTGAGTGTCGGTACGCTGCTGAGCAGCGGCGCGGCATTTGCCCAGCAAACGATCAAGGTGGGCTGGACCATTCCGGCCGAGGAATCCAAATACTGGATGATGAAGCGGCCGCAGGAATTCGCGGATCTCGGCAAGAAATACAACATCGAATGGGTGCAGTTTCAGGGCACAGCGCCGATGACCCAGGCGCTGGCTGCCGGCGCGCTGGACTGCGCGACGCAGTCGCCGCTGGCGCTGGCCCAGGGCGTGGTCGGCGGAAACCTCAAGGCTTACGTCGTTGCCCAGCACGTGTTCGAAAAGCCCGGCAGCTTCTCGGTGTATTGGGCGGTGAAGGACGACTCGCCGATCAAGACGATCGCGGACCTCAAGGGCAAGACGCTCTCCATCAACACGCTCGGTTCGGGTATCTATGGCCCGATGGCGATCCTGCTGAAGCAGGCTGGCCTCGATGCATCGAAGGACATCAAGCTGGTTGAAGTCGGCTTCGCGCTCTCGGAAGAAGCGCTGCGTTCGGGCCGCGTCGACAGCGCCGTGATGAACCAGCCTTTTGCAGCGCGCATGGAAGCCAAGGGCGGCACGCGAAAACTGTTTTCGCTGTCGCAGCAGCAGGAAGGCATCGTGCATATCCTCGAAGCCTGCCGTGCCGATTTCGTGGACAAGAACCCCGATCTTGCCAAGGCCTATGTGCGTGATCTGACGGCGGGCATGCAGAAGGCGCTCGCCAATCGCGACGAGACGCTGAAGGTCGTCAACGAGGTGATGAAGGCGCCGATCCCGGTGCTGGAGACGTATCTTCTCAAGGAAAACGACTTCGCCCGCGATCCGGGCGCAGCGCCGAATTTCGACGCGATCCAGAAGATGCTCGATGTCTATGTCGAGACGGGCATGCTGTCGAAGAAGGTCGATGTGTCGGCGTGGAAGAACCCGAACGTCGTGGCGCCGATCAAGTAAGACGTGACACGTCACACCACTCGTCATCCCCGGGCTTGACCCGGGGACCCATCTTTGACGAAGCGAGGTGATGAAGATGGATGGCCGGGTCAAGCCCGGCCATGACATCGAGAGCGGGACAATTACTCCGGCGCCTCGTCGCCGTGATCGCTGTCGATCAGCAAATCCAGCGCATATTTGATCGTCGCGCGCTCGTCTTCGCTGAAGCGGCCGAGCACTGACGCTTCGTGTTCCAGCGCCGCCTTGAGCGCCGGCTTGACGCGCGCGCGTCCCTTGGCCGTGAGATGCAGCGTGACGCGGCGGCGATCGCCCGAAGCGCTTTTGCGCTTGAGCAGCTCGTCTCGCTCCATGCGGTCGAGCGTCTTGGTCAGCCCCGGCTGCTTCATCAGCGCCATGGCGGCGAGTTCGCCGACCGACAGGCCCTCGACATCGGTGAGACAGGCGAGCACGCGCCATTCCGGCACCGTGAGATTCCACTCCTTCAGGCGTGCGTGAAATTCACTCGAGACATTGAAGCTCGCGCGGGCGAGCAGATAGGGCAGGTAGTTGCGCGCAAAACTGTCGCTGGCCAGTGGCGGGGCCTGCCGTTGTCCCTTGTCGATGCGGCGGAGCTGGCCGGAGTGAAACACCAGGGGATCGTGATTGCGCTCGACGAAGCGTACGACCTCGCCGACCAGAATGGTGTGATCGCCGCCAGGATAGCGCGCCCAGGTCTTGCATTCGAAGATCGGCGCGAGACCATCGATCAGCGGTGCGCCCGTGATGCCGGGGCGATGGTCGATGTCGGCGAACTTGTCCGAGCCACGGCGGCCGAAGCGCATCGCGAGTTCGCCATGATCGGCACCGAGAAAATGGATGGCGAAGGCGTCGGCGTCGACGAAGGGGTCGTGGCTGGGCGACGACTTGGCAACGCTCCACAGCACCAGCGGCGGATCGAGTGAGACCGATGAAAACGAGTTTGCCGTCATGCCGACGGGGTGATCGCCGGTGTATGCTGTGACGACGGTGACGCCGGTCGGAAACTGGCCGAGAGCTTGCCGGAACGTGGCCGGGTTGATCGGCTGCGCCGCGTCACCCGGTTTGCTGCTGGTCGGGACATTCTGAGCCGGCTTGTCTGTCGCCATGAAGTTCGCCGCTCCGGGACGCGGCAACTGCCTGAAAAACCAGCGTTGCGCCTGTCCTTTAATCCTAAAAATATTCCTTTTCATATAACATGACCGCGCCTATCATCCAACGATAATCGCTACAAAACACGGAGAGGCAACATGCTGGCGGATCGCATCGAGGCGAAATGGATCGACGCATTCTGCGAGATCTTTGAACGTTGCGCGGTCAAGCCAGGCGACACTGCTGCAATCCTCTCCGAGACGCAATCGCGTGCGCTGAATGTACACCTTGCCGAATTGGCATTGCTGCGCATGGGCGCAAAGCCGTTCCATGTCGTGATTCCGACATCGCGCAACAAACAGGTGGTGCCGATCCGTTCCACCGGCGCCTCCGAAGCGATCCAGCAACTTGGCCCGGTGGTCTCCGCGTTGCAGCAGGCCGGATTCGTGGTGGACTGCACCATCGAAGGCCTGATGCATGCGAAGGAGACGCCGGACATTCTGAAAGCCGGCTCGCGCATTCTCGTCATTTCTAATGAACATCCCGAAGCGCTTGAACGCATGGTGCCGGACAGCGCGCTGGAGAAGCGCGTGCGTGCTGCAGCGAAGATGCTGCGCGGGACCAAGCATATGAAGGTGACGTCGAAGGCGGGCACCGATCTCGATGTGAATATGGAAGGCGCGGCGACGGTCGGCGTCTGGGGCTGGACGGACAAGCCGGGCACGCTGGCGCATTGGCCGGGTGGCATCGTCGTGAGTTTCCCCAAGAGCAAGACCATCAATGGCACCGTCGTGATGGATGCCGGTGATATCAATCTCACCTTCAAGCGCTATCTGACCTCGCCGGTGAGGATGCTGTTCAAGGACGACTATCTCACCGAGCTGACCGGCGAGGGCGCGGATTTCGAGATGATGAAGCGCTATCTCGCCGCCTGGGGCGATCGCGAGGCCTATGCGGTGTCCCATGTGGGCTGGGGCATGAATCCCGATGCGCGCTATGAGGCGTTGCAGATGTATGACCAGCGCGACACCAACGGCACGGAAATCCGTGCGGTGGCAGGCAATTTCCTGTTCTCGACCGGTGCCAATGAATTCGCCGGGCGCTATACGGCCGGGCATTTCGATCTGCCGATCTTCAACACGACCATCACGCTGGATGGCGTCGACGTGATCAAGGACGGCGTGGTGCAGGACGTGTTTGGGTAAGGCTCTTCCTTCACCTCTCCCCACGGGGAGAGGTCGCACGCTCTTGCGCGCGGGTGAGGGGGCTTTGATCCGACGGTGTGTGGGGCTCCCCCTCACCCGATCCGCTTCGCGGCTCGACCTCTCCCCGGTGAGGAGAGGTGAAGAGGCTACGGTGCTTCCGGCTACCCCCGCGGCTTCTCCGGACCGTCATACGCAATGCCCTTGATCACGGCGGCATTGCCGAACTTCTTCTTCAGCGCATCCATCGCGCGCTCGGCATGAGCCGAGCGGCGGT
The DNA here is from genome assembly GCA_030147505.1 of Tardiphaga sp. Classification (GTDB taxonomy): domain Bacteria; phylum Pseudomonadota; class Alphaproteobacteria; order Rhizobiales; family Xanthobacteraceae; genus Tardiphaga. The sequence goes on from JASBVG010000008.1 coordinate 29,445, forward strand.
CGAGCATGTTCTCGTCGCCGGCCTCGGAGCCGGGCCTGAGTGCGCTGACGCCGGTGCCGATCAGGCGAAACGCGGTGCCGTCGATCTCCTTGGCCAGCATCTCGCGGCTGATATCGAAAATGCGTTTTGCCAGTTGCGTCGGCGACTGGATCGATTGCGAGCGGGTGCGCTGGCGGAAATCCGCCGTCTTCAGTTTCAGCGTGATCGTCGTGCCGGAAAGTTCGCTGCTCTTCAGCCGGCCGGAGACCTTCTCCGACAACCGCCACAGGATCTTCTCCAGCGTGGCGAGATCGCGGATGTCCTCGTTGAAGGTCGTCTCGTTGGAGATCGTCTTGGCGCCGCGATCGGCGACAACAAGACGGTCATCGATGCCGCGCGCCAGCCGCCACAGCCGACGGCCTTCGCCGCCGAACTGCTTCATCAGTTCTGTCTCGTCCGCGCGCTGCAGATCGCCGACCTTCCGAAAGCCGCGTTGTGACAACCGGTCCTGCGTCGCCGGGCCGACGCCATAGATGAAGCCGACCGGTTTGTCGGCGAGAAGCGCGACAGCGTCCTCCTGATCGAGCGTCGCAAAACCGCGCGGCTTGTCGAGATCGCTGGCGATCTTGGCGAGAAACTTGTTCACCGAAAGGCCGACGGACACGGTGATGCCGATGTCGCGCTCTACATCGGCCGCGAATTTCGCCAGCACTTTTGCCGGGATCATCCCGTGCACGCGGGTCGTGCCGGCGAGGTCGAGAAAGGCTTCGTCGATGGAGAGCGGCTCCACCAGCGGCGTCAGCGCCTGCATCGCATGGCGCACCTCGCGGCCGACGCGGACATATTTCGCCATGTCCGGCCGGATCACTTTCGCCTCAGGGCAGAGGTCGAGCGCCTTGAACATCGGCATCGCCGAGCGCACGCCATAGGTGCGTGCGATGTAGCAGGCCGCCGACACCACACCGCGCTTGCCGCCGCCGATGATCACGGGATGATCATTGAGCTCGGGGTTATCCCGCTTCTCCACCGTCGCATAGAAGGCGTCACAATCGATATGGGCGAGGGTCAGCGAGGGAAGCGCGCGGTGGCGCGCGAGGCGCGGCGAACCACAGGCCGTACAGCGTTTCAGGCGCTGGTCGAGGTCGGCAAGGCAATCCCGGCAGAAGCAGCGCGGTCCGCTCACATCTGTCGGGGGTGTGGTCACGAGAAATCGCCACCCGGGCCGCCGAGCGCCTGACGCGCGGCGGCGATGGTGGTCGGCGGCAGCTGCGAGGCGGCCGCGAAGGCCTGCACGGTCTCGTCATCGCGCAGCACGAAATCCAGCACGCTGACGAGGAATTGCGGGTCCTTCGCAGCCGAACGCAGGGTCTCCGGGCCGATCCCGCTTTCGGACAGGAACAGACCCAGCCGCTCGGGCTCGCCCGCCACGAAGGAGAGCGCCTGAATCGCAACGATTTCAGCTACTTCGCCGGGCTGCCGCCCCTGCTTTTTCATCACGCGTGTTTGCCTTTCCGTAACCTATCGTCTCTAGTTTGAATTATCATGCCCGAGTCACCCAAGTGATTCCAGCAATTGGGATTTTTTGGTTCGAGCCGGGCGGTTCGGCGGCATTGATCCGCCGGCGCAGGGCCGCGGGTGTTGCGCAGAGAAACCGTTTATGTCGGGATTGGAGGACGGGATGGCCAAAACCGTCCTGATCGTGGAGGACAACGAGCTCAATATGAAGCTGTTCCGTGACCTGCTGGAAGCCCATGGCTACCAGACGGTGGGCACGAGCAACGGCTACGAAGCGCTCGATCTTGTCCGCTCGCTCCGCCCTGATCTGATCCTCATGGACATCCAGTTGCCGCAGGTCTCGGGCCTCGATGTCACCGGCTGGATCAAGAAGGATCCATCCATCGCCATGATCCCCGTCGTCGCCGTCACAGCCTTTGCCATGAAGGGCGACGAGGAACGCATCCGCGAAGGCGGCTGCGAAGCTTATTTGTCAAAGCCTATTTCTGTCGGGAAGTTCATCGAGACGGTCCGACGTTTTATCGGTTAGGGAGTTTTCCATGTCAGCGCGTATTCTCGTCGTCGATGACATCCCCGCCAATGTGAAGTTGCTCGAAGCCCGCCTGTCCGCCGAATATTTCGACGTGATCACGGCGTCGAACGGCGCCCAGGCGCTGGATATCTGCGCGCGCTCGGAATGCGACCTGATCCTGCTCGATGTCATGATGCCCGACATGGACGGATTCGAAGTCTGCCGCCGTCTCAAGGCCAATCCGAGGACGCATTTTATTCCGGTGGTGATGGTCACCGCGCTGGATTCGCCGTCCGATCGCGTGCGCGGCCTGGAGGCTGGCGCCGATGATTTCCTCACCAAGCCCGTTGCGGACGCCGTGCTGGTCGCACGCGTGCGTTCGCTGACGCGCCTGAAGATGATGACCGATGAGCTGCGCATGCGCGCGCTCACTTCGCTTGAGATCGGCATCCAGGCGCCGGAACGCAGTGCCGTGGCCGACGAGGGCGTCGGTGGCCGTATTCTTCTGGTCGATGATCGTCCGTCGTCCTATGAGCGTCTCGCGCCACTGCTCGCGGCCGAGCATACGGTGGATGTCGAGCCCAATCCGACCGAGGCGCTGTTTCACGCCGCTGAAGGTAATTACGACCTGCTGATCGTCTCTCTGAGCCTTGAGAATTTCGATGGCTTGCGGCTGTGCAGCCAGGTGCGCTCGCTGGAGCGTACGCGACAGATTCCGATCCTCGCCATTGCAGACATCGACAACAATACCCGCCTGCTGCGCGGCCTCGAGATCGGGGTGAACGATTATCTCACGCGCCCCGTCGACAAGAACGAGCTGCTCGCCCGTGCGCGCACCCAGGTGCGCCGCCGCCGCTATACCGATCACCTGCGCGACAACGTCCAGCATTCCATCGAGGCCGCGATCACCGACGGTCTCACCGGCCTGCACAATCGCCGTTACATGGAAAGCCATCTGCAGACGCTGGCCGAACAGGCGGCGACACGCAGCAAGCCCCTGGCGCTGATGATCCTCGACATCGACTATTTCAAGTCGATCAACGACACCCATGGCCACGACTGCGGCGATGACGTGCTGCGCGAATTCGCGGTGCGCATCCGCAAGTCGATCCGCGGCATCGATCTCGCCTGCCGCTATGGCGGCGAGGAATTCGTCATCGTGATGCCGGAGACGGACATGCATGTCGCGGGCATGGTGGCCGAGCGCCTGCGCCGCTCCATTGCCGGCGAGCCGTTCTCCATCGACCGCGGCAACAAGCGCATCGAGGTGACGATCTCGATCGGTCTCGCGACGCTGGAGAAGAAGGGCGAACCGATCGCGGATGTGCTCAAGCGCGCGGACGTGGCGCTGTATCGCGCCAAGCATGACGGGCGCAATCGCGTGGTGGCTGCGGCGGCGTAGCTCTTTTCCCTCCCCGGAGCGAAGCGAATGGGGAGGGTGGCGCGACGGCGAGCGTTCAGCGAGCCTCGTGACGGGGGGGTGCTTCCCCAAACTCCGTCGTGGGAGAGACCCCACCCCCGCCTATCGGCGGACCCTCCCCATTCGCTTCGCTCCGGGGAGGGAGGCCACTGGCACTTCAACCCCAACGAAAAACGGAGCCTTTCGGCTCCGTTCAATCCGTCAGCAGCTGAAATCAGCGCTTACTTGATCTTCGCTTCCTTGAACTCGACGTGCTTGCGCGCGACCGGGTCGTACTTCTTCTTGACCATCTTGTCGGTCATGGTGCGCGAATTCTTCTTGGCGACGTAGTAGAAGCCGGTATCCGCAGTGGAAACGAGCTTGACCTTGATGGTGACCGCCTTGGCCATGGTGAAACCTCTGAATGTCGGGAATCGGGTGACAGCCAGAGCACTGGCCGTGTTGGCGCGCAAACTAGCCACGAACGCCCCAAAGTCAAGGTTTTCCGCAGCGGTAAATCCGGTGATTTCCCGTCATTAGCCCCGAAAGAAGCGGTTTTCGGGCCGCGGAAGCCCCAAATTCTCGCGCAGCGTGCGGCCTTCATACGCGGTTCGGAAGATTCCACGCCGTTGCAGTTCGGGGACGACACGGTCCACGAATTCGTTCAGGCCCTCCGGCAGATAGGGGAACATGATGTTGAACCCGTCCGAGGCCTCGGTTTCCAGCCATTCCTGCATCTCGTCGGCGATGGTCCGGGGCGTCCCCACGAAGGCGGAGCCTGCATAGCCGCCGAGCCGCTGGGCGAGCTGGCGCACCGTAAGATTTTCGCGCCGGGCGAGGGCGATGACGCGCTCGCGGCCGCTCTTGGAGGCGTTGGTGTCGGGGATGTCGTCGGGCAGCGGGGCGTCCGGATCGAAGCCGGAGGCGTCCGTCCCGAGATTGATGGAGAGCGAGGCGATGGCATTGGCGTAATGCACCTTGCTGTCGAGCAGCGCGCGTTTCTCCTTCGCTTCCTCGACGCTGTCGCCAATGACCACAAAGGCGCCCGGCAGGATCTTGAGGTGATCGGGATCACGGCCGAGCTTCGCCATGCGTCCTTTAATATCGGCATAGAGTTTTTGCGCATCGCCGATCGGGCCGCCGCCGGTGAACACGGCTTCCGCGGTTTCCGCTGCGAGCTGCTTGCCGTCTTCGGAGGCGCCTGCCTGCACGATCACCGGCCAGCCCTGCACGGGGCGTGCGATGTTCAGGGGACCGCGAACCTTGAGATAGGCGCCGTTGTGATCGAGCACATGCATCTTCTCCGGATTCATGTAGATGCCGCTCTCGGCGTCGCGCGGAAAGGCGTCGTCGGCGAAGGAATCCCACAGCCCGGTCACCGCGTCGTAGAACTCACGCGCACGCTTGTAGCGCTCCGCATGCTCCATGTGATCGTCAAGGCCGAAATTGAGCGCAGCATCCGGGTTGGACGTGGTGACGATATTCCAGCCGGCACGACCGCCGGAGATATGGTCGAGTGACGCAAAGCGGCGAGCCACATGATAGGGGGCATCGAAGGTCGTCGAGCCGGTGGCGACGAGGCCGATATTCTCGGTCACGGCTGCAAGCGCAGACAGCAGCGTGAAGGGCTCGAATGACGTCACGGTGTGGCTGCGCTTCAGTGCCTCCACCGGCATGTTCAGCACCGCGAGATGATCGGCCATGAAGAAGGCGTCGAACTTGCCCGCCTCGAGCTTGCGGATCATCTGCTTCATCAGCGGAAAATTGAAATTGGCATCCGGCACCGCGCCGGGATAGCGCCAGGCGCCGGTGTGGATTGAGACCGGCCGCATGAAGGCCCCGAGCTTCAACTGACGCTTCGCCATCTGGATTGTCCCCGTGATGCTGGTGGGGAACAGATAGGTACGTAGAGGCGGGCCGGCACTAGCAGGTCACGGGAAGATTATTGCGAATTGTAGGGGGCCTGTAGAACTCCCTCATTGCGAGCACAGCAACGGCGAGGGGAAGCGGTCAAAATCGCGGCGACCAGCTGCGTGCTTCGCTCGCCATCAGCTCTTCATTTTCCGCAAGCATCAGCCACGACTGGGCGAGATCGAGAAGCTCGCGAATCTCGCGAGGGTCGCTCGATACGCTCGCTTTCTTTCCCAGTGACGATGCCATTTGCCGGTAGCCGAGCGACACAGCTGTGAAGGTCGAGGTCTCACTCTCCTCGAACCTTTGCATCTGTCCCATAAACGATAGCTCCCCGGTTGTGGCGCCGTCGTTGTTAATCGCCCGGGTAGATCGATGCGTTAAAAAAATCGTGAAAACGTCGCCAATGCGGCGCTTTTCCGCATCAGGCCGCTATCAGATCCATCTGCATCTTACCATTATACCAATGGAAGAACGGCAGCGGTGCGTTGTGATGTAAGGGCCCGAGTGCCAGGCGTTTCTGCAACTGATTGAGCACGTTTTTGGTCATCGCATGCGCGTCGGCCAGATGCGGCGAGCCGAGTTCGACCCACACCAGCTCCACCAATTCGGCATCTGCATGAACCACACCTTCGATGCGATGGGCGATCGACGAGGCATCGGCGGTGAAGAAGCGTGTATCGAAACGCTTGATGCGGCCGGGCGGGGTGATGGCGCGGGCGATCAGGAACAGGCCCGACGGATCCGGCAGCAGGCCGGCATCGCTGAAGGCCTGCCACGGTCCGTTGAGTTTCTTCTTCGCGCCTTCGACCTTGCGGCCAAGGCAAAGGCCGGTCTCTTCGCACGCTTCGCGGATGGCGGCGATGGCGAGCGAACGGGCGCGCGAGGTCGGTGTCTTGGGGCTGCCCTTCATCAGATTGGTTTCGAGCGCGGCCGGCATCGGCGCGGCCACCGGTACGCGATTATCGGCTTTATCGACACTGCCACCCGGGAAAACGAACTTGCCCGGCATGAACACCACCTTGTCGTGGCGCTTGCCCACCAGCACTTTCGGCACCGGGCCGGAGCGATCGACCAGCATCAGCGTCGCCGCATCGCGCGGGCGCTTATAGGGATGATGATCGGCTTCCTTGCCGATTTCGACCGTCTCGCTCATTCCGTCTCCTAAAATTTTCTTCTTCGATATTAAAGAGACGGAGAATGTATCAGTGCTCGTGGCCGTCGCCAAACCCGTGCATGCGCAGAGCCCATTGCAATCCGACAACGGCTCCCTTCACCGGCTGCAGCAGCCAGAGCGAGGCGATCAGCGAGATGGGCAGATAGATCGCGAGCTGCAGCGCCACCGAGGGCGAATAGTTGGTCTCGATCCACAGAGCGATCGGCACCACGATATGGCCGACGATGACGATGACGAGATAAGCGGGCAGGTCGTCGGCGCGGTGGCCGGCAAATTCCTGGCCGCAGCGATCGCAGTGATCCGCGGTCTTCAGGAACGCGCGAAACATCCTGCCCTCACCGCAATTCGGGCAGCGACAGAAGAAACCGCGCTTCATCGCGGTCCACAGGTCGCGCTTGGCGGCGGGATCGAGTGCGTTGGTCCAGGTCTTGGTCAACGTCTTCGGCGTGGTCAGCGTCATCATGACTTGCCTCTTTAAGATTTGCCTCGTTTCGGCTTGCCGCCCGTGCTTCGAGAGGCGCGGCCTGCATTGGCCAGTGCTTTCTTCGCTTTATCCTTCACCCGCGCATTCTTGCCGGGCTTCGATTTCTTCGACGATTTGAATTTCGTCGTATTGGGGTGACGCTCACGGTCATCGGCGGCATTGCTGCGGCCTTGTTCGCGTCGTCCTCTCCTCGGAGCGCTGTTGCCTTCGGAGAGCATTTCAAATCGCAGCGCACCGGCGACCGGTGCTGCTTCGACCAAGCGGACGTCGACGACATCGCCGAGCCGGTACATGGCGCCGGTGCGCGTACCGATGAGGGCGTGCCGGGCTTCGTCATAGTTGAAATATTCCGAACCCAACGTCCTGATCGGGATCAAGCCATCGGCGCCGGTCTCGGTCAATTTGACAAAGAGTCCAACCTTGGTGACGCCGGAAATCCGGCCCTGGAAACTGGCGCCGATCTTGTCGGCCAAAAAGTGCGCGATCAGCCGGTCGGACGTCTCGCGCTCCGCCTTCATGGCGCGGCGCTCGGTGGCGGAGATCTGGGCGGAGACTTCCGCCAGCGTCTCCGGCGTTTCCGTGTCGGGCAGAGAGCCGTCGCCGAGATTGAGTGCCCGGATCAGCGCACGGTGCACGATCAGGTCTGCGTATCGCCTGATCGGCGAGGTAAAATGCGCGTAGCGCCGCAGGTTGAGGCCGAAGTGGCCGTAGTTCTCGGCCGCATATTCCGCCTGCGCCTGCGAGCGCAGCACCACTTCATTCACCAGCGGCTCGGAGTCATGCCCCTTCACCTGGGACAGCACGCGGTTGAAGACCGCCGGCCGCAATGCACCCGCTTTCGCGAAGGGCATATCCAAGGTCTTCAGGAATTCCTGGAGATTGTGAATCTTCTCGATGGTCGGTTCGTCATGCACACGATAGATGAGCGGCAGGCCCTTCTTTTCAAGCATCTCCGCCGCAGCGACATTGGCGAGGATCATGAACTCCTCGATGAGCTTGTGTGCGTCGAGGCGCGTCGGCACGATGACGCGATCGACGGTGCCGTCCTTCTTGAGCAGGATTTTCCGTTCGGGAATTTCCAGCTCCAGCGGATCGCGCTCGTCGCGCGCGCGCTTCACGAGCTTGTAGGCGGCGTAAAGCGGCTTCAGGATCGGATCGAGAATGGGGCCGGTGATATCGTCGGGCTTGCCGTCGATCGCCGCCTGCGCCTGCGCATAGGAGAGTTTTGCCGCCGAGCGCATCAGTACCCGGTGGAACGAGTGCGAGACCTTCCGGCCTTCCTCGTCGATCACCATGCGTACAGCGAGCGCGCCGCGCGGCTCGCCCGGCACCAGCGAGCAGAGATCGTTGGAGATGCGCTCCGGCAGCATCGGCACGACGCGGTCGGGGAAATAGACGGAGTTGCCGCGCTGGAGCGCGTCGTGATCGAGCGCCGAGCCGGGCCGCACATAGAAGGCGACATCCGCGATGGCGACGGTGACGATCATGCCGTCTTCGTTGTCGGGATCGACTTCGGCATAAACGGCGTCGTCGTGATCCTTCGCATCCGGCGGGTCGATGGTGACCAGCGGCACGTCGCGCCAGTCCTCGCGGCCTTTCAGGGCGGCAGGTTTGGCAGCTTCGGCCTCCTGCAATGCACTGCGTGAAAAGGCCTGCGGGATATCGTGCGAATGGATGGCGATCAGGCTGATCGCTTTCTCCGACGACAGCGAGCCGAGCCGTTCCTTCACCTTGCCGGAGGCGAGGCCATAGCCGCGGGTACGGATCAGATCGACGCTGACGAGGTCGCCATCCTCGGCGCCGTTCGCATCGGATGCGGCGATGTTGAGTTCGCGTCCGGCCTGTTTCTTGTCGACGGGGATCATGCGGCCGCCGCCATTCGGCAGTGCGCGATAGATGCCGAGCAGCCGCGTACGTGCGCTGTCGAGCACCTTGATGATGCGCCCGCGATAGCCGAAAGTTTCGCCGTCATCCTCGATCTTCTCGATGCGCAGCAAAGCGCGATCGCCGATGCCGGCGGCAGTGCCGGGCAAGGGACGGCGCGGAATGTGGATACGGATGCGCGGTGGATTGCCGTCGGCATCGTCCCATTCGACCGGTGCGGCGATCAGTTCGCCGTCGGCATCACGGGTGGCGATATCGACCAGCACCGTCGGTGGCAGTCCCTTGGGCTCGCGGACTTCCTTGCCTTTCCTGGCGATGGAGCCGTCGGCGACGAGTTCGCGCAGCACGCGCTTGAGTTCGACGCGCGCTGCGTTCTTCAGGCCGAACTCCCGCGCGATCTCGCGGGTGCCGATCTTGCCGGGATAGGCGCGAATGAACGCAACGATCTCATCCCGGGTCGGAAATGCAGTGTCGCGTTTTTTTGCCACGACTATCCGTTCTTGCTCGCGCTCTTCTTGGCGGCGGCTTTCTTGGGCGCGGCCTTCTTGGCCGCGGTCCTCTTGGTTACCGGGGCGCGCGCCTTGCTGGCGGCAGCCGTTTCGGCCTTCGGCTTGGCGGCCTTCTTGGCGACAGCCTTCTTCGCCGGCTTGTCGTCGCCCTCGGCCGATTCAGCTTTCTTGGCAGCCTTCTTCGGCGCGGCCTTCTTGGTTGCCTTCTTCACCTTGCCGCCACCCTTGGCCGCACGCTCGTCGAGCAGCGCAATGGCTTCGGCCACGGTGATGGTGTCCGGCGTCTTGTCGCTCGGGATCGTCGCGTTGACGCCGCCGGCGGTGACATAGGCGCCGTAGCGGCCGTTCTTCACGGCAATGCCGCCGAGCGCGGGATGCTCGCCGAGCGGCTTGCCGGGATCGGCGCCGAAACGACGTCCCGACGGGCCCTTGGCGATCTTCTCGGCGATCAGCGTCACCGCGCGGTTGAGGCCGATATCGAACACCTCGTCGCCGGCTTCCAGACTGGCATAGGTCTTCTCATGCTTCACGAAGGGTCCGAAGCGGCCGAGGCCGGCCGTAATCGGCTCGCCGGTCTCCGGATGCTTGCCGATCTCGCGCGGCAGCGAGAGCAGCTTGAGTGCCATTTCGAGATCCACATCGCTGGGCGATGTGTTCTTCGGAATGCCAGCGCGCTTCGGCTTCTCGCCTTCGTCGTAATTCTTGGCATCGCCGAGCTGGATGTAAGGCCCGAAACGTCCGGCCTTTACAGCGACTTCGAAACCCGTGTCCGGATCTTCGCCAAGCACGCGATCCGCCGTCGCAGCACTGTCGGCGGCGAGGGGACGCGTATAGCGGCATTCCGGATAATTCGTGCAGCCGACAAAGGCGCCGAACTTGCCGGCCTTGAGGTTCAGGCGGCCGGTGCCGCAGGTCGGGCACTGGCGCGGATCGCCTCCGTCCTCGCGCGCGGGATAGATGTGCGGGCCGAGCATGTCGTCGAGCACATCCAGCACCTGCGCGACGCGCAGCTCCTTGATGTCGTCGACGGCGCCGATAAAGCCCGTCCAGAAGTCGCGCAGAACATCCTTCCACGCGACTTCGTTGTTCGAGATCTTGTCGAGGTCTTCTTCCAGCGACGCCGTGAAATCATATTCCACATAGCGCGCGAAGAAGTTTTCGAGGAACGCGACCACGACGCGGCCCTTGTCCTCGCCATAGAGACGCTTCTTCTCCAGCTTCACATAGCCGCGCGCCTTCAGCACGTCGAGGATCGACGCATAGGTCGAAGGCCGGCCGATGCCGAGCTCTTCCATGCGCTTCACCAGCGACGCTTCGGAGAAGCGCGGCGGCGGTTCAGTGAAGTGCTGGGTGACCGCGAGGTTCTCTTTCTTCAGCGCCTCGCCCTGGCTCATGGCGGGCAGGCGGCGTGAATCCTCGTCGTCGCCGTCGTCGTCCTTGCCTTCCTGATAGACAGCAAGGAAGCCGTCGAACTTCACCACCTGGCCGGTGGCACGCAGTTCGAGCACGCGGCCGGCCGCCTTCGCGGCAATGTCCACGGTGGTGCGTTCGAATTCGGCGGATTCCATCTGGCTCGCGACAGTGCGGATCCAGATCAGCTCATAGAGACGATACTGGTCGCTATCGAGCCGCGCCTTCAGGCTGGCCGGGCGGCGCGACATGTCGGTCGGGCGGATCGCTTCATGCGCTTCCTGCGCATTCTTCGCCTTGCTCGTATATTGGCGCGGCGCATCCGGCACATATTGCTTACCGTAATCCTCACCGATGACGCTGCGCGCCTGCGTGATGGCGGAGGGATCGATGGTCACGCCGTCGGTTCGCATATAGGTGATGAGGCCGGTGGTCTCGCCGCCGATATCGATGCCTTCATAGAGCCGCTGCGCGATGCGCATCGTATGCGCGGGCGCAAAGCCGAGCTTGCGGCTGGCTTCCTGCTGCAGGGTCGAGGTGGTGAATGGCGCCTGCGGATTGCGGCGTGCCGGCTTCGCATCGACCGTGGTGACGGAGAAAGAAGCCGCGTCGATCGCCTTCTTGAAGTCCTCGGCTTCGGCGCCGGTGCCGATATCGAGGCGCTGGATCTTCTTGCCGTCGGCGCCGACGAGACGCGCCTCAAAACTTTCGCCGCGCGGCGTCGCCAGCGTGGTCACCAGCGACCAGTATTCGCGCGGCACGAACTTTTCGATTTCCTGCTCGCGGTCGCAGACGAGGCGCAGCGCCACCGACTGCACGCGACCGGCGGAGCGGGCGCCTGGCAATTTGCGCCACAGCACCGGGGAGAGGGTGAAGCCGACGAGGTAATCGAGGGCGCGGCGCGCCATATAGGCGTCCACCAGCGCGCCGTCGATCTCGCGCGGGTTCTTCATCGCGTCGGAGACAGCCTGTTTGGTGATCGCATTGAACACCACGCGCTCGATCTTCTGGTCCTTCAGCGCGCGCTTCTGCTTGAGCACTTCAAGCACGTGCCAGGAGATCGCTTCGCCCTCGCGATCAGGGTCGGTCGCCAGAATGAGCTTGTCGGCGCCCTTGACCGCCTTGGCGATGTCGTTGAGCCGGCTGTTGGCCTTGGGGTCGACTTCCCAGATCATCTGGAAATTGGCGTCAGGATCCACCGATCCGTTCTTCGCCGGGAGGTCGCGGACATGGCCGAAGGACGCCAGGACCTCATAGTCCTTGCCCAGATACTTGTTGATCGTCTTGGCCTTGGAAGGCGACTCCACGATGACGAGATTCATGACTTTCCAATAACTTAAAGGGAGAAATCGGCGGCTGCGCAGGGGAGTCGCGCCGGCCGTTTCGCGGCGAACATGGGTGCGAAGGGGTCCCGTGTCAAATCGGGGATTGCGACAAGTCCGCCTTACATGCACGCCGGCATTGATTTTTGGTTGTATTTTTCAACCTATGAGTGTTATTCTCAAGCTCTCATTATGGTTGAATCCAGACCGGACGGGTCCATGACATTTCATGGCGACGATAGCCAGCCCCCGGCGGACGGCGGGCCGGTGGAGGCCGCGCATTACATAAAGAGTGCGGTGCATGATCTCGCCCGGCTGGCCCGGCGGCATCGGCTGGATATGCTCGCTTACCTGCTCGACATGGCGCATCTGGAGGCTGAGGAGCGGATGCGGCTGCGGCGACGATGAGGCGCTCAGGCTGTTGCAGGTTTGAGGGTGACGTCGCCGAGGTCCAGCAAGCGGCCGTCCATGGCGTGCAGCTCGAGCTTGCGAATGCGCTGGCCGGTGGCCCTATCGACCATGATGTTGGTCTCTTCGCCGGGCCTGAAAGCGTAGTCTTCCGCCCACTGCCGCAGCGCCACCATGATCGGGAAGACCGCCCGGCCTTTATCGGTCAGGACATAGTCCTGATACGCGCTGCCGTCCGCGGCCGGCTGAAGCGCCAGCAGGCCGTCATCGACAAGCGCGCGCAGCCGCATGGTCAGAATGTTCCTGGCGACGCCGAGGCTCTTCTGAAACTCGCCGAACCGCTTTTTTCCCAGCATCGCATCGCGGATGATGAGCATCGACCAGCAGTCTCCGATCGCTTCCATCGAGCGTGCAACCGGACAGACATTCTCTTTCAGGCTCGTGCGCGCGGCCATTTCACCTCCGTCGGCGCAAAAAAAAGTCCATCACAACCGAAATGTAGTGGTTGCAATATGAAACTGCCAGTCCCAGATGCGGTCTGGTTTCAAATTGAAACTGGATGGCACAGGAGATCATCATGCGTTTGGCAGGGAAAACGGCACTCATTACCGGCGGCAACAGCGGTATCGGTTTTACAACAGCGAAGTTGTTCGTGGCCGAGGGTGCTAAGGTCGCCATCACCGGACGGGACAGGGCAAAGCTCGACAAGGCGGTCGCGGATCTCGGTGGCAACGCCATCGGCATTGTCGCCGACGCGACGGATGTCGCGGCGACTGACCGGGCGGTCGCGGAAGCCGTCGCCAAATTCGGCAAGCTCGACATCGTCTTCGCGAATGCCGGTATTGCCGGCAATACGCCCGTCGGGAGCGCGGTGCTGGAGGTCTTCGAACAGGTGCTTCGGACCAATGTGACCGCGGTGTTCTTCACGGTCCAGTCGGCGCTTCCGCATCTTAATGACAATGCGTCCATCATTCTCAACGGTTCGGTGATCTCCGTGCTCGGCAATCCCGGCTATGCCGCTTATGCGGCGAGCAAGGCCGGCGTGCGCGCCATGGCGCGGGTGATGGCGTCCGAACTTTCGCCGCGCGGCATTCGAGTCAATGTCGTCTCGCCCGGTGCCACCGCGACGCCGATCTGGGATCGTGTCGCGCCGACGCAGGATGCTTTCAATGCCTTTGAAAAGCGGCTTTCGCAGACGATCCCGCTCGGCCGGATGGGCAGGCCGGAAGAGGTCGCGAAGACCGTGCTGTTTCTCGCATCCGACGATTCATCGAATGTGCAGGGCGCGGAAATCTTCGTGGATGGCGGGTCAACGGCGTCACCGGCCGGTGCGCCGGCATTTCGCGGGTAACGACGGTTGCCCCCGCGTCTGATCGCGCAGGGGCACGTTGATGGGCTTAAGCCGCGCGCAAATCCGTCGCTGCCTGCAGTGCGCCGTTCACGGCCTTCTCGCGCATCTCGGGCCCGACCGCGATGCCATCGGCGGCGATGAACTCGACATTCGTCACGCCGATGAAGCCGAACACCCAGCGCAGATAGGTTTCGAGATGTTCACCGGCCGCGTAGGGCGTGTCTGCGCCGTAGAAGCCGCCGCGCGACAGCGCAATGATCACGCGCTTGCCGCCGGCGAGGCCCTCGGCACCGTTCGGGCCATAGGCGAACGTCCTGCCGGCCACCAGAATGCGGTCGATCCAGGCCTTGAGCTGGGTCGGGATGGTAAAATTGTACATCGGCGCGCCGATCACCACGATGTCCGCCGCAAGGAACTCGTCGAGTGCGGTCTGGCCAGCGGCGAGGTCGGCCTGTAATGCCGCGTCCGCTGTGCCGCCCTGGGCGGCTGCCAGATGCGAGCCGGAGAGATGCGACAGTGGATCAGCCGTCAGGTCGCGATAGGTCACGGAAAGGCCGGGCTGGGCCTTGGCGAGCCGTTCGACGATGGCTGCCGAGACCTGCCGGCTCACGGAATAGGGGCCTAGGACGCTGGAATCGATATGGAGGAGGTTCATGGTCGGTCACCTATGGTATTGGTTTGTAACCAACGCTACATGAGTGACTGTCCGAACTCGCACAAGAAGGCACTATTTTGAAACCCGAGCACACCAATGTGCCCATTCCGCCGCCCCACCAGCACGATCCGGCCGGCAGCGACTGCCGCGGCGTTGCCTCGGTGCTGTCCCGTGTCGGCGACAAATGGAGCGTGCTGGTGATCATGATGCTCGGTGACGGTCCTCGCCGCTTCAACGAGCTGAAGCGGATGATCGGCGGCGTCTCGCAGCGCATGCTGACGCTGACCCTGCGCGGGCTCGAACGCGACGGCCTCATCACCCGCACGGTCTATCCGACCATTCCGCCGCGGGTGGACTACGAACTCACCGAACTCGGCCGCGGCCTTTCAGAGCCGGTAAAGGCACTTGGTAGTTGGGCGCTCGAGCATCTCCCGCAAATCCAGAATGCGCGTGAGAAGTTCGACGGCGAGGGCGGTGATGAGTAGGCCTCAACTATGCTCTGGATCGCCCGGCTTGACCGGGCGATCCAGTAAACTCATTCGGCGCAGCGTTTACTGGGTCACCCGGTCAAGCCGGGTGACGACGCGTGTCGTTAACAAACTCAACTACATCATCGACACCAGCCCGCCGCCGTGACGCTCCAGCCGTCCCGCAAGCTCCAGCTCCAGCAGCACCACACGCACCGTTGTCGGCGACACCTTCGCCAGACGGATCAGATCGTCGATGCCGACCGGGCTTGGGCCGAGCAGGGCGATGATGCGGGCGCGATCGCTTGCGTCCGGTTCGTTGAATGACACCTCATCCTCCGCTTCGCGGCCCGGCAAGTCGACCGGCCGCTCCATGATCGGCGCGACGGCATTGATGATGTCGGCCGCTTCGGTGACCAAAGTCGCGCCTTGCTTGATCAGCCGGTTGGTGCCGGCCGCGCGCGGATCGAGCGGCGATCCGGGAACGGCAAAGACCTCGCGTCCTTGTTCTGCCGCCATGCGCGCCGTGATCAGCGAGCCCGAGCGCTCGGCGGCCTCGATCACCACCACGCCCAGCGCGGCGCCGGAGATCAGCCGGTTACGGCGCGGAAAGTCCTTTGCCCGCGGTACATGGCCGAGCGGCATTTCCGAGATGGCGCCGCCGAAGGCGAGCAGGTCGAGCAGCAGATCCTCGTGCTCCGGCGGATAGATCCGCTCGTGGCCGCCGGCCAGCACGGCGACGCTGCCGGCTGCAGCACTGGCACGATGCGCAGCCTGATCGACCCCGCGGGCGAGTCCTGAGATGAGGACGAATTCGGCGTCGGCCAGTTCACGGGCCAGCGTCTCGGCAAATTTCAATCCGGCGCCGGAAGCATTGCGCGAGCCGACGATGGCGATCATCGGTCGCGCCATTGCCACGCGGTTGCCGCGCATGCCGAGCAAAGGGGGCGCGTCGTCGATGGTGGCAAGCCGCGGCGGATAGCCGGGCTCGCCGGGAGCGACCAGTGCCACGCCGATCCGGCTGCCGCGCACGATTTCCTGCTCTGCCTCCTCAGCGCTGCAGATGCGGCCGCTGCGCGGTGCGCCGCCGCGGCGGGCGAGATCCGGCAGGCGCTCCAGCGCGGCGCGCGCATTGCCGAACTGGTTGATCAGAGCGCGAAAAGTGCGCGGTCCCACATGTTCGCTGCGGATCAGCCGCAACCAGTTGCGTCGCTGCTCATCGGTCAGGTGGATCGGTGCATTCGGTGTGTCGATCAAGCTTCGCTCCCCGACGATCAGCATAATCAACTTGAAGGTGCATTCAATTGACATTCGCACTTAAGGTGCGAGAGTAGGGGTAAGCCCGTCTGGCTTGTGTTCAGTGATGGCGATGCTGTGGGACGTGAATAACTTCCAGCGACCGGGCGCATCGAGCAATGTGGCCGTCGGGCGCGAGTTCGAGGAAGCCGCGTTGCTGTTCTTCCACTCCGAAGGGGTCATGCTGGCGCCGAATTATTCGCTGCCGGTCGGTCACCGGTCGTTCAGGAAAAAGCGCTTCGACCTCGGCAGCGCCAGCCCGCGCATTATCGTGGAGTGCAAGTCCTACACATGGACGGTGTCGGGCAACGTGCCTTGCGCCAAGATCCGCGGGCTGAACGAGGCGATCCTGCAGTTCAGCGCGGCGCCGCGCGACTATCGCAAGATCCTGTTCGCGCTGCGTGACCTGCATCCGCAATCACGTGTCAGCCTGATCTCGCATTACATCAAATGTCACGGTCATCTCGTCGGCCCGGGCGTCGAGATCTGGGAATTCGACGCCGACGCCCGGCAGGGCGCGCGGGTGTTCTGACTACTTCTGCCCGATCTTACCTTCGGTGCCGTTCAGCAGCCGCTTGATGTTTTCGCGATGCATGAACCAGAGCAGGATGGTCAGTGCCGTGGCGAGCAGGCCGAGCGGTGCGGATTTGGTGACCCACCACAGGAAGATCGGCGTGATCGCGCTGGCGGTCAGCGCCGCGAAGGACGAGTAGCGCGAGCTGAAGGCGGCGGCGAGCCAGGCGAGGCAGAAGATCAGCGCGGCCGGCCAGTACAGGCCGAGCATCACGCCGATATAGGTCGCGACGCCCTTGCCGCCCTTGAAGCCCAGCCAGACCGGGAAGAGGTGACCGAGAAAGGCCGCGCCCGCGGCGATCATCGCCGGCACGGGGCCGCCGAGGATGCCCATGACCACCACCGGGATGGTGCCCTTGAGCGCATCGCAGACCAGCGTGGCGGCGGCGAGACCCTTGCGGCCGGTGCGCAGCACATTGGTGGCGCCGATGTTGCCGGAGCCGATGCTGCGGATGTCCTGGGTGCCGGCCATCTTGGTGATCAGCAGGCCGAACGGGATCGAGCCGAGCAGATATCCGAAAGCGGCGGCGAGGATATAGAGCGGGTTCATGGCGGGCCTTTAGACGTGCTCATACACGGTGCGCCCGCCCACGATAGTCCGGACCACGCGGCCGGTGAAGCGCGCTTCGTCGAATGGCGTGTTCTTGCATTGGGACTTGAGATCGGCGGGATCGAGCACCCACGGCACATCCGTGTCGATGACGATGACATCGGCCACCGCGCCGGCGCGCAGTGTGCCGCCGGGCAGGCCGAGCAGTTCGGCCGGGCTGGTGGACATCGCGCGGACGAGTTGCGTCAGGCTGAGTTCGCCGTTGTGGAGCAGCCGCAGGCCGGCGGACAGCATAGTCTCGAGGCCGATGGCGCCGGGCTCGGCTTCGGCGAAGGGCAGGCGCTTGGTCTCGACATCCTGCGGATTATGGTCGGACATGATGACGTCGATCAGGCCGGCGGCGACGGCATCCACCAGCGCACGGCGATCCTCTTCGGTGCGCAGCGGCGGCGACAATTTGAGATAGGAGCGATACGGCCCGATATCGTTCTCGTTCAGCGTCAGGTGGTTGATCGAGGCCGACGCCGAGACGCGCAGCCCCGCATCGCGGGCGCGCTTCAGGATGTCGATGGATTCCGCGCAAGTGACGGAGGCCGCATGATAACGCCCGCCGGTGAGCGCCACGAGACGCATGTCCCGTTCCAGCATCATGGCTTCTGCAGCGGTCGGAATGCCGGTCAGGCCGAGGCGCGAGGCGCGCTCGCCTTCATTCATCACGCCTTCGCCGACCAGCGCGGGGTCCTCGGTGTAATGGACGATCAGCGCATCGAAGTCGCGCGCGTAAGTCAGCGCACGGCGCATCACCTGCGCATTGGTGACGCTCTTGTGGCCATCGGTGAAGGCGACGGCTCCGGCCGCACGGAGCAGGCCGAATTCGGTCATCTCGCGGCCCTCGAGCCCCTTGGTCAGCGCCGCCATCGGATGGATGTTGACGATGGCGGTATCGCGCGCGCGGCGCAGCACGAAGTCCACGGTGGCGGAATTGTCGATCGCCGGCGACGTATCCGGCTGGCAGATGATGGTGGTGATGCCGCCCGCCGCCGCCGCATGGCTGGCCGAGGCAAAGCTCTCGCGGTGGCTGGCGCCGGGCTCGCCGACGAAAGCGCGCATGTCGATCAGGCCGGGCGCGACCACCTTGCCGGCGCAATTGATGATGTCGGTGCCTTCCGGCACGCCGGCGGTGCCGATGCCGCGTTTGGCATCGCGGATCACGCCATCGACGATGAGCACATCGCCGACCGTGTCGAGATGTTGCGACGGATCGATCAGGCGCGCATTGGCGAGCAGGAGAGGGCGGCGGTTGGTCAGCATGAAATCATCGCCGTTTGGTTATGAGAGATCTGAAAATTGCGGTCCAGAACGAGAAGAATATCGTTCTTCGCTGCAGCAGTCCGATCAGGAGCGACAGCAGCGTATCCATGGCCGTCACGCATTCGGCAGGTTGCGCGCCAGCGCTTCCAGCACCGCCATGCGCACGGCGACACCCATTTCCACCTGTTCGCGGATCAGCGACTGTGCGCCGTCGGCCACCAGACTGTCGATCTCCACGCCGCGATTCATCGGGCCGGGATGCATCACGAGGGCATCCGGCTTGGCGTAGGACAGCTTCTTCTGGTCGAGGCCGAAATACTGGAAGTATTCGCCGGACGACGGCACGAAGGAGCCGTTCATGCGCTCGCGCTGCAGGCGCAGCATCATGACGATATCCGCGCCGTTCAGCCCCTCGCGCATGTCGCGCGCGACGTCCACGCCCATGCGCTCGATGCCCGGCGGCAGCAGCGTGGAGGGGCCGACCACGCGGACGCGTGCACCCATGGTGTTCAGCAGGATGATGTTGGAGCGCGCGACGCGCGAATGCAGCACGTCGCCGCAGATCGCGATCACGAGACCTTCTAGGTGGCCCTTGTTGCGGCGGATGGTGAGCGCGTCGAGCAGCGCTTGCGTGGGATGCTCATGCGCGCCGTCGCCGGCATTGATCACGGAGCCATCGACTTTTCGCGCCAAAAGCTCCACCGCGCCGGAGGCGTGATGGCGCATCACCAGAATATCCGGATGCATCGCGTTCAGCGTCATCGCGGTGTCGATCAGCGTCTCGCCCTTCTTGATGGATGAGGAGGCCACCGACATGTTCATGACATCGGCGCCGAGTCGCTTGCCGGCGAGTTCGAAGGACGACTGCGTACGGGTCGAATTCTCGAAGAACAGATTGACCTGCGTCCGGCCGCGCAAAGAAGTGCGCTTTTTGTCGACTTGCCGGTTCAGCTCGACATATTCCTCGGACAGGTCGAGGAGGCCGGTGATCTCGGCGGCGGTCAGGCCTTCGATCCCCAGCAGATGCCGGTGCGCGAAGACGAAACTGGATTTGGGGGCGCTGGTCATTAAAGCCAAAGCTATAGGCAGAGTTGCCCGGCGGGGCAAGCGTCGATGCATGGGTTCCCGGTTATCCCCCGGTGCGTGGGTGTCATGGTGGAATTGCAATAATTCCGGAGTGTTTTCACTCCGTCATGCCCGGGCAGAGCGCGAAGCGCGGCTTCGCTGGATGACCCGGGCATCCATCTTGGCCCGGAGTTGGGAAGAAGTTGGATGGCCGGATCAGGTCCGGCCATGACGGGTGGAGAGCAGGTTGCGTAACGAGGGGTGGTGGATGACGACAATGTGGCGAATGTCTCTGTGGCTCTGCTGCTGCGTCGTGCTGCTGCCGGCGGTCAGCGCTTCCGCGCAGGAACTACCCGATGATTTCGTCTTTCTCCGCGACATCGACCCCGGCATTCGGCAGGACATCCGCTATGCTGGCGTGAACAATTTCGTCGGTCGCAGGCTCTCCGGTTATGACGCTGCCGAATGCATCGTGAAACGTCGGGTGGGACAGGCGCTCGCAAAAGTGCAGCGGGAGTTGAAGGCGCAAGACCTGTCGCTGAAGATGCTGGACTGTTATCGCCCGGCGCGTGCCTCGCGCGACATGGTGGCTTGGGCGCAGGATGGCTATGAGACGCCCGCGCAGAAGCGCTACAATCCGTCCTTCAACAAGGCCGATCTGTTTCGTCTCGGCTATATCGCCGAGCGCTCCGGCCACTCCACCGGCGCGGCCGTCGATGTCACTTTGGTCGATCTGCGCGCGGGCGCATCTTCAGTATTCGATCCTGGCAAGGCCTATGGCAACTGCATCGCTCCCGAAGCGCAGCGCGCGCCGGAAGCGAGCGTCGATATGGGGACGGGTTACGATTGCTCCGATGCCAAGGCGTGGACGGCCTCACGCGCCATCAACGCATCGCAGCGCCGCTGGCGCGACATTCTCGTGACCTCCATGCGCAAGCAGGGATTTGTGAATTACGCCAAGGAGTGGTGGCACTTCTCGATGCCGGGCGTCGGCACCAGGGCTTATGATTTTCCGATCAGGCGGTGAGAACTCAGCGCCGTAGGATGAGTAGAGCGCAGCGAAACCCATTGATCCATCGATGCGGCAAGCTCCGCCGATGGGTTTCGCTCCGGCGCTCCGCACCTGCGCTCTACCCATCCTACGGCTCTCCGCGCCTCGCAATGAAGCGCTTTCCAGCGTAAAATGATTCGCAACGCGCTCTTTCTGCCGGAACATCCCGATGACCTCTCCCACCTCTGCAAAACATGCGGTGCTCAACCAGTCGCCGCCCTTCGAGGACGTCAATCTGTTCGAGCTTGATCGGCCGCTGGTCGATGCGCTGGCCTTCAACGACGCCTCCGGTGCCTTCATCGAACATTCCGGTTTCGGCAAGCTGTGGGGCTCAGCGGAGATGGCGCAGCGCGCGCGGCTCGCCAACGAGAACACGCCGAAGCTGCGCACCTTCGATCCGCGGGGCAATCGCCGCGACGAGGTCGAGTTTCATCCGGCGTATCATGAACTCATGACGGCGAGTGTCGCCGCCGGTATTCACAACTCGACCTGGACCGCGGATGGCAAGCCGAAGGGCCGTGCATCCGAGACCATTCGGGCGGCGAAGTTCTACATGGCCGCTCAGGTCGAGACCGGCCATCTCTGTCCGATCACGATGACGCGTGCAGCCGTCGGCGCGTTGGCATCGCAGCCGGATGTGCTGGCGCAGGCGATGCCGATGATCGGCAGCGACACCTACGATCCGAGCTTCAGGCCGTGGTTCGAGAAATCAGGCATGACGCTTGGCATGGGCATGACCGAACGTCAGGGCGGTACCGACGTGCGCGCCAACATGACTTTCGCGAAGCGCGACGGCGATGCGTTCCAGATCACCGGCCACAAATGGTTCATGTCGGCGCCGATGTGCGATGCCTTCCTTGTGCTCGCTCAGGAAGAGAGTGGGCTGAGCTGTTTTTTCATGCCGCGCTTCCGCCCGGACGGCTCGCTCAACGCGCTGAATTTCCAGCGTCTCAAGGACAAGCTCGGCAATCGCTCCAATGCCTCGTCGGAAGTCGAGTTCAACGAGGCCTATGCGTTGTGCGTTGGCGAAGAGGGCAAGGGCATCCGCACCATCATCCAGATGGTGCAACTGACGCGGCAGGACTGCGCCATCGCATCTGCCGGCCTGATGCGCTCGGGCCTCGTCCATGCGCTCCATCACACCCGCCATCGCAGTGTATTCCAGAAGCATCTCGCCGATCAGCCGATGATGCAGAGTGTGCTCGCCGACATGGCGCTGCATGTGGAAGCGACCACGGCGCTGGTGATGCGGCTGTGCCGCGCTTTCGATCAGGCGCCGGAGGATCCGACGGAGGCTGCTTACATGCGCTTCCTGACGCCGGTGGTGA
This sequence comes from Tardiphaga sp., assembly GCA_030147505.1. Lineage (GTDB taxonomy): Bacteria > Pseudomonadota > Alphaproteobacteria > Rhizobiales > Xanthobacteraceae > Tardiphaga. The sequence continues at coordinate 51,601 of JASBVG010000008.1, forward strand.
AATACTGGGTTTGCAAATCCGCGCCCGGTTTCCTCTATGAGGCGATGGAGTGCCTCGGCGGCAATGGCTATGTCGAGGAAGGGATTCTCGCGCGGCATTATCGCGAGGCGCCGGTCAATGCGATCTGGGAGGGCTCCGGCAATGTCATGTGCCTCGATGTCCTCCGCGCGCTGTCGCGCGAAGGCGATGCCGCCACGGGCGTGCTGCAGGATCTGATGCAGGACACCTACGGACTGCCCGGCGCATCGGATGTGGCCTCCTTCGTGATCCGCTGTCTGCTGCGCCCGGACAGCGAGCGCGTCGCCCGTCAGGCGGTCGAGTCCCTGGCCATGCTGGCGGCGACCGCGGCGCTCAACATGATTCATCCGCCCCATGCCGAATTGTTTGCCCGCACGCGCCTCGATGGCCCGCGCAGCATGCTCTATGGCGCGGCCGAATTCACTGAAGCGCAGGCCCGCGGTCTGCTCGAAAGGGCGCTGCCGCTGTGAGCGCCATCGACACGCCCGCAGTGCCGGCACCGACCGACCTGCCGCCGGCTACCAGGCCGCCTCGGGTCTGGAAATTCTGGGGGACGACGCTTTGGGGCGTGCTGGCCTTCGCGGCCATGTCCATCGGTCAGCTCACGGTCGTCGCCTTCGAGGTGATCCGCAGCGGTGAGCCGATCGATCTCGGCCTGATCGTCAAGGCGGTCAGCAGCGGCACGACCGTGGCGCTCTCCGTCATCATGGGGCTGCCTGCGGTGTGTCTCGCCTTGTGGCTGGCGATCCGCATCGCGCGAAACTCCTTCACCGACTACCTCGGGCTGCGCGGCACCTCGTGGAAGAATGTGCTGCTCGGCACCGTCGCGCTCGTCGTCCTCGTCGGCGCGTGGGAGGTGCTGGCGAAACTCACCGGTCACAAATCCGCGCCGGGCTTCATGCTCGATGTGGTCAAGTCGGCGCAGGACGATGGCACGCTCTGGCTGCTGGTCATTGCGCTCACCGCGGGCGCGGCGATCACCGAGGAGATTCTGGCGCGCGGCTTTCTGTATCGCGGCTGGTCGGAATCGTTTCTGCGGCCGGTCGGCGCGATCGTCGCGTCATCGCTGGTGTGGACCGCGATGCATGCGCAATATTACGATCCGTTCCTGTTCACCCAGGTTTTCAGCATGGGCCTGCTGTTCGGCTATCTGCGCCATCGCAGCGGCTCGACCTGGCTGACGATCTGGCTTCACGCCCTGAACAATTTTGCAGCGACGGTGCAGACGCTGCTGATCATGAAGGGTGTTATTTCCCTGTGATACCTTCCGCGAATGCGATGAAGACCGGCATCGTCAGCACGGCGAGGGCGGTCTGGATCGTCAGCACCTGCGCCAGCATTGGCGCATCGCCGCCCATCTGGCGCGCCAGCACATAGCCATTCGACGCCGACGGCACCGCTGCGCAGCAGGCGACCACGGCGAGATTGGTGCCGGTGAGGCCAAACGTGACGCCAAGGCCGATCGCGATCAGTGGCATGACGGCCAGTTTCAGAACCACGGTGATGATCGCAGCCGCGCCCGGCTTGTGCAGACCTTCGAGCTGCAGCCCGGCGCCGACCACCAGCAGGCCCATGGCGAGCGAGCAGCGCCCGAGTGCATCGAGGAATTCATGCGCGGGGCGCGGCATCGGCAGGCCCGTGACATTGATGGCGAGGCCGATCACGCAGGCCCAGATCAGCGGATTCTTGGCGATGGTCTTGAGCAGCGCCGGCCAGGCGAGCTTTTGCGGCGAGGCGTAATGCGCGAGCACCCAGACGGAGAGGACGTTGAGCAGCGGGATCATGGCCACCATGGCCACCGAGGCCAGCGTGATGCCTAGCTGGTCCCACAGATTGCCGGCGACCGAGAGCGCCACAAAGGTCTGCCAGCGCGTCGCGCCCTGGAACAGGGAGCTGAATGTCGGACCGCTGAGGCCGATGCCCTTCGCGAGCAGCGGCCGCAGCGCGAGGCATAGCAGCGACATCGCGATCACGGCCAGCAGGAGCGAGCCGCCGACGCCGAGAATTGGGACCGATTTCAGATTGGCGCGCGCGAGACTGTGTATCAGCAGCGCGGGAAACAGCACGTAGTAGACGAGGTTCTCGACCCCGATCCACATGGCGTCCTGTTTCATGATCGAACGGCGCAGGCCGAAGCCGAGCACGATCAGCAGGAACACCGGCACGAGGGCCGCAAACACGGTCAGCATGGTCAGCGAATATCCGGCGAACGCGTGAGAGTCGCGAGGCGATCCAGCGCGCCCTGCAAAATGAAGATCGCCGCGTGCTGGTCGATCACCTTGGCCCGTTTGGCGCGGCTGACGTCGTTGGCGATCAGCTCGCGCTCGACGGCGGCGGTCGAGAGTCGCTCGTCCCACAGTCCGATCGGCATGTCGGTGAGCTGCGCGAGGTTGCGCGCAAAGGCCCGCGTCGATTGCGCCCGCGGCCCCTCGCTGCCATCCATGTTGATCGGCAGTCCCAACACGATCCCGCAGATATTCCGCTCCGCGGCGAGGGACAGCAGCCGAGCGGCATCCGCCTTGAATGCCTTGCGCTCGATGGTCTCGACGCCGGTCGCAAGGCGACGATCAGGATCGGACACCGCAACGCCGATGGTCTTCGTGCCGAGATCGAGGCCGATCAGGCCGCCGCGGGCCGGCAGATGCGCGGCGGCGTCGATGAGGGGGAGGATGGGAGCGGGCATGCGCCGCCAATAGCATGGGTTGCGGTGAGGGCAAATGTCGCCGCGGGATCGCCGGGCTGTGAATGGCCGTTGCTGCAGCGCCGTGCTAAGGCTTGTTCCGACCCGGCAATGAGGCGCGGGCCCGTCTCGAGCCGGTCCCAAGTTGCCGCAAGGATGCCGCAACATCGGACGGCATTTCCCGCGAAAACAGGTTGTTTTGCTATGTGGCCGGACCGTCGATTGATCGATTTGCTGAAGATTGAAGCCCCCATTGTGCAGGCGCCGATGGCTGGTGTGCAGGATCAGGCACTGGCGATCGCCGTCGCCCAAGGTGGCGGATTGGGCTCGCTGCCCTGCGCGATGATCTCTGCCGACAAGGCGCGCGAGCAGGTGCAGGTCTTCCGGCAGCAGGTCTCGGCACCGGTCAATCTCAATTACTTCTGCCATACGGCTGTCGATGCCGATGCGGCGAGCGAGGCGCGCTGGAAGAAGCGGCTCGGCGCCTACTACAGCGAATATGGCGTCGATCCCGCCGTACCGGTCAATGCCGCCAACCGTGCACCGTTCGATGAAGCCATGTGCGCGCTGGTGGAAGAGCTCAAGCCCGAAATTGTCAGTTTTCATTTCGGTCTGCCGGCGCCGGCATTGCTCAAGCGCGTAAAGGCGGCGGGCGCCGTGGTGTTTGCTTCGGCCACCATCGTGCGCGAGGCAGTCTGGCTCGAACAGAACGGCGCCGACGTGATCATTGCACAGGGCGCCGACGGCGGCGGCCATCGCGGCATGTTCCTGACGGACGATATCGCCACGCAGCCCGGCACCATGTCGCTGCTGCCGCAGGTGGTCGATGCTGTAAAGCTTCCGGTGATCGCGGCCGGCGGCATCGCCGATGGTCGCGGTATCGCGGCGGCGTTCGCGCTTGGCGCGGCAGGCGTGCAGATTGGCACGGCCTATCTGCGCACACCGGAATCGACACTGGGCGCGCCGAATCGCGCGGCGCTGAAGGCTGCCTCGGACGAGACCACGGTGATCACCAATGTGATGACCGGCCGTCCGGCCCGCGGTGTCATCAATCGCGTGATGCGCGAAGTCGGCCCGGTCTCGCCGGATGTACCGGCGTTCCCGCATGCGGCCACAGCGCTGGGCCCGCTGAAGGTGGCGGCGGAGAAGGGCGGCAAGGTGGATTTCACCAATCTATGGGCCGGTCAGGCGGTGCATCTCGGCGGTGAATTGCCGGCGGCGGAACTGACGCGGAAACTGGCCGCTGACGGGCTGGCCAGAATGGCGCAGCTCAAGGGCTGAGCCGGTTCCGTCCTGCGGTTGCGGCGCGAAAGCTCTGTCTGCTATAGGGCAGGCAGATTTCGCCCAGAGGCCCTATATAAATGTCGGTTGATGCTGCCACCGTTCGCCGTATCGCGCATCTCGCGCGCATCGCGGTCAAGGAGGACGAGGTTCCCCATCTGCAGGGCGAGCTGAACGCCATGTTGGCTTTCGTCGAGCAGCTGCAGGAAGTGAATGTCGAGGGCGTCGAGCCGATGACCTCGGTGATGCCGATGGAGATGAAGAAGCGCATCGACGCCGTCACCGACGGCGAGATCGTCGATCTCGTCATCAGGAACGCGCCGGAAGCCGACGACAACTTCTTCCTGGTGCCGAAGGTCGTCGAGTAACTGCGAGACAGGAATCTGCCAAGGACACCGCGATGTGCCTGCTTTGCGACGATGAAAAGGCCTACAGCCTTTACATGGACTATCTCGACCAGATGGAGCGTCAGGGCGAGATGAAGGATGTGGACGCTGCCATGGACGCCATTCTCGACAAAGTGCAGGCCGCGCAGCTTGAAGACGACAAGAAGCGCCGCGCCATGTTCAATGGCGAAGCCCCTGAAAACGACAAGACGCTCTCTCCCTTCTTCTGCAGCCCGGTCAATAAATAGATGACAGATCTGACGTCGCTCACGCTCGCCGAGGCCCGTGATGGCCTCGGGAACAAGTCTTTCACGTCGGTCGAACTGACCGATGCGCATCTGAAAGCGATGGAAGACGCGCGCGTGCTCAATGCCTATGTGCTGGAGACGCCGGAGCAGGCGCGCGCGATGGCGCAGGCGGCTGATAGCAAGATCGCTGCGGGCAAGGGCGGTCCGCTGGGCGGCATTCCGCTCGGCATCAAGGATCTGTTCGCGACGAAGGATGTGCGCACGACCGCATGCTCGAAGATCCTCGGCAATTTCGTGCCGCCTTACGAGTCCACCGTCACTGCGCAGCTCTGGCGCGATGGCGCCGTCATGCTCGGCAAGCTCAACAATGACGAATTTGCCATGGGGTCAGCCAACGAGACCTCGTGCTTCGGTCCGGTGATCAATCCGTGGCGCCGCGAAGGCTCCGACGTCAATCTGGTGCCCGGCGGCTCGTCCGGCGGGTCTGCTTCGGCCGTTGCCGCGGGACTCTGCCTCGGTGCTACGGCCACCGACACCGGTGGCTCGATTCGCCAGCCGGCGGCCTTCACCGGCATCGTCGGCCTGAAGCCGACCTATGGCCGCTGCTCGCGCTGGGGCACGGTGGCTTTCGCGTCGTCGCTCGATCAGGCCGGCCCCGTCGCGCGCACTGTGCGAGACACCGCGATCCTGATGCGCTCGATGGCGGGTTACGATCCGAAGGATTCGACCTCGGTGGATCGTGAGGTGCCGGACTACGAGGCCGCCATCGGCAAGTCCGTGAAGGGCATGAAGATCGGCATTCCTAAGGAGTATCGCATCGACGGCATGCCGGCCGAGATCGAAAAGCTCTGGCAGGACGGCGCGAAGCAGCTCGAAGCCGCCGGCGCCGAACTCGTCGAAGTCTCGCTGCCGCATACGAAATACGCACTGCCCGCTTATTACATCGTGGCGCCCGCCGAAGCGTCGTCGAACCTCGCGCGCTATGACGGTGTGCGCTACGGCTTGCGCGTGCCCGGCCGCAACATCGTCGACATGTATGAAAACACCCGAGCCGAAGGCTTTGGTGCGGAAGTTCGTCGTCGCGTGATGATCGGCACCTATGTGCTCTCCGCCGGCTATTACGACGCCTATTATCTTCGTGCGCAGAAGGTTCGCACGCTGATCAAGCAGGATTTCGAGGACTGCTTCGCCAAGGGCATCCATGCGATCCTCACGCCTGCGACCCCGTCGGCCGCGTTCGGCATCGGCGAGAAAGGCGGCGCCGACCCGATCGAGATGTATCTCAACGACATCTTCACGGTGACGGTGAACATGGCCGGCCTGCCTGGCATTGCAGTGCCTGCCGGCCAGGATGCGCAGGGTCTGCCGCTCGGCCTGCAACTGATCGGCCGCCCGTTCGACGAGGAGACGCTGTTCTCGCTCGGCGAAGTGATCGAGCAGGCGTCGGGGCGCTTCACGCCGAAGAAGTGGTGGTAGGCGAGCGAAGCGTGCTGCGCTGATCCGCCTCACGTTTCACCTTTCATTAGCCATGTTGCGGACGCGATTGTCCGCTTGCGTAAATTGGCAATGGTTCGCGGTATTGTGCGGATGGTGGCTCCGGACTGGGGATCGTTCGGAGGTGGTCGTGCGGGGCGCGCGACCCGATTGGGGATCGGTAGACGGTGATGCGCGTGTTTCGTTCGATCGGGGCGGTCGCTGCGACTTGTGCGCTGCTGCTCGGCTGCACCTCGGTCTACAACATTCCGGTCAATGTGCCATTGGCCGGCGCCACGCTCGATCCCGACTACGGCATCGACTTTACGGATCCCGCCGAGCGCGACGATCTCCTGATCGGTTTCTCGTTTTCCGGCGGCGGTACGCGCGCTGCCGCTTTCTCGTTCGGCGTGCTGGACGAACTCGGTCGCATGCCGGTGCGCGGCGCATCCGACACGATGTTCGAACGGATCGATTTTCTGTCCGGTGTCTCCGGCGGTTCGGTGACGGCAGCCTATTTCGGCTTGAAGAAGCGCGCGGGCCTGTCCGATTTTCGTGAACGCTTCCTGCTGCAGAATGCGGAAGCGCCGCTCAACACGCAGCTCTCGCTCGGCACGATCGGCCGCGCACTCGGAGGCGGCATCAACGATTCAAAGGCTTTCACAGCCTGGCTCGATGCCAACCTGTTCGACAACGCAACCTTTGCAAGCCTGCGCAATCGCGGGTCGATGCGGGTTTGGCTCAATGCGTCCGACATCTACAACCGGGTGCCATTTGTCTTCAATGAAACTGCATTTTCCGCGATCTGTAGTGACCTGAACAAATATCCGCTATCGGCTGCCGTTGCGGCCTCTGCCGCCGTGCCGCTCGCTTTCGCACCGGCGGTGGTACAGGCCTTCCCCGGTACCTGCAAGGAGCCGCTGCCGCGCTGGGTGACGCGCGCAGTCTCAAATCCCAATACCTCGCCGATGCTGAGTTCCTATGCAAAGGCGGTGCTGCGTTATCGCGAAGGCGGGGTGCCGTTCATCAAACTGCTGGATGGTGGTCTTGTCGACAACTACGGTGTTGCTCCGCTGACCATCGTGCGCGAGTCTTCCGAGACACCCTACGGTCCGTTGGCCCCGCAGCAGGCGGTGCGGCTGCGCCGCGGCATTCTGATGGTGGTGGATTCGAAAACCGGCCTGTCCGGCGACTGGATCAATACGGTAGAGGGGCCGAACGGCGTCGAGCTGATCAAGGCCGCCGTGGATACCACCATCGATGCCAGTGTCGGATCGAGTTACACCGCGTTCGAGCGTACCATGAAGGACTGGCAATCAGCCTTGGTACGCTGGCGGTGCGGCCTGTCCGCGGCCGATCGCGCGCGCTACGGCGCCGGCCCCGGCTGGCGCTGCAACGATCTGCAGCTCTTTGTCGGCCGGCTCGCCTTCGATCAGCTCGATCCAGCGCGAGCGGCCATGCTCGAGGCAATTCCGACACGCTTCCAGCTGCCACAGACGCAGGTGGACGAGGTGATCGCCGCCGGCCGCGACACGCTGCGTGCAAGTCCGGTGTTCCGGGCGTTCGCATCGGGCATTTAGCGCAACGACGAGGCTTTTCCCGAGCCCCATGCCGCTGTAAAACGCCCGCATGAACGCACCTGTCAAACCTTCCAAGCTCATCAAGGGCGCCACCGGCGACTGGGAAATGGTCATCGGTCTGGAGATCCACGCCCAGGTCACTTCCAAGGCGAAGCTGTTCTCCGGCTCGTCCACCGCATTCGGCGGCGCACCGAATACGCATGTGTCACTGGTGGATGCTGCGATGCCGGGCATGCTGCCGGTCATCAATGAGGAATGCGTCCGCCAGGCTGTGCGCACCGGTCTCGGCCTGAACGCGCAGATCAATCTGCGCTCGACCTTCGACCGCAAGAACTATTTCTATCCGGACCTGCCGCAGGGCTACCAGATCAGCCAGTACAAGTCGCCGATCGTCGGCGAGGGCGAGGTGACCATCGAACTGGATGGCGGCGAGACCGCCACCGTCGGTATCGAGCGCCTGCATCTCGAACAGGACGCCGGCAAGCTGGTGCATGACCGCAATCCGTCGAGCACCTCGGTCGATCTCAACCGCTCCGGCGTGGCGCTGATGGAGATCGTCTCCAAACCGGACATGCGCTCCTCCGAACAAGCCCAGGCCTATGTGTCGAAGCTGCGCACCATCCTGCGCTATCTCGGCACCTGCGACGGCGACATGGAGAAGGGCAACCTGCGCGCCGACTGCAACGTCTCGGTTCGCCGTCCGGGCGAGCCGTTCGGCACCCGCTGCGAGATCAAGAACGTCAATTCGATCCGCTTCATTGGCCAGGCCATCGACTACGAGGCGCGCCGCCAGATCGGCATCCTCGAAGACGGCGGTTCGATCGAGCAGGAGACACGACTTTACGACCCCAACAAGGGCGAGACCCGCTCGATGCGTTCCAAGGAAGAGGCGCACGATTATCGGTACTTCCCGGATCCCGATCTGCTGCCGCTGGAACTCAGCGAAGCGCTTGTCGAGGAATTGAAGGCGAGCCTGCCGGAATTGCCGGACGACAAGAAGGCGCGCTTCGTCAGCGCCTTCGGTCTTTCGGATTACGACGCCGCCGTGCTGGTGGCCGAGCGCGAGAGCGCGGAGTTCTATGAGGCCGTGATCGATGGTCTCAAGGACAAGGCGCGCGACGGCAAGCTGGCCGCCAACTGGGTCATCAACGAGCTGTTCGGCCGCCTCAACAAGGAAGGCCAGGACATCGCCGCATCGCCTGTGTCGGCGGCGCAGATGTCCCATATCATCGATCTGATCGGTGAGGGCACCATCTCCGGCAAGATCGCCAAGGACCTGTTCGAGATCGTCTGGACGGAGGGCGGCGACCCACGCGTGCTGGTGGAAGAGCGCGGCATGAAGCAAGTCACCGATATGGGCGCCATCGAGAAGGTGGTGGACGACATCATCGCGGCCAATCCGGACAAGGTGGCTCAGGCGCAGGCGAAGCCGGCTTTGATGGGCTGGTTCGTCGGCCAGGTGATGAAGTCGTCGGGCGGCAAGGCCAATCCGCAGGCGGTCAACGAGTTGCTCAAGACCAAACTCGGGCTCTGATCGCCGTCGAAAGACATCCGGTTTGAGACAACGGCGCCGCCTCAAGCGGCGCCGTTGTCGTTTCCGAACGGGGCGGTCGCGGCGCAGGCCGGAGAATCGAGTCGCGAATCGTGGGGGAGTGACGCGCCGAACGAGGCGGTTGCGAGCGCCAGAGGGTAGCTTCCGACGCGCTTATCCAAAAAATATTTTCGTTGCCAGTTCGGCTGGCCCGGCGTTCGCGAACGGCGATTCCGATCAGGCTGTCGCGATTCGCCGGTGCCCGAACTTTGTGTAGTTGTTTGTTAGTTCACTTCACGCGCGCGCTGCAAAAATAGGCCTGCGCGTCGCACTTGACTTTCGGAGGCGTAGGTTTTGCAGGTGTTTCTGTCGCTATGCGCGAGCCGCATGAACGCCCCGCACGTGCCGGAATGGGCTTGACCCGGGCGCCTCAGCTTCAACACTTCCTTAAGCGGACCACTGTTCTTTTGAAATCGTTGGTGTATTCGGAATCGTGTGCATATCGATTCACGACTGCACGCAGCGTTTGAGCCATCTCAATGGAGGGCAACATGGCTAAGAAGGCAGTGAAGAAAGTCGCCAAGGCGAAGAAGAC
>JASBVG010000021.1 GCA_030147505.1 Tardiphaga sp.
TCGAACGGAGCTGCACGTGGTCCGGTTCGAAAATGTAGGCCTGCGATACGGGCTTGGTCCGGAAATCCTGCGCGATCTGAATTTCCAGATTCCCGCGCATTCCTTTCAATTCCTGACCGGCCCTTCCGGCGCCGGCAAGACATCGCTGCTGCGCCTGTTGTTTCTGTCGCTGCGGCCGACGCGCGGGCTGGTCAATTTGTTCGGTCAGGACATCTCGCTGCTGGCGAAGGACGAGATTGCCGATTTGCGCAAGCGCATCGGCATCGTGCTGCAGGATTTCCGCCTGCTCGATCACATGACGACTTATGAGAATGTCGCGTTGCCGTTCCGTGTGATGGGCCGCGAGGAATCCAGCTATCGCCGCGAGGTAATCGATCTCCTGAAATGGGTCGGGCTCGGCGAGCGCATGGATGCGCTGCCGCCGATTCTCTCAGGCGGTGAAAAGCAGCGCGCTGCCATCGCGCGCGCGGTGATCGCGCGGCCGCAATTGCTGCTCGCCGACGAGCCTACCGGCAATGTCGATCCGACACTCGGACGCCGTCTGCTGCGGCTGTTTATCGAGCTTAACAAATCCGGCACGGCCGTGATCATCGCCACCCACGACATCGCCCTGATGGACCAGTATGACGCGCGTCGCATGGTGCTGCATCAGGGCCGGCTGCATATGTATGAATAGGCAAGACGCGTGAGCAGGATCGGCGACGAGCATGGACCGCTGATGGATCTCGGGCAGGAGCGCCCGCAGGTTCCGGCGAAGGCGCGCAATGCATCGCCCATCGTGCCGAGCGGCCAGATCGCCGGCCGCGCGCTTGTCGCGGTGGTGGCGATCATGACGTTTCTGGCATCGATCACGTCCGGCGCCGTGCTGCTGATCAGCGCATCGGCGTCCGAATGGCAGTCGGAAGTCGCGAGCGAAATCACAATCCAGGTGAAGCCGGCCGCCGGGCGCAATCTCGACCGCGATGCGCAGGCGGCGGCCGATGCGGTGCGCGGCCAGCCGGGTTTCGTGGAAGTGCAGCTCTACACCAAAGAACAATCGGCGCAGTTGCTGGAACCCTGGCTTGGCACGGGCCTGTCGCTCGACGAGTTGCCGGTGCCGCGCGTCATTGTTGCGCGCGTGACGCCGGGGACGGCACTCGATATCGTCGGCCTGCGCGCGCGGGTCGCGCAATTCGCGCCCGGCGCGAGCGTGGACGATCACCGCGCCTGGGTGGAGCGGATGCGCTCCATGACCTCGGCGGTGGTGCTGGCCGGTCTCGGCATCCTTGCGCTCGTGATCGTCGCCACCATTATCTCTGTGTCTTTCGCAACCCGCGGCGCCATGGCGGCGAACCGGCCGATCGTCGAGGTGCTGCATTTCGTCGGCGCCGGCGATCGTTACATCGCCAATCGTTTCTTCCGCCACTTCCTGCGGCTCGGTTTGCAGGGCGGCGTGATCGGCGGCGGCATCGCGATGCTGGTGTTCGGCTTCTCGGAATCCATCGCGAGCTGGTTTTCGGGCACGCCGGTGGGCGATCAGTTTGCGGCGCTGCTGGGCACTTTCTCGCTACGGCCGTCGGGCTATCTCATTCTGGCGGCGCAGGCGCTGGTGATCGCGGCCATCACTGCCGCAGCCTCGCGCCGGACGTTGTTCGCGACGCTCAACGACATCGACTGAGGCGCCCGTGCCGGCCATCGCCAAGACGCCGAAATGTGCTTAAAATTACGGCGACGACGCGCCGCACCGCAGCCATGACTTTATTGGATGACCAGAACCAGACCGGCGACATACCCGCGCGGCCGCAGCCTCCCAGGCGGCGCCTGATTCGCGGGGCGATCGTCGGCGTCGTGGCGATTACCTTCATGGCGGGACTCGTGGGCTTCGTCGCCTTCCTGTCGCAGTTGCGCAGCGGCGATATCAAGCCGTCCACCAAGGCAGATGGCATCGTGGTGCTGACCGGCGGCTCGTCGCGCGTGGCCGATGCGCTGGATCTGCTTGCAAACGGCTTCGGCAAGCGGCTGCTGATTTCCGGGGTGCATCCCACTAATGGCATCGGCAACATTCAGCGTTCGCTGCCGGATAACGACCAGCGCCTACTCGCCTGCTGCGTCGATCTCGATCGCAGCGCCACCGACACGCGCAGCAATGCGGTGGAAACGCGGCGCTGGGTGCGCAGGCAGGGTTTCCATTCGCTGATCGTGGTGACGTCGAACTATCACATGCCACGGGCGCTGGTGGAACTGTCGCATGAACTGCCGGATGTGCAGCTGATCCCGTTCTCGGTGATCGGCGAGCGCTGGCGCGACGAGGCATGGTGGACCAGTGGCACCACGCTGCGTTTGCTGTTATCGGAATATGTCAAATATCTCGCCGCCGAGTTGCGGGCCCGCCTCGCCGATATCGGCATCGACCTGATGCCGGACAGCGGCGAACTCCCCTCCGAGGCGGTGCGCAAGCCGGCGACCGCCGCGGCCAACTGATCGAAGCGCCATTTCATGACATCGATATCCTTCACGGCGATATTTTTGCGTTCGCTGATCTATCAGGTGGTGTTCTACGCGCTGCTGGTGTTCTGGTTGCTGGTCGCGATCCCGACCTTCCTGATGCCGCCCCGTGCGATCCTGTTCATCGCCAAGACCTGGTCGCGTCAGAGCGTGGTGTTGCTGCGCTGGATTTGCGGCGTGAAGCTCGAGGTGCGCGGCACCGGGCACATTCCGGCAGGTCCTCTGGTGGTTGCCGCCAAGCATCAGTCGATGTGGGAGACCTTTGCGCTGCTGCCGTTCTTCGATTCGCCGCTGTTCATCTACAAGCGGGAGCTCGGCCGGATTCCGTTCTTCGGCTGGTATCTGCGGCAGGCCGACATGATCGATGTCAATCGTGCGGGCGGCGTGCGCGCGCTGATGGATATGGCCAAGCGCGCCCGGAGCGAGGTGCAGAAAGGCCGCCAGCTCATCATCTTTCCCGAAGGCACGCGCCGTCCAGTCGGCGCGTCGCCCGACTACAAGAGCGGTGTCGCGCAGATCTACGCGCTGTGCCATGTGCCGTGTCTGCCGGTAGCACTGAACTCCGGTCTGTTCTGGCCGCGGCGTACATTCCTCCGCTATCCCGGCACGCTGGTGGTGGAATTCATGCCGCCGCTACCGCCAGGCCTGCAGCGCGAGGAATTCATCGCGGCGATCAGTGACAAGATCGAGACGGCCACGGATCGGATCGTGGCGGAAGCGCGTGCGGAACAGGCGGAGATTTTTGGGCGCGTGCCTGATGTGGCGGTGAAGAAGTAGGGCTCTTTCTTCTCCCTCCCTCAAGCGGCGAAGCCGCGCAGCGGGGAGGGTGGATCGAAGCGAGCGTTCGGCGAGCTTTGAGACGGGCGGGGTGCTTCCCCAAACTCTGACGTCGCGTGGGGATAGACCCCACCCGACCTTCGCTGCGCTCAGGCCACCCTCCCCACGGCGCAGCTACGCTGCTTGGGGGAAGGAGAAGCGGAGCTAATTCTCACTCATGCAGCATCATCGCCAGTCTGTGCAGTTGCGCGTCCTTGAAGCCCTGCGCCTCGATCGACTTCACCGTCGACAGCACGTAGTCGCGATTGTTGCCGGACCGGCCGTGGCCCTGCCGCACGCAGCGGAGTTGTTCGGTTAGTGACAGCCGGCCCGCATACTGCACGTGGCCGCGATCGGCCACATAGGTCAGCGCGCTGACGCGCGAGCGCGCGTCGTCATCGAGCCAGACAGAGCGCATTACCTCGCGATACACGCCGGTGGTCTGCTCGCGCTCGCGCAGATAAGCGATGGTTGCCTCCTTCCTGTCGGCGGCCACGCGAAAGGCGACGCCGCGGCAGGCGCCGCCGCGGTCGAGGCCAAGCACCAGACCGGGCTTTTCCGGCGTGCCGCGATGGTCGAAGGAATACACACAGAGAGCGCGATGTTCACCGATCAGCCGGGCCGGCATCTGCTCCACGAAATCGAAGCCGGGCCGCCACATCAGCGAACCATAGCCGAACACCCAGAGGTCATGATCGGAAACAGGCGCAGGCGAATTCAGAGGGGTCATGCTGCCGCACTAGCACATGATGGCTCGATGCGGAACCGAGCGTCGTCGTTGCAAGGAGCTGAAGGCTACCGCGATGACGACGTGGCGCACTGGCAGAAATCGGTCGATCGTGCGAAGGGGTGTCGGCACCGCCGTTTCGACAAATTCCTGCGCTCTAGGGTCCGTTATGTCAGACATTCTTCAGCCTCGCCGTCGCCGCCTCTGGCCGCTTTTCGTGATGCCTGGTCTCGTCGTGTTTCTTGCGGCGGCGTGGACCGGCTTCTGGTTCTTCGCGGCATCCAAGGTCGACGAGAATGTCGAACTCTGGCAGGCGCGCGAGGCTGCGGCGGGCCGCAAGTACGAGTGTGCCAATCGCTCTGTGTCGGGATTCCCATTCCGCCTGGAGGTGCGCTGCGATGGCGTCAGCGTGTCGCTGCAGGCGCAGACGGCCACACAGAGCGTCACACAGATTCCAGTGACGGCAAAACTCGGCGAGATTCTCGTCGTCGCGCAGATCTACACGCCCCGTCTCTTGATCGCCGAGTTCAAGGCGCCGGCCGTGATCTCGCAGCAGGGGCAACCCTGGATGGCGATGGCCTGGAGCACCGCGCGCAGCAGCATCACAGGCTTGCCGGGCACGCCGGATAGCGGCGATCTCGTGTTCGACGATCTGTCACTCGATCGCTTCGCCGGCACCGCCTCGGCGCCGGCGGTACGCGCCAAACACGTCGTGCTCAATGGCAGGACGGCCCCGACATCCACGCCGGAAAAGCCGGTGATCGAGACGGCACTACGTATCACCAGCGGCACGATTGCGGATGTGCATCCGTTGCTCGCCGCACCATTCGATACGGATATCCGTGCGCAGATTTCGGGCTTGAACGACCTGTCGCCAAAGCCGTGGCCGCAGCGCTTCCGCGAGATACAGGCGGCGGGTGGCCGGCTGGAGATCACGCAGTCGCGCGTTCAACAGGGCGACATCATCTCGCTGGCGACGGGCTCGCTCGGGATCACCGCGGCGGGCAATCTCGACGGTGAATTGCAGATGACGGTGACGGGGCTCGACAAGGCGGTGAATGCGCTCGGGATCGACAAGCTGCTGGAGATTGGCGTGCCGCAAGAGACGCTGGATCGTCTGGCGCCGGGCCTGAAGTCGCAGGACGTGAACAATATTCTGGGCGCGCTGGATCGTGCGATCCCCGGGCTCGGCAATTTCGCGCGCAAGAATGCGGGGGCGGGTTTGGCGGCGGGTGTGAATTCGATCGGCACCGCGGCAACGCTGGAAGGCAGGCCAGCACGGGCGTTTCCGTTGAAGTTCGTCGATGGTGCGGTGTTCTTCGGCCCGCTCCGCGTGGCGCAAATTCCGCCGTTGTTTTGATTGGTTTGTCATTCCGGGGCGCGTGAGGCGATAGCCGGACGCGAACCCGGAATCTTGAAATAGTTGAAACGCCGATTCCCTCACACATTGAGATTCCGGGTTCGCCCGCGAAGAAGCGAGCGTCCCGGAATGACGATCAGGTTTTTTTCTTCAACTCTGCATGCTTGCGGCCGAAATCCGCTGCCGCCTCGTCCTGGCCGAGATTCACGATCCCTCTGCGGATCGCCCGCGTGCGCGTAAAGTGCTCGAACAGTGTGTCGCCATCGCCCCTCCGGATCGCACGCGTCAGCTTCGACAGATCTTCCTGGAAGGCGCCGAGCATTTCCAGCACGGCCTCCTTGTTGGTCAGGAACACGTCGCGCCACATGGTGGGATCGGATGCGGCGATACGGGTGAAATCGCGAAAACCGCCCGCGGAGAACTTCAGCACTTCCGAACGAGTCACGTCTTCGAGCTCGTCGGCCGTGCCTACGATTGTGTAGGCGATGAGATGCGGCAGATGGCTCGTCACCGCCAGCACGAGGTCATGATGCGCAGCGCCCATGATCTCGACATTGGCGCCAAGCGCTGACCATAGCGCCGACAGCTTCTCGACCGCGGTCGCATCCGCGCCGTCCGGCGGCGTGAGAATGCACCAGCGGTTCATGAACAGTTCGGCGAAGCCGGAATCCGGGCCCGAATTCTCGGTGCCGGCAACTGGATGCGCGGGGATGAAGTGCACGTTGTCCGGCAGATGTTCGGACATCGCCTGCAGCACCGAGGCCTTCACCGAGCCGACATCCGAGACGATCGCGCCCGGCTTGAGATGAGGCGCAATGCTTTGGGCGACATCGGCAGCACGGCCGACGGGAACGCAGGAAATGATCAGATCGGACTCGCGCACTGCCGACGCATTGTCGTCGGCGATGCGATCCGCGAGCTTGATCTCGACGGCGCGCGCCCGCACCTCGGGCGACGCGTCGGTGGCGACGAGTTCGCCGGCGAGCCCGAGCTGCTGGATGCCGCGCGCCAGCGACGAGCCGATCAGGCCGAGGCCGATCAGCGTGATACGCGGGAAGAGCGGGGCGTCAGTCATTGCGCAGCATGAATTCGCGTAAGGCGGCAAGGACCAGCTCATTGGCTTCCGCGGTGCCGATGGTCATGCGCAGCGACTGATGCAGGCCGTAATTGTTGACGGCACGCAGCACGAGGCCCCGCTTGGTCAGGAATGCGTCCGCATCCGCCGCGGTCATGCCGGCGGTGGTCGGGAAATGGATCAGGATGAAATTGGCGACGCTCGGCGTCACCTTCAGCCCAAGCCTGGTGATCTCCGTGGTGAGGAGTTCGCGCCACTTTTCCGTGAAGACACGCGACATCTCGACGTGATCGGTATCCTCGATCGCGGCCTTTGCGGCGAGCATCGCGGGCGCCGAGACGTTGAACGGGCCGCGCACGCGGTTCATCGCGTCCACGATGTGCTCGGGGCCGAACATCCAGCCGATGCGCAGTGCGGCGAGGCCGTGCACCTTGGAGAAGGTGAAGCAGACGACCGTGTTCTCGGTGGTCCTGGCGAGGTCGAGGCCGCTGTCATAGTCGGGCTTGCCGACATAGTCGGCATAGGCGGCATCCAGCACCAGCAGGACGTGATCCGGCAGCGACGTGCGCAGGCGCTTCACTTCCGCGTAAGGCAGGTAAGTGCCGGTCGGATTGTTCGGATTGGCGAGCCAGACGAGCTTGGTCCTGTCGGTCACGCATTTGAGGATCTCGTCCACGCTGCAGGTGAAGTCGATCTCCTTGGCGACGACATTGGTGGCGCCATTGCCCATGGTGGCGATGGGATAGACCAGGAAGCCGTGCTCAGTGTGGATCGCCTCGTCGCCGGGGCCGAGATAGGTGTGCGCGATCAGGTTCAGGATCTCGTCCGAACCGGCGCCGCAGATGATGCGGTCGGGGTCGAGACCGTAACGCTTGCCGACGGCCTCGCGCAGCACTTTCGAGGTGCCTTCCGGATAATCCTCGAGATGCGCACCGACACGGGCAAAGGCCTCCTTCGCATGCGGCGACGGGCCGAACGGCGTCTCATTGGCCGACAGCTTGAACACCTTGCGGCCGGCTTCCGGCACGGGGGTCTTGCCCGGGGTGTAGGGGGCGATATCGAGAATGCCGGCTTTCGGCACGGGGCGGGACATTAAGGTAGCTCCGGGTAGTCTGGAAAAAAGTCAGGCGTTCGGCGCGCCGTCTGCGGGCACCGTATAACGGGTTGCGTGGCTGCCGACGAGGGCGGAGGACCGCACCGAGGCCCCCGCTGCGATCAGGGCAGCCTTGATGCCCTCGAAGGCCTGGGGCGCGCTGATGGAAATCAGCAGCGAGGCGCCGTCGAAGGCGGTATCGGGCACCACCACCACATCGGCCAGCGGCGCCAGCGCGCGGGCGATCTCCGCGTTCCAGCCGGACACGCGGACGCTCCAGCATTCCACCTCGGTGACCATGGCGCTGTCGGCAACGCGCGAGACCACGAAGACCGGCAATGCGGCCGGATGGTCGGCGCGCTCGATGAAGGGCAGACGGGCGATGATCTTTGGCGCGCCGTCGCGCTCCAGCTCGTGCCACCACGGCGTCTGGCCGGAGGTGGCGGAGACCAGCGCGAGGTCGCCCTTGGACCTGGCCACGGCTTCGACGGCTGCCACGGCGCTGAAATGCGAGATGTAGGGCACCGTGAAGCCGAAATGGAAGCGGGCGGAATCGCGCATGGCGCTCTCGCCGAGCGACAGGTCCGCATGCAGCGAGAACGGCGCCTGGACGTAAGTGAAGGTTGAGATGATGACGCGCCAGATGCCCTCGACGGTGTCGATGGGCAGGATGCCGCGATGGCGCTGCACCAGGCGGCGCATCATGTCGGCCTCGCGGGCCGGGCGAAACGCGGAGCCGACCTCCTGGGTCTGCTTCACCGAGATCAGCCGGTCGATGATGTCGCCGCGCGACATCAGGAGCTGATGCACCTGCGCGTCGATGCTGTCGATCTCCTGGCGGAGCTCGTTCAGGGACGGCGGGGCGGGGGGCAGTTTCGACATGAAAACGGACCTTGGCTGATTGGCCCCGGCTCGCATGGCGGTGTCCGGGCACGGCCCCTGATTAGGTAAGACAGGGGCCGAAGGCAAAGAAAACATGACGGCTATTCTAAGCGGGCCCCTTGGGCAAAGCGTCCATCCCATCCCTATATTGACGCTTGGCCAGGCTGGGACTAATCTCCCTGCCTACTCCGTGGTCATTTGAGCCGGCCGGCTTGCAGCCACGTTAAACAACTCGCTAAACAGGCCGGGGACGATTGATCCCGGCCGAACCGTATGTTCAGGCCGGGTTTTTCATGCCCGGTCCCGATGGGAGGACTCTCCGCAAGGGGAGCCGGGTATCGAGATGGTCAGTGTCCAGCCCTTGAAGAGCGTCTCGGTGGATGCCGAGGATCGCGCCCAGGAGGCGAATAATCCTTCCTCGCTGGTCGCCAAATTCGGCGAGGGTGAGCCACTGCGGCTCGATTGCGGCATCGACCTCGCCCCGTTCCAGATCGCCTATCAGACCTACGGCACGCTGAATGCCGACAAGTCGAATGCCATCCTGGTTTGCCACGCGCTGACCGGCGACCAGCACGTCTTCAACACGCATCCCGTCACCGGCAAGCCGGGTTGGTGGGGCACCATGGTCGGGCCAGGCAAGGCGCTCGACACCGATCGCTATTTCATCATCTGCTCCAACGTGCTCGGCGGCTGCATGGGGTCGACCGGCCCGGCCTCGGTCAATCCGGCGACCGGCAAGATCTGGGGCCTCGATTTCCCGGTGATCACCATCCCCGACATGGTGCGCGCCCAGACCATGCTGATTGACCGGCTCGGCATCACCCAGCTTTTCTGCGTGGTCGGCGGCTCCATGGGCGGCATGCAGACGCTGCAATGGACCGCGGCCTATCCCGAACGCGTGTTCTCCGCGCTCGCGGTCGCCTGCGCGACAAAGCATTCGGCGCAGAACATCGCCTTCCATGAGCTCGGCCGTCAGGCCGTGATGGCTGATCCCGACTGGCGCGGCGGGCGCTACTTCGAGGAAGGCACGCATCCGCATCGTGGCCTCGGCGTCGCGCGGATGGCCGCGCATATCACTTATCTGTCGGACGCCGCCCTGCATCGCAAATTCGGCCGCCGTATGCAGGATCGCGAACTGCCGACGTTCTCCTTCGACGCCGATTTCCAAGTCGAGAGCTATCTGCGCTATCAGGGCTCGTCTTTCGTCGAGCGCTTCGATGCGAATTCCTATCTCTATCTCACCCGCGCGATGGACTATTTCGATATCGCCGCGGACCATGACGGCCATCTCGCCGAAGCCTTCCGCGATACGCAGACGCGCTTCTGCCTGATGTCCTTCACGTCGGACTGGCTGTTCCCGACCGCTGAATCGCGCGACGTCGTGCATGCGCTGAATGCCGGTGGCGTGCGCGTGTCCTTCGCCGAGATCGAGACCGACAAGGGCCACGATGCCTTTCTGCTCGACGTGCCGGAATTTCTCGACATCGCCGATGCATTCCTGAATTCGGCTGCGGCAGTGCGCGGCCTGCCGGTGGAGGCCCGCGACAAATGAATGCCCTGCATCAAGGCCTGCATTTCAGCCTCGCACGCCCGGCCTCGCACGGTCTTGAGCACTATCGCGGCGATCACCTCCTCGTCGCCGACATGATCCCTGCCGGCGCAAAGGTGCTCGACGTCGGCTGCGGCGATGGCGACCTGCTGCAATTGCTTGAAAGCCGCGGCATCGATGGCCGCGGCATCGAATTGTCGCGTGAAGGCGTGAACCGCTGCGTCGGCAAGGGCCTCGCGGTGGTGCAGGGCGACGCCGATACCGACCTCGTCAACTATCCCGACGATGCCTTCGATTACGTGATCCTGTCGCAGACGCTGCAGGCGACGCGGCAACCGCGCGTGGTGCTGGAAAACCTGCTGCGCATCGGCCGCAGCGCCATCGTCTCGTTCCCGAATTTCGGTTTCTGGCGGATGCGGATGCAGTTGCTTGTTGGCGGGCGCATGCCGCGTACCGAGAACCTGCCGGCGACATGGTACGACACGCCGAACATCCATTTCTGCACCATCAAGGATTTCGTGCATCTCTGCGACGAGATCAATGTGAAGATGGAGCGCGCGGTGGCGCTCGACCTTCAGGGCCGTCCGCTGCGCCTGAATGCGCCCTGGTGGTTCTGGAATCTGTTCGGCGAGCAGGGCGTTTTCTTGCTGCAGCGGGCGGGGAAATAACACCCAGTCCCTCATGGTGAGGAGGCGCGTAAGCGCCGTCTCGAACCATGAGGTGTTGACGCTCCGAGCTCGCTGCCATTCGCTGGGAGACGTCGCTGCGCGGCTCCTTCAGGATGAGGGTGAGAGTTGGTGTGCGCAATAATGCACGCGCAGGATCCGCATTATGCAGCCCAGAGCTGCAATAAAAATAGCTAATCCAAATAGGTAATATGCGAAAGCCTCCCGCTGGGCGGGAGGCTGCTATGTCTAGACGTATTAGAAACGTTAAACTTGAAGGCAAAACCGGATTCTGGGCCTGAAAATGAGCCCAATTCGCGCCGTTTGACGTCTTGATTTTGTCACACGCAGCCTGTTTTCACACAGCCCTCAAAAACTTGGAGCGTGTTTCCGACCGTGGGGGTCGGCGGATTTTGATGAGGGTTAAACTTAGTATGGTTCGTTTCGTTGCGTATCGTCGTGCACTTCGCCTGTCTGCCTTGGCGCTGTGTTCGGCAGCTGTCTTCGCGTCTATCTCGCCTGCCTCTGCACGGCCTCAACACGGCGCCTCGCGTCATCATTCGCATCACGTCAGCAAATATACTCACAGCTCTCGCAAGCATGTCCGGCATCGTTTGCGCTATGCGCGCCGGCACGCGGCACGCGCCGAGCAGCAGGCGCCGTCCTTCGGCGGCCCCGAAAATTTCGCGAATGCCAATGCCAGCATGAATCAGCCCGGTGGCGGCTTCGGCGGTTCGGGTCTCGTCGAGACCGCGCGCAGCTTCATCGGACGCGGCAATCCGACAGCGCGCGGCCGACTGTGGTGCGCGGCGTTCATGAACCTGGTGCTGAAGCGCACCGGCCATCAGGGCACCGGCTCTGACATGGCGCGATCGTTCTCCAGCTATGGCCAGCGCATCTCAGGCCCGCAGGTCGGCGCCATCGCCGTGATGTCGCGCGGCCGCCGCGGCGGCCATGTCGGCGTGGTCTCGGGTGTCGATGCGAAGGGCAATCCGATCATCGTGTCGGGCAATCACGGCAACCGCGTTGCGGAGTCCACCTATTCGAAGGGTCGCGTCTACGCTTACGTGATGCCGTCGAGCTGAAGTCTCGCTTCCTTGTCTGTGCTCCAGGCATGGCGACGCTGTGCATGGCGCTGAGACGAGGATCGAGCGCGAAGCGTTCGAGACGGGGAGGGTTGGACAGGCTCCAAGCCTGGATACCCCTCCCCCGTCACGGCCTTCTCTTGCAAGCGGAGAACGACAGTGGGCCGCCTTTGCTAGGTTTCCACTTCGATCTGGTCTCCCGCCGCAATCTGGCCGCCGTCGATCACCTCGGCATAGATGCCGCAATCCGCATGGCCATAGGTCTGCAGCAGCGTCTTCGGAATCGTCAGGTCGCGTGCGGCGGTATCCGGATCGACATTGGTCGCCGCGCAGCGGACGATACGTTTCACCACCTTCAACCTGACATCGCCGATCTTGAGCGTGCGGTCGAGCAGGTCGAATTCGTGCCAGGCCGGCCAGCCCGACACATGCAGGTTGCCGCGGAAGCGCAGCGGATGGACCGACCGGCCAACTGTCTTTTCCAGATCGGCAACGCTGGCCAGATTGATGATCGATACCACCTTGCGCGGTACGTCGGAGAAACTGTGCCCCTCGGCGAACAGCACTTTTGGCGGGCCCCGGAGTTCCTGGGTGAAATTGGCAGCGAAATAGGCCTCGATCTCGCGGCGACCGTCGGCTGACTGCAGGTCGGCGCGGGCCACCTCATCGCCGTCCTTGCGGATCGTCAGCGTGTGCGTGGCGTCGTCATAATGGCTGCGCAGCGCCGCCAGACGCTCGTTGCGCATCAACATCAGAAACTGCGTCTTCGGGAAATATTGCGGAGCGGCCGGATCGAAGCCGATCGGGCCGTTCTCGATGGCGTAGCGGCGGTCGGCCGGCAGGGGCTGGCCGGGCGTCAGCGCGACGTCCGTCAGCGGCTCGGGCGTCAGGCCCTTCACCGGATATCGATAGATGCTGGCGAGGCTGGCATAAGGCTGTTCGGTCATGGTTCCAGCCATAGGAGATTTGGGCCCAAGGCGCCACAGCGGAACCGGCCGGAAATTTATGCGGGCCTCTTCCTTTTCCGGAACCGTGTGCCCACATTTCGGTCAAGCTGGCTTTCGCGCCAATGACGACCGCGGCCGGTTGACGACCATCAATGCGTCCCGCGGAACCCCAATGAAGATGCCGGTATCGTGCTTTCGAGGCGATGGCGGCAGGCCGAGGGACAAACACAAGATGAATATTGAAAAATACACCGAACGGGTGCGCGGCTTCATACAGTCGGCGCAGTCACTGGCCGTGCGTGAAGGCCATCAGCAATTCACGCCGCTCCATATTCTCAAAGTCCTGCTCGACGACAGCGAAGGTCTCGCCGGCGGTCTGATCGACCGCGCCGGCGGCAATTCGCGTGCCATTCTCAAGGCTACCGAGGATCAGTTGAACAAGTTGCCGAAAGTCTCCGGCTCCGGGGCCGGGCAGGTCTATCTCGCTCCCGCCACGGCGCGTGCACTGGATGCGGCGGAGCAGGCGGCGGACAAGGCCGGCGACAGTTTCGTCACCGTCGAGCGGCTGTTGCTGGCGCTGACGCTGGACAAGGACAGCGAGGCCGGACAGCTGCTCAACAAGGGCGGCGTCACCCCGCAAAATCTCAATGCCGCGATCAATGCGCTGCGCAAGGGCCGCACGGCGGATTCCGCCACGGCCGAAAACGCCTACGATGCGCTGAAGAAATATGCCCGCGACCTGACCCAGGCTGCGCGTGACGGCAAGCTCGATCCGGTCATCGGCCGCGACGAGGAGATCCGCCGCACGATCCAGGTGCTGTCGCGGCGCACCAAGAATAATCCCGTCCTGATCGGTGAGCCCGGCGTCGGCAAGACCGCCATCGCCGAAGGCCTGGCGCTGCGTATCCTCAATGGCGACGTGCCGGAGAGCCTGAAGGACAAGAAGCTGCTGTCGCTCGACCTCGGTGCCCTGATCGCCGGCGCAAAGTATCGCGGCGAGTTCGAGGAGCGGCTGAAGGCCGTGCTCGGCGAAGTCACCTCGGCCGAAGGCGGCATCATCCTGTTCATCGACGAGATGCATCAGCTGATCGGCGCCGGCAAAGGCGATGGCGCCATGGATGCGTCGAACCTGCTCAAGCCTGCTTTGGCGCGCGGCGAGCTGCATTGTATCGGCGCCACCACGCTGGATGAATACCGCAAGCATGTGGAAAAGGACGCCGCACTGGCGCGGCGCTTCCAGCCGATCTTCGTGGCCGAGCCATCGGTCGAGGATACGATCTCGATCCTGCGCGGCCTGAAGGACAAATACGAGCAGCATCACGGCGTCCGCATCCAGGATTCGGCGCTGGTCGCGGCGGTGACGCTGTCGAACCGCTACATCACCGACCGCTTCCTGCCGGACAAGGCCATCGACCTGATGGACGAAGCTTCGGCGCGGCTGAAGATGCAGGTCGATTCCAAGCCGGAAGAGCTGGATTCGATGGATCGCGAGATCATCCGGCTCAAGATCGAGCAGGAAGCCCTCAAGAAGGAAACCGATGCCGGCTCGAAGACCCGGCTCGAGAATCTGGAAAAGGAGCTCGTCGAGCTCGAGGAGAAATCGGCGGCGCTGACGCAAAAATGGTCGGCGGAGAAGAACAAGCTGTCGGATGCCCAGAAGCTCAAGAGCGAGCTGGATGGCCTGCGTCTCGAACTCGCCGATGCGCAGCGCCGCGGCGAATATCAGCGCGCCGGCGAACTGGCCTATGGCCGCATCCCGGAGCTGGAAAAGAAGCTCGCGGATATCGAGGCCAGCGAGAACAACGGCGAGATGATGGAGGAGGCGGTCACCGCCAACCACATCGCGCAGGTGGTTTCGCGCTGGACCGGCGTGCCCGTGGACAAGATGCTGGAGGGCGAGAAGGACAAGCTGCTGCGCATGGAGCAGAGCCTCGGCCAACGCGTCGTCGGCCAGAGCGAGGCTGTGCGTGCGGTCTCGACCGCGGTGCGCCGTTCGCGTGCCGGCTTGCAGGATCCGAACCGGCCGATCGGCTCGTTCATGTTCCTCGGCCCCACCGGCGTCGGCAAGACCGAACTCACCAAGGCGCTGGCGGCCTATCTGTTCGACGACGAGACGGCGATGGTCCGGCTCGACATGTCCGAATATATGGAGAAGCACTCGGTCTCGCGGCTGATCGGCGCGCCTCCGGGCTATGTCGGCTATGACGAAGGCGGCGCGCTCACCGAAGCCGTG
>JASBVG010000023.1 GCA_030147505.1 Tardiphaga sp.
GAGGACAAGTTCGAGAACATGGGCGCGCAGATGCTGCGCGAAGTCGCCTCGAAGACCAACGACAATGCCGGCGACGGCACCACCACCTCCACCGTGCTCGCCCAGGCGATCGTGCGTGAAGGCGCCAAGTCGGTTGCCGCCGGCATGAACCCGATGGACCTCAAGCGCGGCATCGATATCGCCGTCGCCGCCGTCATCAAGGACATCGAGAAGCGCGCCAAGCCGGTTGCTTCGTCCGCTGAAGTCGCCCAGGTCGGCACCATCTCGGCCAATGGCGATGCCGCCATCGGCAAGATGATCGCCCAGGCGATGCAGAAGGTCGGCAATGAAGGCGTCATCACCGTCGAAGAGAACAAGTCGCTCGAGACGGAAGTCGACATCGTCGAAGGCATGAAGTTCGACCGCGGCTACCTCAGCCCCTACTTCGTGACCAATGCCGAGAAGATGACCGCCGAGCTGGAAGACGCTTATATCCTGCTGGTCGAGAAGAAGATCTCCAGCCTGCAGGCGATGCTCCCGGTGCTCGAAGCCGTGGTGCAGTCGACCAAGCCGCTCGTGATCATCTCGGAAGACGTGGAAGGCGAAGCGCTCGCCACCCTCGTCGTCAACCGTCTGCGCGGCGGCCTCAAGGTTGCGGCCGTCAAGGCACCGGGCTTCGGTGATCGCCGCAAGGCCATGCTGGAAGACATCGCGATCCTCACCGGCGGCCAGCTGGTGTCGGAAGATCTCGGCATGAAGCTGGAAAGCGTCACGCTGGCGATGCTCGGCCGCGCCAAGAAGGTCGTGATCGACAAGGAAAACACCACCATCGTGGGCGGCGCTGGCAAGAAGCCGGCGATCGAAGCCCGCGTCGGCCAGATCAAGGCGCAGATCGAGGAAACCACCTCGGACTACGACCGCGAGAAGCTGCAGGAGCGTCTGGCCAAGCTTGCGGGTGGCGTTGCCATCATCAAGGTCGGCGGCGCGACCGAAGTCGAAGTGAAGGAAAAGAAGGACCGCGTGGATGACGCGCTGAACGCCACCCGTGCGGCCGTTCAGGAAGGCATCGTCCCCGGCGGCGGCACCGCCCTCCTCCGCGCCAAGAAGGCCGTTGGCAAGATCACCAACGCCAATGCCGACGTTCAGGCCGGCATCAACATCGTGCTGAAGGCGCTGGAAGCTCCGATCCGCCAGATCGCCGAGAACGCCGGTGTGGAAGGCTCGATCGTCGTCGGCAAGATCCTCGACGAGAAGTCGGAGACCTTCGGCTTCGACGCCCAGAACGAAGTCTATGTCGACCTGGTCGCCAAGGGCATCATCGACCCCGCCAAGGTTGTGCGCACCGCGCTGCAGGACGCCGCCTCGGTGGCCGGCCTGCTGGTGACCACCGAAGCCATGGTCGCCGAGCTGCCGAAGGAAGCAGCCCCGGCGATGCCGGGCGGCGGCGGAATGGGTGGCATGGGCGGTATGGGCGGCATGGGCTTCTAAGCCCGGCGCTTTCTGCACCATTCATCAAGACATCGAAGGCCGCCTCCGGGCGGCCTTCTTTTTTGTGCCGCACGTTTTGTGAAGCATGGCGGCCTTCCCCACCCGGCATAGTTCTGATTCAATCCACGGATAATCTGACGCAAACAGAATCATCACCTGCGTCGATATTTCAGACACGTCCAAAGGCTTTTCCATGCGCGCGCTTCACTTCAGCCTGCTCGGCCTCGCTGCCACGGCATCTCTCGCAACCGTCAATCTCGCTGCAGCGCAGATGAAGGCGGCGCCGAAGAACCAGGTGGTCGGCACCGAGACGCGCTACTTCACCTCCATCGACGGCCTGATGGACGGCAATGCCGACGTGATCCTAAAGGAGACCCGGCAAGGCAAGACCGTGACCGCGGCGACGCTGGATGTCTGCTATCCCGCCGAAAAGAGCACCGACCGCAAGGACCGCTTCGTCGCCAATCTCACGGTGAATGGCGGGACGCTCTCGGGCGCGACGCAGACGCAGATCGACAAGCTGCCGGTGACCGTGAAGGTCAATCGCCGGCCGACCGGCGACACGTTCGAATTCAAGGGTCAGGTCACCATCGGCCAGACCACCACCAGCCTGACTTCGGCGGACAACACCGATCAGAGCGAGAGAGAGTTTCAGGAAAACCAGTCGAACGACGAGAGCATCGCGGCGGCGCCGAAGGATTTTTCCGAGGTCTCGCCGGAATCCATCGCGGTGAAGATCAAGCTGGAAGCGGCGCTGGATTTCGTGCGTTCGCTGCGTGGGCAAAGCGTCGAGGTGTCGTTGTCGAGCCTGTCGGTGAGCTGCGAGGCGCTGCGCGCGGGTGAGCAGGTGATCAATCTCACCATCGATCCGGAGCGCGCCGCAGACTTCGTCGCGAAGGCGAAGACCTATCCCGGTGTCGTCAATGCGGGCTGGACGGCGGGAGCGATCGACATGGAGCGCACGGTGCGCTTCGATGCAGCCGGCTGGAGGAGCGGTGACAAGATCGACCGCAACAAGCTGGCGAGCAGCCTATCCGCCACCCTCGCCAAGACGATGAGCGCGAAGTCGTCCGCGACGTCATGGGATGACGAGACCGGTAAGTTGAAGCTGAGCTTCAAGCGCCCGAGCCAGGTGATGCCGGCGCTGGAACTGACGGAGAATGTCGAGGTGAATGCCGTGGTGTCGCCGGACAAACCCGGCGCGACTGACAAGATGATCCTCTGGATCTCAACGCCATCTGTGACGACGACGGATGAGGCTTCGAGCGCCAAGCTAGCGCTGGCGGAAGCCCCGGCCACCGATGAAGAAAGCGACCCACGCGACGACAACGGCGCGGTGGCGGCCGTGGCTGCGGAATTCAAGGCGCAGCGCTGGGATGCCGAGAAGACGGGGTGGAAGTGAGCGTCACTCGCGCCTGTCATCACCCGCGAAAGCGGGTGATCCAGTACACGGCGGCGGTCCCGCTCGATCACGACTGACAGTATCTATTGGATCGCCCGGTCAAGCCGGGCGATGACAAGTGGCGTGTTCTAATTCGTATTCAACCGAAACCGCAGTGTCTTCGGTCCGATAAACGTCAACACATCCCCGCGCCGCTGCCAGTTCGTGGCCGCGCCGAGATCCGCCAGCAGTTGGTCGTCCAGCGCGACCTGCGCATCGGTGCAGGTCCGGTTCGCCATGACGCCGGGCACGAACACCACCGTATTGCCGGCGATGGAGAACTGCCCCTTGCCACCCTTGCACCACAGCTCCACCATTGCCTCGCCGGCATCGCCGATCTCGAGATTGGGGATGCGCTTCGAGCCGGGCATGCGCTGCGCGTCGAGTGTCATTTCCAACCCGAACGGGAAATCATCGGCGGCCTGCGCCGGCAGCGAGAAGAGAAGCGCCGCAGCACCCAGAGCGACGCGCAGCAGTATCGTATTCAAAATCATCTGATGTCCCGGTGACGGAAAGAGTCGGCGACACCGCGCTTCTACGCGAGGCGGCCGAACTTGACCAGAAAGCTCGGGGCACAATGTGGCGGGCAAAGGAAAATCCCCACCGCCTTGCGGCGACGGGGATTGGTGTATTGCGCTGTGTTGCAGATCCCTATTTCGGTGCGGCAATCACCATTTCCGTGAACGGATACACATAGGCCTGGAGCATCACGAAGGCGCCGACCATGCAGGCCAGCACGATGGAGTGCCAGAACACGAAGCGCAGGATCGAGCCTTCGTGGCCGAACCAGTTGGTGGCCGTCGATGCGACCACGATCGATTGTGCATCGATCATCTTGCCCATGACGCCGCCCGAGGAATTCGCCGCGCTCATCAGGATCGGATTGAGCCCGAGTTGCTCGGACGTAATCTTCTGCAGATTGCCGAACAGCACATTCGATGCCGTATCCGAGCCGGTCAGCGCGACGCCGAGCCAGCCGAGCAATGTGCCGAAGAACGGATACAGCACACCTGTAGCCGCGAAAGCGAGACCGAGCGTGGCATCGACGCCGGACAGGCGCGTCAGCGTGCCGATGGCCAGCATGGCCGAGATGGTGATCAGCGAGTAGGCGCAGATCCTGATGGTGCGGCCATATTCCGCGATCATTTTGACCGGCGAGAAGCCCATCACGAAGCCGGAGATGATCGCGGCCAGCAGCATGCCGGTGCCGGTGAAGGATACATAGGTGAAGGCAAACACCGCGCCTTCCTTGGTCGGCTGCGCGGCCACCGGCGGCACCTTGTTGATCATGTTGTGCAGCTCGGGCACCGGATAGTTCCAGGAGAAGATCGGATTGACGATCCCCTTGAACCAGTTGGTGCCCCAGACCAGCAGGATGATGCAGAGGATGATCCACGGCGTCAGCGCGCTCCACACCTGCGCCGAGGTGAGCGGCGTGGTGTCGAGCGGCTTGGCAGGCGGCGCCGTGGCAGCACTGTCGTCGCGCACGCGCAGCTTGGCCGAGGTCCAGATCGTCTTCGGCTGCCAGACCTTGAGGAACAGGATCAGCGCGGCCATCGAGATCAGCGAGGCGCCGATATCAACGATCCAGGGATTGATGTAGTTCGAGATCACGAATTGCGGGATGGCGAAGGATAGTGCCGTGATCAGGATTGCCGGCCAGACTTCCTTCATGCCCTTCCAGCCCGCAAAGGCCCACACCACCCAGAACGGCACGATCATCGAGAACACCGGCAACTGCCGGCCGACCATCGCGCCGAGGACGAAGGGATCGAAACCGGTGACGGTGGCGAGGCCCTGGATCGGCGTGCCGAGCGCGCCGTAGGCCACCGGCGCCGTGTTCGCGATCAGCGAGAGGCCAGAGGCAGCAAGCGGCGAGAAACCAAGGCCGATCAGCACCGCGCCGGTGACAGCGACCGGCGTGCCGAAGCCCGAGGCGCCTTCGAAGAACGCGCCGAACGAAAAGGCGATCAGCAGGATCTGCAGGCGGCGGTCATTGGTGACCCCACCGATGGCGCGCTGCAAAATCTCGAAGCGGCCACTATCGACCGTGAGCCGGTACATGAAGATGACGTTGAGAACGATCCAGCCGATCGGGAAGAAGCCGGTGACGACGCCGAGCACCGATGCGCGGATCGACATGTTGGCCGGCATCGTGAAAGCGTAGATCGCGACGAGATTGGCGAGCACGAGGGCGATAACGGCGGCGATATGCGCCTTCACCTTGTTGGTGGCGATCAGCACCAGCAGAACCACCACCGGGATGGCGGCGACCAATGTCGAAAGCGTCGCGTTATTGAATGGATTGTAGACCTGATTCCACATGGCCATTTCCCCCGAAATCTCGTTAGCAGCTTGTTATGCAGCCAGCCCCGGCATGGATCGGCATCTTGCTGATTGTTCACTTGCGAGGGCGCCGGCGATCGGCCAAGGCCGATACGCCAACCGAAATCACTGACTGAGAGCGCCCATGGCTACGAGCCGGCCAAGAGCCCCAGCCCTCGCCTCTCACACATGCTAGGGTCAATCACAGTTTCGCGACAAGCTGCCGCGCGTCATCTTGTCAGCAACTTTAGTCTAAACGCTTCAATTCTCTCTCATCTTCAACGGCTTGACGCCGTCGTCCCCGGAGATCAGCTGTGAACAATGTCCGTTCCACCCTCGCGGCCGTCCGGCGGATCGCGCTCCCCTATTTCAATTCCGAGGACAAATGGGCGGGGCGCGGACTGCTTGCAGCGGTCATCGCGCTGGAGCTCGGCTACGTCGCCATTACGGTGATGGTGAACCGCTGGAACGGCGAGTTCTTCAACGCGCTGCAGGAGCGCGATCTCAAGTCATTCACCTATCTGATCGGTTACTTCGCGGTGCTGGCAACCATCGCCGTGATCGTGCAGGTGTATCAGCTCTATCTGAACCAATGGCTGCGCATCCGCTGGCGACGCTGGCTGACCGAGCACTATCTC
This sequence comes from Tardiphaga sp., assembly GCA_030147505.1. Classification (GTDB taxonomy): domain Bacteria; phylum Pseudomonadota; class Alphaproteobacteria; order Rhizobiales; family Xanthobacteraceae; genus Tardiphaga. Next base: position 5,872 of record JASBVG010000023.1, read on the forward strand.
TCCGGCTGGCTGAACGGCGCCAATCACTATCGCATGCAGTTGCAGGGCGAGACCGCGGACAATCCCGACCAGCGCATCGAGGAAGACGTGCAGATGTTCGTCGACCAGACGCTGGCGCTCGGCGTCGGCCTGCTCAGCGCGGTGGTGACCATCGGCTCCTTCGTGGTGATCCTGTGGGGGCTTTCGGCCGCCGCGCCGCTGCATCTGTTCGGCATCGACCTCAACATTCCCGGCTATCTGATCTGGGCCGCGCTGATCTATGCGATCATCGGCACGGTGCTGACGCATCTGATCGGCTCGCCGCTGGTCGGCCTGAATTTCCGGCAGCAGCGCTTCGAAGCGGACTTCCGCTTCAATCTGGTCCGCACCCGCGAGAACGGCGAGCAGATTGCGCTGCTGAAGGGCGAGCCGGCGGAACACCAGCGGTTGTCGCAGCGCTTCGGCGAGGTGGTGCGGAACTACATGAACATCATGAGCCGCACCAAGAAGCTGACCGCCTTCACGGCCAGCTACAATCAGGCCGCGGTGCTGTTCCCCTTCATCATGATCGGGCCGGCCTATTTCGCCGGCAAGGTGCAGCTCGGCAGCGTGACGCAGACGGCGTCGGCTTTCGGCAGCGTGCAGGAATCGATGTCGTTCTTCGTCACTGCCTATCGCACGCTGGCGGAATGGCAATCGGTGGTCGCGCGTCTCGACGGTTTCGAGCAGGCCATCGCCGGCGGCGAAGCGCTTGCGACCAAGCCCGACATCATCCACACGACGGCGACAGTCAACAGCGCCGTCGCTCTGTCCGGTCTCACCGTGTCGCTGCCGAACGGCACGCCATTGCTGCAGGCGGATCATCTCAGCTTCCGCAAAGGCGAACGCACACTGTTCACCGGCCCGTCGGGCGCCGGCAAATCGACGTTATTCCGCGCCATCGCCGGCATCTGGCCGTTCGGCAGGGGCCGCGTCGCCCTGCCCGCCGGAGCATCGCTGATGATGCTGCCGCAGCGCCCGTATTTCCCCGTCGGTACGCTGCAAGATGCCATCGTCTATCCCGGCAATACCGACACGTTCGACAGGGCGGCGATCTCCGAAGCGGTCACGACTGTCGGGCTGCCCGCGCTGACAGCGCGACTGGACGAAGATGCACATTGGAACCAGATGCTGTCGCTCGGCGAGCAGCAACGCCTTGGAGTCGCCCGCGCACTGCTGCACCGGCCCGACTATCTTTTCCTCGACGAGGCGACGGCATCGCTCGACGAGCCATCGGAGGCGGCGCTGTACCGGTTGATCGAGACCCGGCTGCCGGAGACGACCGTGGTGTCGATCGGCCATCGAGGCACGCTGCACGCCTTCCACCGGCGCAATGTGACGCTGCAGAAATCGGGCGATCGCTACGCGCTGGCGGACGCGCAACCGGCCACGGCTGGCTAGCTGGTCGGTCTCGCTGCATCTGTGGCGAGGCGCGCCAGCGTGATCCTGGCGAGGGCGTGATAGAGGCCCTCGTCCAGCACCAGCCGCGAGGCGCCATTGGCGATCAGCGCAGCGGCCATCAACGGGATCACCATCGCATGGTTGTTGGTCATTTCCGAGGTGATGACGAAGGCGGTGATCGGCGCGCGCACGACGCCGGTGAGATAGGAGACCATGCCGATCAGCACGAGCGCATCGAGCGGCACCGGCGGCAATAGCGGGGCGAGATCCGACGCGATGCCGGCGCCGATCGCCAGCGAGGGCGCGAAAATGCCGCCAGGAATGCCCGAGATCGCCGAGAGCAGAGTGGCAGCGTATTTCCAGACGCCGAAACCATGCGCGACGGCATTCGGACCGTCGTGGATGATGGCGCGCGCCTGCTCGTAACCGGTGCCGTAGACATGGATGCCGCTGGCAAGCCCGCACAGCGCCACGCCGAGCCCGCACGCGCCTGCGAAGGCAACCGGGCGCCGCTTGATCGCGGTGCCGATCCGGCCGGGCAGCCCCAGCGCAAAGCGGATCAGGATGCGGCTGAAGACGCCGCCGAGCACGCCGCACAGGATCGCGCAAACCGGCACCACGACCCAGGCTGCGCCGAGCGGCAGCACCGCCGAGGGCGTACCGAAATAATGATATTCGCCAAGCAGCGCCAGCGAGGTCAGTCCGGCGGCGACAATGGCGCCAATGACGAGACCGGAGGTGCGCATTTCGAAGGAGCGACTGAGTTCCTCGATGGCGAAGACGATCCCCGCCAGCGGCGTGTTGAACGCGGCCGCAACGCCGGCGGCCGAGCCCGCGAGCAGGAACCCTGGCTGGCGATAGGGCGCGAAACGGCCGAGTGCGGCCATGATGGCGCCGCCGACCTGGACCGTCGGCCCCTCGCGGCCGGTCGAGGCGCCGAACAACAGGCCGAGCGTCATCACCACCACCTTGCCGAAACCGACACGCAGCGACACCAACGGCCCGCGTCTCTCTTGCGGCAGCTGCAACGCCGCGATCACCTGCGGGATGCCGGAACCCTGAGCATTGGGAAAGACGACCACCGCAAGCCACATGCAGAGGGCAAACCCCAGTGGCGTCACCAGCAGCCCGGCATAGGGCGAGCGCCCCAGCAAGGCGCCGAACAGATGCTGCGCCTGATCGGCAAGCCAGGCCATGGCGATGGCGGCAAGACCGACACCGACGCCGCCGGCCACGAACAGCATGTGGCGGGTCCAGCGCTTGCGCGCGAGGCGGGACCGAAGGCTGAGATGAGAGAGATAGCGGCGCGTCTTCATTGCAACGGGGATGTTGCAGGTCTCATGCCGCCCGACAATCCCGGCAAGCGGAGGGCTGCCCCGCGCAAAGCAAAACGGGCAGCGATGGCTCGCTGCCCGTTCGCATCCAACCGGAGTTGGAAGATCTTACTTCAGGTTCTGCATCGCGGTCAGGTCGGCCGACAGCTTGACGATGCCGGTGGCGCCGCACCAGTTCGAGCCAGCGCCGAACGGGTTGATCGCGGTGACGTTGGTCACGCCCGAAGCCGTGAAGTCCGAGGTGAAGGCGTTGCAATCACCCTTGTTCAGGCTGGTATCGGAATAGCGCAGGTCGAGGGTGAAGACCTTGTAGGTGAAGCCGATGCCGATATTCCAGGTGTTGTAGTCGGAATACTTGATGCCGTTGGGGAACGGGCCACCGAATGCGGTGCCGACGGTGGTGCCGTAGAATGCGTCCGAGGTGCCGAACCACTGACGGCCGAACTCGCCCGAAGCGTACATGCCGATGCCCGACGAACCGAACCAAGTGGACGGCGCGATCGCCTTCGCGGTGACCGCGGCGTAGTTACCCCAAGCGCCGGTGTTCAGGAAGTTCGGCGAATAGTTGTCCGAGACGCCCATCGTGAAGTAGTCGTTGAAGGTGTAGTTGAACTTGGCGTAGCCCTCGTAGAAGCTCACATCCTTCTTCATCACGTTGAAGGCGGGACCCGCAACATCTGAGCCAACCGGGCAGAAGCCGCCAGCCGGAACGGTGTCGATGCACTGGCCGCCCGGATAGCCGTAATACCAGAAGCCGAAGTCGAACGCGGCGGCGCCGAAGGTCGGGCGGATACCGAAGTAGCCGTCGATTTCGAGGGCGGCGCGGTTGGTGAACGAGATGCTCGACGCCGAGGTACCGATATAGAGCTGCAGATCCTTGGTCACGTTATAGCGCGGTTCGAAATAGGCCGTGACAGACGGCTTGTTGTTCGACTGCGACACGCCGCGGAACAGGTAGTTGTTGGTGATCGATGCGCCGAAGGCGATATCCCACGGATCATAGGCGGCCACGACCGGCGGCGCCTTCTTGTACATCTTGGCGCCCAGATCAGCTGCCGAAGCCGTGGTGATCCCCATCGCCAGAACCGCGGACGCGGCAACGACTACCTTCTTCATGACATTCCCCATCACTTTTGAAACCGAGCAGCTTCGTGTCGAAACGACGGCGAGACTGCGGAAACTTCTAAACCCGTCGCAACCTTGAGGCGTGAGCGGTACACGGTGAAGGAAAAAAAACGAGCAATTGCCGCCTATTTGGGCGAATGCACGTTTCCGTGAGCGGTTGTAGCGAAGTGTTGCAAAACCAGCACGGTTTTTGAGGACTTCTAACTCTGGATGAACCGCTCTCCAAAATGACGCGTCCTCCGGCGAGCCAGCCTCAACCCCGAATTCGCAATCAGGCAACCAACTAAACATGCTCGAATCGAATCGCGCCGTGCGCTCTCACCCGCCCCGCATCGAGGTCAAAGAAAAAGGCCGCAGTCAAAACTACGGCCTTTCATCGTCGCGACCTTGAAGAGATCTGACGTTACTTGTTGCCGTCCTGATCGGACGACTCAACAGGAGCTGTCTCGCCTGTCGAATGCCCTTCCACAGAGCCATGCTCGGGCTCGGCGGCTGGCGACGGGCTCGGCAGCGTCCAGCTCGGGCTGCTGTCTTCGGACAGCGGCAGCTGCGGGGCGACCGGCTTGGGCTTCGGCACGCGCGGCTTTCGCGGCGGCTTTGGCGGCAGCGGCGCCGGAGCATCCATCACGGCGGGCGCTGCCGCGGCGCTCGCCATCAATTCGTTCGAGACGGTGACCTGCGCCTTCGGGGCCTTCTTCGCTGCGGCCTTCTTCGCGGGTGCCTTGGCGGCCTTCTTCGGCACCGCCTTCTTTACGGCCTTCTTGGGCGCAGCAGCCTTCTTGGCCGGTGCCTTGGCCGCGGATTTCTTCGCAGCTTTCTTGACCGCCTTCTTCACGGCTTTCTTCGGCGCTTTCTTAGCTGCCTTCGTTACCGCTTTCTTGGAAGAGGCCTTCTTGGGCGCTGCTTTCTTGGCGGACTTCTTCGAAGCCTTCTTGGCTGACTTCTTCTTCGCCGACTTCTTCGCAGCCTGCTCCGCCTGCATGAGCTTTTTCAGCTTCTTCTTGTCTTTCTTGTCCTTCTTCGATTTCTTGTCTTTAGCCATCGTGGTGCTCCTGTTGGCGCCGATCGACCGGGACCGGCGTTCAAATCTCCGCGCCAGGCGGGGCCATAGACCAGTTCACTTCGACGCAAGCGGCCGCGAGCGCACAGCGCCCGCAACATCTTTTCCTCGTCGGATTGGATCGATCAGTTCAATCCTGGCCTGGGACCGCCCGTCGCCCAATCGAGAAGCTCAATCGTATGTACGACCGGGACATCCGTCCCTCCGGCGATCTGGACCATGCAGCCGATGTTGCCGGCAGCGATGACATCCGGCTTGATGCTCGCGATGTTGGCGACCTTCCGGTCGCGCAAGCGGCTCGCGATATCAGGCTGGAGCAGATTGTAAGTACCCGCCGAACCGCAACACAAATGGCTCTCGGGGATATCTTTCACCACGAATCCATTCTTGGAAAGCAATTCTTTGGGCGCCTGTGTGATTTTTTGCCCATGCTGCAGCGAGCAGGCCGAGTGATAGGCGACGACCAGATTGCTTTGTTTGTCAGATATGGGCAGTTCCAGCGCGCTTACATACTCGCTGATATCCTTCGCCAGCGATGACACTTTGGCTGCAGGAGCTGCGAATTCCGCATCCTCACGCAGCATGTAGCCATAGTCCTTTATGACAGTGCCGCAACCGGACGCCGTGACGAGAATGGCATCGAGCCCACCCCGTTCTGCCTCGCCGAGCCAGACGCTGATATTGGCTTTGGCCCGTGCGAGCGCATCGCCATCGCGGCCGAGATGATGAGTCAGCGCACCGCAGCATTGTTCGTTACGAACGAGCACGACCTCGACACCATGCCGGGTCAGAAGCCGGATCGCGGCGTCGTTGATGCGCGGCGCCAGCACCTGCTGGGCGCAGCCCTGCAGCAGTGCCACGCGGGCACGGCGAGGACCGATGGCGGCAAACACACTCCCGCCCGCAGGACCGGCGGGTGGGAGTTGCGTCGGCGCCATGGTCAGCATCGCCTTCACACGGCTGAGCAGGTTCGGACTCGCCTGCGTGCGTGTTGACGGGAGCAGCGCCGCCAGCGGACGGGCAAGCCGCGCCATGATCATGCTGGCGCGAAACAGCGCCGGGCGCGGCAACACGAAGGCCAGCACATCGCGCAGCAGGCGCTCGGGCAGCGGCCGCGTATATTCCTTCTCGATCTTCACCCGCGCCTGATCGACTAGATGCATGTAGTTCACCCCGGACGGACAGGTGGTCATGCAGGCCAGGCACGACAGGCAGCGGTCGATATGTTTCACCACCTCCTGCGTCGGCTTCTGATCCTTTTCCAGCATCTCCTTGATCAGATAGATACGGCCGCGCGGACTATCGAGTTCGTCACCGAGCAGCACATAGGTCGGACAGGTCGCCGTGCAGAAGCCGCAATGCACGCATTTGCGCAGGATTTTGTTGGCCTCCGCGATATCCGGATCGGCCAGCTGGGCCTTCGAGAATTCGGTTTTCATGTGGAAAGGCTCCGCGACATCCGGCCGCGATTGAGAACATTTTTCGGGTCGAAACTTTTCCGCACGCGATCGCCAAGCGCTGCGACGCCAGATGTCTGCGGATGAAACACGTCGACGGCGCGGCGAACCTCTTCAGGCGCGCGGATCAGCGTGGCATGACCGCCAGCCGCATCGACGAGCCTGCGGAGCTGCGACGCCTGCGCATCGGCAGATGGAGGAAGAGCAGCCCAGATCAGACCGCCGCCCCAGTCATAGACGACCTCGCCCTGCGAGCGTTTTGCGATCTCCTGTCCGAGCCTGCCGCCGGAGGCCGGCGGGGTTACGATCCGCCAAACCGGCCACATGGCGCGCGGACCGCTGGCAGCGAAGACGACAACATCGCGAATATCAGCCCACAGCGCGGCGGACTGGCTGTCTTCCATGATTTCCGCCGTGCCATAGGACTGCAGCAATCTGCCAAGCGAAGCCGCGCGGCTCGACGCCGAGGCCGTGATGCCCTCGAGACGGATCAGCGTCACCGACTGGTCAGCGGCTGCAATCTCGCCAAGCGGGCCTTGAACCGCGCGCAGCGCCGAGCCCGGCAGATGCGCGGCGCCCGAGACGTCGTAGGGCGAGCCGAGCGCTGCCGTCATCGCCTTGTTGGCTGCGAGATCGTCGAGGCCGCGCAGGACCAGCGTGCGCTCGGCCTCGGCGCGCGGCATCACTTTCAGCGTCACCTCCGTCATGACGGCGAGCGTGCCCCAGGCGCCGGCGATCAGCTTGCAGACATCGTAGCCGGTGACATTCTTCACCACGCGGCCGCCGGCCTTGAAGCTCTCGCCAAAGCCGGACACCGCGTGCACGCCGAGCAGATGATCCCGCGCGCCGCCGGCCTGGATGCGCCGCGGCCCGGCAAGCCCGGCCGAGATGGTGCCGCCGACGGTGCCGATATCGGGCGTGCCGAGCAGACGCGACATGTTGATCGGCTCGAAGGAAAACTGCTGATTTCTGGTATCGAGTAACGCCAGCACATCGGCAATCGGCGCGCCGGCCTGCACGGTGAGGATCAGCTCGTTCGGCTCGTAGGAGGTGACGGCATTGAGCGCGGAGAGATCCAGCACCGCATTGGTCGCGATCGGCTGGCCGATGCTACGCTTGGAGCCGTGACCGATGATCTCCAGCGGTTGCTCGCTGGCAACGGCGGCGCGAACGGCGGCTTCGACATCCTGCGCGTCTCTGACTTTCAGTGTATCCACAATGGCCTCAAGGCAATCACGTAACTACAATCCCCACTGTGATCGCCCGGCTTGACCGGGCGATCCAGTAAACTCGGGAACAGCGGTGCGTACTGGGTCACCCGGTCAAGCCGGGTGACGACAGAAAGAGTTGAGCGACCCGCCATCATCAAAACCGCGGCAAATCCGGGAATGCGAGCTTGCCGCCATGCACATGCACGCGGCCAAGCTCGGCACAGCGATGCAGGGTCGGGAACACCTTGCCAGGATTGAGCAGCCCCTGCGCGTCGAACGCACATTTGATGCGCTGCTGCTGGTTGAGATCGATCTCGTTGAACATCTCGGGCATCAGGTCCCGCTTCTCAATACCAACGCCATGTTCGCCGGTGAGCACACCGCCGACCTCGACGCACAGGCGAAGGATGTCGGCGCCGAAGGCTTCCGCCTTTTCCATCTCATCTTCCTTGTTCGCATCGTAGAGGATGAGCGGATGCAGGTTGCCGTCGCCGGCATGGAAGACGTTGGCGACGCCGAGACCGTATTTCGCCGACATCTCCTTCATCCGCCGCAGCACCAGCGGCAGCGCGGCGCGCGGGATGGTGCCGTCCATGCAGAGATAGTCCGGCGAGATACGCCCCACTGCAGGGAACGCCGCCTTGCGGCCGGACCAGAACAACAGTCGTTGCTGTTCGGATTCCGAAATCTGGCAGGTGGTCGAGCCGCATTTCAGCGCGATGGCCTCAACGCGCTTGATGAGTTCGTCCACCTCGACAGCGGGGCCATCGAGCTCAATGATCAGCAGCGCATCGACATCGAGCGGATAGCCGGCATGGACGAAGGCTTCAGCAGCGTGGATCGCCGGCCGGTCCATCATCTCCATGCCGCCGGGAATGATGCCGGCGCCGATCACGTCGGCGACGCATTGGCCGGCCGCCTCGACCTCGGCGAAGCCGATCATCAACGCACGTGCCGTCTCCGGCTTCTGCAGGATGCGCACGGTGACTTCGGTAACGACACCAAGCAGGCCTTCGGAGCCGGTGATGATGCCGAGCAGATCGTAACCCGACGGCTCCGCCGCCTTGCCACCGATGCGAATGATCTCGCCATTCATCAGCACGATCTCGCAACCGAGCAGATTGTTGGTGGTCATGCCGTATTTGAGGCTGTGCACGCCGCCGGAATTCTCCGCGACATTACCGCCGATGGAACACGCAATCTGCGACGACGGATCGGGCGCGTAATAGAAGCCCGCATGCGCCACCGCCTGGCTGATGGCGAGATTGGTGACGCCGGGCTCGACCACGACGGCACGGTTGTCGAAATCGATCTCGCGCACGCGCTTGAATTTGCCCATCCCGAGCAGCACGGCATCGGCGAGAGGCAGTGCGCCGCCGGACAATGACGTGCCCGAGCCGCGCGGCACCACCTTGATGCCATTGTCATGACAATATTTCAGGACTTTCGAGACCTGCTCGGTCGTCTCGGGCAACACCACCATCATCGGCGGTTGCCGATAGGCGGTGAATCCATCGGATTCATAGGGAAGCATTTCGGCGGCGCTGGAAATCACGCCCTCGCCCGGCACCAGTTTTCGCAGGGCTGAGATGATGGTCTCGCGCCTGGCGAGCACGGCTTCGTCTTTCGCCGGCATCATGATGGTCATCGAGCGTTCTTCCCGTTCGCAAACGCGATATCAACCGCGACATTGTTGCGCTGAATCAATCACGTCCAGCGGGCTTTGAACAGATAACGAAAGCATGAGCTGCGGGCAGGCCGGTATCCGCTTGTACACCCAGCAGCGTGTGTGCGAAAATTCAGTACGGAAAGCCAAAAAAGAGCCATCCATGACCAAAACGCCTTTTGCCGCGCTCGCTTTTATCGCGGCTGCGACCGCATCGCCGCTCGCTCACGCCCAGGACGTCGCCGCCGGCAAATCCTCATTCAACAAATGCATCGCCTGCCATGCCATCGGCGAGAACGCGAAGAACAAGGTCGGACCCGAGCTTAACGGATTGAACGGCCGCAAGTCGGGCAATGCACCCGGCTATTCCTATTCGGACGCCAACAAGAATTCCGGCCTCACCTGGGACGAGGCCACGTTCAAGGATTACATCAAGGATCCGAAGGCGAAGATCCCCGGCACCAAGATGGCCTTTGCGGGGATCAAGAAAGAGACCGAGATCAACGATCTGTGGGCATTCCTCGCCCAGTTCGATGCCGACGGGAAGATCAAGCCGTAAACAGCGAGCCTGATCGGCAGCGTCGATCAGGTGGTCGCCGCCATCTTGGTCGGCAGCACCGCCTGCACCACGAGGCCGCGGGCGCGTGCGTCCATGACGCCGACGGCGCGGAGGGCCAGCAAGGTCACGGTCTGAACCGCGTCGCGCAGCTTCATCGGATCGTCGAAGCTGTCCGGCGCCATCGGCCCGACCAGCGCTTCATGCAGCGCGCCGAGCAACGCCGCGGCGGCCAGGGCCGTGTCCTGTGCCGGCAGATGGCCGGCACGGATCGCGGCGTCGATGCGCGTTTCAATCTCGCCGGCGATCTCGCGGCGACTGGTGAGCCGGGATTCAGTCACATCGACCTCCACCGGCTCGGCCAGAATGCCCCAGGCAAGCTTGCGGTTGGATACGACATGGACCGCCACCGTCGTGACGGCGGCAGCGAGAGCTGAAGATGGACCGGGCGCCGCGTCGGCCGCCCGGCGGATCGCCGTCAGTTCGTCCCGCGACACATCGGCGATCAGTTCGGAGATCAGATCGGCCTTGGACGGGAAATAGCGATAAACCGTGCCCGCGGCCACATTCGCGCGGACGGCCACCGGGGCGATCTGGACCGCCGCCATGCCGCCTTCGGCGCAGGTCTCCCGCGCCGCCGCCAGGATGGCATTGCGCCGTGCCGCAAGCCGCTTCACGACCTGCTGGGTACGTCGATAGACCATGAGTTTGTCCCGCGTCCGGCTTCCCTGCCCGCCTGACGGCTGGTCAAGGAAGATGCGTGAGTTCAAGGTTTTGCGCGGATTCGACTGGTCGACCGCGAGAAGAGATGAACACCAGTTCAGACTCTTTGACAAGGTATTTTGCGCATAGCGGGATTCAACTTTTCGGGCAGGTCGTCAGCCGCCGAAACCGAGTGCGCGCGCCCCCGCGGCGACCGCCATGCCGACGATCACAGCGACGAAGTCGTTGCGGCGGATGATGGTCACCGCCATGGCGGCGAGAATGGCGAAAATGACCACGGGACCACCATTGACCGCCACCGGCAATGCAGCGGCGACAATGATCGAGCCAGGTAGCGCATCGAGCATGCGGCGCACGCGCGGCGTGACATTCACATAGCCCATCAGCCAGTAGCCGCCGAGGCGGGAGGCAACCGTGACCGCCGTCATGACGGCAAAAGCAAGCATGACATCGTTGCGCAAAAAGTCAGTCATGCTGCGCCTCCGGCGTCGAAGGCTCGTCCATGAAACCCGCACTGATCGCACCCGATAACGCGCCGGCGATGATGAACCACCAGCCGGCGACCAACCAGTGAACGACGAGTGCAACAATGCCGGAGACCACCCATGGGATAGCACGGCGGGGGCCTTTCCATGCCGGCACGAGCATGGCGGCATAGAAGGCCGGCATGACCAGATCGACGCCGTATTTCTTCGGGTCGGTCAGTTGCTCGGCGAGCAGGAAGCCCGGGATCGCGGCGACCAACCAGACGAGATAGAGCACGATGCCGCCGCCGACATAAAACATGGCATCGGCGCCGCCGTGATCGCGATAGCGCATCGCCGCGAGCCAGCCGCCATCGGTGACCAGCAGCATCGAAGGATAGGCCTGCCAGGATGGCAGCGTGCCGAACCATGGACGCAACGTCGCGCTCATCAGCATGAAGCGGACGTTCACCGTCAATGTCAGCAGCGCGAGTGTCGCGATGGTCCCGGGGGTGAGCACCGCCGGCCAGGACTGCACAGCGACGAATTGCGACAGGCCGCCATAGACGGTGCCCATCATGACCACCACTTCGGCCAGCGAAAAGTTCTTCTGCGCACACAGCGCGCCGAACGCCATGCCGAAGGCCAGCGTGCCGGGCAGCATCGGCCCGATGGCGACGATGCCGGGCACGATGGCCGCGCGCGACCAATAGGCCGGCGCCTTGGGGATGTGGGTGCTGTGCATGGGCGATCCGTGTGACGTCAGTATGGGTGCTGATGTCACACGATCAGGTCAAGCCACGACGCATCATAAGCGTTATGCACGCAGCGACATCAGACGAAAGACGAAGCTCAGTCCCAGCTCAGCGCACCGCCGTTCTGATATTCGATCACGCGCGTCTCGAAGAAGTTCTTCTCCTTCTTCAGATCCATCGCTTCCGACATCCACGGGAACGGATTCTCCGTTTCCGCAAACACCGGCGCAAGGCCTAACTGGGCGCAGCGACGATTGGCGATGAAGTGCATATAGGTCTCGCACAGCGCCGCGTTCAGCCCGAGGAAGCCGCGCGGCATGGTGTCCCGGCCGTAAGCTGCTTCCAGCTCGGCCGCCTCGCGAATCATGGTGCGGATCTCGTCCTGGAACTGCCGGGTCCAGAGATGCGGATTCTCGATCTTGATCTGGTTGATGACGTCGATGCCGAAATTCAGGTGAATCGATTCATCGCGCAGGATGTATTGATACTGCTCGGCGATGCCGACCATCTTGTTGCGACGGCCGAGCGAGAGGATCTGCGCGAAGCCCGTATAGAACCACATGCCTTCAAAGATCACATAGAAGGCGACGAGATCGCGCACAAAGGCCTGATCGTTTTCGGGTGTACCGGTCTTGAAATCGGGATCGTCGAGATGCTGGGTGTGCTTCAGCGCCCAGGCCGCCTTGTCGGTGATCGACGGCACTTCGCGATACATGTTGAACAACTCGCCCTCGTCGAGGCCAAGGCTTTCCACGATGTACTGGAACGTATGCGTATGCACAGCCTCCTCAAAAGCCTGGCGGAGCAGATATTGCCGGCATTCGGGATTGGTGAGGTGGCGATAGATCGCCAGCACGATGTTGTTGGCAACCAGTGACTCCGACGCGGCGAAGAAGCCAAGATTGCGCTTGATGGCGCGGCGCTCGTCTTCGGTGAGTCCGTCACGCGACTTCCATAGCGCAATATCGGCCTGCATGGATACTTCGGTGGGCATCCAGTGATTGTTGCAGCCGGCGAGATACTTCTCCCAAGCCCATTTGTACTTCAGCGGTAGCAGCTGATTGACGTCGGCGCGGCAATTGATCATCCGCTTCTCGTCGACGGAGACGCGGCCGCCGGAACGATCGATGGTACCGAGCCCGGTGGCATCGGCCGGGGCTTCCGGAAGCGGGATGAATGCGGGCGCCTTGGGAGTGGCAGTGGTGTCGGACCAGTCGAGCATGGGTGTTCTTTCTAACTATCTATCTCAGCCCTCATGGTGAGGAGCCCGCCGCTTGGCGGGCGTCTCGAACCATGAGTGTGGGGCACATCCTTCGAGACGCCGCTGCGCGGCTCCTCAGGATGAGGGACGGAGTATGTGGAGACGCGCCTTACTGGCACGCCTCGCATTCAGGGTTATCGATGGAGCAAGCCATCACGGTGGAGAGATCCGGCGCGGTGAGGTCCGAGGACTTCACCAGGATCGGAGCAGCAGCCGGCTTGCCCGGCGCGGCCGACACACCTGTCGCGGAGACAGCGTTTAGCCTGCCGTCCGTACCCTTCAGCGTCGACTTCTCCACATGGGTGGCACTGCGCGAACGCAGGTAATAAGTCGTCTTCAGTCCCTTGGTCCAAGCCATCCGGTAAAGCTGATCCAGCTTCTTGCCCGACGGATTGGCGATATACAGGTTCAACGACTGCGCCTGGTCGATCCACTTCTGGCGGCGCGCTGCGGCCTCGATCAGCCAGGCGCTGTCGATCTCGAACGAGGTCGCATACAGCGCCTTCAGATCGCTCGGCACGCGGTCGATGGCACCGACGCTGCCGTCGAAATATTTGAGGTCGGAGACCATTACCTCGTCCCACAGCCCGCGTTTCTTGAGGTCGCGGACCAGGAACGCATTCACCACGGTAAAGTCGCCCGACATGTTCGATTTCACATAGAGGTTCTGATAGGCGGGCTCGATCGACTGCGCGACACCGCAGATATTGGAGATCGTCGCGGTGGGCGCGATCGCCATCACATTCGAGTTGCGCATGCCGGTGGTCTTCACCCGCTCGCGCAGGCTGGCCCAGTCAAGCGTCGAGGAGCGGTCCATATCAACGCCGTTGCGCGCATCCGCCACCAGTTCGATGGAGTCGATTGGCAGGATGCCGCGGCTCCACAGCGACCCGTCGAAGGATGGATAGCGGCCGCGCTCGGCAGCGAGATCCACCGAGGCCGAGATCGCATGCCAAGCGATCGCCTCCATGCTCAGATCAGCGAATTGCACGGCGGCATCCGACGCCATCGCAAGGCCGAGCGTATGCAGCGCGTCCTGATGACCCATCAGGCCGAGGCCGACAGGACGATGCTTCAGGTTCGAGCGGCGTGCTTCCGGGATGGTGTAGAAATTGATGTCGATGACATTGTCGAGCATGCGCATCGCCGTTGTCACCGTGCGTTGCAGGCGGGCGTGGTCGATGCCCTGCTCCGTCACGTGATGCAGCAGGTTCACCGAGCCGAGATTGCAGACCGCGACTTCGTCATCCGACGTATTCAGCGTGATCTCGGTGCAGAGATTCGACGAGTGGATCACACCGGCATGTTGCTGCGGCGAACGCAGGTTGCAAGGGTCCTTGAAAGTGATCCAGGGATGGCCGGTCTCGAACACCATGGTCAGCATGCGCCGCCACAGATCGGTGGCGCGCACCGTCTTGAACACGCGCATCTCGCCGCGCGCGGCCTTGGCTTCATAGGCGGCATAACGCTCGGCAAAGGGCTTGCCGTAGAGATCGTGCAGGTCCGGCGTCTCGTCCGGCGAGAACAGCGTCCATTCGCCATCCTGCTCGACGCGCTGCATGAACAGGTCAGGCACCCAGTTGGCGGTGTTCATGTCATGGGTGCGGCGGCGGTCGTCGCCAGTGTTCTTGCGCAGATCGAGGAATTCCTCGATGTCGACGTGCCAGGTCTCGAGATACGCGCAGACCGCGCCCTTGCGCTTGCCGCCCTGATTGACGGCAATCGCGGTGTCGTTCGCGACTTTGAGGAACGGCACCACGCCTTGGCTCTCGCCATTGGTCCCCTTGATATGGGCGCCGAGGCCGCGCACGCGGGTCCAGTCATTGCCGAGGCCGCCGGAATACTTTGCGAGCAGCGCATTGTCCTTCACCGACTTGAAGATGCCGTCGAGATCGTCGGCCACCGTGGTGAGGAAGCAGGACGAAAGCTGCGGGCGCAGCGTGCCCGAATTGAACAGGGTCGGCGTCGAGGCCATGAAGTCGAAGGAGGAGAGCAGGCCGTAGAATTCGATGGCCTTCGCTTCCCGGTCGATCTCCCGCAAGGCGAGGCCCATGGCGACGCGCATGAAGAAGGCCTGCGGCAGCTCGAAGCGGGTGCCGCGCACATGCAGGAAATAGCGGTCGTAAAGGGTCTGGAGGCCGAGGAAGTCGAACTGGAGATCCCGCTCCGGCTTCAGGGCGGCGGCGAGGCGCGCAAGATCGAAGCGGGCGAGTTCCGGGTCGAGGAGTTCGGCCGCGACGCCCGCCTTCACGAAGCCGAGGAAATAGTCGCCATAGCGCCCGGTCATCTCGCTCTGGGTGGCCTCATCCGGGCGGCCGGACACGAAGGTCAGGGCCTCACGGCGCAGCTTGTCGAGGAGAAGGCGGGCGCTGACCTTGGTGTAGTTGGGCTCGGTCTCGATCAGCGTGCGGGCGGCGAGGATGGGCGCGAGGCCGAGCTCGTCCGCCGAGATGCCGTCATAGAGGTTGCGGCGGGCCTCGCCGAGGACAGCCTCCTGCGAGACGCCGTCGAGACCCTCGCACGCCTCGCGCACCACGGCGTCCAGCCGGGCCGTGTCGAGCGCGATGAGCGTCCCATCCGCCGCCTTCATGCGCAGCGCGGGCGCGACGGGCGCGGCGGCCGCCTTCGCGCGCTCCCGTGCGCGCTCTTCGCGATAGAGCACATAGGCGCGGGCGATCTTGTGGTGCTCGCCGCGCATGAGGGCGAGTTCCGCTTGGTCCTGGATCTCCTCGATATGGAAGGTCCGCCCGCCCC
>JASBVG010000032.1 GCA_030147505.1 Tardiphaga sp.
GCCTTCATACAGAACCTTGGCCTTGCCTTCATAAATGCGACGTCGACGGCTCATGGGGATGTACCGTGTGTTGTTGAAATCCATGGATTTGGTTGCTCCGGAGTAACGGGATTGACCCACGACGGAGCTGCCGTGAAGGCCAGGAAGCGATCTGTGAACCAGCTTGTACGCAGATTCTGAAGACAGAACCGTGTCCAGGAAACAGAACGAGAACCGAGCCTTGCGGCAACCTAACCGATCCCCCCCGCCGACACAATCGATCCGGCCGGTTTGGAGCGGGTTTTACCCGTTTGCACGAATGTCATGTTCCCGCAATGACCTGCGACCTTGCGGACGATTGTACGCCCGGCTACGGGCATTTAGTTAAGCCGCCAGCCGGCCATTACAACGCCGGCCCGCCAACCCAGGGAACCCTACGATGTCATCAATGGACAAGCGCGGACAGGATTTTGAACGCAGATTCGCGCTCGACGAGGAGCAGAAGTTCAAGGCGATGAACCGCCGCAACAAGCTGCTCGGCCTGTGGGCCGCGGAGAAGATGGGCCAGACCGGCGATGCCGCCGCCGCCTATGCCAAGGAAGTGGTCGCCGCGGACTTCGAGGAAGCCGGCGATGACGACGTCCTGCGCAAGGTGCTGGCCGACCTCACCGCCAAGGGCGTTTCGGTCACCGAAGCCGAACTGCGCACCAAGATGGAGGCCCTGATCGCCGAAGCCGTCGCCCAGGTGAAGGCCGGCATCTGAGCCGAGAATCGCAAGGACAACCGCGCAGCGCAGTCCACAGCGTGGACGCGCGCTGCGCGAATCTCGAAGCTCTCGACCGAAGCTGGTTGCATAAACCCTCGGCACGGCCCGCACATGTTGGCAGCTAAAAGGTGCCTTGGTGTGCAATTAGAGCAATTCAATCTTAACCGTTGTTCTGCTCCGCATATCGGCCTGCTACAGCGCCACTTTCTCACCTTAATTGAAAAGTGGCGGGGCGACGTGACGACCAGCATTTCTCGTGGCTCGAACAAGGGCCGATCCACCACATTCACCACGCGTCAAGCACGCTGGCTGGTCGGCGCTGCATTTGTGCTCAGCGACCTGTTGGCTTGCGCCTCGTTCGCCCAGGCGCAGACCTCGCTCCCCGCCGTCACGGTGGAATCGTCCACACAGACCCGTCGCCCGGCCCGCGCCAGCGCCAATACGAGCGGCGCCCGCCCGGTCGCCGCCCGCCGTAACACCACGCCGCCGCCTGCTCCGCCCACCGCCACCGAGCGGGCCATTGCCGCCGCGGCCGTGCGCTACGAGCAAGTGCTCGGCTATCGCGCGATGCCTAGCGCCACCACGCTGCGCTCCGGCCAGCCACCGCTCAACTCGTCGCAGACGGTCAATGTCGTTCCCGAGCAGGTGCTGAGGGATCAGCTGCCGCGCAATCTCGACGATGCCCTCTCGAATATCAGCGGCATCACCCAGACCAACACCCTCGCCGGCACGCAGGACGCCGTGATGCGCCGCGGCTTCGGCGACAACCGCGACGGCTCCGTGATGCGCAACGGCCTGCCGCTGGTGCAGGGTCGCAGCCTCAATCCTGCGGTCGAGAGCGTCGAAGTGCTCAAGGGCCCGGCCTCCCTGCTCTATGGCATCATCGATCCCGGCGGCATCGTCAACACGATCAGCAAGCGTCCCGATCTCTACCAGCATGGTTCGGTCACGCTGCTCGGCTCGACCTTTGGCAATGGCAAGAACGGCATCGATGGCATCGTCGATGTCACCGGCCCGATCGGTAAGGACGGCCTCGCCTATCGCTTCATCGCCTATGGCACCAACGAAGACTACTGGCGCAATTTCGGCACCCGCAAGGAAACGCTGATCGCGCCGTCGCTGTCCTGGTATGGCGACGACACCACGGTGCATCTGAACTACGAGTATCGCGATTTCAACTATCCGTTCGATCGTGGCACCTCGTTCATCGCCGGTACTTCGACCCCGCTGCAGATTCCGCGCGAGCGCCGGCTGGACGAGTCTTTCAACAACATGTGGGGCAAGTCACACCTGATCCAGGCGTCGGTGGATCACCGCATCAACGAGAACTGGAAGCTCTACGCGGCCTACAGCTACAACACTGAAATGTTCGATGCGAACCAGCTGCGCATCACGAGTTTCAACACCACCACGGGCGCGGTGGCCCGCCAGAATGACGGCACCAAGGGCTCGCTCAGCAATGCCAGCGCCGGCGTCGCCTATCTGCGCGGCGACGTCTGGCTCGGCGGCTTCCGCAACGAAGTCGTCTTCGGTGGCGACGCACAGTACCGCAGCATCTACCGCGAATACCTGATCCGCGGCGGCGCGGTGACTGGCTT
Source organism: Tardiphaga sp. (assembly GCA_030147505.1). Taxonomy (GTDB): domain Bacteria; phylum Pseudomonadota; class Alphaproteobacteria; order Rhizobiales; family Xanthobacteraceae; genus Tardiphaga. Next base: position 2,344 of record JASBVG010000032.1, read on the forward strand.
CAACATGTACAATCCGGTCTACGACCGCGTACAACCCGGCACCATCGTCGGCCTGCCCGACAGCGCCCAGACCGACCTGCTGGGCACGCGCGGCCTGTTCTTCCAGGACACGTTCTATCTGACCAACCAGCTGTTGCTGGTCGGGGGCGTGCGCTGGATGGAATATGAACAGTTCGCCGGCCGCGGCCTGAACCCGTTCGTAACCAACACCAATCTCGCCGGCGACAAGGCGTTGCCGCTCGGCGGCGTGATCTACAAGATCACCGACGAGGTTTCCTGGTATCTCAGCTACACGGAATCCCTGAAGCCGACCTCGAGCATTGCGCCCTTCAGCACCGGCTTTACTATCGGCTCCAGCCTCGCACCGGAGGAAGGCGTGCAGTGGGAGACGGGCATCAAGTTCGACATCAACAAGCGGCTGTCGGGCAACCTCGCCTTCTATGACATCGACAAGAAAAATGTGCTCGTACTGATCCCCATCGGCGGCGGCATGTCGGAAGCGCGTACCGCAGGCAAAGTGCGTTCACGTGGCATCGAAATCGACGTCACCGGCCGCCTCACCGACAATGTCAGCATGATCGGCAGCTACGCCTATACCGATGCCCGCGTGACCGACGATCCGACCCTGATCGGCAAGTCACTGCAGAATGTCGCGCTCAACACCGCTTCGCTGTTCATGGTCTATGACTTCGGCACCATGTTGCCGGGTCGCTTGCGTCTCGGCGGCGGCGCGCGCTATGTCGGCGACCGCGCGGGCGATGGAACCAACAGCTTCTTCCTGCCGTCCTATGTGGTGGCCGATGCATTTGCCAGCTATGAAGTGAAGCAGATGGGCCTTCCGGTGATCTACCAGTTCAACGTGAAGAACATGTTCGACAACACCTATTATCCGTCGGCGGTGAACAACCTGAACGTGGCGATCGGCGACGCCCGCCGCTTCTCGCTGGAGGCGACGGTCAAGTTCTAGAGGATGATCCCCGAAAAGTGGCTTCCGGTTTTCGGCCAGAATCATCCTCAACCAAATAAAAGCCGCTAGTTTCTGATTCATCGGGATGAATCAGAAACTGAGGAGCAGGCGATGCGAGCAAGAAACCGGAACCCGATCTCCCAATTCCTGCTCGCATTCGTTTTGATCGGCTCCCCGGCGGTCTCCGCCGAGGAGCTCAATCTCTACACGACGCGCGAAGCCGCATTGGTGAAGCCGGTCACCGATGCCTTCACCAAAGCGACCGGGATTGCGGTCAACACCACCTTCATCGAAGACAATCTCAGCAAGCGCGTGACCGGCGAAGGCAACGCCTCGCCGGCCGACGTGCTGCTCACCATCGGCCTCGACAAGACCTCACAATTCGCGACCCTCGGCCTCACCCAGCCGATCAAGTCAGCGGCGCTCGAAAAAGCCATCCCATTCGAGCTGCGCGACCGCGGCAACACGTGGTTCGGCATCGCCACGCGCCCGCGCGTGGTCGTGGCGCGCAATGAAAGCGCGCTATCCTCGATCACCTATGAGGATCTGGCCAAGCCCGAATGGCGCGGCAAGCTCTGCATGCGCACGGTCTTGCATCAGAACAATGTCGCACTCGTCGCCGCATTCCTGCTGCACAACGGCGCGCCGGCCACGGAGACGTGGCTCAAGGGACTGAGGACCAATCTCGCCGGGCTCCCCGAAGGCAAGGACAACGACGTCATCCGCCGGATCGCGCAGGGCCGCTGCGAGATCGGCATCGCCAACACCGTAGCGCTGGCGCAACTCCGCGACGGCCGCGAGGGTGCCGACTGGAAGGCCGATGCGGACAGGGTGAAGGCCGTGCCGACCACCTTCCGCAATCGCGGCACGCATATGAACGTGACGGCGGTGGGAATCGCGAAATACGCACCGCACAAGGCGGCTGCGCTGAAGTTCGTCGAATTCCTCGTCACCGACGAGGCGCAAAAGCTCTTCGCGGCAGCGGAGCTGGAATATCCCGTGACGAAAGCCGGCGAGCGCGCCGCCATCGTCAGCGGCCTCGGCACCTTCCCCATCGACGACCGCCCGATCGATCAGATCGCCACCACGCAAAAGGCGGCGGTGGATCTGATCAGGAAGACGGGGTTTGCGAAGTAGTGCGATAGCCGCGGCATACGCCGGAGACTCCCTCCCCCTTGTGGGGAGGGCTGGGGTGGGGGTCCCCACGTGACATCAGAGCGTGTGGCAAGAGCCCCACCCGTCACGTTGCTCGCTGAACGCTCGCAACGTGCCACCCTCCCCGCGTCGCGTGGCTACACCACGCTAGGGGGAGGGAAAAGAAACGTGCCTCACTCTTTTTTCAGCTTGATGCTGAAGGTAAGCGTGCCGTTGACCGTGTAACCTTCCGGCTGGCTCGATTGATAGCGTGGGGTCGCATTGAGATTGTTGTTCACCTGCTCCAGCACACATTCCTGCGCCAAAGCCTCGCGAAGGATATCGCATTCACGCGCCGCCGTGCTGTAGACAATGCGACGTGCGCGATCGCGGAGCTTTTCAGCCTCTTCGCCATCACCCGTGGGGCCGGGTACGAAGATGCTGAGATTTGTCGTGACGCGCGTATAACCCTCAGGCACGCCGTTCGGACCGAGAATACGGCGGCCCTGCATCTGCGCATGCACTGCAGTCGCCGCGGAAACGGTCAACAGCACTGCTGCGGTCGCCGTGAGATAGAACTTCGATGGCATCTGGCGTTTCTCCCTGCGAGAATCGCATCATACCCACCTGAGATTGCATTCATATAAATGGACGCGCCGGAATCCATCCGGCGCGTTCATTCCAGGTTAACCGCGACGGCTCACCGCCAGCCCATCCCCGGCGCCACATGCTTGAGGATCGCCTCGATCACATGGGCGTTGTAGTCGACGCCGAGCTGGTTCGGCACCGTCAGCAGCAGCGTGTCCGCCTCGGCGATTGCCTCGTCGCCCTTGAGCTGATCGATGAGCCGATCCGGCTCCGCCGCGAAGCTGCGGCCGAAGATGGCGCGCTCGGTGGCGCTCAGCATGCCCACCTTGTCATCGTCGCCGGAGCGGCCGAAATACATGCGGTCCTGATCGTTCACCAGCGCGAAGATGCTGCGGCTCACCGACACGCGCGGCGTGCCCGCATGGCCTGCCGCCTTCCAGGCATCGCGATAGAGCCGGATCTGCTCGGCCTGCTGCACATGGAACGGCTTGCCGCTCTCGTCGATCTTCAGCGTCGACGACTGCAGGTTCATGCCCATCTTCGCCGCCCATTCCGCCGTCGCATTGGTGGCGGCACCCCACCAGATGCGCTCGCGCAGCCCCTCGCTATGCGGCTCGAGCCGCAGCAGCCCCGGCGGGTTCGGAAACATCGGCGACGGGTTCGGCTGGGCAAAGCCCTTGCCCTTCAGCACATCGAGAAACACCTCGGTATGCTTGCGCGCCATGTCGGCGTCGGTCTGGCCTTCCGCCGGCGCGTAGCCGAAATAGCGATAGCCATCGATCACCTGCTCCGGCGAGCCGCGCGAAATGCCGAGCTGCAGCCGCCCGCCACTGATCAGGTCGGCCGCGCCCGCATCCTCCGCCATATAAAGCGGGTTCTCGTAGCGCATGTCGATCACGGCGGTGCCGATCTCGATCTTTTTGGTGCGCGCGCCGATGGCCGCCAGCAGCGGAAACGGCGCAGCCAGTTGGCGCGCGAAATGATGCACGCGGACATAGGCGCCGTCCGCGCCCAGCTCCTCGGCCGCGACGGCGAGATCGATGGATTGCAGCAGCGCGTCCCCGGCCGAACGCGTCTGCGACGACGCCGACGGCGTCCAGTGGCCGAACGATAGGAAACCGATTTTCTTCATGGGAGTTACTCGGGGTGGATCTGTTGCGTCTTTATCTAGGCCGATTTCCCCGATCAAACATAGCGCCGATGGAAACGATGCGTTTCCGCAAGGTGCACACCACGAGATTTCAAAGCGCCCGTCTCACACCACTGGCAGATAGAAATCGATCACCGCGCCTTTCATCGTCGGCGCGAATTCACTGTCATAGCGCTCGAAATCCGGCCCCTCCGCCACTTTCAGCCCGGCGGCCGGCACCAGCTCGCCCCAGATCCGCGCCATGGCACTCTTGAGCTGCGGATGCACCGCGCCGCCATTCAGCGTGATGCGAAACACCGCATAACTTCCGCCGGGAATCCGCAGCGCGGAAAACCCCGCCGGCAACCCCGCGCCTTCCTCAACGCCGACGCCAGCCAGATAATCGAAATGCCCCTCGGCGCGATCGACATTCCAGACCACGCCATAGGTCGTCCATTCCGGCAATTGGCCCGGAAACGGCAGCGCCCCCAGCATCTGCGACCATAGCTGCGGGATCTCCGCCTTGTTGCTGTCATCGAACCGCCGCTGCGGCCCGGCGACGGTGAAGGCCTCCAGCACAGCGAGCTCCGGAAATTGTATCACGGTCACATCGGTCTCTGGCATGGTCATGGGATACTGTCCTTCGATGGGAGTGAGGTTGAAGCCGCGGCGAAACCGCCCAGGCGCGACGCCGAAGGTGCGGGAGAACGCGCGGGTAAAAGCCTCCTGCGAGTCGAAGCCGCAATCGAGAGCGAGATCGATCAGCCGCGGTGCAGGCTCGGTGGTGAGCCGCTGCGCCGCGCGGACCAGCCGCCGCCCCCGCACATGCGCCATCACGCCCCGCCCCATGCGGGCGGAAAACAACCGCGAGAAATGATAGGGCGACAGCCCGGCGATCTCGGCGATTATATCGACGCTGAGGGAATCATCGAGGTGCCGCTCGATCCATTGAACGGTGGCGACGGGATCGAGCGGTTTGGGATGTGGCAGGGTCATGCCAGTTGTATGGCATGACGGGCGGGAGGCGTCTTGACCGGTCTTGCTGTCCGGCGAACGCTGCTCGCAGGCGACGCCCAAAATCACTCGACTTTAGATCACATTCCCGCAATGATCGCCCAAGACGAGAACGCTTGTCATTGACGGCACGGGAGGCACCCATGATCACCGTCTATGGTCGTCCGCCGACGCGCGCGCTTCGTGTCATCTGGATGCTGGAGGAAATGGGCCTGCCCTACCATCTCCAGAATGTCGATTTCGCCCGACGCACCAGTGACGCGGACTTCATGCAGGCCAATCCGATCGGCTCGTTCCCGGCCCTGCGCGACGGCGATGTCACGATGACGGAATCCTGCGCCATTCTCGAATATCTGGGCAACCGCTACGGGCCGACCAAGCTCACGCCCACACCGCACGATCCGTCCTATCCGGTCTATCTAAGTTTTCTGCATCTCGGTGAAGCATCACTGTGCGGCCCGATGAATGTGATCATCGCCACGCGATTCTACGCGCCGGAATCGCAGAAGCAACACTGGGGCCTCGACTACGCGATCGACAACTTCCTTCGCAAAGCCGTCGCCCTGAAGCGACGGCTCGGTGAAAGCGCCTATCTCGCCGGACCGGATTTCACCGCCGCCGATATCTCCTGCGGCTATGCCATCGGCTTCGCGCGGAGCCTGGGTGTCGGCGACCGCCTCGATCCCATCCTCGTCGACTATCTCGACAGGCTGCTCGATCGCCCGGCCTACAAACGCGCAGCGGTGGTCGGGCAACCTCGGCCGTAGGGCGGATTAGCCGAAGGCGTAATCCGCCGGCCAGGATCATGATCGAAACGCCGCGGTGGATTACGCTTCGCTAATCCGCCCTACGCTTCCGCCATCAGCCTTCCTTGTAGCCATATTCCGGCACGTTGCCGCTCGCGCCGTAATACTTGTACGGCAGGAACTTGCCTGACATCGTGATCTTCACGCGATCGCCCTTCGGGTTGGCGACGCGTTCGAAGTCGAAATCGAAATCGATCGCCGACATGATGCCGTCGCCGAATTCTTCCTCGATCAGCATCTTCCAGGCCGGGCCATTCACCATCACCATTTCGTAGAAGCGATAGATCAAGGGATCCTGCGGCGGCATCTGCATGGTTTCGGCGCGCATCGGGATCTCGTTGAGCATTGCAGTCTCGGCCTTGGAGAGCCCGAACAACTCGCCGGCATTGGCGGCCTGCGGCTTGGTCAGTTTCATGTTGCCGAGAATGGCGCCAACGATCAGCACGTCGGAATAGCCGCCGATCTTCTCGCAGATATATTTCCAGGTCCATTCCTTCTCGCGCTTGATGTCGAGCAGCTTTTCGGTGAGGTCGGATCGCAGCATGGTCTTTCTCCTTCGGGCAGTTACGTTAGCGCGATACGCTGTGAAGAGACGGCATCATTGGCGCCTCGGTGAAAACAGGCCGCACCACGGGGACGTTGCGCGGATCGTGATCCGGCGTCTGGGCGGTAAACGTCTTGCTGCGCATCACCAGGAAATCGATGATGTGGTTGCGCAGCGCGTAATAGTCCGGGTGCTTGTGCAGATCGATGCGGGCGCGGTCCTTCGGCAAAGGGTTCTCGACGATCTCCGCCAGCACGGCGCCGGGCCCGTTGGTCATCAGAAAGATCTTGTCGGCGAGATACATGGCCTCGTCGACGTCATGGGTGATCATGAAGGTGGTCTGCCCGGTCTCCAGCGTGACGCGGCGCACCTCATCCTGCAGCGTGCCGCGGGTCAGCGCATCCAGCGCCGAAAACGGCTCGTCCATCAGCATGATCTTCGGCGTGATCGACAGCGCGCGCGCGATGCCGACGCGCTGCTTCATGCCGCCGGAAAGTTCGGACGGACGTTTATGCTCGCTGCCGGTGAGGCCGACCTTGTCGATAAAGGTCTGCGCATGGGCGCGCACTTGCGCCTTGTCCCATTTGCGCCATTTCGACGAGACCGCATAAGCGATGTTGCCCATGACCGTCATCCACGGCAGCAGCGCGTGGCTCTGAAAGATCACCGCGCGATCGAGGCTGGTGCCGGCAATCGCCTGGCCATCGACGATGACGGTGCCTTCGGTGGGCTCATCGAGCCCGGCAAGAATGTTGAGCACTGTTGTCTTGCCGCAACCGGAATGGCCGATGATGCAGCCGAATTCGCCGGGCGCGAGCGAGAGCCAGAGATCCTCGAAGATCGTCGTGGTGCCGCCATGCGCCGCCGGATAACGTTTTGCGATGCCCTCGATGGAAATGAACTTTGTGGTCATCGCATTCACTCCGGAAAGGTCACAAGGCGGGTGAAGCGCGCGAGGATCTGGTCGAGCAGCATGCCGACGAGACCGATCATCAGGATCGCGATGATTACATTGGTGATCGACAGGTTGTTCCATTCGTTCCAGACGAAGTAACCGATCCCGGTGCCGCCCACGAGCATCTCGGCGGCGACGATGACCAGCCAGGCGATGCCGATGGAAATCCGCATGCCGGTGAGAATGGTCGGCGCCGCCGCCGGCAGGATCACCGTGAAGGCGCGGCGGAAGGTGCCGACCTCCAGCGTGCGCGCGACATTAACCCATTCCTTGCGCACCGACGCCACACCGAACGCTGTGTTGAGCAGCATCGGCCATACCGAGCAGATGAAGATCACGAAGATCGCCGACAGCGAAGAGTCTTTGATCGTGTAGAGCGCGAGCGGCATCCAGGCCAAAGGCGAGATCGGCTTCAGCACCTGGATAAACGGATCGAGCGCCTTGTTCATCAGCGGCGACATGCCGATGAGAAAACCGAGCGGGATCGCCACCAGCACGGCAATGAGATAGCCGAGGCCGACACGGCCGATGGAATAAGCAAGCTGGATGCCGAGGCCCTTGTCATTCGGGCCGTTGTCATAGAACGGCCGCTTGAGATGTTCCCAGAGTTTTGCGCCGACATCGAGCGGCCCGGGCATAGCGGATTTGCCTTGCGTCGCGGTGATGCCCATCAGGCGTGCGTATTCCGGCGACATGGTGGTGGTACCAGCGCTCTGGCGCGTGGCGAGGTGCCAAGTGCCGAGAAAGGCGAGGAACAGCGCGAGCGATACGACGGCTGCGCGGAAGCGAAGGGATTTTGTCATCAGCATTCTTTCTTCCCCCTCTCCCGCTCTTGCGGGGGAGGGTCGGGGTGGGGGCAGCCACACGTGACGGCGCTTGTGGCGGCCCCCACCCGGCTCACTTCGTTCGCCACCCTCCCCCGCAAGCGGGAGAGGGAAAGAAGTCACGACGCCTTCTTGATCTTGAAGCTCGCCACATACTCGTCCGGCTTCATCGGATCGAAGGTCTTGCCCATCACCGCGAACGACTTGTAGCTCGTGGTCGGCGGGCTCAAGCCCATCTCCTTCATCACCTTGCCGGTGTCGGTGGCGAGGAAGACCTGCTCGGCCACGGCCTTGTAGTCGACATCGCCCTTGATCTGCCCCCAGCGCTTCATCTGGGTCATCATCCACACCGCAAAACTCTGCCAGGGGAACGGATCGAAATCGACGCGCTTCGGATCGGTCTTGATGCCACCGAGACCGTCCGCATAGGTGCCGGTGAGCACCTGCTCCAGCACCACCGGCGGCGCATTGAGATAGGCGGCGGGCGCGATCGCCTCGGCGATCGACTTGCGGTTCTCCGCCTTCGACGCATAGGCAGTGGCATCGACGATAGCGCGCGTCAGCGCTGCGAAGGAATTCGGCGCAGTCGTGATGAATTCGCGCGACGCCGCGAACGAGCAGCAAGGATGCCCGTCCCAGATTTCCTTCGACAGGATATGCATGAAGCCGACGCCGTCATAGATCGCGCGCTGGCAGATATTGTCGGGGGCAAGGAAGCCATCGATATTGTCGGCGCGCAGGTTCGCCACCATTTCCGGCGGCGGCACCGAGCGGATCTGGATATCCGCATCGGGATCGATGCCGTGTTCGGCGAGATAGTAGCGCAAGAGATAGTTGTGCATCGAATAGTCGAACGGGACGGCGATCTTGAATCCCTTCCAGTCCTTCGGATCGCGCTTGTCCTTGTGCTTCATGGCGAGGGTGATGCCCTGCCCATTGATGTTCTCGATGGCCGGCACGGTGAACGGGATCGGCTGCGAGCCCAAGCCCAATGAGATCGCGATCGGCATCGGCGCCAGCATATGCGCGGCGTCATATTCCTTGTTGATGGTCTTGTCGCGGATGACGGCCCAGCCGGCGGTCTTCACCACCTCCACCTTCAGCCCCTGCTTCTGATAGAAGCCGAGCGGATCCGCCATGATGATCGGCGTCGCGCAGGTGATCGGGATGAAGCCGACCTTGAGCTCGGTCTTTTCCAGCTTGCCCGCGCCCTGCGCGAATACTTCGGTGGCTAGCTTGATCGGAAAGAATTGCGACAAAGCCGCCAGCGCGCCCGAAGCGCCGACCGACTGCAAAAATGCGCGCCGCGTGGCCTGTTGCGGGAAGACCTGACGCATCACCGCCGAGGCGACGACGCCCTCATAGCGCTTTTCCTCGGTCTCCGGGATGTCGCACTGAAGCCGCAAGGAAGCCGCATGAATTGTCTCGTTTTCGTGCTGTCCGCAGCTGCAGGCGCCGAGGCGGCGATCGGGGTCGAACGGATTGTCGAATGTGGACATGTCACTCCTCCGGTGATGCTGCCGAGGAGTATTCAAGGAGTGTGCCAGCCCGGCCGTTCCGAGAAGTCCAAATGCCGCAGGCATTTCCTGACTTCGTTGAAAATCACGAGATTTCGTGCTACACGAAATTTCGTAGTCCAATTACGAAATCTCGGAGTTTCACATGGACGCGCCGGTCCGCGAGCCCGATCTGCGCCTGATCGCCTTCGATTACGCCATCGAGCCGACCTTGCTGCTCGATCCGCACAATGACGCGATCATTGACGGCAACCTCAAAGCCTGTGCGCTGCTCGGCTATGACCGCATGACCCTGCGCGAGATCAAGATCAGCGCGCTGCATGCGGGGCAGCTCCCTGCCCTCATCGTGTTCACCCAGGCGGTTCTCGCCAAGGGCCACTACTTCACCCGCACGCTGACGCCGCGCCATGCCACCGGCCAGCCGCTTCAGCTCGAATATGCCGGCGCGGTGCTGGAGGTCGGCGAGCGCCAGCTCGTCACGCTCACCATGAGCGATCTCGAAGAGCGCCGCCGCCGCCACGTCGACGCCGATGCCGAAGAATACATGCATGGCGGCATTGCTGCCTGGCAGCGCGTCGAGCGCGTGTTTCAGGACATCGAGAGGGAAAACCAGCTGATCCTGCGCGCGGCAGGCGAAGGCATCTACGGCGTCAATGCCGAGGGCAAGGCGACCTTCGTCAATCCCGCCGCCGAACGCATGCTGGGATGGACGGCGGACGAACTGGTCGGCCGCGAGATCCACGCCATCATGCATCACAGCCACGCCGATGGCAGCCACTATCCCGATCACGACTGCCCGATCTATGCGGCGTTTCGCGACGGCGCGGTCCACAAGATCGACAACGAAGTGTTCTGGCGCAAGGACGGCTCGCCCGTCTGGGTCGAATACACATCGACGCCGATCCGCGACCGCCACATGGTGGTCGGCGCCGTCATCGTGTTTCGCGATGTCAGCCAGCGCCGCGAAGCGGACGAGAAACTGCATGCCGCGCTCACCGAAGTCGATCGCCTGCGCGAACGCCTCGAGCTCGAAAACGCCTATCTGCAAGAGGAAATCCGCATCGAGACCAATCCGCGTGGCATCATCGGCCAGTCGGCGGCGATCCAGCAGACGCTGCGTCAGGTGAAGCTCGTGGCGCCCACCGCCGCCGCCGTGCTGATCACCGGTGAATCAGGCACCGGCAAGGAGCTGATCGCACGCGCCATCCACGAGGCCTCCAGCCGCCGCGACCGCCCGCTCATCCGCGTCAATTGCGCCGCCATCCCGCGCGAACTCTTTGAGAGCGAATTCTTCGGCCATGTGCGTGGCGCCTTCACCGGCGCGGTGCGCGACCGCATCGGCCGCTTCGAACTGGCCGATGGCGGCACGCTGTTTCTCGACGAGGTCGGCGAAATCCCGCTGGAGCTGCAGGGCAAGCTGCTGCGCGTGCTGCAGGAAGGCAATTTCGAGCGCGTCGGCGAGGAGCGCACGCGGGATGTCGACGTGCGCGTCATCGCGGCGACCAATCGCAACCTCAAGCAGGAGGTGCAGCGCGGGCGGTTTCGTGAGGACCTGTATTTCCGCCTCAACGTGTTTCCCGTCGAGTCCGTGCCATTGCGCGATCGCCGCGAGGACATTCCCTTGCTCGCACAACACTTCCTGCTCAGCGAGAAACTGAATTCGGATCTGCGCCTGTCCGAGGGCGATGCGCGAAAACTGTCGCGCTATGACTGGCCGGGCAATGTGCGCGAATTGCAGAACGTGATCGAGCGCGCCGTGATCCTGGCCCAGAACGGCCGGCTGCGCATCGACCTGCCCGACAGCGCCGGCCCGCAGGCGGCGACCGGCCCGCGCGCGAAGACCGAAGCGCGGCCGGCGGTGATGACATCAGGCGAGCTGCGCGATCACGAGCGCAGCAACATCCTCGCGGCGCTTGATGCGACATCCGGAAAGATCTTCGGCCCCGGCGGCGCGGCGGAGCTGCTGGATATGCGGCCGACGACATTGTCGTCGCGCATGAAGGCGTTGGGCATCGCGCCTGCCCGCTGATCGCAGGCAGGCGCGTGGCGCATCACTTCAGCGCCGCCTCCACCTTCGCGATGCCCGCATTCGCACACACTTCATCCTTCTCGCCGCCCGGCGCGCCGGACACGCCGACGGCGCCGATCACCTCGTTCCCCGCCTTGATCGGCACGCCGCCGCCGACGGCAACCACATTCGGGATCTGGCGCAGATAGGCATTGGCCGGATCGGCCGTCAGCTTCATGAATTCCAGCGAGGTCTGGCCGCGGGTGCGCGAGGTGTAGGCCTTGAGCCGGCTGAACTCCATCGTGTGCGGATTGGTGCCGTCACCGCGGATTTGCGCGGCGACATTGCCGGCCTTGTCCACAATGGTGACCGAGACCTTGTAGCCATCCTTGGTGCACTGATCGATCGTGCCCTGCATGATCGCCATGGCAAGGCCCATGGAGATGTTCTTCTCGGTCAGTGGCGCCTGCGCCGCGGCAGCTCCCGCAAAGCCGACGACAGCAGCCGAAGCGATGGCGATGGTCAGTGAACGCATGTGTTTCCCCCTTGATGATTGGTCTGATGGAAACACTGAGTGTTGCGATTTCATCCGCGCGCGTCCCGAAAATTCGTTGCTGCGGTGCAGTCGTCACGCGCACCACTTGCAACCCCTGCGTTTAGGTATATAATCCATATATGGCACATCCGTTCAATCCCCTCTTCAACAACAGTTTCCGTGTCCGCGACGCCTCCGACGAGCCGGTCTTGCGCCTTCGGGTCACGCCAGACGTGGATGACGGACCGCCACCCGTTTCCAATCGTCCGAAGGGCTGCAAGCGGCTGCACACCAATGCCACGGTGGCGGCGGTGCGCCGGCTGATCGAGCAGACGACGCTGAGCTACAAGCAGATCGCGGCAAAGACTGGCGTGAGCCATGGCACCGTCAGGGTCTGGACACGCGATGGCGGCTGGCAGCGTCATCCGCTGGCGCCTGTGGCCAGCGAGACGGTGCCGGGCGCCCGCGCCGGTCGCCGGCTGAAACTGCGTGTGCTGCGCGAGAAACTGTACACGCTGGCAGAGCGCTGCGTGACCGATTTGTGGAACAGCCCGACGGTCGATCTCGATCGGTTGCTCGCAGCGATGCAGGTGGTGAAGATGGCGCGTCTCGAAGCCATGACTCGCCGCCGCCCGCGCAAGCAACTGGATTCACCGGCCCGCACCGGCCAGGAATGGGCGGACCGCGAGACCGCGATCCGCACCGCGCTGAAAGAGATGCGCCGCGGCGGCGTCGATATCGATCGCATTCCCGATGAAGCGATGGCCCTGCTGGAAGAGGCACATACACCGCCGGAGCGGAATGCGGCGTTCCGACCGAGGGGGCCGCGGCGCAGGCTGTAAGGGACAATGAGGCTCAACTGTCCACAGCATAGTCGGCGCACTGCGTGCGGCCGACAAGACAAGCTCCTGCGGGAATTGTGATAAGAGCAGATGGGTAATCAATCGCAAAACAAAGCCTCCCACGGAGGTCACATGTCTCCTGAGGACGGCAAGGGCGAAGGCGAACTGATCCTCTATCGGACCGAAGACGGCCGGGATGCGGTGCAGCTTCGCTTGGTGGATGGCACGGTCTGGCTGACCCAGGCCGAGATCGCGCTGTTGTTCGAGACCACGCCGCAGAACATCACCCAGCATCTTGGCGCCATCTATGACCAGGGCGAGTTGACCCTGGAGGCAACTTGTAAGCAATCCTTACAAGTTCGCACGGAGGGCAATCGCCAGGTCCAGCGAACCGCAAAACTCTACAATCTCAATGCCATCTTGGCGGTCGGCTACCGTGTACGCAGCGCGCGCGGAACTCAGTTCCGGCGTTGGGCGACCGAGGTCTTGAACGACTATCTGGTCAAGGGCTTCGTCATGAATGACGAGCGCCTGAAGAACCCCGGCGGCATCGACTATTTCGACGAACTGCTCGAACGCATCCGCGACATTCGTGCATCGGAACAGCGATTCTATCAGAAGGTCCGCGACCTGTTCGCTGCCACCAGTGCGGATTACGACCCCAAGACCGACACCGCCAAAACCTTCTTCGCAACGATCCAGAACAAGCTCGTGTTTGCCATCACCGGCATGACGGCCGCCGAGCTGATTGTGGCACGTGCAGACCCTGCGCAGCCCAATATGGCGCTCACTAGCTGGAAAAGCGATCGGGTCCGCAAGGGCGATGTCGCCACGTCAAAGAATTATCTCACGGCAAGCGAGATCAGCGACCTCAACCTCCTGACCACCGCCTTCCTCGATTTCGCCGAACTCCGCGCACGCAGCCGTCAACAGACCACCATGGCTGAATGGACTGCGCAGACGGATCGGTTTGTCGCCTTCAATGAGCGCGGCGTTTTGCAGGGCGCCGGACGTGTTTCGCATGCGCAGATGGAGAAGGTGGTGCATGAGCGCTTCGATGCCTTCGATGCCCGCCGCCGCACCGCCGAGGCCGAGGCGGCCGAGCAGCAAGCGATCGACGATTTGAGCGAACTCGAACATGAAGCGCGCCGGCTGTCGCGACCGCCCGCCGACGGGAAGCCGACGAAAAAGTCCTCGTGATGTCTTCATCCGCTCCCTGAGCAAGTGTCGTGGATCTGTGGAACAGCCCCACGGTCGATCTCGACCGGCTGATCAAGGCCGCTGATCAGAATCTTGGAGGTTTTCAAGATGGCGCGGCTGATGGCCATGGGCAGTCGCTGCCCGCGCCGCCATCCCGATCGCCCGGCGCGCACCGGCCAGGACTGGCTCGACCGTGACGCCGCGATCGCAAAGGCGCTGAAGGACATGCGCCGCGGCGGCGTCGATATCGATCGCATTCCCGATGATGCGATGGCCCTGCTGGAAGAGGCACATACGCCGCCGGAGCGGGATCATCCGGCGTTCAGGCCGAGAGGACCGCGGCGGAGGAAGTAGCGCGGGACACGGTGCCTGCTGGCACCCGCAGCAGATGGGTCGCGCACTATCCGCAACAGGGCTCGCTTGCCTTCGGCCCACAGCAAGATGCACGCTGCTCCTCCAGCCAGCGATCGCGCGGCTTGCAACTGCTCGGGCGCGGCGACAGCGGCACACGTACAATGCTTCCATCGATGCTGATCTCATCGGCCTTGTAGAGCTGCATCGGCACCACGCCGTCGCTGACTTCGAATGTCAGCCGCGCTTCGGTCGGAAACGGCACGCTCTGCGCAACCTTGCCCATGATCGCGAGAAACTTTGCGACGGGCATATGCCCGCGATGGTCTTCGACGATGTCCCAAAGCTGAATGAATGTTTCCTGCCAGCTCTCAGGATTGGCGCCGCAATCGAGCGCATTGAAGGCCCCTGTCTTGACTTCGGTCACATGATAGCTGGGTTGCACATCCCTGCCCTCATAGTGAAACACCAGCGACTTGTCTTCGTGACCCGCCAGGCCCTTGAAGAGTGAAGCCATCGACAATTCGTTTGTTGAATTTTGGGGCGAAACGGGGTTGGCAGCAGCCGTCATATCGTCTATCCTCATTTTGATATTTATCGAAATATAGGATCGTCGATGGACGAACGTCAAGCGACCCTCGCCTTCGGCGCGCTGTCGCAGGAAACGCGCCTGAACATCGTGCGGATGCTGGTGATCGCCGGACCGGTCGGCATGGCTGCCGGCGCGATTGCCGATAAAGCCGGCGTTGCGCCGTCGAACGTGTCCTTTCATCTGAAGGACCTCGAACATTCCGAAATGGTCAGCTCGCGCCGGGAGGCGAGATCGATCATCTATTCGGCCAACTACGAGACCCTTTCCAGCCTGATCCAGTTTCTCATGAAGGACTGCTGCGCGGGCCATCCCGAGATTTGCACCCCCGCTCTGGCCGCGTCGTGCTGCCCGCCGGCCAAGGCGACCCGGCGCAAGAAGGCGCTGCAGACCTCATGAACAGTTTCGAGCGCTATCTCTCCGTCTGGGTGGCCTTGTGCATTCTTGTCGGCATTGCAGTCGGCCATGTGATGCCCGGCCCCGTTCGCGCGATTGCCGCCGCCGAAATTGCGCGTGTGAACATCCCCATCGCGATCCTGATCTGGCTGATGATCGTCCCGATGCTTCTCAAGATCGACTTCGGCGCGCTCGGGCAGGTGCGCGAACACTGGCGCGGCGTCGGCGTGACGGTGTTCATCAACTGGGCGGTCAAGCCGTTCTCCATGGCCCTGCTCGGTTCATTCTTCATCGGGCATCTGTTCGCCCCGTTGCTGCCGGCCGGCCAGATCTCGAGCTACATCGCCGGCCTGATCCTTCTCGCTGCCGCACCATGCACGGCGATGGTTTTCGTCTGGTCGAACCTGTGCGAGGGTGAGCCGCATTTCACGCTCTCGCAGGTCGCGCTCAACGACCTGATCATGGTCTTTGCGTTCGCACCGCTGGTCGGATTGCTGCTGGGCGTCGCCGCCATCGCGGTGCCATGGGACACGTTGATGCTGTCCGTCGCGCTGTACATCGTGGTACCTGTCGCCATCGCGCAGCTCTGGCGTCGCGCCCTTGTGGCAGGTGACGGAACAGCCCTCGGCAAGACCCTCGCGATTCTGCAGCCGCTCTCCCTCGCCGCGTTGCTGATGACGCTGGTTCTGCTGTTTGCCTTTCAGGGTGAACAGATTCTGGCGCAGCCGCTGGTCATCGTGCTGCTGGCCGTTCCCATCCTGATCCAGGTCTATTTCAATGCCGGGCTTGCTTACTGGCTGAGCCGCCGCTTCGGCGTCGCATGGTGTGTCGCCGCCCCCTCGGCGCTGATCGGCGCCAGCAATTTCTTCGAACTGGCCGTGGCCGCCGCGATCTCGATTTTCGGCATCAACTCAGGCGCCGCGCTGGCGACGGTGGTCGGCGTGCTGGTCGAGGTGCCCGTCATGCTCTCGGTGGTCCGGATCGTGACGGCCACCCGCGACTGGTACGAAGCCGGCCCGGCGCGGTCTGCCAATACGGAGCTCTCCTGATGCCTGTCACCATCTATCACAATCCGGACTGCGGCACGTCGCGCAACACGCTGGCCATGATCCGGCAGAGCGGCGAAGACCCCACCGTCATCGCCTATCTGGACACGCCGCCATCGCGCGACACGTTGATCGACCTCATCGCCGCCATGAAGATCACGCCGCGAGAACTGCTGCGGGAGAAAGGCACGCCTTATGCGGCGCTCGGCCTGGACGACCCGACATTGCGCGACGATCAGCTGATCGACGCCATGCTGGCGCATCCGATCCTGATCAACCGTCCCATCGTCGTCACGGACAAGGGCGTCCGCCTGTGCCGCCCGTCGGAACGCGTGCTCGATCTCCTCGACAACCCCGTCGCGCGTTTCGAGAAAGCGGACGGCGACATCGTCACCCCGGCGGATGGATCGCGACCATCTCCATGAGCGGCCCGAACGCGCGACGCATCGTCTTCACACTGGGCAGCCTTCAGATTCTCGCATGGGGATCGTCCTTCTATCTGCTCGGCGTGCTTGCTCCCGCCATTGCGCGGGATACCGGCTGGTCCACGGCCACCGTGGTCGGCGGCATCTCGCTCGCTTTGCTCACCGCCGGCATCGTCTCGCCGCGCGTCGGCCATCTCATCCAGACGCATGGCGGCAGGCCCGTGCTCGCGGCGAGCTCCCTGCTGTTCGCGGCCGGGCTCGGCCTGCTCGCGACGGCCAGCCACCTGCCCGTCTATTTCGCCGCCTGGGCGATCATCGGTCTCGGCATGGCATCGGGCCTTTACGATCCCGCTTTCGCCACGCTGGGACGGCAGTTCGGCCACGACGCCCGGCAGATGATCACCACCGTCACGCTGTTCGGCGGCTTTGCCAGCACCGTATGCTGGCCGCTAACGGCGTGGCTGCTCGAACATCATGGCTGGCGGCTCACCTGCGCCACCTATGCCGGCCTCCACCTACTCATCGGCGGCCCCGCCTATGCCCTGCTGCTGCCGAAACGCCCGCCGGCCCCGACGGCCACCGCCGCCGGCGCCGCGACCGCGGCAAAGGCCGAACTCCCCCTCGCCGCGCAAAAAACCGCGCTGATGCTGCTCGGCCTCATCCTCACCATCGGTGCCGTCACCATGTCGCTGCTCTCGGCGCATCTGATGATCCTGCTGCAGCTGCGCGGCATCGATCTCGCCGCCGCTGTCGGCTTGGGCGCCCTGATCGGCCCATCCCAGGTCGCGGCCCGCGTGGTCGAGATGGCGTTCGGCCGCCGTTTCCATCCGCTCTGGACGATGCTGGCCGGCGTGGTGCTGGTCGCATCCGGGATCGCGCTGCTCGCCGCGGGCTTTCCCCTCATTGCCGTGGCGCTCATCGCCTATGGCGCGGGCAACGGCATCAGCTCGATCGTGCGCGGCGCGGTGCCACTGGTCCTGTTCGGGCCCGGCCGTTACGCCATCCTGATGGGACGGCTCGGACTTCCCATCCTGATCGGCATGGCGGCAGCCCCGACCGCCGGCGCGCTGCTGCTCGACATCGGCGGCCCGACTCTGGCCTTCTCCGTGCTTGCTGTGCTGTCGATCTCCAACGTCCTGATCGCCGGATATCTCATCTGGTTCTGCCTGAGGGCAGGGGGACACGCGGATCGCGCTGCAGCTTAACGGCCGGGACCGGCTCGACCGCGACGCCGCGATCGCGAAGGCGCTGAAGGATCTGTGCTGGGGCGGCGTCGATATCGACCGCATTCCCGAGGAAGCGATGGCCCTGCTGGAAGACGCCCACACGCCGCCGGAGGATCATCCGGCGTTGAAGCCGAGGGGGCGGAGACGAAGAAGGTAGGACCGGAAAGAAGTCACGGGCATAAACCGCGGGCGCAAAAAACGGCTAACGGTCGTCCTATTATCTATTGATGAGAGAAACTAATCGAAACCGGCAGAGGCAGGCCAATAAGCAGACCGCTTCGCTTAATCTTATGATCGCACTTAGACAGGCTCAAAATAGGCGTTCCAAGGAAGATCGAAGTTCGCCACAAAATTGTATGCTGGCCTGGCGTATTTGCGTGCCATTGCTCGCATTACAAACTCAAGCGCCCGCTCAGATAGAACAAGACGCTCCTCACTAAATGCCACAACATCGTCAGCTTCAAAATGCCGCTTCGTATTCTGGATGTGAACTCGATTGCGGAGCTTCCGAAGCTCATGAAGCTCGTTGTAGAAATCCACATCCTGAGCTTCAAACAGATCATGTTTTTGAGCACTAGCGATGTACTTCTCAAGCTCATCAGTCTTTTTGAGCCTAATATAGTTCATCACCGCATCGGAAATGTTCGCAACTCCCTCTCGAGTAAATGTCTTTATACGATTATGAAGATCAAATAGAACGGCCTCAATGATCGACACGTTCATTATTATGATGGGCTTACGCAGGTTGGCCCGCTGATTTTGCGTTGCCGCAGACCTCAGATCGTAGAGCGTCTTCAGTACACTCAAGTTAAAGACCATATTGTCCCCAAGCTTAAAGTCGCCAATAAAACTGCTATTGATGACGACCATCTCGCCCCCAAGCCTCAGACTATTTACTGAAGAACTTATTGTAGAGGTCAGCACCAAGACTCCCATACTGACTCGATTTGTATTTTGAGAATTCAAATTTTTGGACTTCCGACTTCGGGAGCCTTGATTGATACCAGTCAAATGTATTGAGCTTGTCGTTCTGCACGAGCAGGCGCAAGCACACAGCAAAACCGTTTATGATCGTTGTTGTGAGCATCCGTCCTTTGACACGCTTATCGGCCGTCCACCGTTCTGACGGGATACCCGCCTTAACAGCGCCGACAAATGTATTAATTTGCGTCGCACAAAACTTCACGTAGTCAGAAGCTAGTTTTTCAGTGGGGTTATCGGCTAACGCTTGCTTGTTTTTCTCGCCCCAAGCCGCAAACAGCGAATCTTCACCACCGAGCTTGACAAGCGGCTTCATTCCATAACTGACAATTGTAGTTGTCTTAATTTTCTTCTTGTCGAAGAAGTATCTTTCAAACTCGCCACCAAGCGGCCCTTGATCATTAAGAGCATTCACGATCTGCCGAGCCATCGAATCGTGCGAGAATGGTTGCAAGAGCACGCCAATCGCCTGTTTAAGATCGGATCGCGCATTGGTCTGCGTTGCGTTGATCTCTAGAAACAGAGTCGCCTCGAATTTTGATTGGTCGGCCTTACTCATGTGACTCGGATAGATCACCCCGGTAACAAGAAGGTTTTGCTGGAGACGCAGCAGTGCAATCGCCTCCTCGTCCTTCCCTCCTTCATAATACGAAAACACTCGATGCTGGCCATCGATCAACCCGATCGAATTGTATTCGAATGGGAGCTGAATGTTGCCGGGCTCGGTATCGGTAATCTTTGACGGATCAACCGTAGTCCCATTATCGCGAGTGAGCTGAGTACCACTCGGCAGAGTGACGATAATGTTATTGATGAAAACTCGCTTCTTGCCGAGAAGATACTTTCGGATCGCCTCTACTTTCGTGCGACTGATCATTCGCTGGTAGAGTCCACTTTCGTCTCCCCAGCCGTCTTTTCTCAATACATAACAACGCTGGAGCAGCGCCTCAGGGGCCACATAGAACGATACAACTTTATAGCCGGGAGGAAAATGAGATTGCCCCTCCGGCAAGATCGAGCCTTTGTATGACGCGCTCGACATCGCGGGTGGCGAAAGCGCCGCAACACCAATCTTATTTTGCTTAAGTCCAAGAAATGCAAAAAGCTCGTATCGAGAGGATTGTTTGACGCGATCCGTAATCGTCTTAAAATACTTGACGATATGGTAGTCCAAATAAATCAGTCCCGGCACCTCAGCCTTGAGGTCAGTCGTTATTGGATACCTTGAGGAATAGACAATAACGACTTGGTAGTGGTGCGGCTGAAATTTCGGATCTTTCGCCGCCAGAAAATCCGGAAACTCTTTATCCATAAAGGCCAGAAAAGCTGGCACGTCCTCTCTGATTTTATCGTATAGAACTTTTTTCTTTTTCAGATGGCCCGACAATTCGCTCGATTGATGAATCGTGCATTCGGTAAGTACAATTACATTTTCCCGAATGAACACATCATCAAAATCGCTCGTCGTTCCTTTGTAGCTAAACTCCTTATCCGAAGCTGCAGGAATGCGCTGAAACTCACAAGTTGCGAAGATCGAACGCACCTCACGAAAATGAAGGTCTTTAAGTCGCTTCTGAGCTCGCTCAGCAGGAGACAGCTTGGCTTTGCTCTTCTTCTTTTTCTTTTTTGCCTTCACCATTGGCTACACCTCACGCACCATTCCCGACTTCCATTCGTCGGGCACGCGAGCGACCTTCTCAGTAAGTTTTGGAATATGAGTTTTGCGGCCACTGTCCCGCACTTTGAGCTTGCCTTGGGACAACTGACTTACTCGCTCACGTGCAATTTTTAAGAAGGTTGCATCCTTGTCGATGCCAACAGCACTTCGCCCATGTTTCATGGCTGCAATCGCTGTAGTTCCTGTTCCCATGAAGGGATCTAAGACGGTATCACCGGGGTTTGTGAACGCCAGAATACAGCGTTCCACCAGCTCAACAGGAAATTGGCACGGATGGATAGTCTTCTCAGGATGGTTTGCCTTGACGTTCGGAATATCCCAAACGGGATCATTTCGAAAATACTCTTCGGCAGAGAACTCCCAGTAGTCTGATGGATTCTTGCCCAACGGATTGCCGCTAAGCTTTCCGGAGTCCTTACCTTTTGCTTTTGAATGTCTCTTACCCGGATAAAGCTGAGGCACCCTAATAGGATCAAGATTGAAGCGGTGCTGAGCCGATTTCGTGAACCAGAGTATCGTTTCATACCTGCCAGATAGGCGCTTCTTCGAGTGCAAACCAAAATTGAACCGCCAAACTATGCGGTTTCGAAGCTGGAGACCTCGTCGCTTAAAACTTTCGTACGTGTAAATGTCTAACGGGAAGACTTCACCGTCTTTGATGAACGATCCCACTTGCCAGCAGATACTGCCATGCTCCGGCAATACGTCTACCAGCGCACCGATCACAGCATCGAGCCAGAGTATGTACTGGTCGAATGTTAGATTGGCCGAACGCTCGTAGACTTTGCGAATGTTGTACGGCGGCGACGTTATGATGAGGTCATACTTTTTGCCCTTCGGAGCCTTCTCCAGAACTTGGAGAATATCACCGTGATAGAATACCGCGGTAGGCTTCGAATTCTTCTTCGCCGCTGATTTCACTTTAACTGGCCCCGACTCAATGATGCGAGGCAGTATCGCAGTTTAGGCCGCACACCGCGAAAAAAGCACGGCAAGCAATCCACCAAATCCACTTTGTCTTCCCCCAATCCCAATCGCCACAAAAAGTGGCGACTCCCCCCCGGGTGTCTAAAATCGGTCAAGAACATACGGGATTGACAACCTTGACGCAACCAGAAGTCGCGAGGGAGTTGGCATGTTCGAGGAAATTTTAGACCGGGAGCCAATGCGATGGCCTAAGCCGAACGACCGACTGCTGAAACAGTCAGCATCTTATCGCACCGGCGCGCGATTTGCTGAGGACAGCTTGTCGCGCGAGTGTTTCTTGTGGGACGGATACATGCTCGCCGGAGCCACCCTCGTGAGCGAGGCTCTAAGAAACGAGACGTCAGCCCACTACTTGATCTATCCAATCCTGTTCAACTATCGGCATGGTCTCGAGATGGCGCTGAAGTGGACCCTCAACAGATACGGCCGATTTTCGTCGGTCGCAGACTATGATCGCGACCATCGCTTAGATAAATTATGGGTGGCTTGTAAGGCTGTTATTCAAGACGTCGGCGGCGATGGCGGCGACTGTGAGGCCGTGGCTGCAGTCGAGCGAATCGTTTTGGAGTTCGACCGACTTGATCGAGGCTCATTTTCATTTCGATACGCTCAGACGAAAAATGGGCAAAATATCCACCTGCCTGAGATGCTCATCGATCTTGAAAACGTGCGCGATGTGATGGCGGGTGTCGATAATTTCTTCACAGGCCTCGATGGCCAACTCGATGCGAATTCTTCCAGCGGCTATTTCGACACCTATTGAGCAAAGGTCACTCGCCTAGCCCGATTGCTGCAAACGCCAGTGAGCTTCCAAGTAAGACGAAGTTCACTGGCTTTTAGCATAAGGGCGTGACCTTGAGACCTTAAGCGCCCCCCGAAAACAACTTATTCAACTCCCCGCCCTTCGCCCCATGCGCAAAGCTCGTAAACGTCCCCTGCCCCGCGATCTCCTGCGCGGATTGCATGAAGCCGGCCCAGGCCATGCGGGCCAGTGCGCCGCCGACGCTGATGCGGCGGACGCCTAGGGATTCCAGATACTGCACCGTCATGGTCGGCTTGATGGTGAGCACATTGAGCGGCTTGCCGCCCAATGCTTTCACCAGCGTGGTGATCTCCTCGTCGCTGGCGACACCGGGCGCATCAAGGCAATCGGCGCCGGCCTCGGCAAAGGCGACCAGCCGTAGCCAAATTCAACCAGATACAATAAAACAATCCTAGATTGCATCATGAGCACCGAGCCGTCTAGACTGAACCGACCCGGCTCCGATCGCCGTTGACCCCAAAACGGATCGCCTTATGCTTCGCGACAGCCGGGACATCATTCGCAGGCTGCTGCAGGATGGTTTTGAGGCGGTGTCGGTGCGGGGATCGCATCACAAGTTCATTCATCCGCTGACGCACCGGATGGTGATCGTGCCGCACCCGAAACACGACTTGCCCCGTGGGACCGTGCGAAGCATCTATCGGCAGGCCGGCTGGCCGAAGGAGCGATCCATGCCGCATTACATCGCCCTGATCCACAAGGAGAGCGACAGCAGCTATGGCGTCTCGTTTCCTGACCTGCCGGGCGTGATCTCCGCCGGCGACACGATCGACGAGGCCATGCAGCAGGCCGCCGAGGCGCTTGCATTCGCCGCAGAGGAGTGGGGCGACGGGCGCTTCCCTTCGCCGCGCACCATCGACGAATTGCGCAGCGATGCGACGTTCCGGGAAGATGCGGCTGATGCTGTCGTCGCTGCCGTGCCGTTTCGTTTTGTCGCTGAAGCGGCGCAATAGCGCTCGGACGGCGAGACGCGCTTATCCGTCATTGCGAGCGCAGCGAAGCAATCCAGTCTTTCTTCGTGTGGCTCCGGATTGCTTCGTCGCTTCGCACAGGCGAAAGTTGGCAAGCCAACTTTCGCTGACCTCGCAATGACGGCGGAGCAAAATTACGCGCCAAACAGCTTATTCAGCTCCCCGCCCTTCGCCCCATGCGCAAAGCTCGTAAACGTCCCCTGCCCCGCGATCTCCTGAGCGGATTGCATGAAGCCGGCCCAGGCCATGCGGGCCAGTGCGCCGCCGACGCTGATACGGCGGACGCCCAGGGATTCCAGATGCTGCACCGTCATGGTCGGCTTGATGGTGAGCACATTGAGCGGCTTGCTGCCGAGTGCCTTCACCAGCGTGGTGATCTCCTCGTCGCTGGCGACGCCCGGCGCATAGAGGCAATCGGCGCCGGCCTCGGCAAAGGCGATGAGCCGCGCGGTGGTCTTCTTCAGGTCGCGCTCGCCATGCAAAAAGCCTTCGCAGCGCGCCACCAGCATGATGGCGGGATCGACACCATCGATGGCGGCACGCGCAGCCTTGATGCGCTCCACCGCCAGCACGTCGTCATAGAGCGGCTGGTCCGCGCGGCCGGTGGAATTCTCGATGGACAGGCCCGAGATGCCGCTTCTCGCCGCGCGCGCCACATTCGCGGCGACGCCTTCGGGGTCATCGGCAAAGCCGTTCTCGAAATCGGCATTCACCGGCAGGTCGGTGGCGGCGGAGAGTTGTGCGAGATGGTCGATGACGTCGTCGGCCGTGACCTTGTTGTCGGGCCGGCCGGTGGACCAGGCATAGCCGGCCGAGGTGGAGGCCAGCGCCTTGAAGCCGAGATAAGCGAGATAGCGGGCCGAGCCGACGTCCCACGGATTGGGGAGGACGAAACAGCCGGAGGCGTGGAGTTTTCGGAAGTTTGCGTGCTTCTCGGCGGCGGAGATCGGCATGGGGCGGCTCCCTATATTTTCGTCATTGCGAGGAGCGTAGCGACGAAGCAATCCAGAAGCCACAAGGAAGGACTGGATTGCTTCGCTACGCTCGCAATGACGGCTAGCTAGGCCGGAGCCCGGGCAGCCACCCGATTTCCGATGACCCTGCCCCATCAGTTGTCATGGCCGGGCTTGACCCGGCCATCCAGCTTTGCATCAAGCTCCGAAAGATGGGTGCCCGGGTCAAGCCCGGGCATGACGGCGTGTCACTGCCCGGGCATCCCGCTGTCCAGCAGCGCCGCCAACCGGTCCAGCTCCGGCGCGATGTCTGATGTCACGTCGTCCGCACGGATCGCCAACACGCGATAGCCGCGCTCTTCCAGCCAGGTCTGGCGGGACGCGCGGTCGGCGACGATCACCTCGGTCTCCTCCGAATTCACCAGTTCGACGGCGATGCGCTCGGGGAAACTGACGAAATCCGGGATGTGGCGGCCCACCGGGGTCTGGCGCTTGAAGGTGCCGGCAAAGCGGCGGTCGGCGCGCAGATGCTCCCACAAAATCCGCTCGGCATCGGTGGGGTTGCGGCGGAGCATGCGCGCGAGGCCGCGGACGGTGCCGCTCTCATGCTCCTTGGCGCCGCGGCCGTGTTCGGCCAAAAGCGCGCGCAGGCGCGTGGCCTGTTCGCCATCGAGCACGCCGCCCTTGGCCGGGCCCTTGCGGCCCTCGGCGATGGCCATCACCACGCCGTGTAGCGTGTGCATGTCCTGCTTGGACGGCTCCATGCGGGTGAAGATGTTGCGCAGGTTGACCAGCATGGTGTCGCGCTTTTCCGGCGGGCGGAGGAATTCCACCTTGTCGAGCTCGGCGACCAGATTGTCGAAGAAGGTGCCCATCTGGTGCTGCGAGGCGCGCTCGGAGCGCTCGGGCATGGCGTATGGCAGCGCGTTGGAGGTCGCCTGCTTGAACCATTCATAGCCGCACAGCAGCACCGCCTGGGCGAGGTTCAGCGAGGAGAAGCCGGGATTGACCGGGAAGGTCATGATCCGGTTGGCCAGCGCCACCTCCTCGTTCTGCAGGCCATAGCGCTCGCGGCCGAACAGGATGCCGGCGGTGGCGCCGGTCTTGATATGGGCGATGGTCTCGGCGGCGGCGGCATCGGGGGCCATCACCGGCTTGGCCTGGTCATGGGCGCGGGCGGTGGTGGCGAACAGGAGGGTGCAGTCGGCGACGGCTTCCTCCACGGTGTCGAAGATCTCGACGGCGTCGAGGACGTGGTCGGCGCCGGAGGCGGCGCGCTGGGCATGGACATTGGGCCAGCCGTCGCGCGGCTTGACGAGGCGCAGGCGGGTCAGGCCGAAATTGCCCATGGCGCGCGCGGCGGTGCCGATATTCTCGCCGAGCTGCGGCTCGACCAGAATGACAACGGGGCCAGTGAGATCGCTCATGGTCTTGCTGCGATCGGTGCCGGAGCCGGTCATGTCTTCACTTTCTGATTCAATGTCTCAAGATCTTGCTCTGAAGATGTTGAATCAACCTGTGGAGGATTGGATTCAAGATCTTAACCTCAGTTCGCGCCGCGTCTCGCAGAACGGCCGTTTCCCTAATGAAATGAGGGGCTTGGCCGGAGCCGTGAATCCGGTAGCGGATGCCGTCGGCACAGCAGCGCAAATCGCCGCAGCGGGGCTTATGGGAGGATCGCTGGGAGCGCAAGACGGGCGTTTTCGGCCGCGGTTTCGAGCAGTTCTATCACATTGCATTCCGGCATGAATTTTGGGCCGAAACTGCATAGCGGCTGCGCTTTCACCGGACCATGCACGGTGCTATAGCCGCGGTCATCCACCCTCCCGCAACGCGCTAAAGGCCCGAACCACATGGCAAAGATCAAGGTAGCCAACCCGGTCGTCGAACTCGACGGCGACGAGATGACACGCATCATCTGGCAGTACATCAAGGACAAGCTGATCAACCCGTTCCTTGACGTCAACCTGATGTATTACGATCTCGGGATGGAATACCGCGACAAGACCGACGACCAGGTCACCGTGGATGCTGCCAACGCGATCAAGAAGTACGGCGTGGGCGTGAAGTGCGCCACCATCACCCCCGATGAAGCGCGCGTGAAGGAATTCAACCTCAAGCAGATGTGGAAGTCGCCGAACGGCACCATCCGCAACATCCTTGGCGGCGTGATCTTCCGCGAGCCGATCATCTGCTCGAACGTGCCGCGCCTCGTCCCCGGCTGGACCAAGCCGATCATCATCGGCCGCCACGCTTTCGGCGACCAGTACCGCGCCACCGACATCAAGTTCCCGGGCAAGGGCACGCTGACGATGAAGTTCGTCGGTGAGGACGGCACCACCATCGAGCGCGAAGTGTTCCAGGCTCCGGGCGCCGGCGTCGCGCTCAGCATGTACAATCTCGACGACTCGATCCGCGACTTCGCCCGCGCCTCGATGAATTACGGCCTGACCCGCAAGGTCCCGGTCTACCTGTCGACCAAGAACACGATCCTCAAGGTCTATGACGGTCGCTTCAAGGATATCTTCCAGGAGATCTACGACAACGAGTTCAAGACCAAGTTCGAAGCCGCCGGCCTCACCTATGAGCACCGCCTGATCGACGACATGGTCGCCGCCGCGATGAAGTGGTCGGGTGGCTATGTCTGGGCCTGTAAGAACTATGACGGCGACGTGCAGTCCGACACGGTTGCGCAGGGCTACGGCTCGCTCGGCCTGATGACCTCGGTGCTGCTGACGCCGGATGGCCAGGTGGTGGAAGCCGAAGCCGCCCACGGCACGGTGACCCGTCACTACCGCGAGCACCAGAAGGGCAAGGAAACCTCGACCAACTCGATCGCGTCGATCTTCGCCTGGACCCAGGGCCTCGCCCACCGCGCCAAGCTGGACAACAATGCCGAGCTGGCCAAGTTCGCCAAGACCCTCGAAAAGGTCTGCGTCGACACCGTCGAAGCCGGCTTCTTGACCAAGGATCTGGCCCTGCTGGTCGGCGCCGACCAGCGCTGGCTGTCGACCACGGGCTTCCTCGACAAGGTCGCCGAGAACCTGACCAAGGAACTGGCGGCCTGATTTTAGCCGCCAGCTGACTGCATGATCGGAAAGTCCGGGTCGCCCATGGCACCCGGGCTTTCTTTTTGCGACGATGCTTTCGAGGTGAGTGATGACGGCACCAAATCCCGCTGACGGCCACGACGATCCCTATCTCTGGCTCGAAGAGATCGAGGGCGAAAAGGCGGTCGGCTGGGTCGAGGCGCAGAACGCCCGTACTGACGGCTTTCTGGTCGATGACGGGTACAAGCGCGATTTCGATGCGGTGCTGAAGATCCTCGATGCCGACGACCGCATCCCCTTCGTGGGCAAATCCGGCGACTTCCTCTACAATTTCTGGAAGGACGCGAAGCATCCGCGCGGCCTGTGGCGACGGACGACACTGGAGAGCTATCGCACCGACAAGCCGGACTGGGACGTGCTGCTCGATATCGACGCACTGAACGAAGCCGAGGGCGTGGCATGGGCCTTTGCCGGCGCGGCACGCTCGCCGGACAAGACGCGGGCGCTGGTGAGCCTGTCCTTCAACGGCACCGATGCCATCGAAGTGCGAGAATTCGACATCGCGGCGAAGAGCTTTGTCACGGATGGCTTCGTGATCCCGAAGGCGAAGACGCAGGTGGCGTGGGTCGACAACGACACGCTGCTGGTCGGCAGTGCGCAGACGCCCGATGACAGCACCGAGGCCGGCTATACCCGCAAGGTGCGGCGCTGGACGCGCGGCACCCCGCTGGCAGCCGCTGAAACCGTGTTCGAGGTCGAGAAGCAGGACGTCGCGGCCTGGTTCGGCGTCAATCGCCGGCCGGGCCATGAAGGCCTGATGTTCTGGCGCGCGCTGGATTTCACCCGCTCGCAGATTTTTGTCGAGCGCAAGCACGGCCCCCATGCGGGCAAGCGGTTGCGGCTGGAATTGCCCGAGGAAGTCAGCGTCGGCGCCGAGGCCGAAGATCTGCTGATCAGCCCGAAGCAGGACTGGACGGTCGGCAAGCAGACGATCCCGGCCGGCGCGCTCGCCGTCATCGATCTCGACCGTTTCCTGTCCGGCGCGCGCGATGTCGACATCGTGTTCACACCGACGCCGGCGCGCGCGCTGCAATCATGGGCGGAAACGCGGCATGGCATCGTGCTCGAACTGCTCGACAATGTCCGCGGCCGCCTCGTGCTGATGCAGCGGAGCGAAGCCGGCTGGCAGGAGACGCCCCTGCCCGGCCTGCCCGACAACGCCTCGATCTCGGCACAGAATTTCGGCGGCGAGGACGATCCGGATCTCGGCACCGAACTGCTGCTCACCGTCACCGGATTCGACCGGCCGACGACGACGGCGCTGTGGGACGGCCACGGCTCGCCGGAGCCGCTGAAGAGCGCGCCCGTCAATTTCGATCCCGCGGGTATCGAGGTGCAGCAGCGCCATGCGATGGCGGAGGACGGCACCAAGATCCCGTATTTCCTGATCGGCAAGCACCTGTCGTCATCCACCGCGCCGCGTCCGACGATCCTCTATGGCTATGGCGGTTTCGAAGTGTCGCTGACGCCGTCCTATATGGCGATCGCCGGCAAGCTGTGGCTCGAACACGGCCATGTCTATGCCATCGCCAATATCCGCGGCGGCGGCGAATTCGGCCCGGGCTGGCACCTGGCGTCGCGCAAAAACACCAAGCATGTGGCCCATGATGATTTCGCAGCGGTCGCGCGCGATCTCGCGGCATCGGGTGTAACGACGGCGGCGAAGCTCGCATGCCACGGCGGCAGCAATGGCGGGCTGCTCGTCGGCAATATGCTGACGCGCTATCCAAACCTGTTCGGCGCGATCTGGTGCAGCGTGCCGCTGCTCGACATGGCGCGCTACACAAAGCTGCTCGCGGGCCAGAGCTGGATCGCCGAATATGGCGATCCAGAGATTCCGGATGAGTGGACCTATCTGCAGAAATTCTCGCCCTATCATCTGGCGAAGGGCGGCCAGAACTATCCGCCGATCCTGATCACCACCAACCGCACCGACGACCGCGTGCATCCCGGCCATGCCCGCAAGATGGTCGCGCGATTGCAGGAACTGGGCTGCCCGGCCTGGTTCAACGAGACCGTGGCCGGCGGCCATTCCGGCGCGGTGGATAACAGCAAGCAGGCACAGAGCCAGGCGCTGGGTTATGCCTTCCTGCGGCGAACGATCGCGAGCTAAGCTCGGCGCATCGAAGAAGGAGCATCATCATGTCAGCAGGAAAAGTCGCCGTCATCACCGCGGGCGGAAGTGGAATGGGCGCCGCCGCAGCGCGGCGGCTTGCAGCCGATGGTTTTCACGTCGCGATCCTGTCCTCGTCGGGCAAAGGCGAAACGCTCGCGCAGGAGCTAGGCGGCCTCGGCATCACCGGCTCGAACCAGTCAAATGACGATCTCAAGCGCCTCGTCGATGGTGCGATGGCGAAATGGGGCCGTATCGATGCGCTGGTGAACAGCGCCGGCCACGGCCCCCGCGCGCCGGTGCTCGAACTCACTGACGAGCAGTGGCACACCGGCATGGACGTCTATCTGATGAATGTGATCCGGCCGACCCGGCTGGTCGCACCGATCATGCAGACGCAGAAGGCGGGCAGCATCATCAATATCTCGACGGCCTGGGCTTTCGAGCCGTCGGCAATGTTTCCGACGTCAGCGGTGTTTCGCGCAGGGCTGGCGTCCTACACAAAACTGTTCGCAGATGCTTTCGCGGCTTCGAATGTGCGCATGAACAATGTGCTGCCGGGCTGGATCGACAGCCTGCCGGCGACAGAAGAGCGCCGCGCGAGCGTGCCGATGCAGCGCTACGGCAAGAGCGAGGAGATCGCCGCCACCGTGGCCTTCCTGGCTTCGGAAGGCGCAGGTTACATCACCGGCCAGAACATCCGGGTCGACGGCGGCATGACGCGGTCGGTATAGCAAACTCGTCATTCCGGGGCGCTCACGCATCTTCGCGTGAGCGAATCCGGAATCTCGATAGATTGGAGCTCCATTCCCTCACACACCGGGATTCCGGGTTCGCGCTGCGCGCGCCCCGGAACGACAGCGTAAGAGGCTCAAACCGCCATCGTCGCGCCAATCTTCAGCAACATCGCCTTGGCAATTTCCTGCTCGCCCATGATCACGACATTGGCGCCGTGATATTTGAGATGCGCGACTTCCTCGTCGGAATGCGCGCGGGCGATGATCGGCAAAGTCGGATTGAGCGCACGCGCCTTGGCGACAATCTGCCCGCCCTCGAACGCATCGGGGATCGCGACCAAAAGCCCGCTGGCGTGACCAATATTCGCAGCCTGCAGCATGTCCGGCGCTGCGGCATTGCCGGTGATCACGTCCACATGGTTTTCACGCAGACGCTCGACGACGCCCGGCGTATCCTCGATGACGAGGAACGGCATCTTCGCCGCACGCAGCGCCGTGCTCACCACGCTTCCGACGCGACCGTGACCGACCAGAATGACGTGATTGACGAGTTCGGACACCGGCGGCGGATCGCGGGACACAACCTTCGGATCGGGCGGCCCTGCCGGCTTCGGCGCGGCCTCTTCATTCTCGACCATGCGATCGAGAATGGCGAAGAACAGCGGATTGATCATGATCGAGATGATCGCGCCGGCCAGCACCAGATCGCGGCCGCGATCGGGTAGCAGCCCGAGGCTGACTCCGAGGCCGACGAGGATGAAGGAGAATTCGCCGATCTGCGCGAGCGAAGCCGAGATCGTCAGTGCGGTGGATTGCGGATAGCCGAACAGGCGGACGATGCCGAAGGCGGCCACAGACTTGCCGACCAGAATGATGAACACCGTGGCCAGCAGCGGCAGCGGATCGCGCAGAATGATGGAGGGATCGACCAGCATGCCGACCGAGACGAAGAACAGCACCGCGAAGGCGTCGCGCAGCGGCAGCGTCTCATTGGCGGCGCGCTGGCTCAGCTCGGATTCACTGAGGATCATGCCGGCGAAGAAGGCGCCGAGCGCGAAGGAGACGTCGAACACGATAGCCGCACCGAAGGCGACGCCGAGCGAGATGGCGAACACCGCAAGGCGGAATAGCTCCCGCGAGCCGGTATGCGCCACGTAGTGCAGCATCGCGGGAATCACACGGCGACCGACCACCAGCATGAAGATGACGAAGCCGGCGACCTTGCCGAGCGTCACCAGCACCGGCATCGCCAGCGCCGACAGGTCGCCGCCGCCCTGCCCCAGCAGCAGCGGCGCGATGGCCGGCAGCAACACCAGCGTCAGCACCATCGCGAGATCTTCCACGATCAGCCAGCCGACGGCGATGCGCCCGCGTTCGCTATCGATCAGACGGCGCTCCTGCAGCGCGCGCAGCAGCACGACGGTCGATGCAACGGAGAGTGCGAGGCCGAACACGAGGCCGCCGCCAAGACCCCAGCCCAGCGCCTCGCCGAGACCGATGCCGAGCAGCGTCGCTACCGCGATCTGCACAACCGCGCCGGGAATGGCGATGTTTTTGACAGAGAGCAGATCCTTCAGCGAGAAATGCAGGCCGACACCGAACATCAGGAGAATGATGCCGATCTCGGCGAGTTCGTTGGCGAGCTTCTGATCCGCCACATAGCCCGGCGTGAACGGGCCCATCAGCACGCCAGCAAGCAGATAGCCCACCAGGGGCGAGACGCGAATACGCTGCGCAACTACACCGAGAATGAATGCCAGCACGAGGCCAACGACGACAGTCGAAATCAGAGGGGTATTGTGCTCCATGCCGCTTTTTGCCGCATGGGAGCCTGGGATGCCAGACTCATGTGAGGCTACTCATGGTCGCAGCCTCAAACGATGTCGTTATCGCGACAAGCGGTTGCGGCGAGGCGATGCGGTTCATACCTGTTGAGGTCAGCGGCCGATGAGCCAAAGAATCCCGCAAAACGTGCAATGACTGGAGCTGCTGCGCCCAACCGCCGCCTCTGATTGGCCGCAAAGGCCCTCGATGTGAGCACGGTGAGATCGGGGGTGGGGATGCGACTGTTACGCTACGCTTTTGTGGTCTGTGTGGTTGTTTCTGCTGCGCTGTGGTTCAACAATACATCGCTATGGAGTCCGGGTGGACAACCCCTGCTGCTCGCCCATCGAGGTTTGGCGCAGACCTACCACACCAGGGGACTCGATGCGCAGGCATGCACCGCCTCTCGTATTCACCCACCCGAGCATCGCTATATCGAGAATACGATCGCTTCGATGGCGGCTGCGTTCGAGGCCGGCGCCGACATTGTGGAATTCGACATTCACCCCACCACCGACAAGCAATTCGCCGTCTTCCACGACTGGACGCTGGACTGCAGGACCGACGGCCATGGCGTCACCCGCGAAGCGAGCATGGCAGATTTGCGGAAACTCGATCTCGGCCATGGCTACACGTCCGATGGCGGCAAGACCTACCCTTTCCGCGGCGAGTTCGTTGGTCAGATGCCGACCATGGATGAGGTGCTGACTCGCTTTCCGGACAAACGCTTTCTCATTCACGTGAAGAGCAACGATCCGAAGGAAGGAGAGCTGCTGGCAGACCGCCTGATGGCACTGCCGACGCCCCGATTGCGGCAATTGATCGTCTATGGCGGCAATGCTCCGATCAACGTACTACGTCAGCGCATGCCGGGCCTGCGCACGACCAGCCGCAACACGATGAAGCAGTGCGCCACTCAATATCTGACGCTCAGCTGGTCCGGCCACGTGCCAGCCGACTGCGCCAATAGCATGATCATGCTGCCGACAAACTATGGGCGCTGGGCATGGGGCTGGCCCAACCTGCTGGTTGCCCGGCTGAAATCCGTGAACACAGAAGTGTTCGTGATCGGCGCTAACGCGGGCGAAGATTTTTCCAGCGGCATCGACAGCCCCGTCGATGCCTTGCAGATCCCGCAAGGCTTTGCCGGCGGAATCTGGACCAATCGCATCGACCGCATTGCGCCGCTCTTCGCGGCGCGCAAATAGCGATCACTGATCAGCCCGCAATCGCGGCCTCAATCGCCTTCAACGCATCATCGGCCTTGGCTCCATCGGGACCGCCGGCCTGCGCCATATCGGGACGGCCGCCGCCGCCCTTGCCGCCGAGGGCTTCGGAGGCAAGTTTGACGAGATCGACGGCGCTGAACCGTTTGGTCAGATCCTCGGTGACGCCAACCACGACGCCGGCCTTGCCGTCTTCACCGACATTGATGATCGCAACCACACCGGAGCCGAGCTGCTTCTTGCCGGCGTCGGCAAGGCTCTTGAGGTCCTTCATCTCGATGCCCGAGACGCTCTTGGCCATCAGCTTGGTGCCACCGACATCGCGGATATCGCCGCCGCCCGCGCCGACCGAAGCGCCAGCGCTGCCGCCCATGGCAATGGTCTTCTTGGCTTCGGACAGTTCGCGCTCGAGTTTCTTGCGCTCGTCCATCAACGCGGCGATGCGCGCCGGCATGTCGGCCAGCGTCGTACGCAGCTCGTCGGCCGCGGATTTTGCGAGCGCCATCGTGTCATTGGCGTGGTGACGCGCCTGGGTGCCGGTCAGCGCCTCGATGCGGCGTACGCCGGACGAGACTGCGCTTTCCGAGGTCACCGAGATCATGCCGATATCGCCGGTGCGCTTCACGTGGGTGCCGCCGCAGAGTTCGACCGACCAGCCGAGCGCATTGCTGCCCGAGTCACGGGGCATCTTGCCCATGGAGACAACGCGAACCTCGTCGCCATATTTCTCGCCGAACAAGGCGCGGGCGCCAGCCTCGCGGGCATCGTCCACCGCCATCAGGCGCGTGGTGACTTCGTCGTTTTCGAGCACGACATTGTTGGCGATGTCCTCGACCTGACGCAGCTCATCCGCCGTGATCGGCTTCTGATGCACGAAGTCGAAACGCAGACGATCCGGCGAGACCATCGAGCCCTTCTGCGCGATGTGATCGCCGAGCACCTGGCGCAGTGCTTCATGCAACAGATGCGTCGCCGAGTGATTGGCACGAATCGCCGAGCGGCGGCCATGATCGACATCGAGCGCGAGCGCGGTGCCAAGCTTGAGTTCGCCGGTCTCGACGGTGCCGAGATGCACGAACAGATCGCCGGCGCGCTTCTGGGTGTCTGTCACGCGGAAGCTGACGCCCTCGCCTGTCAGCACGCCGAGATCGCCGACCTGACCGCCGGACTCCGCATAGAATGGAGTCTGGTTGAGAACGATGGCACCGGTCTCACCGGCCTTGAGGCTCTCGACCTCGTTGCCGTCTTTCACCAGCGCGGTCACAGCGCCTTCGGCGCTTTCGGTCTCGTAGCCGAGGAATTCAGTGGCGCCTAGCTTTTCGCGCAGGCCGAACCACACGGTCTCGGTCGCGGCTTCGCCCGAACCGGACCACGAGGCGCGCGCCTTCTGCTTCTGCCGCTCCATCGCATCGGTGAAGGATGCGAGATCGACAGAGATGCCGCGATTACGCAGCGCGTCCTGCGTCAAATCGAGCGGGAAGCCGAACGTGTCGTACAGCGTGAACGCCGTCTCGCCGTCGAACATATCGCCCTTCTTGAGCGACGCGCTCTTGTCGTCGAGGATTGCGAGGCCGCGATCCAGCGTCTTGCGGAAGCGCGTCTCTTCGAGACGCAGCGTCTCTTCGATGAGCGAACGCGCGCGCTGCAATTCCGGATAGGCTTCGCCCATCTCGCGCACCAGCACCGGGACGAGCTTCCACATCAAGGGCTCGCGGGCGCCGAGCAACTGACCGTGGCGCATGGCGCGGCGCATGATGCGGCGGAGCACATAGCCGCGGCCCTCATTCGACGGCAGCACACCATCGGCAATGAGGAACGACGACGCGCGCAGGTGATCGGCGATTACGCGAAGCGAGGCCTTCATCGGGCCGTCAGGATCGGCACCGGTGAGATCGGCGATGGCGCGGATCAGTGCGACGAACAGGTCGATGTCGTAATTGTCGTGCTTGCCCTGCAGCACCGCGGCGATGCGCTCGAGGCCCATGCCGGTGTCGATGGACGGTTTTGGCAGCGCAAGGCGATTGCCCGGTGCGATCTGCTCGAACTGCATGAAGACGAGATTCCAGATCTCGATAAAACGGTCGCCATCTTCATCGGGCGAGCCGGGAGGACCACCGGGAATCTTGTCGCCGTGGTCGAAGAAGATTTCCGAGCACGGACCGCACGGGCCGGTATCACCCATCTGCCAGAAATTGTCCGAGGTCGGGATGCGGATGATCTTGGACTCAGAAAGACCGGCAACCTTCTTCCACAGGCCGAAGGCTTCATCGTCTTCCGAATAGACCGTGACGAGCAGCTTGTCCTTCGGCAGGCCGTATTCCTTGGTGATCAGATTCCAGGCGAGCTCGATGGCCCGTTCCTTGAAGTAATCGCCGAACGAGAAATTGCCGAGCATCTCGA
>JASBVG010000040.1 GCA_030147505.1 Tardiphaga sp.
GGTGACGCCTCCGATCGTGAACAGGAAGATGAAGCCGACCGCCCAGATCATCGGGGCCCGGAACTCGATCGAGCCGCCCCACATCGTGGCGATCCAGGAGAAGATCTTCACGCCGGTCGGAACTGCGATGACCATCGTCGCCGCCACGAAATAGGCCTGCGTCGCCGAGGACATGCCGACCGTGTACATGTGATGCGCCCAGACCACGAAGCCGATGCCGCCGATCGCGACCATGGCGTAGGCCATGCCGAGATAGCCGAACACGGGCTTGCGCGAGAAGGTCGAGACGATCTGGCTGATCATGCCGAAGCCGGGCAGGATCAGGATGTACACCTCGGGGTGACCGAAGAACCAGAACAGATGCTGGAACAGCACGGGGTCGCCGCCGCCGTCGGGCGCGAAGAACGTCGTGCCGAAATTGCGGTCGGTCAGCAGCATGGTGATCGCACCGGCGAGCACCGGCAGCGACAGCAGCAGCAGGAATACCGTCACCAGGATCGACCACACGAACAGCGGCATCTTGTGCAGGGTCATGCCCGGTGCGCGCATGTTGAAGATGGTGGTGATGAAGTTGATGGCGCCGAGGATCGACGACGCACCGGCAATGTGCAGCGCCAGGATCGCGAAATCGACGGCCGGGCCGGGATGACCCGATGTCGAGAGCGGCGCATACATGGTCCAGCCGGCGCCGACGCCATTGGCCCCGGGCTCGCCTTCCACGAAGGTGGAGATGATGAGCAGCGCGAAAGCCGCCGGCAGCAGCCAGAACGACACGTTGTTCATGCGCGGGAACGCCATGTCCGGCGCGCCGATCATCAGCGGCACCATCCAGTTGCCGAAACCACCGATCATGGCAGGCATGACCATGAAGAAGATCATGATCAGGCCATGCGAGGTAACGAAGACGTTGTAGGTGTGCGCCTCGTGGAAGATCTGCACGCCGGGATACATCAGCTCGATGCGGATCAGGATCGACATCAGACCGCCGATGACGCCGGCCACGATCGCGAAGATAAGGTACATCGTGCCGATGTCCTTATGGTTCGTCGAATAGACGTAACGACGCCACCCGGTCGGATGCGCATGCGCATGATCGTCGTGAGCGTGGTCGTTGTGAGCCGGTGTTGCCGCGGTCGTTGCCATTTTCAAATCCTGCTTCGTCGTCTTGGCAGTCTTTTCGGACCTTGCGGTCCCCTCGCCCAATTCCTCAAATCAGATCGGCACGGAGCCTTGCGGCTCCGCGTGCCTCACTGCGCCTGCGTGGTCGCCGCCGAAGCAAAGGTGCTCGACGGATTGCTGGCGAACTTCTTCTTGGCCTGCTCGACCCAAGCAGTGAATTCCTGATCGGTGACGACCCGGATCGCGATCGGCATGAAGGCGTGATCCTTGCCGCATAGTTCCGAGCACTGGCCGTAGAACATGCCGGTCTTGGTGGCCTTGAACCAGGTCTCGTTGAGACGGCCCGGGATGGCGTCGATCTTGATGCCGAAGGACGGCACCGCGAAGGAGTGGATCACGTCGGCCGCCGTGGTCTGCACACGGACCACCTTGTTCACCGGCACCACCACCTCGTTATCGACTGCAAGGAGGCGCGGCTGCTTGTCGGCGGCCATCAGCGAGTCGAATTCGAATGGACCGTTGTCCGGATAGGAGTAGGTCCAGAACCACTGCTTGCCGGTGGCCTTGATGGTCAGGTCAGCCTTTGGAACATCGAGCTGCAGGAACAGCAGCCTGAACGACGGCACTGCGACCGCCACCAGGATCAACACCGGAATGATCGTCCATGCCACTTCGATCAGCGTGTTGTGAGTGGTCTTGGACGGGACCGGATTGGCCTTGGCATTGAACTTCACCACCACGATAACGAGCAGCACCAGCACGAACAGCGTGATTGCCGTGATCAGCCAGAGCAGAAAGTTGTGAAACCAGGTGATGTTCTCCATCACCGGCGTGGCTGCTTCCTGAAGCTTGTATTCCCAGGGTGCGGGCTGACCCATCACCTGAGCAAAGGCAGCGCCGCTAACAGCGAGACCGGCCCCAACAACCGCTAACCCCAGCAACCGGTGGCCAAACTGGCCCCTCAGCATCCTCATGCCGCGTGCGCTCCCATGTAAAATCTTACGCATCCCGGTATTGCCCGAGTATGCGGCCCGACCCCCTCGCGAACAAACGGACAAATTGCCCAAGGCCCTGTGGGCCCGCTCGTTAGAATGCGTCGAAATCCAGCCTCTCAAACCATAATTCTTGACCTGTCGCAATGCAGGAGTGCGGTATCCCGGAATGCATTCGACCGAATTGCACGAAGGTCGTATTTCCTGCATCACATCAATGACAAATGTCAGTCGCCACCGGCGGCGCTTGACACCTGCTGTGGCCGCTTTAGGCACGAAATATGCGATGATCGGGTAACTGATTCGCCACAATCGGCGCGCAAGCAGCTGCTGTGGCCGCCTTCAAGGCGCCGTCATCGCAGTATCATTCCGCGCTCTGGAATTCTTCAGCGTTCACAGTGCTGCCAAACCGATTGCAGAGACCACTGAGCATGATCGCGACCACCAACGACGCCCAAGGATCGATCCGGATGAGGCTTTCGACATCGCAGCAGCAGCCGACTTCCAGCTGGCGCCATCTCACGCTCGGCTTTCTGACATTTGCGGCTCTGCTGGCTGCGCCCGGCGCCGCCAGCGCCCAGGGCGCCGTCAAATCGACCCATGGCGACTGGCAGATTCGCTGCGACACCCCGCCCGGCGCCCAGGCCGAGCAATGCGCCCTGATCCAGAGCGTGGTGGCCGAAGACCGCTCCAACGCCGGCCTGACGGTAATCGTGCTCAAGACCGCCGACCAGAAGAGCAAGTTGATGCGCGTGGTGGCGCCGCTCGGCGTGCTGCTGCCGTCCGGCCTTGGTCTCAAGCTCGACAATCAGGATGTCGGCCGCGCCGGCTTCGTGCGCTGCCTGCCCAATGGCTGTGTTGCCGAAGTCGTGATGGATGACAAGCTGCTCGGTCAGCTCCGCACCGCCAAGACCGCGACCTTCATCATCTTCGAAACCCCCGAAGAGGGCATCGGCTTCCCGCTCAGCCTCAACGGCTTGGGCGACGGCTACGACAAGCTGCCATAGGCTTCGAACCTGTAGCGTCAGCCAGAACCGCGTCGCCTGTAGTAATCGAGCAAGCGCCGAGCTTCATCGGACGTCCAGTCGACTTCTCCTGCAAGATATCCTTCAACCTGCCCCGTCATTCCGATCACATATGTGATGGGCATCGCATAGAGGCCGAACGGCGTATCGGGAGCGGTCGTCTCACCGGCACGCGCGACCAGCCCACCAGGATCGATACCGACCTCAAGGTGCCGGAGTTTCAAATTGCGCGCGAACGAAGCAACGTCCGCACGGCTGACGCGATCGGTGACAATGGCGATGACGTGAAGATTTGCGCGCGTCTCGATATTCTGCAGCCGATCAAGGATCGGCAACTCAATCTTGCAAGCCGGACACCATGTGGCCCAGAAATTGACCAGCACGACTTTCCCCGAGAATGCGGTCAGATCAATCGGCTTGCCGTCAAGACGCGGCACCGGAACGGGCGGGATTGGCCGCGCCCCCCGGATGACGGTGAACTGATGCCGGGCAGAGCCCAGCGGCGGAGGCCCGTCGGACCGCGCATTCGCATCGGGGCCGATTGCCGATACCACTGTGGTAACCAGCGCCCCTTTGAGCAGCGCACGTCGTGACATCGGCAAGCGGACAACACTCCGCTCGCGGTGTTGTCTTGTCATGGTCTGGCCTCCGGCGGGCATAAAACGGGATGGCGAAGCGTGTTGCTCAGGAACGGATATAGGACCATCCCGCTTCTTGTAGTTCGATGATCCGCCCAGGACCATTCGGAACCAACTCAACGTTATCGATGAACGAAATCGGATGCCCCTCACCACGCTCCATACCTAGTTTGGTTGCTTCGCAGACCACAAAGCGAATGTCAGGGGTGAGAGCCTGGACGACTTTCAGCAGTTCCTTGACCGGCGACGTATCCACCCTGAACATGTGAATGCCGGCGTTGTAAGCGACAATTTCAATCGAGAAATCCTGCTTCGTTTCCCGATAGTATTTCGGCAGGTTCAATGACGTCGAGATCAGCGCTCTCATGACGGTCGGATCATCCGTATTGATCTGCAGCACGAGACGATGTGTCTTGGCAGCCGCAGGCTTCGTCTCCGACTCCCGCGGCTTTGAAACAGCGGACCCCGCATCCGTCAAAACCAGGGTCACGCACAACGGTACGGCAAATGCCAGACCAAACACCGCCGTCGTCAAAATCTTGCGACCATAATTCCGCATCGACACCCTCATCTGCACCCGGACACACCCCGACGCTTCGCTGCACCAACGGTCATCCGCAAATGGCCAGGCGCGATGCGCGTTTGCTACCTGAGAATTGAGCCGCGCTTGGCGTAAGCCACGATGCCGCTCAATACGAGCAGCACGATGGCCGGAATCGGCGAGCCGCCAATGACAAATAAATGTGTAAACATTGCGCCGATCATGATGCAGCCGAGGAGAACAGCGCCAAGTGCAGCCGTTATCGGCACGACGATCAGCGCCGCTCCGAGAATTTCCAGCGTGCCAGTCAGATAACGGAACCATTGCCCGAGACCGATATGCTCGAACTCGTCGACGAGCATCGGCACGCCATAAAGCTTGGCGGCACCTGCTGCCGCGAACGCCAGAGCGAGCAAGATTCTGACGCCCCATAGAGCGACGAGGGTCCAATGCCGCGGCGCTGACGAAGTGACTGAAGACGATGACATGGATAGCTCCGAAAAAAGTCACAACGATGTCGGCTGCGCGGCAGATTGCTACAGACCCGCGACGCGCTTTCGACACACAAACTTCGGAAGTAAGATCGAGAAGACAAGTAGAATGCTTTTTCTGAGATAGTATGGAAAACATGACTAAAGGAAAAACAGACGATGCCGCGCCCCCCGAATGCCAACAGGATCGGGTGATCGAAGATTTTCATCGCGCGCTTGGAATGATCACCGGCAAGTGGAAGGGCGAGATTCTCTGGCAACTCGTCCAGCGCAAGCACCGGTTTGGCGAGTTGCTGCGAGCGATTCCGGGCGTCACCCAACACATGCTGACAACACAACTGCGTGACCTCGAGGCCGATGGTCTCATCAAGCGCACGGCATTCCCCGAGATCCCTCCCAGGGTCGAATATGAACTGACGGAATCGGCGCGCGCACTAAGGCCGGTTTTCGATGAACTATTCCGATGGTCGCAGGCGCATCTCTCTGCGATGCAGACCCATTCCGCGACTTCATTCGGCGTGGACGAGAGAACGGCGCCTCTCGTTTAGGTCAACCGCGGTGCGCCTTACTCGCCAGGCACCAGCCCAACCGAACGATGGCGCTTGGGCGTCGATGCCGCGCGCAGCTTCCGGCGCGAGACATACAGGATGATGCCGGTGACCGTGAACAGTGGCATCAGTGCTGCCGCGATCATGAACAGGATGCGGCCGACCGGTCCGAATGCTGCGCCGGTGTGAATCTGCAGGACACGCTGCAAGATGCTGTCGCCAACGGATTTGTCGGCGTAGCGCTCGACCGCGATAACGCGCCCGGTGGCGCCATCGATGCGGAAGTCGTCGCGGGCGACATCGTGCGGCGCGTCCTTGGCCAGCGACCGCAAACGCACGGGGCCCGGACCGTTGGGCACCTGCAGATAGACATTCGCGTATTGGCTGCCCTGATCGGCAAGGAAGGTAGCCCATGCGCGATCGAGCGTTGGCGTAGCAGCACTTTCGGCTGCATTGCCGGACCTTGCACCGCCCTTCGCCCCGGCGGGTGCCTTCGCGGCCACCGGCGGCTTGCTCGACAGCAACCAGGTGGCGCTGGCTTTGTACCAATCGAACGACCACCACAGGCCGGTGAGGATCGTGATCACATAGACCGGCAGCACCCAGGTGCCCATCACACTGTGCAACGACCAGTGAAAGGCACGGCCGGGCATCGCGAGATTGGGCTTGAGCCACCTCCTGATGCTGCGCACATGGCGCGGCCAGCGCAACACCATGCCGGAAATGAGCAGCACGAGCAGGCCTATTGCCGAGACGCCGGTGATCAGACGGCCATAGCCATTGCCGTTACCTGGCAGCAGCAGGAAGCGATGCAGGTTGCGCAGCGTGGCGAAGAAGCCTTCGCCACTGACAGGCGCAACGATCCGGCCATCATAGGGATCGACAAAGACGGAGGAGCGTTCGCCGTTTTCATTGCGTGCAAAGCGGGCGCGTACCGTGGCGCCCGGCTCGCTCGACAGCATCATCAGCTGGACCTTGCCGGCGCCCGGCTGGCCCTGCAGCCGCGCCACGATTTCATCCGGCGTCAACACCGGCGCCGAGCGCAGCTCGACCTTGGCGGCGTCGCGGTTGAGGGCAGCGACGATCTCGTCTTCAAAGGACAGCATCGCCCCGGTGAGGCCCATCACCCCCAGCACCAGCGAGACCG
This sequence comes from Tardiphaga sp., assembly GCA_030147505.1. Classification (GTDB taxonomy): domain Bacteria; phylum Pseudomonadota; class Alphaproteobacteria; order Rhizobiales; family Xanthobacteraceae; genus Tardiphaga. The sequence goes on from JASBVG010000040.1 coordinate 6,502, forward strand.
TAAGGCCGATGACGGAGTGAACCTGCAGGAAGGCGGATTTGATTGGGGAAGCCATTTTGGTCAGGGAACCATGGGCGGCGGCAATTTGGAGCTGGAGGACGAACTGCGTCGGGTCTCAGCGCCCGCTGCGACAATGCCCACGCTTACCGTACCGCCACAACGCGAACTACAGCCGCAGTTTGTAATCTCTCCAAACTGGAACCGAAGCGCTGTCCATCGGCCCCTCCCCATTTTGTAGCCCGATACCTATCTTCCTTGGCGAACACCTGTATCGTTCGAGATTACGCCAATGTAAGGCGACCCCACCCCGGGTTGCCGCTACAAGGTGAAACCGCCTTCGGTGCAGCAATGCCTGCCGTTTTGGAGCCTGCATGACCAGCCTCGTCACCACATCCCTGCTCGACCGCGCCAATCTCGACCGCGATGCGGTCCGCCGCGAATTGTTGCGGGGGCTGCAGGGGGCCGACGACGGCGAGCTGTTTCTGGAATACAGCCAGAGCGAGGCGCTCGGCTTCGACAATGGCCGGCTGAAGCAGGCGACCTATGACACCGCGCAAGGTTTTGGCCTGCGCGCCGTGAAGGACGACGCTGTCGGCTATGCGCATTCCTCGGATGTATCGATTCCGGCGCTGGTCCGTGCGGCTGATGCGGTCAATGCGGTCCGCGGCGGCTATGCGGGGACGTTTGCCACGGCGCCGTCGCACACCAATGTGCGGCTCTATGGCGACGACAATCCGCTCGACGTCCCCGGCTTCGAGGCCAAGGTAAAGCTACTGGCCGAGATCGACGCCTATGTGCGCGACAAGGACCCGCGCGTGCGTCAGGTCTCGGTGTCGCTCGGCGCCTCCTGGCAGGTGGTCGAGATCTTGCGCCCGGACGGCGAGAGCTATCGCGACATCCGCCCGCTGGTGCGGGTGAATATCAGCGTCGTCGCCGGGCAGGGCGACCGGCAGGAGAGCGGCTCCAAGGGCTATGGCGGCCGCGAGGGCTATGCGCGCTTCATCGAGAGCGCCAACTGGCGTTCGGCAGCCGACGGCGCGCTGCGCGAGGCGCTGGTCAATCTCGAATCCATCCCCGCGCCCGCCGGCGAAATGGATGTGGTGCTCGGACCGGGCTGGCCCGGCGTGATGCTGCATGAGGCCGTCGGCCACGGCCTCGAAGGCGACTTCAACCGCAAGAAGACCTCGGCCTTTGCCGGCCTGATGGGCCAGCAGGTGGCCGCCAAGGGCGTCACCGTGGTGGATGACGGAACGATTTCGTCGCGGCGCGGCTCGCTCTCCATCGACGACGAGGGCACACCGACCAACCGCACCGTGCTGATCGAGGACGGCATCCTGGTCGGCTATATGCAGGATCGCCAGAACGCGCGCCTGATGGGCATGAAACCCACCGGCAACGGCCGCCGGCAAGGCTATGCCCATGTACCGATGCCGCGCATGACCAACACCTACATGCTGGCCGGCCAGCGCGACCCCGCCGAAATCCTCGCCTCGGTGAAGAACGGCATCTATGCCGTGAACTTCGGCGGCGGCCAGGTGGACATCACCTCCGGCAAATACGTGTTTCAGTGCACCGAGGCCTACAAGATCGAGAATGGCAGGATCGGCGCGCCGGTGAAGGGTGCGATGATGATCGGCAATGGTCCGACTGACCTGCACCGCATCAGCATGATCGGCAACGACCTCGCCCTCGACGACGGCATCGGCACTTGCGGCAAGCATGGCCAGGGCGTGCCGGTCGGTGTCGGCCAGCCGACGTTGCGAATGGACAAGGTGACGATCGGAGGAACGGGCCAGTGAGCACGGAAACGACCACCACAACGAGCACGGCTGGCAGCACCGCCAAGCGCTGGGGCAGCCAGATCGCGCAGATCGCCGCCATTGTCGGCATCGTGTTTCTCGGCAAAGGCGCGCTTGCCGAGCCGTTCTATGTCCCCTCCGCCTCCATGGAGCCGACGCTGCTGATCGGCGACGCGCTGCTGGCGACGAAATTTCCCTACGGCTATTCCACCGCCTCGCTGCCGATCCATGTGGCTTTCCCGGAAACCGGCCGGGTCTTCGCCTCGACGCCGAAGCGCGGCGATGTGGTCGTGTTCCGCTGGCCGGGCGATCGCTCGCAAGTCTGGGTCAAACGCGTGATCGGCCTGCCCGGCGACCACGTGGAGCTGCGCGGTGGCCAGGTCTGGATCAACGGCAAGGCGACGGCCGTCCAAGCCGACGGCATCGGCGCGGCGGAAGACGACAGCGGTGGCTCGGAGCCGGCCCAGCGCTATGTCGAGACGCTGCCGGGAGGCGTAGCGCATCCCATCTTCAAGCTGCGCAACAATGGCCGCCTCGACAATACGCCCGATGTCACCGTGCCGCCGGGCCATCTGTTCGTGATGGGCGACAATCGCGACAATTCCGCCGACAGCCGCGTGCCGGTGAGCCAAGGCGGCGTCGGCCTGCTGCCGATGGACAATCTCGTGGGCCGCGTCGACGCCATCGTCGGCTCATGGGATCTCGGTGTGCGCAGCCAGCCGGTGGCGAACTGGTGGTCCGGCCTGCGCTTTGCGCGTTTCTTTACCGGCGTGCATTGAATGCGATGACCTTCGACGATGTCCGGGCATTTGCGCTGACATGGCCCGAGGTCGAGGACGGCACATCCTATCGCACCCCCGCGCAAGGTGCGGAAGAAGCTGCTGGCCCGCCTGAGGGAAGACGGCGTGACACTGGTGATGCCCGGTGTTCCGCCTGACGAGCGTGAAATGCTGGTCGAAAGCCAGCCTGAGATCTTCTCGTTTACCGACCACTACCGGGACCATGCGATCGTGCTGGTCACTCTCTCCAGGGCCAAGTGCTCGCATGTCGAACCGCTATTGCGGCGACAATGGCTCGCGCTGGCCTCGAAAGCTGAGCGCAAGACTTATGAAGCGGGCAATCAGAAATAGGCGATCGCCCGCCCGCAGATCGCAACGCTGAGCCAGATCGCCAGTGACGCCCATGCGCCTTGTCTCGCGCCCGCAGGCATCGGCATCAGCGGTGGCAGGGCCGCGACCTTCGGCATGATGGTCCGCTCGACCCAGAGAATGTTGAGCAGACCGAGCACGATCAGCCCGGCCTTGATCTGAAACACGCGGTTGATCACGACATGGCTGGCCTCGGCGGTGAACAGCACGAGGCCGGTGACGATCAGACCGGCAAAAGCAGCGACCGCAAGCTGCCGCGCTTTGCGAAGCAGCGGCCCGGGCGCTGTCGCGGATAATCCACCGGCAAGACGGGTATCCATCACTGCGATGGCGCCGGCAAAGAACAGCAGCGCAACGATGTGCCCGACATTGGCAACCATATAGAGCCAGCGCGACTGCCGGATCGCCGCGCCGATGGCGGATGCCTCGATGGCAACGAATAGCGCGGGAGCGGCTTCGGTCATCGCATCACGCTGCTAGCGCAATTCGTAGGTCTTGCCGTCCACCGTGATGCGCTCGGCACGCATCTCGTCCTTCTCGACCGTGGACGGATAGCCATAGGCCGACGCCGTCTTGCCGACAGCGACCACGTCGGCCGAAGCGCCGCGCGAGGTCATGCGGGAGGTCGGCGCCAGCGTCACGGTCCAGGCCTTGTCACTGCCCTTGATGACGACGGTCGCATGCGGATTCTCGAATTTCAGACTTTGGATCGGCCCCGTCACGGTGACCGGCTTTGCAGCATCGTAACTGCCCCAGCCATGATGCGCGACGGCCGCGGCCGTGGTGAGAGCGACCAAGGCTACGCCACCGAGGGCGGTGCGAAGAATGCGCGTCATCTGTCAGCTCCTTTGCTGGCCACTCACCTTACAACGCCTGAAATGAAGCCAGGTTTACGCCTCGGCGGCTTGATGTCGTTTTTCAGGAAACATCGCGCGCTCTTGCCGGCATAGCCGGGCCGGGCAAAGGTCCAGGCGCGGCACTTGTTGTCGCCCTGGCAGGCATCGCGGCAGACATCGCCACGTTCGGCCTTGTCGTCGTTCTTCACCTCGAAAGAACGATAATCGCCGCCATAGCGATCAGTCGAAATTTCCACTGGACCGCTGCGCGGCTCGATCACGCCGGCGCCGCGCACCCCCGAGACGCAGCAATAGCTTTGCACACGCGGCGGGACCTTGTCCTTGAGCCAGCAAACAGCATTTTCCGAATTGTCGCTGGGATAGTTGAAGCTCCAGGCACGGCACTTCTTATCTCGCTCGCAGATCAGCGCGCATTCTGCCGGATCACCCGAAATCGACACCGAGCGCTGATAGTCATTGCCCGGCCGGTCGAAATTGGTCTGCGCCTGCGCAGGTACGCTTGCCGCCAGCACAACCATCGCAAGTGCGGCCAGACATGCTCCGAACAGGCGGCTCCTCAACATGCAATCGGTTTTCCAGCTGGTTGCAACAAGGGGATCGACGAACCGTCATTGGAACGCCTGCCACCTGTACGCCCGATGAACGGATTGACAGAAATCGCCCACCCAACTCACAAGCGCTTGAGCTAGAAGCAATATTCCTTGTAGACCGGCGTCACAGTGCCGCCCCAGGCGCCGTTGAATTTGGCAAGCATTTCCTCGGCTGGAGTCTTGCCGCAGTCGATGATCCGGTCGAGCGGCGCGAGATGACGCGTTTCGTCGCAGCCGTTCGCATCGAGCTTGGCGCGGCGATGCAGCCCGCCATGGGCAATGGCCAGGCACTCCTTGGCAATCTCGAACAGATAGTGATCCTTGATCCGCGCCTTGAAGCCGAAGCGCGGCACGTCGTCGCGCAAAGCCTGACGTTCCGCAGCAGTCCAGTGCCTGGCAATGTCCCAGGCAGCATCGAGCGCGGCGTCGTCATAAAGCAACCCGACCCAGAACGCGGACAGCGCCGGCAGGCGATCCGACGTGACGCCATCGGCGCCGCGCATTTCCAGATAACGTTTGAGGCGGACTTCCGGGAAGATCGTGGAGAGATGATTGGCCCAGTCCGACAGCGTCGGCTTCTCACCGGGCATCTTGTTGTTCTTGCCTTCGAAGAAAGCGCGGAACGAGGAGCCGGAGACGTCGATGTAAGTATCGCCGCGCTTCACGAAATACATCGGCACGTCGAGCGCATAGTCGACCCAGCGCTCGAAGCCCATACCGGACTCGAACGCCCAGGGCAGCATGCCCGAACGGGCATTGTCGGTGTCACGCCAGATCTCGGAGCGGAATGACAGGAAGCCGTTCGGCTTGCCTTCTGTGAAGGGCGAGTTGGCGAACAGCGCCGTCGCCACCGGCTGCAGCGCCAGCGAGACGCGCAGCTTCTTCACCATGTCGGATTCCGAGGAGAAGTCGAGATTGGTCTGCACGGTGCAGGTCCGGTACATCATGTCGAGACCATAGGTGCCGACCTTCGGCATGTAGTTGGTCATGATCTTGTAGCGGCCCTTCGGCATCACCGGAATCTGCGTCCGGGACCATGACGGCGTGAGGCCGAGCCCAAGGAAGCCAATCCCGAGCGGCGTCGCGACTTCGCGTACCTGAGCAAGATGCGCCATCAGCTCGGCTTGCGTCTGATGCACGGTCTCCACCGGCGCACCCGAGAGCTCGAACTGCCCCCCCGGCTCCAGCGATATGGCTCCGCCGCCGGTAACATCATAGAGGCCGATGATATTCGGGCCCTCCATGATCGGCTCCCACCCAAGCAGGTGCTTCATGCCGTCCAGCAGCGCGCCGATGCCGCGCGGGCCTTCGTAGGGCACGGGGTTGTGGCCATCGAGGGTGAACGGTGTCTTCTCATGTTCCGTACCGATACGGAATTCCGACACTGGCTTCACGCCCTTTTCCAGCCATGCCACGAGTTCGTCGCGCGACTGCAGCGGCGTCATATCGAGTTGGTCACGCGCCATGAGAAGTCCAGTCGAAAGGCGCTGCAATCCGATGCGCGCAGTGTCGGGAACGCCGGCGATCCGATCGGGACGCCAACGCAGAGGGAATTTGAAACGTCATCGCGCCGGAGCGGCGTCTTTGGCGACCGGCGCAGAAACAGCCGGTGTGTCATGGCATGCGCAACCGAGCCGGTCCAGCAGGCCGCACAGTTTTGCTGCATCTGCGTCGGTGAGCTTGGAGCCGACATGCTTCTCGATGGCCACCGCATAGGCGCTGCCCATCTTCTTGTGCATCTCGCGCCCCGCCGGAGTGATCTCCACGAACAGCCCGCGCTTGTCCATCTTGCATTCGCGCCTGATGGCAAGCCCCTCATCGACCAGCCGGTCGATCAGCCGCGAGGTCGAGTATTGCGGTATCAACATCTGCTTTTCGAGTTCGACCGGACGCAGCTCGCCAGTCGGCGAGCGCGACAGCTCCATCAGCGCGTCAAACCAGGCGAGCGGCGGAAAGCCGGCACGCTTCAGGTCCTGCTCGACACAGTCCAGCACGCGGCTCTGCACCCGCATCAGGCGGATCCAGGCGGCGGCAGCCTCGGTGGAAGGTTTACGTTTCATCATACAGTCCAAATGGTGGCCTATCCTAGCCACTCGATGCATCTGCATCAATCTTGACTATTCCATGCCGATGCATTTAGTCACGCCCCGGCGTTACCCCAACGTTCTTAAGGAGGAATTTCGATGAAGCTGTATTATTCGCCTGGCGCCTGCTCGCTGTCGCCGCATATCGCGCTTCTCGAAGCCGGCCTGCCCTATGACCTCGTCAAGGTCGATCTCAGGGCCAAGAAACTGGAAAGCGGCGACGACTATCTCGCCGTCAATCCGAAGGGCCAGGTGCCGGCCCTCGGGCTCGATGGTGGTGAACTTGTCACCGAAGGACCGGTGATCGTTCAATATATTGCTGACCAGGCCGCGGCCAGGAATCTCGCCCCGGCCAATGGCAGCCCGGAACGCCGCAAGCTGCAAGAGCTGCTCATCTTCGTGAATGGCGAGCTGCACAAGAATTTTTCTCCGCTGTTTCAGCCGATCTTCGCCGACGACGTAAAGGATTTCTTCCGCACTCGTCTGACCAGCAAGTTCAAGTATCTCGACGCCCAGCTCGAGGGCCGCGACTACCTGATGGGTCAGCAGTTCAGCGTCGCCGACGGCTATTTGTTCACGATGCTGCGCTGGGCCGACGCCCACAAGCTCGACCTCTCCATGTTCAAGAACCTGATGGCCTACAAGGATCGCGTCGCCGCGCGTCCGAAGGTGCAGGAAGCTCTGGAGAAGGAAGGCCTGATGAAGGCGGCGTAAGCTGCGCCGTCGAGCCACTCTGCAAGGGCCGGTACACGCCGGCCCTTTTTGTTCTACTATCCTGGCGAGTTCCCGGCTCCCTCTGCACCCTTTCACTTTGCGCCCTTTGCCCCCACATAGGCCCCATGACCCCATCCCCCGATTACAGCCTGCAGCCCGACACTCCCATGCGCGCGCCATCTTCCGTCCCGGTGGACGATGCGGTTCTGCCATTCGACGTGGCGCCGCTCGATCTGCGCGGACGGCTGACACGGCTCGGGCCTGCGCTCGATGAGCTCTTGTCCAAGCACGATTATCCAACGCCGGTGGCCAAGCTGCTCGGCGAAGCCATCGTGTTGACCACGCTGCTCGGCTCGGCGTTGAAATTCGACGGCCGCTTCATCCTGCAGACCCAGACCGACGGTCCAGTGTCGCTGATGATCGTCGATTTCCGCGCACCGGATCGCATGCGCGCTTACGCACGCTTCGATGCCGAACGCCTGAAAGACGGACTGTCATCTGCAGAATTGCTCGGCAAGGGGCACCTTGCAATGACTGTCGATCAGGGTCCCGACATGAGCCGTTATCAGGGCCTCGTCGCCCTCGACGGCGGCACGCTGGAAGACGCCGCGCACGAATACTTCCTGCGTTCCGAGCAAATTCCGACCAAGGTGCGCCTCGCCGTCGGCGAGGAGTGGCGCGGCGGCGATGGCGGCCCGACCCATGGCTGGCGCGGCGGCGGCATGCTGCTGCAATTCCTGCCCAAGGCCTCCGATCGTGCCCAACGCGATCTCGATGCCGGCGATGTCCCTGACGGCGCCAAGATCGACGTGGTGCCCGAGGACGATGCCTGGATCGAAGGCCAGTCGCTGATCTCGACGGTCGAGGATGTCGAGCTGATCGACCCCGACCTGTCTGGCGAGCGGCTGTTGTTCCGCCTCTTTCACGAGCGCGGCGTACGCGTCTTCGCACCGGCGCCGCTACGCGCGCAGTGTTCCTGCTCGCGCGAGGCAGTGTCAGGCATGCTGAAGCGCTTCGATCAGAAGGATCGCGAGGACATGGTGGAGAACGGCAAGGTTGTGGTGACCTGCGAGTTCTGCTCATCGGTCTATGAATTCACGCCGGCAGAAGCGGACGTGTAATCAGTGACCCGGCCCGGATGGGCTTCGCTCCATCCGGGAAACTGAACTCAGTTCAGCACCCGCTTGCTCTCCGGCCCATCCAGCGAAAACAACGGCACGTCGATTTCGAACCGCTCGCCCTGATCGGTCACCATCTGATAGGTGCCCTCCATAAAACCCGATGAGGTCGGCAGCGGCACGCCCGACGTGTATTCGAACCGCTCGCCCGGCCCGAGCACAGGCTGCTCGCCGACCACACCCTCGCCACGTACTTCCTGCATCCGGCCCGACGCGTCGGTGATGATCCAGCGCCGCGTCTTCAGCTGCACGGTTTCCTTGCCTGCATTGGTAATGACGATCGTATAGGACCAGAAGAACTGCTGCTTCTCGGCCGACGAACGGTCCGGCATGAAATTCGGCTCGACGGTAACTTCGATGTGGCGGGTGACGGCGCGGTACATGGGGACATCATCGCTGCGTGAGGCTGAACCGGCAACATAACGAAAAACAACGAAGCGGCCAAATACCGATGCCACGCAAAATTGCCATCCCCGCTTGAACACAGTTCGTACCTATCGCCTTCCAATCCGCGGCGGATCGCCTCACGAAATCGTCTCGCCATGAATTGACTTGCGGCGACGCGGCGAAGCGGGTCTTTCTTCTGAATCAATCTACGTTGTGCGGTGTTGAATGACCTCTGTTGCCGATCCGGTCGCCGGACCAGCACATGCCGATGCATCAAAGGCATCGTCCCGCGTAGCTTCCGATGCGGAGGCGCCGCCGATCGTGACAGCTGTGAACGAGCGTGAACTGCGCCTCGATCTGTTTCGCGGCCTCGCATTGTGGCTGATCTTCATCGATCACCTGCCGCAAAACCTGCTCACCTGGCTGACCATCCGCAATTACGGCTTCAGCGACGCCACCGAGATTTTCATTTTTATCTCCGGATACACCGCCGCTTTCGTGTACGGCCGCGCGATGCAGGAACAGGGCACGTTGATCGCCAGCGCGCGCATCCTCAAGCGCGTGTGGCAAATCTATGTGGCGCATGTCTTCCTGTTTACGATCTTCCTTGCGGAAATCTCCTATGTTGCCACACGCTTCCAGAATCCTCTCTATACAGAAGAAATGGGTATCCTCGATTTCCTGAAGGAACCCGACGTCACCATCGTGCAGGCGCTGCTGCTGCGCTTCCGCCCGGTCAATATGGACGTGCTGCCGCTCTATATCGTCCTGATGCTGTTCCTGCCGCTGATCCTGTGGCTGATGCGGCGACGCGCCGATGTCACGCTTGGCCTGTCGGTGCTGCTCTACGCGCTGACATGGGAATTCGACCTGCATCTCACCGCCTATCCGAATGGCGCCTGGGCGTTCAATCCATTCGCGTGGCAACTGCTGTTCGTGTTCGGGGCATGGTGCGCGCTGGGCGGAGCTGTCAGGATGACGCGGATACTGAATTCACCCATCACGCTCTGGATATGCGTTATCTATTTATTAGGGGCGTTTTGGGTGACGCTGACCTGGCACATCCCGCAAATCCATCATCTGCTGCCTAAATTGCTCGAACAGTGGATGTATCCGATCAACAAACCGGACCTGGATGTGCTCCGTTTTGCTCACTTCCTGGCACTGGCGGCCCTCACCGTCCGGTTCCTGCCAAGGGATTGGCCGGCACTGAAATCCATCTGGCTGCGACCAATGGTGCTTTGTGGCCAGCATTCGCTTGAGATTTTCTGCATAGGCGTGTTTCTGGCTTTTGCAGGTCAGTTTTTCCTGGGCGAAATCGCAGGCGGTGCAATTATGCACGGCCTGGTCAGCCTGGTCGGGATCGTCATCATGTCCGCCGCCGCGTGGGTGTTTTCATGGTACAAGCGCGTGACCGCGAAAGCCGGAGCGCGCGCCAAGAAGCCGCCGCAGAATGCGGCCGACGGCGATCTCGCAGGAGGGGGAGCATGATGACCTTGCCGCACCGGTTGTCATGGCGACATGCGCTGCTGCTGGCCCTGCTCACGGCCGGCCCGGCGCAAGCCGACCCGACCAAGCAAGCCTGTACCGTTCCTGCCTATCTTCTCACCAGCGAAAGCTCGCTGTCGAAAGTGAAGGCAGCCGTAAAGCCGGGCGGCAAGCTCGACATTCTGGTAATCGGCAGCCGCTCCGCTGTCATTGGGCTATCCGACCAGTCAGCGGCGTTTCCCAACCGCCTGCAGGCTTACCTCGCCGAGAGGCTTCCGGGCATTGCCGTCAATGTTGCGCTGGAACTGCAGGTCAAGAAGACCGCCGAAGAGATGGCGCCCACCCTCGAAAAGCTGGTGGCGGAGAAGAAGCCGGATCTCGTCATCTGGCAGACCGGAACCGTCGATGCCATGCGCCAGGTGGATGGCGACGATTTCCGTAATGCATTGGACGACGGCGTTGCTGCCATGCAAAAGGCAGGAACTGACGTCATTTTAATGAACCTGCAATACAGTCCACGCACCGAGTCCATGATTTCCGGCTCGGCATACCTAGATAATATGCGTGTGGTGGCGCAGCAGCACGACATTCCGCTGTTTGATCGTTTCGCCATCATGCGCCAGTGGAATGAGAATGGCGATTTCGACCTGTTCAATCCCGCGCCCGGCATGGAGCTTGCGAAGCGGGTGCATGACTGTCTCGGCCGCGCGTTATCGGCCTTCGTGATCGAAGCGGCGCATATCAAGACAGAGGATTTAAGGATTCAGCGTTAATGAGTTTTGAAGCTACCTTGCCCCGCCTGGTTGTTGCCGCTGCTCTTGTCGTCATGACTCCCGCATTTACTTCCACGGCGCATGCCGAGGGATCGCAGGGCGCCGCGCAAGGACAGACCGACAACGCCAAAGGCGTTGCCGGCAAGACGATCGACAAGGTGAAGGACGTCGCCAAGACCGCGACGGACATTCTCAGCCGCGTGCCATGCCGTCAGCCCAAAGGGGGGATGAAGGCACTTGGCGCGCTGCCGCATGTGGCTGGCAAGCTCGCTGCGCATCAGCCTGTCACTATCATCGCCTTCGGCTCGTCCTCGACCCAGGGCTGGGGATCATCCGCACCGGAATTCACCTATCCCAATCGCCTCGCGGCACAGCTGCACCGCGCCTATCCCGGCGCAAACATTACCGTGCTCAATCGCGGCGTTGGCGGCGAGGACGCGCCGGAGATGATGAAGCGGCTGCAGATCCAGGTGATCGACGTGAAGCCCGATCTAGTGATCTGGCAGGTCGGCACCAATGCGGTGCTGCGCAATCTCGATCCGGCCGAGACCGGCAAGATGATCGAGGAAGGCGTCGGCCGCATTCAGGCCGGCGGCGCCGACGTGGTGCTGATCGATCCGCAATATTCACCGGCAACGACATCGAAGCCGGAAGGCACCAGCAAGATGCTGTCGCTGATGCACAAGGTGGCGGAGCTGCGCAAAGTCGGCATTTTCCCGCGCTTTGAAGTGATGAAGGAATGGCACGAAGGCCAGCAGATGGCGTTCGATTCCTTCGTTATCGCGGATGGCCTGCACATGAACGACTGGGGCTACGCCTGCTTCGCGCAGCTGCTCGGCGACAACATCATCAAGTCGGTCGGCACCATCAAGATGGGCACCAACGAGCCTGCCATACAACAGGCTCAACGGCCGCTGTAATTGTCGTCCCGGCGAACGCCGGGACGACAGATTGCTTACGCCTTCGCCAGCGCCGCGTCGAAATCCTCGATCAGATCGTCGCGATGTTCGAGGCCCGCGGAGAAGCGGACAAAACCTTCGGTAATCCCCAGTTCCAGCCGCGCTTCCAAGGGCAGGCGCTGATGGGTCGTCGTAGCCGGATGTGTCACGAGGCTCTTCGCATCGCCGAGATTGTTCGAGATGCGCGCGACCTTCAGTGCGTTGAGCACACGGAACGCGGCTTCTTTGCCGCCCTTCACCTCGAAGCCGATCAGCGTCGAACCGGCGCGCATCTGCTTCTTGACGATCGCCGCCTGCGGATGGTCCTCGCGGCCCGGATAGATCAATCGCGACACCTTCGGATGCTGCGCCAGCACATCGGCGACCGCCGTCGCGGTTTGTGTCTGCCGCTCGACGCGGATGGCCAGCGTCTCCAGCCCCTTCACCAGCGTCCACGCATTGAACGGCGAGATCGAGGGGCCGGTCTGGCGCAGATAGTTGTGAATGTGCTCGTCGATGAAGTCCTTCGACGACAGGATGATGCCGCCAAGGCAGCGTCCCTGCCCGTCGATATGCTTTGTCGCCGAATACACGACGACGTCCGCGCCAAGCGTGAGCGGGCTCTGCCAGATCGGCGTCGCAAACACATTGTCCACGATCAGTCGCGCGCCACCGGCATGAGCGATCTCGGCGATGGCGCCGATGTCGAGCACATCCAGCGTCGGATTGGTCGGACTTTCCAGGAACAGCGACTTGGTGTTCGGCCTCATCGCCTTCTGCCATTGGTCGAGGTCGAGACCGTCGACGAGAGTGAATTCGATGCCGTAGCGCGGCAGCAATTCCTCGACCACGTAGCGGCACGAGCCGAACAGGGCCTTCGCAGCGACGACATGGTCACCCATGCGCAGCGGCGCGAGGATGGCGGTGGTGACAGCGGCCATGCCGGTGGCAGTGGCGCGCGCGGCTTCCGCGCCTTCGAGATCGATCATGCGGTTCTCGAACATCGCGGTGTTCGGGTTCGAGAAGCGCGAATAGATGAAGCCGGGATCTTCGCCCTTGAACCGCGCCTCGCAGGCCTCGGCGGTCTCATAGATGAAGCCCTGGGTCAGGAAGAGGGCCTCCGACGTCTCGTTGTACTGCGAGCGCAGGGCGCTGGAATGGACGAGGCGGGTTTCGGGACGGTAGGAATTCTCGGACATAGAACCTCCAACGTGCATGCCAGTGGCAGGCACAAAAAAACCGGCCTGGACGGACGTCCACAAGCCGGGTTCACATGCTGGAAGGGCATGATCCGCGGCCTGTTTAGCGACTTATTTTACGTGGCTGCAAGCCGGCCGGCCCAAATCACCACGGGATAACGACGTTCCTATTCCCGCTTGCCCTTTCCGTCAAGGCGGGCTTGAGATAGCCGGTAAAGTTGCGATTTTTCAGGGTATTGTCCCGGAAAGCGTACCGAAGGACCAGACCGTGACGTTCACCCTCGCCCCCGATGCCGATGGAATTCTGCCCGACAGCATGATCGAGGCGATGGCTGAGGCCGGGCTGATTCTGCCCGAATATGATTTCGTCGAAAGCCAGATCCAGCCCGCCAGCCTCGATCTCCGTCTCGGCCCCATCGCCTACCGCGTCCGCGCCAGCTTCCTGCCGGGGCCGAATGTCACGGTCGCCGAGCGTATCGACGAGTTGAAGCTGCACGAGATCGACCTCTCCGAGGGCGCGGTGCTGGAGACCAACTGCGTCTATATCGTGCCACTGCTGGAAAGCCTCGCGCTACCGCCAAACATCTTTGCCGCTGCCAATCCGAAGAGCTCCACCGGCCGCCTCGACGTGTTCACCCGCGTGATCGCCGACGGCACGCGTCGTTTCGATGTGATCGGCGCCGGCTATCACGGCCCGCTCTACGCCGAAATCAGCCCCAAGACCTTTCCGGTGCTGCTGCGCGAGGGCTCGCGACTGTCACAGGTGCGCTTCCGCGTCGGCGATGCCGTGCTGGACACCGAGGCACTCGAAGAGCTGCATGCGCAAGACCCGCTTGTCGATTGTGATGATGCAGATCTAACGAACGGCCTTGCCGTCTCCGTCGATCTCTCCGGCGAAAACGCCTCCGGCTTCGTCGGCTACCGCGCCAAGCGCCATACCGGCGTCGTCGATGTCGATCGCCGCTCGGGCTATGCGGTGGAGGATTTCTGGGAGCCGATCCATGCGCGCCCGGATCGCACGCTGATCCTCGATCCCGGCGAGTTCTATATCCTCGCCTCCAAGGAAGCCGTCCAGGTGCCCCCGGACTACGCCGCGGAAATGGTCCCGTTCGATCCCTTGGTCGGCGAATTCCGTGTGCACTACGCCGGCTTCTTCGATCCCGGCTTCGGCCACGACGGCGCCGGCGGCAAGGGCTCGCGCGCGGTGCTGGAAGTGCGTTCGCGCGAAGTGCCGTTCATCCTCGAACATGGCCAGATCGTCGGCCGCCTCGTCTATGAACGTATGCTTGACCGCCCGGATTCACTCTACGGCCAGCGCATCGGTTCCAACTATCAGGGTCAGAACCTGAAGCTGTCGAAGCATTTCAAGGTTTGATCACCCGACGAAAAAAGGCCCGCATGAGCATGCGGGCCAGGTTTTCGGGAGTCCAAGTCATCACAGAGGAAGCAACGCCAGTCGTAACCGGCGCTGCTTGTCGCAAACTTACTGAACGAAACCGCCGCCCAGATTGCCGAGGTTGAAGCGGTAGTTCAGACCGGCCTTGATGGTGTGCTGGTCGTTCTTGAAGCTGCCGACGCCGCCCGGAGCGATGAAGTTGACGGTGCCGAAGTCGTAGTACTGATACTCGATCTTGCCCGACCAGTTCTGGGTGAACAGATATTCGAGACCGCCACCGACAGTGTAGCCATCGCGGCCGCCGTCGCCACCGAAGCCATTGCTGAAGCGGGTGTCAGCCCAGGCGTAACCGCCCTTGGCGTACAGCAGGGTCGGCCCCCAGGTGTAGCCGAGACGGCCGGTCACCGAACCGAGGCCACGATTGTCGATGTTGCTGTTGGTCGAGAGGAAGCTGTAGTTGGCTTCCAGACCGAGCACCCAGTTCGGAGCGAACTGCATGTCGTAACCGCCCTGCACACCGCCCATGAACGTGCCGTCGCGGCTGCCGGCGAGAACGTTGTCCTCACCCGGGAAACCGCCACCGATGTGACCGCCGATGTAGAAACCGGTCCAGTTATAGATCGGCGTGGCGGGAGCGACATAAGCCGGCGCCTTGGTGTACGGACGAGCTGCCAGATCGGCAGCCGATGCCGGAGCAGCCAGCGCGACCATGGCAACGGCTGCGGTCGAAAGCAGATACTTCTTCATAGATAACCCTCTCAATCCCAAACTGGATTGCGGCGAACCTAGACGATTGCGCGGGGATTGCTGTCACAGACGTGCAACAATGCTTCAAACGAGTGTGGCGGGTTTTTCGCTCACGTCGCGCTTCTGACACATGCCCGCCTCATTCCGACGCCTCGGTGCGACCATTCGTTAGGAAACGTGCATAACAGCGGGTAAATCTCAACCTCTGCAGCACGATAGCGAGATGTGCTACTGCTGCTTCAGCGGCACAATGACGCCGCCAGTGAGGATGTGAGGAAATGAACGAGGCGATGGCCACCCTGACGGCAGCTGACGCATATGCGCCGCGTACCATCAAGCTGAATGCGCGCGACAATGTCGCGATCGTGGTGAATGATTTCGGACTGCCGGCGGGAACCCGGCTCCCCGATGGTCTCACGCTGCGCCAGTTCGTGCCGCAAGGCCACAAACTTGCGCTTGTCGAGATCGCGAAGGATCGACCCATCATCCGCTATGGCGAGATCATCGGCTATGCGATCGATACAATCGCAGCCGGCGACTGGGTGGAAGAAGCGCGCATCCATATGCCCGACGCGCCAGAACTCGATCGCCTCGACATCGCAACAGCGATCCCCGCCGCGCAGGAGCCGTTGACCGGCTACACGTTCGAAGGCTTTCGCAATCCCGATGGTTCGGTGGGCGTGAAAAACATTCTCGCCATCAGCACGTCGGTGCAGTGTGTCGCCGGCACGCTCGAATTCGCGATCAAGAAGATCAAGACCGAAGTGTTGCCGCTTTATCCCAATGTCGATGACGTCGTCGCTGTTACCCATGGCTATGGCTGCGGCGTCGCCATCAATGCGCCCGACGCCTATATCCCGATCCGCACGCTGCAGAACATTGCGAAGAATCCGAATTTCGGTGGTGAAGTGATGGTGGTCGGCCTCGGCTGCGAGAAGCTCGCGCCCGAACGATTGCTGCCGAAGGACGATCCCGCCGGCATGATGCGTCTGCAGGACGAGGGCAATCAGAGCTTTGGCGACATGGTGGACACCATCGTCACCATGTCGGAAGCACGCCTCAAGATACTGAACCAACGCAAGCGCGAGACGGTGCCCGCTTCCGAACTCGTGATCGGTCTACAATGCGGCGGCAGTGATGCATTCTCCGGCGTCACCGCCAACCCCGCGCTCGGCTTTGCCAGCGATCTTCTCGTGCGTGCAGGCGCCACGGTGATGTTCTCCGAAGTCACCGAAGTGCGCGACGCGATCGAACTGCTCACACGCCGTGCCGCGAATGAGGATGTCGGCCGTGCACTGGTGCGCGAGATGGACTGGTACGACGCGTATCTGGCCCGCGGCGGCGCGGACCGCAGCGCCAACACCACGCCCGGCAACAAGAAAGGCGGCCTCGCCAATATCGTCGAGAAATCGCTCGGCTCGATCGTGAAGTCGGGATCATCGGCGATATCAGGCGTGATTGGCCCCGGCGAGCGCGCGACGACGAAGGGCCTGTTGTTTGCTGCGACTCCGGCGAGCGACTTCATCTGCGGCACACTCCAGCTCGCCGCCGGCATGCAAATGCAGATCTTCACCACCGGCCGTGGCACACCCTATGGCCTCGCACAGGCGCCGGTGATCAAGGTGTCGACGCGCACCGAGCTGGCAAAGCGCTGGTCAGACCTCATCGACTTCGACGCCGGCCGCATTGCGTCAGGCGAGATGACCATCGAGGAGGCCGGCTGGGAGCTGTTCCAGCTCATCCTCGACGTCGCCAGCGGCCGCAAGCAGGTGTGGGCGGACAAATGGGGTCTGCACAACGATCTGGTGCTGTTCAACCCCGCACCGGTGACGTGAGGAAGCGCTAGAACGCTGTCATGGCCGGGCCTGACCCGGCCATCCATCTTTATTGCGATGACGGCAGTAAGTTGGATGCCGGGTCAAGCCCGGGCACGACAGAGTCTAATTACAACGACGCCGCCTTCGCGCCCGACGGCGCTACGCGCCAGACCACATTGCCAACGTCATCCGCCACCAGTAGCGCTCCCTTGTTGTCGAGACGCACACCGACAGGACGCCCTTGGGCTTCGCCTTTCTCATTCAGGAAGCCGGTCAGCACATCCTGCGGCTTGCCGGATGGCTTGCCATCGGTGAACGGCACGAAGATCACCTTGTAGCCACTCTGCGGCTTGCGATTCCACGAACCGTGCTGGCCGATGAAGGCCCCGTTCTTCATGTTCTCGGCAAACAGATCGCCTGTATTGAAAACAAGCCCGAGCGAGGCCGTATGTGCGCCGAGCGCATAGTCGGGAACGATCGCCCTGGCCACCAGTTCCGGCTTCGGCGGCTGTATGCGAACATCCACATGCTGGCCGTAATAGCTGTAGGGCCAGCCATAGAAGCCGCCATCCTTCACCGATGTCATGTAATCCGGCACGAGATCGCTGCCGATTTCGTCACGTTCGTTGACCACCACCCATAGCGCGCCGCTCTGTGGATTCCAGGCCGGACCATTGGGATTGCGCAAGCCTGAAGCAAACAGCCGCGACGTACCATTGATGCGATCGATCTCGAGAATCGCGGCTCGATCCTTTTCGATGTCCATGCCGTTCTCGCCGACATTGCTGTTCGAGCCCACAGTCGCATAAAGCTTGCTGCCGTCGGCACTCGCGGTGAGATCTTTTGTCCAGTGATGATTGAGACCGGCCGGCAGATCGACGACTTTGGTCGCGGCTGCTGTGATCCGCGTATCGCCTTCCTTGTACGGGAATGCCACCACCGCATCGGCATTGGCCACATAGAAGCGATCGCCCACCAGCACCATGCCAAAGGGCGAGTTCAACCCTTCCAGGAACGGCGCCTTCATCTCGGCCACCCCATCGCCGTCCGCATCGCGCAGCAGCGTGATGCGATTGGCCGATGGCGTACGCGCGCCGGCATAGCCCATCACCTTGGTCATGACGAAACCGCGAATGCTGAAGCCGCTATCCGGCTTCGCCGGGGCATTGCTCTCAGCCACCAGCACGTCACCATTCGGCAGCGTGTAAACCGTGCGCGGATGGTCGAGGCCGCTGGCAAAGGCAGTGACAACCATACCCTCCGCCGCTTTCGGCTTTGCGCCATCCTGCCAACCCACCGCCTTGGAGACATTCACTGTCGGCAACAGCGTCTTGTTCGGCTCGACAAGCTTTGGGGTCGGTCCGAAATCTTCGCCCGAAGCGATGGTCGACTTCTCGTTACAGCCGGCGAGCGGCAGCGCCACGATGAGAAGAACGGTCGAGAGCAGGACTTTTTGGCGCATGGAATTTCCTTTTGATGACGGAACCTAACGTGCGCGATGCAGAACCGTTCGGTCTCCCTGCATGAAATTCATGTGAAGCGGCGTCACATTGCGAATATGGTCGTCGCCAACGACAATTAGGGGGAAGCGATGACCGGAGCCAATGACGAAGCCGCATGGAAACGCTGGCGCAGCGTTGCCGATCTCTATCACGCCACCTTTACCGGCCTGACCCTCACCGTCGTCACACGACGCGGTCCCGTCGATGCTGCGGAATTCATGTTCCGCATCTTCCGCCGCCAGCAGCAAGAGCGTTTCATCGCCGGGCTGGACAAACTCGGTCTCTCGCATCTGCCACCCGCAGTCGCAGCTGCGCAATATCACTATCTTTCCAACTGGATTGGCGGCGTCTCGGTCGAATACATGTATGAGAACGACCGCAAGGCATGGATCCGTTATCCGCCGCCACGCTGGATCTGGCGCGGCACCGCGATCTGCGGCATTCCCGGCGAAGTCTCGCGCGCGATGCTGCGCGGCTGGCACGCCAACAACGGTGTCGCGCTCGGCAATCTCAAGCTCGGCTTTGTCTGCACCAAGCAGAGCGTCGATGGGCAGGACGGACTCGAAGGCTATTATTGCGAATACGACCGGGATCTCGATGTCGATCAGCGCCTCGTCTTCGCCCGGCATCTCGAAGCGCCGCCATTCGATCCGGCTAAAGCGCCCGCGCTGCCGGTCGATAGCTGGCCGAGGCCGCGTCTCGAACGCGCCTATCGCAATTACGCCATGGAATACGTGCGCACCGCCGCACCGGTTGCGGTGCAACTGTTCGGCCCCAATGACGCCGGCTATCTGCTGCGCCTCACCGGTAAGCTGATCGGCATGCAATATTACGACGAGGTCGCTGCGAGCTTCGGCATGGCGCGCGGCGATGCCAAGACTTTCGCGGAATTCTTCACAGCACTACTCGCTGCTCAGGACGACGAATTCACCGTCGATCGATCCGCAAGCGCCGTTGCAATCCGGCAGACAACCTGGAAGCTGATGGACGGCGTGGCCGACGCGCATCCTGCCTGCGCGGATGTTCTGCTCGGCCTGATCGAAGGCCTCGCCGCCGGCTGCGGGCGCGACATTCCCATCACCATGACCGCAGAGCGGAACGGTGCGCAGCCGTTCACCTGGACCATCGGTTGAGTCGTCGCATACTGCAGTGCAATTCGAACAGCGCCCATGCACCGGGCGCGTATGGCACTTGCCGCGAACGGTGCTAGGACAGACTGTGTCCGGCGTTCAAGACCGGACGGTCAGGGAGACTGCATGTCCGAGGTCGCGCTCGCCGAACGCCCGTTGGTCGATGGCGAGAAACAGCCGCTTCCCGAACTGACCGCTCCCGCCCGGAACCCGCTGCTCGATCACGCGATCCTGCCGACCCTGCTGCGCCTCGCCTGGCCGAATGTCGTAGCGCTGTCGGCCGGCACTGTCGTGGTCATCTTCGAGACCACCTATATCGGCCGCCTCGGCACCGAGGCGCTGGCGGCGATGGCGCTGGTGTTTCCGTTCGTGATGCTGACGATGACCATGTCCGGCGGCGCCATGGGCGGCGGCGTGTCCTCGGCCATTGCACGCGCGCTCGGTGCCGGCGACCGCGAGCGCGCCGATACGCTGGCAGGTCACGCCCTCCTCATCGCCATCTGCTTCGGCCTGACTTTCACCGTCGCCATGCTGACCTTCGGATCGACCCTGCTGCAACTGCTCGGCGGCCGCGGCAATGTGCTGAGCCAGGCGCTGGCCTACATCACCATCTTCTTCGCCGGCGGCGTCATTCCGTGGCTGATGAACACCTTTGCAGCGATCCTGCGCGGCACCGGCAACATGAAGATGCCCTCCGCCATGCAGACCACATCGGCGGGATTGCAGATCGTGCTCGGCGGCACGCTCGGCCTTGGCCTCGGCCCGGTTCCGCAACTGGGCATGGCCGGCGTGGCAGCGGGGACGCTGACCGCCTTCGCCTTTGGCGCGGGCGTCATGGGATGGTATGTGTTTTCCGGCCGCGCCCGGGTACGGCCGATGCTGAAGGGTTTCCGGATTCAGCGCGGCATGTTCTTCGACATCCTCAAGGTCGGCGCCATCGCATGTTTCAACCCGTTGCAGGGCGTGCTGACCCTTCTGATTTTCACGCACATGCTCGCGCATTACGGCACCGAGGTGCTGGCCGGCTATGGCATCGGCGCACGGCTTGAATTCATGCTGACGACGCTGGCCTTCGCCGTAGGCATCGCCTCGGTGCCGGCTGTCGGCATGGCCATCGGTGCCGGTCGCGTCGATCGCGCACGGCGTATTGCCTGGACCGGCTGTGCATTGGCTTTCGTCGTCGTCGGCCTGCTCGGCACGCTCCTCGCGATCTTCCCTCATGTCTGGGTCAATCTGTTCACCGACGACCCCGGCGTGCGCATGGCCAGCCGTACCTATCTCGCCACCTGCGCGCCCCTGTATGCGTTCCTCGGCCTCGCGACGGTCTCGTACTTCTCGTCGCAGGGCGCCGCAAAGGTGCTCGGCCCCGTGCTGGCACAGACCGCGCGTCTCGGTTTCGTCTGCATCGGCGGCTGGTACCTGCTGTCGATCGATGCCGCGGCCACCAGCTTCTTCTGGCTCGCTGCGGCATCCATGGTGCTGCTCGGCGTGCTCTCCGTGCTCAGCGTGATGCTGACGCGCTGGGGACCGAAATCCGGACCTGTGCCCGAAATCCGGCCGGCGCTGTCCTAGTCACATCCGCCGCGCGGTGAACTCGACATCTAGGCGCCACGTTTTGCCATCGTCATGCGAGGTCTCGCCGCGCCAAAGAAATGCTTGCAGCGTGATCCCCGAGAAACTCCAGCGGATCGGGCGGCCCTCATCGTCGCGGCCAAGCTGGACGATGCCGTCGCCTTCCCTCCGACCGATCATAGTGAGGAAATTCGGGATCACCGGATCGCTCCACTGAACCTGCCAGGCGTCAATCCGCGGATCGTAGATGCGCAGCGTCGTGCCATATGAGAATGCGTTCGCCGCTGCGTCCCCCTCGCGCAAAGGCCCGCGCTCCGGCACGATCCAGACGTCCTGGATCGCGCGACCTTCAAGCACCCAGCCGAAATGCCATTCGCCTTGCCGTCGGCGCTCCCTGCCATCGGGCATATATCTGGTGACGTCGAGATCCCAGGCGCCGATCAGCCAGCCATACAGATCCATATTGCTGCCGCGGTCGGCTGCCGGACCTCGCGCGATCAACGCATTGCTGAAGGATCGCGACGGGCATGGATTTGCCCTGAAGTGATTGGCCATTGCGGCGAGGCCGAGATCCATCTGCGTACTCACATAGCCCGCGATCTCGTTCGGCAGTAGATCGGCGCTCCATTCCAGCCGGCAGCGATCCGACCCGTCCGCCACCACAAGCACCGTGGCACTATGCTGAGTGATGCGCTCGTTCTTGATGGCATAGACGAAGCGCCGACGCGCATGGTCGCAATCGACCAGCGTCTCTTCCGCCACCGTGCCGTTGCCGAAAGTGACGACGCGCACATCGCCCTCGACCTTCGTATCCGTGACGAAGCCTGGCACCAGCCGCGTATGCAATGCGCCGAAATCCGCCACCGCCGCCCAGACCTCGCCGGCCGGCGCCTCAAGTGAAACTGATTTGTAGATCGATGCCATGTCCGTCTCCTCGAAAGAGCCGGACTGGACCTAATCAATGAAATGCCAGCCGTTCTTGGAAAATCTTGCGGCTGCCCCTCGAGGCCTGCCGGAAAGCACGCGGCGACACGCCGGCCGCACGATGAAAACTGCGAACGAAGTTGGAAAGATCGCCGAAGCCGACATCGAAGGCGATAGCGGTGACGGCGTTTTCGCTTTCGGCCAGCAGCCGCGCCGCATGGCGCAGCCGCGAACGCACCAGATATTGATGCGGCGTCACGCCAAGCGCATCGCGGAACATGCGCAGGAAATGGAAGGGGCTGACACCGGCCTGCTTCGCCGCATCGTCGAGATCGATCTCGTCCGCCGAATGCGCCGATATCCACATGGCGGTTTCCACGGCACGGCGCCGGTCGCGGGTACTGATCGTCGCCTGCCTTCGCGCCTTCCCGGAGACCACATTGACAAGCCGCGCAGCAAAAGCCTGCCCGATCTCATCGAAACCGAGATCACTGTGCTCACCTGCAACCGCCTGCGCCAGCTCGCCGAGCGTCATCAGTTCCGCCAATGGCGCTGCGCTGCCCTGCTGCCAGACCGAGATATCGTCGCCAATGAGTTCGATCACCTCCGGTGCGAAGGAGAAAGACAGGCATTCGTCGCCGCCCACATGATGTTCGTGATGGCAGGCATATTCCTCGCCGGGCGCGCCGATCAGCACCGCACCGGTGACCAACTCATGCGACCGCCCGCGACACCGACAACCGAAGCTGCCCCTGCGTACATAGGAGATCGAGTGACTGACATGCTGTTCGGTAAATGGCGCGTCATCCGGACCCGCCGTGCAGCGATAGTCCGTCACGGTGATGCCGCCACCCTGGAAAATCATTCTTGCCTGCATGGACAAAAACTAACCCTGCAGGCGCGGCGGGGCAACCGACAGCAACGCGTCGAACAGATTAGTGGCCCGCCCGGACAGCGCGCCTTCGATCGACAGCAGCCGGGATTTGGGAACGATTCCCGCATTGCCGGCGAAGCCGGAGGTCTGCCCGGGGGCCACCAGCGCGCGATGGCACGGCACGAGGATCGCGAACGGATTGCGCGCCACCGCATTGGATACAGCATTGATCGCGCCGCTCACGTAGAGATGGATCGCAATCTCAGCATAGGTGCGGGTCTCGCCGCGCGGAATCCGGCGGATCGCGTCATAGACCCGACAGTTGAATTCCGGAATGTCATAGGTGTCGAGCACGATACCGGACAGGTCGACCGCCTTGCCGTTCAGCAGCGCCATGATGCCATCGATGGCATTTTGCACATCGGCCGGCGGCCGCCCTTCGCGCGCATCGGGATATTTCTGCAACAGGCGCCGCCGCGTCTCCAGTTCGCGCACTTCCGGCAACTGGACACCAACGATCCCGGCCTCGCCCCATGCGATCCCGCACCGGCCGACCGAAGTATCGAAGGTCGTGTATCCCAGCCCTGCCATCCCAATCCAGATGGTAGCAGGCAAATGGATTTCGCCAACCGGAAATTGCAAGTGCGCGGACGCTCTCCTTTCAATGCAAGCGGCACAGAGACACCTTGGCGGATCGGCCGTCCTCGGCTAGATCAGAGGAGATGCGGGCGTAGTTCAATGGTAGAACGGCAGCTTCCCAAGCTGCATACGAGGGTTCGATTCCCTTCGCCCGCTCCAATCCTCCCCGGCCGCCGCCTCAGATCGGATAATGCTGCGGACCGGTTTCGATGGTGATCCAGCGCAGTTCCGTGAATTCTGCGATGCCCGCCTTGCCGCCGAAGCGACCATAGCCTGACGATTTGGTCCCGCCGAAGGGCATCTGCGCCTCGTCATGCACCGTGGCGCCGTTGATATGGCAGATTCCGGATTCGATCCGCTTCGCCACCGCCATCGCACGGGCGATGTCGCGGCCGAACACTGCGGCCGACAATCCGTATTCGGTGTCGTTAGCCACCCGCACGGCTTCATCGACACCGTCCACCCGCACCACCGTCACGATCGGGCCGAACGATTCCTCGCCATAAATGCGCATCGACGAGGTGACATGATCGAGCACAGTGGCAGACATCAAGGTGCCTTCAACGCGCCCTCCAGCGACAACCCGCGCGCCCTTGCTCACGGCATCCTTGATCAGCGCCTGCATGCGATCGGCGGCACTGGCATCGATCAACGATCCCAGCGGCGTATTGCCCTGGCGCGGATCGCCGGCCACTAGCTGCTCGGCCTTGACCGCAAGCTTGGCGACGAACGGCTCGGCAACCTTGTGATCGACGACGAGCCGCTCGGTGGACATACAGATCTGCCCCTGGTTCATGAACGCGCCAAATGCCGAAGCAGCCACGGTTGCGTCGAGATCGGCATCCTCCAGCACGACCAGCGGCGCCTTGCCGCCGAGTTCGAGCAGCGCCGGCTTGAGATGAGTCGCCGCCGTCTGTGCGATGAGACGGCCGACGCGCGTCGACCCGGTGAAATTGATCCGCCGCACGGCGGGATGTGCGATCAATGCCTCGATCAGCACCGGCGCATCTTCCGGCGCATTGGTGATCACATTCATGACGCCCGGCGGCAGGCCCGCCTCGCGAAGACATTCCGCGATCAGACGATGCGTGCCGGGGCAGATTTCCGAAGCTTTCAGAATCACCGTATTGCCACAGGCCAGCGGCAGGGCAACAGCGCGGACACCGAGAATGACCGGCGCATTCCACGGCGCAATGCTGAGCACAACACCGGCCGGTTGACGGATCGCCATCGACAGGCAGCCCGGCTTGTCCGACGGAATAACCTCACCTGAAATCTGCGTGGTCATCGCCGCAGCTTCGCGCAGCATCCCCGCAGCAAGGTGGACGTTGAAGCCGGCCCATCCAGCTGTCGCGCCTGTTTCGGTGGCCATCAAGGCGATGAATTCGGAAGCCCGACTGGCCAGGATATCGGCCGCCTTGAGCAGGATTCCACGGCGGGTCGCCGGTCCCGTTGCCGACCATGCGGGGAAGGCCGCAGCAGCCGCATCTGCGGCGCGTTTGGCATCCGCCACTGTTGCCGCCGCGGCCCGTGAGGCGACATCGCCGGTGATCGGGTTGAGGCGGTCGAAGGTCGCTCCGCCCGAGGCTGGCACGTCTTCGTTCTCGATCAGGAGGTTGATGATGTTCATGGTCATGTCCTCTGTTGCGTGGCGAATGGATGGAGACGGCGCGCTAGGCGAGACCGCCGAGATAGGCACGACGTACGGAATCGTCGGATTGCAGTTCGGCGGCGGAACCGCTGCCGGAGACCTTGCCGTTGGCGATGACATAGCCGCGGTCGGCGATCCGCAGACTCTCGCGCGCATTCTGCTCGACCATCAGCAACCCCATGCCGGTCTCGCGAATGCCGCTGATCGCCGCAAACAGTTCCCGCACCAGCAACGGCGAGAGGCCGAGCGACGGCTCGTCCAGCAACAACATCTCCGGATTGGACATCAGCGCGCGACCGATCGCGACCATCTGCTGCTCGCCGCCGCTCATGGTGCGGACGACCTGCCGCATCCGCTCACCGAGCCGCGGAAACAGCGCCAGCACTTTCTCGCGCTGCGCGGCCTCGATCGAGCGCGCTCGCTTCGGATTGGCGCCGAGCATCAGATTCTCGGCCACCGTCAATTCGCCGAACACACCGCGCCCTTCCGGCACCAGCGCCAGTCCGCTCTCGACGATCAGATGCGCGGGAAGCGATGACAGATCCTGCCCGTCCAGCTTCACCTGCTTACCCGGTCCGCACTTCACGAGACCCGCGATGGCTTTCAGCAGCGACGACTTGCCGGCGCCATTGGCGCCAAGAATGACCACGATCTCGCCGCGCGCCACCGACAGCGCGGCATTGCTGAGCGCGCGGTGCTGCCCGAAACTGACATTGATGCCGGAGACCTCAAGCATGTTCGGGCGCTCCGAGATAGGCTTCGATCACCGCGGGATCATTCAGCACTGCATCGGTCGCGCCATCTGCGATACGGCGCCCGCTGCTCATGACCACACAGCGGCTGCAGAGCGAACGGATCGCCTCCATCACATGCTCCACCATCATGATGGAGAGACCTTCCTCCTTCAGCGATCGGATCAGCGCGATGCCGATCAGGAGTTCGGACGGATTGAGACCGGCGAGCCATTCGTCCAGCAGCAGCAGGCGCGGGCGCAACGCGAGCGCACGTGCAAGCTCGAGCCGCTTGCGATCGATATAAGTGAGATCGGCAGCCGGACGCATGCTGCAATCGGGGAGACCGACACGTGCGAGCAAGTCCTCGACCGACGTGCCGTCCTCTTTGTGGGAGCGGTGATTGAAAGCGAGCCCGGCCCTCACATTGTCGCCGCAGGTCATGCCATCGAGAACACGTACCAGCTGGAACGTGCGCGCCACACCGAGCCGCGCGATCCTGAAGGTCGGCCATCCCGCGATATCGATGCCGTCGAGCATGATGCTGCCCGCATCGGGGCGCAACACGCCGGACATCAGATTGATCGCCGTCGTCTTTCCCGATCCGTTCGGCCCGAGCAGGCCGACGATTTCGCCGGCGTGAACGGTGAAGTCCATGCCGTTGACGGCGACAAGGCCGCCAAAGCTGCGGGTCAGGCCTTCGACCTTCAGGACGGGTGTGTCTGCCATTGTCATGCGTTGCTCCCACTCGCCAGGGAGCCGCGACGCAACAGCCTGATCCTGTCGACCAGGCCAACCACGCCGGACGGCAACGCATAGACGATGAGAAGGAACACCACGCCCATGATCAGCGTCGATGTGCTGGGAAAACGCGCCGACAGGAACTCGAACAACAGCGTCAGCGGGATAGCGCCCAAGGCTGGTCCCCAGAACCGATGCGCACCGCCGAGCAGCGCCATGATCACCACTTCGAAGGAGATCGTCGCGTTGAAGGCGATGGAGGGCTCGATATAGGTCCAGCGCGGCGCCATGATCGCGCCGACAAGCGTCATGAAAACCGCCGAGATGACGAATAGCGCGACCTTGGCAATGGTGACGTTGATGCCGCAATGGCGGGCTACGGTCTCGTCTTCGCCGA
The DNA here is from genome assembly GCA_030147505.1 of Tardiphaga sp. Classification (GTDB taxonomy): domain Bacteria; phylum Pseudomonadota; class Alphaproteobacteria; order Rhizobiales; family Xanthobacteraceae; genus Tardiphaga. The sequence goes on from JASBVG010000040.1 coordinate 33,778, forward strand.
TGATGCGGAGCGCGAAGCCGAGCCGCGACCTTGCGATCAGCCAGCCCGTCGCAAACACGATCACGGCCAGCGCCAGAAGCTGCCAGTAGATGTCCTGCTGGGTGATATCGAGAAAGACATAGCGGCCGAGCACACGGCTCTTGTTGACCTCGAACCAGACCACGAGCTGGCGCACCAGCTCGGCAAGGCCGAAGGTGAAGATCACGAAATGCACGCCGCTGAGCCGCAGCGTGGAGAGGCCGACGATCGCCGATGTCGCGGCACCGATCAGCGCGGCAACCAGCAACACCAGCGGCCACGGCATCTGCTCACCGAGCACCGCGACCGTATAGGCACCGACGCCGAAGAAGGCGGTGGTTGCCAGCGAGACATAGCGCGTCGGGCCGGAGAACATGCCCCAGGCGGTGGCGAGCACCGTGAACTGCAGCAGGGTGATGCCGAGCGCGAGATGATAGGCGTCCACGAGCATCGGCAGGAAAGCGAGGCCGGCGATGGCCGCAAGGCCCGCGCCGCCGATCAGAAACGGGGATACTGTCACCGGCCGACCCTCCCGAAAATGCCGGCGGGTCTTACAAGCAGCACACCGAGAAAGAGCGCAAAATTGACGGCGATGGTCAGGCCGGGATCGATATAGGTGGCGACCAGCGCTTCGCTGAGGCCAAGCAGGACGCCCGCGACGAGGCACCCCATCAGATTGCCGATGCCGCCCATGACAACGACGATCAGCGCCTTCATCGTGAAAACGACACCGGACGTGGCGCTGAAAGTCAGGAACATGCTGATCAGCACGCCGGCGGATGCGACCAGCGCCCCACCGACAGCGAAGGCCAGCGCCGACAGCTGCGGCACATTGATCGCCACCAGTGGCGCTGCCGCGGGATCGACGGCAACTGCGCGGATCGAGGTGCCGATGCGCGTGCGCGTCAGCACCAGATAGAGCACCGTGCCGAGCACGACCGCGAGAGCGAAGGCCACCAGGCGGTTCATCGCGAGCACTTCGCCGACGACGGTGACCGGGATGGCGAGGAACGAGTAGCTGAAATAGGCACCGCCAAACATCGTCAACAGGACGCCCTGCACGATGAACATCAGACCGAAGGTGGCGAGAATGCTGTCCACCTCGAGTGCGTCACGCGTGCGGGCGCGGCGTACCAGCGGCGTCAGGAAAATCTTGTAGAGCAGAAAGCTCGCGACGAAACTGACGGGAACGACGATCGCAAGCCCGACCAGCGGATTGAGCGCCCACCCTGTGAACAGTAGATAGGACGCAAAGGCCGAGCCGATCAGGAATTCGCCATAAGCGAGATTCATGATCCGCGCCACGCCATATTGGAGCGTCAGCCCCATGGCGATGAGCGCGTACATTCCGCCCAGCACGAGGCCGGTGAGCACCGCGTTCGTCATTCCATCATTCCGGATTGCAGGAGCATGATCCCGGCCGCCGCTGATGAGCGGCTGAGATCATGCTCCGATCAAGCGTGTCGCGATTACTGCGCCTTCCAGGCCGGCTTCGGCAGGATCGGCTGCCGGGCGCCCTGATTGGCCGATGGCGCGACACCGTAGAACTCGCCCCCCTGCCACTGGCCGACCCACCAGTAATTGGTCGGCATGTTGTTCTCGAGCTTCACCTTGCCGATGACCGTATCGAAGCTGCCGGTCTGCAGGTCCTTGATGACAGCGGCGCGGTCGACCTTGCCGACCCGCTCGATCGCCTGCTGCAGCATCTGCAGGCTCGCATAGGTCACGGCGCTGGCCCAGCGATCCGGCTCTGCGCCATTGGCGGCGGAGGCCTTGTGGCGAGCGAGATAGTCCTTGATGGCCGGGCTGTCGCCGCTCCAGCCACCGATGCCCATCACGCCTTCCACATTGGCGCCGAACTTCTGCTTGAACAGCGGGAAGGCGGTGCCGACGCCGGTGTAATAGACCTTCGGATTGAAGCCGGAAATCCGCGCCTGCTCGGTGATGGCGATCGTGTCCGGCGGATAGCTGAAGGCGATGAAGGTGTCGGGATTGAGCGCCTTCACCTCGTTGACGATCGGGCCGAGATCCTGCGTGCCGACCGGATAGGTCTTGTCATAGGCGAGCTTGAACTTCGCCGCCGCCAGCGCAGGGCGCGCCGCGGCCGACAGATCGATGCCGAAACCGTCGGCGATGCTGACCATGGCCACGGTGTCGCCGATCTTGCCTTCGCTGCGCAGCTTCACCAGCAGTTCGACCAAGGTCTTCGATGCATCGGCGCTGGTGCCGAGCAGCCAGAAACTGTTCGGCCAGCGCTTCGCCAGCTCCGGAGCACGGTCGGTGACGGCGGTGGAAGCGAGATGCGGGTAGCCGGCCTTGTTGAGGATCGGGCCGACGGCGAGATTGAGGCCGGTACCCCAAGGCGACAGGATGAAATCCACCTTGTCCTGATTGATCAGGCGTTCCAGTGCCTTGGCAGCTTCCTCGGCACTCGAGCGATCATCATATTGCACGACCTCGATGGGGACGCGCTTGTCGCCGAGCTTGATGCCGCCTGCGGCATTCACTTCCTTGACCCACAATTCGTAATTCGGAATCGTCGTCACCGCGGCGCCGCCGGCGGCCGGACCCGTGCGCGAGATCGCATAGCCGATCTTGACGGAGGTCTGCGCCTGCGCCGCATCCCCCCATCCGAACGTCGCCGCGCCTGCCATCATGGCCAGACCGGCGGCCAATCCCACTGCCCGTTGCTTGGTTGCTGAATCCATGTTTGCCCTCCCCGAAACTGTTCTGGACGACGCCTTTGCAGCGCTCGACGGCCGGAGACTAGTAGAGCGTTTGGGACGAGGAATTGGACGCATCCGGGGAAAGATTGCACCAATCCGTGCAACGCGATTGAATACGCGCGACGGATTGTCCCATGACAGAGCGAGAGGATACACGTGGACGTCATAAATCTGGTCGAGAAATCCGCCGCGCTCCATGTCGAGCGCTTTACGCCCGGCCTGTCCCCGCGCATCTGGTCGATCCGCCAGCCCCGCCTTCGGCGGTCGCATCTGCTTGCATTGGAAAGCCGGAGCGGTACGGCGACCATGCAGGGCACCGTGATCGCATTCCAGTCGCCCACCTTGCTGTGGCTGCCCTGCGACTACGATGGAAGCGTGCAGATCGAGGCCGGTGCACAGGGCCATCTGGTGGCCGTGACCGATGACCTGCTGACACAAACCATCGCCGGCTCCGCCGAAGCGCTGCACCTTCGCCGCACCGTCGATCGACTGGTGTTGCTGGAAGGCGCCAAGACATCGAAAGGTTTTGCCGCGATCACCGCATCATGCAGCATGCTGGCGAGCGAACTCGCCATGCCGGGCCGTGGCAGCGCCACCATGCTGTCAGCCCACGTGCTGCTGATGTGCCTGCATCTGTGGCGCTCTCTCATCGCGGAAGAACCGGTCGACGACATCGCGCTGCGCGGCGACGGCCCGCGCCTCGTCGGCAATTTCCTGCAAATGGTCGAACTGCATTACCGCGATGGCTGGCCGATCGCGCGCTATGCCACCGCGCTCGGCGTCACCGACGACAAGCTGCATGCCCATTGCAAACGGGAGACCGGCGTCAGCCCCCGCGCCGTCGTGCATCAGCGTCTGATCCGCGAGGCCTGCACGCGGCTGCGCCAGCTCGATCTGCCCGTGGAACAGATCGCCTACGGTCTCGGCTTCCACGACCCCGGCTATTTCAATCGCTTCTTCCGCAAGCATCAGAACGAATCACCCGGCACCTACAGGCGGCGGGCGCGACTCAGCCCGGGGCGCCTCGGGCCGTCCTACGCAGCCTGGCCGTGATAATCTGTGGCGCGGACAAAACGGCTTCCTGATCGAAACCGGAAGGATTGCAACCGATACCGTATAGGGGTATATCTGAGGCATGCGCGACGACATCAAGACATCCGTGAAAAAACGCCTCGGCAGGATCGAGGGGCAGGTGCGCGGCCTGTCGAAGATGATCGACGAGGACCGCTACTGCATCGACGTCGTGACCCAGATCTCCGCCGTGCGCGCGGCGCTTCGCCGCGTCGAGGAGGAGGTACTCAAGGATCATGTGTCGCACTGTGTCGAGCACGCCATCGCAAGCGGCGACAAGGCCGAGCAGCGGCAGAAGATCGCCGAGCTCATGGCCGTGGTCGGTAGGGCCGAGCGATGAAGCGTATTCCCGACAGCACCCGCATGGTGTCAGCCGATTTCGTACATATGGTCTGCGCGCGGACTCGCATGATTGAAAGCGATCGATAGGCAATGCTTGTCAGGCTCACCAGGGACCAGCGGAAAAAGGCGGGGTGGATCGTCGCCCTCGTCTATCTGCTGTGCATCATGGCGCCGACATTGTCATACGCCATGCCCGGCAAGCAGGCCGTTTCGGGCTGCATGACCATCGAGCATGTCGCGACGGGGTCGATGCATATGCGCGATCTGCCGGCTCCGGCGAGACTTACCCATGTCGACGAGGCAATGCATGATCACGCGCAGGCCCAGCCGACGGCCATGTCTGGCGACGACCTGTCGTTAATGTCGGCAGAGATGTCTGACGAGGACACCCCGCCCAGCAAGGGGCCGCACACGACCAGCGGACAGTGCTGCGTGCTGATGTGCATCGGAGCCATGCCGGCTCCGTTGCTGGAGATCGCATCCCCGTCGGGACTGACTGTCGTCCGCATGACGACGAGCTACCGTGCAACGGCGGACAACGCCCCCGACGTCCACTACCGTCCCCCCATCGCCTGATCTGATCGCCCAGACGCGGCGTCGCTCCCGGGAAGGGTGTGCACGCCTGTGGTCCATCGTCAGTTCAGGAAATCAGCATGTTTGCGCTTATTGGGGCGAAGGTCGCCGCCGTTCGTTCAGTGGCAACGAGACTATTCGACAAGAGACCGGTGGCATTGGCCGCGGCGACAACGGCAACACTGGCGCTCGGAGGCTGCCTGCCGGTCACGGCACCGCTGCGCGCCGATCCGGCCGATCCGACCGTTCCCGTCGCGCCTGTGGGCTACCGTTCGACGGTGGCTCCCTACATATCGATGCGACCGGTCTCCCCGTCTGCATGGCGACAGCGGAACGACGACGTCTCCCCCTCATCGAAGTCCGGCAGGTAGGGAGCGGCATGTCGAACATGAACCGATCATTTCGGATCCACTCCGCGCGCCGCAGCTTGATGCGTTCGGGCGTCACGGTGACAGCGCTTCTGCTGCTCACCGGCTGCGCCAGCTTCTCGCCCGACAAGGGAATGAGCGTCGTCGCCGGCGTCACCGACGCGGCGATCAGCAAGGACGTTATCTCAATCCGCTCGGACGCCGACGCTCGCTTCGCTGAAGAGATTGTCGGCAAGCTGAAAGCCCGCACGCTCACGGTAGACACCGCCGTGCAGGTCGCGCTTCTCAACAATCGAGGGCTTCAGGCCGCCTATAATGAACTCGCGCTCGCCGAAGCGGACATGGTCGCGGAGAGCCTGCCACCCAATCCCTCGTTCTCCCTATCGCGCAGTGTCAGCGGCGGAACGGTCGAAGTCTCGCGGCAGGTCGCGGGTGACATCCTCGCCATTGCCACGCTGCCGTTCCGTTCCGAAATCGCGCGCGAGCGCTTCAAGAGGGCGCAGCTCGCCGCTGCCGAACAGACCTTGCGTCTGGCGGCCGATGTCAGGGATGCCTACTACCGTGCCGCGGCCGCGAACGAGCTCGTCGCTGTGCTGACGGAGGCAAAAACGATCGCCGAAACCACCGCGCAACTCGCAACCAAGCTCGGCGAAACCGGGTCGCTCAACAAGCTGGATCAGGCTCGTCAGCAGGCCTTCTACGCCGAGACGACGGCGGATCTGGCGTCGGCCAGGCAGGAGGCCGCGAGTTCGCGCGAACGCCTGATACGGCTGCTCGGCCTGTGGGGACGCGCCACCGACATCAAGCTGCCCGGCAGCCTGCCGCAGCTTCCGCGCAAGCCGCAGACGCTGCCTCTCATCGAGGTGCAGGCCGTCGAACGCAGGCTGGATCTCCAGATGGCGCGCATCGATCTGCTGGCGCTCGCTAAATCCCTTGAACTCACGCAGGCCACGCGCTTTGTGACGCTGCTCGACATGTCGGGCTCGCAGAGCAAGGAGCTCGGAAGCCCGAACCGCAGCCGCAGCGTCGGCATCGACTTCCAGATCCCGATTTTCGACGGCGGCGAAGTGCGCGTGCGGCAATCCGCCGAGATCTACAATCAGGCGTTCAATCTGCTGACGGAGAAGGCGATCAACGTCCGTTCCGAGGCCAGGAACGCCTTCCGGGTGTACCGGTCGACCTACGACATCGCGCTGCAGTATCAGCGCGAAGTGCTGCCGCTGCGTCAGGTCATCTCCGAGGAGATGCAGCTTCGCTATTCGAGCATGCAGATCGACGTCTTCGCACTGGTGGTCGAGGCCACCGCAAGGATCGCGGCCCAGCGCGCAGGCGTCGCCGCCAAGCGTGACTTCTGGCTCGCGAACTCCGCGCTGCAGACTGCCGTGAACGGCGGCGGCCGCAGCGAATCCCCATCCCAGACGACGGGCACGACGACCGCACAGGCGTCGGCCGGCGGAGGTCACTGATGAGCGATCCGATCCTGTCCAGACGCAATTTCCTCGGCACCGCGACGGCCCTCGCCGGCGTCACGGCGATTTCCGGCCGCGCCCAGGCCGCGGGCATTCCGGAAGCGCCGACGATGGAGAAGACGTCGACGCAACCGCCGCTGCATCCCGGCTCGGGGCCTGACTACAACCCCGTCGTCACTCTGAACGGCTGGACGCTGCCGTGGCGCATGAACGGCGACTGGAAGGAATTCCACTTGGTCGCGGAACCCGTGGTGCGCGAATTCGCCGAGGGAATGAAGGCGCACCTGTGGGGATATAACGGTCAGTCTCCGGGCCCCACCATCGAGGTCGTCGAAGGCGACAAGGTCCGCATCTTCGTGACCAACAAGCTGCCGGAGGCGACCACCGTTCATTGGCACGGCGTCATCCTGCCATGCGGGATGGACGGCGTCGGCGGGCTGTCCCAGCCTCACATCCCGGTCGGGAAAACCTTCGTCTACGAATTCGAGATGAAGCATAGCGGGACCTTCATGTACCACCCGCATTCGGACGAGATGGTCCAGATGGCGATGGGCATGATGGGCATGATCGTCGTGCATCCGCGCGACCGCGCCTTCAGGCCTGTGGATCGCGATTTCGTCTTCATCATGAGCAGTTACCTCATCGACCCCGGCACCTATCTGCCGAAGGTCACCGAGATGACCGACTTCAACATGTGGACCTGGAACAGCCGCGTGTTTCCCGGCATCGACGTGCTTCCGGTGCGCCTTGGCGACAAGGTGCGCGTCAGGGTCGGCAATCTGACGATGACCAATCATCCGATCCATCTGCACGGACACAAATTCGCCGTCAGTTGCACGGACGGCGGCTGGGTGCCGGAGAGCGCCGCCTGGCCCGAGACGACGACCGATATCCCGGTCGGCGCGATCCGCGCGTTCGATTTCGTTGCCGACAATCCCGGCGACTGGGCGTTCCACTGCCACAAGTCGCATCACACGATGAACGCCATGGGCCACGACATGGTGAACCTGATCGGCGTGTCCAAGAAGGACATCGCGAAAGCGCTGGGCAAGGTCGCGCCCGACGGCATGGCGATGGGATCGACCGGCATGGCCATGGGCGAGATGGAGATGCCGCTGCCCGACAACACGCTTCCGATGATGACCGGCAGCGGTCAGTTCGGGCCGATCGAGATGGGCGGCATGTTCACCGTCGTGAAGATCCGTGAAGGGCTTGCGCGGGACGATTACCGGGATCCCGGCCCTTATCAGTTTCCGAAGGGAACGGTGGCCTACGAAGTCGATGCGCCGCAAGCCGCACCCGCGCGGAAGGAAGCCGAGAAGCCTGCAGCCACCAAGGAAATGCCCAAGGCCATGAAACACGAGGGAATGAAGCACAAGGGAATGAAAGGGATGTGATGCTCCGTCCCAACGTGAAGAAGGAGAGCCGCGTGAAAGGACTACTCAAACTGCACAGCCACCGCGAAGCGGGAATGGTCAATACCGTCGTCGTCAAATAGCAATTGAAAGGACTGAAGATGATGAACACCAGCAAACTCGCAGCAGCGATTGTCGCGCTCTCGATCCTGTCACCCTCGGCCGGCTTCGCGCAGGACGCAATGGTCAAGGGAGAGGTGAAGAAGGTCGACGAGGCGGCCAAGAAGATCACGCTGAAGCATGGCCCGATCAAGCACCTGGGCATGGACGAAAACATGACGATGGTCTTCCGCGTTCGGGACCCGGCCATGCTCAAGCAGGTCAGGGTCGGCGACAACGTGCAGTTCATCGCCGAGCGCGGCACTGACGGCATTGCCATCACGAAAATCCAGAAGAGCAAGTGAACCGACACCCGGCATTCCCCGCCATGCGGGGAATGCCCTTGTCCTCGACGTGAAGCGAAATCCGCAACCGACCGCTCCCATCTCCATTCCCGACAAAGGAAGACCGATGTCGAAGATCTCCCTCTCTGCATTCGTGGTCGCAATGCTGGTCTCCAGCACAGCGCTCGCCCATCCCGAATTCCAGTCTGCCGAGCCGCCGGCCGGAAAAGTATCGGCTGCTCCGAAGCAGATTCGCATCCTGTTCAACGAGAGCGTCATCCCGCAATTCTCGGGCATCGAACTGAAGGACCCGTCGGGTAAGAAGATCACGACCGGAAAGGCAACGGTCGATCCGTCCAACAAGAAGATGATGATCGTCCCGCTCAAGGACCCGTTGGCTCCCGGCGACTACAGGGTCGAGTGGTATGCAGTGTCCGACGATACCCACAAGGTGAAGGGCAGCTACTCTTTCGGCGTTGCGCACTGATGATCGAATTCGGCCTCGCGCTCTCCCGCTTCCTGCACTATGCGGCATCGACGGCGCTTGCCGGCGTGGCGTTCTTTCCCCTTTATGCCTATGCAGCCACCGAGCCCGAAAGGCTGGTTCGCTGGCGCGGACGCGTCCTGCTCTGCTCGGCAATCCTCGCTTTGATCAGCTGTCTCGGCTGGTTCGCCTTTTCGGTGGCTCTGATGGGCGGCGGACTTACAGACGTCGTCGATCCCGAGGTCGTCAGAGCCGTTGTGCATCACACCGGCTTCGGTGTGGTGTGGATGATCCGCATGGCCGTCGCGGCGGGCCTTGTCGCCGTCACGATCATGCTGCCGTCGCGGAGCTCGATGCAGCGCGATCAGCTCATCGCGTTCCTTGCCGCCGGACTGCTGGCCTCCCTCGCCGGCGCCGGCCATGCGCAGATGAAGGAGGGATGGGAAGGCGCGTTGCACGTCGCCGCCGACGCCGCTCACCTGCTCGCCGCAGGGGCATGGCTTGGCGGACTGCTCCCGCTCGGGGTTATACTGCTCGGCACGCGCGAGACGCGCGCGGACGCGACCACCGTCGATGTCGAGGGGGTGCTGCAGCGTTTCTCGGGCATGGGTTACGCCGCCGTGGCGACGCTTGTCGGCACCGGTCTCGTCAATAGCTGGTTCCTGGTCGGATCGGTGTCCAACCTGTTCGTCAGCAGCTACGGATGGATATTGCTGGTCAAGCTGGCATGCTTCGCCGGAATGCTTGCCCTCGCGACGACCAATCGATTCTGGCTGATGCCGATGCTCGAGGCATCCGAGCGAACCGACGCGAACGGCTGGAGGAGGAGACTGCGTATTCATGTGCTGGGCGAGCAGGGCTTCGGTCTGCTCGTCCTGCTCTGCGTGAGCATCATTGGAACGATGCGTCCGGCGATCGGACAATGACAGATGCTTGCCTGTCGCCGGCACGCCGAAGGAAACTCCGATGACAAATCCCAACGACAGCGCCCAGCGGAACAGCCTGCCACGAAATCAGCAAAAGGAGTTTTCCATGATTGATACCTATATTCCGACCCGCCGCCACGTGCTGGCGCTGCTCGCGGCCGGCCTGCTGTTGCCATCGCGATCGGTGCGCGCCGCGACACCGGCCATACACGTTCACAAAGACCCGGACTGTGGCTGCTGCGGGGACTGGGTGAATCACCTCCGAAGCGCCGGCTTCACCGTGACAGTGGATGAGACGTCGGAGCTCTCGGCGATCCGCACACGGCTTCGCGTCCCGCCCGCGCTGACATCGTGCCACACTGGGGAAGTTTCCGGATACGTGATCGAGGGACATGTGCCCGCCGAGGCGATACGGCTACTTCTGGACACGCGTCCCGACGCGCTGGGACTGGCGGTGCCTGGCATGCCTGCAGGATCTCCCGGTATGGAAGGCGGCACCCCGGCCGCCTACGACGTGATGCTGTTCGCAGCCGACGGGCAGCGCCCGTTCATGCGCTTCGTAGGCACGAAGAGCATCGGCTGACGGCGCAGAGCATTAACCTCCCGTTAACCATCCGGGTTCAGCCTCCGGATGTGCGACAGAACCGGACGACTTTGGGGACCGGCAGTCGCATCGAAGGGCCGTCCGGCGTAACGCCCGGACGGCCTTTTGCCGCGATCGGTGCCAAGCCTTCGCTACGTCGCCCTCGCTACACAGCGCTCGCCGCCGCCCTTCCCGCCGTTCGGCCCGAAAACAGGCAGCCGCCAAGAAACGTCCCTTCCAGCGAGCGGTAGCCGTGCATGCCGCCCCCGCCGAAGCCGGCGGCTTCGCCCACGGCATAGAGGCCGGGGATGATCTGGTGACCGGCACCGAACACCCGCGCATCGAGATCGGTCTCGAAACCGCCCAGCGTCTTGCGTGTCAGGATGTTCAGCCGCACGGCGATCAGCGGGCCCATCGAAGGGTCGAGAATGCGATGCAGTTTGGCGGTGCGGATCAGCTTGTCGCCGATATATCTGCGCGCATTGTGCAGATTCATCACCTGCGCGTCCTTCACATAGGGATTGGCGAGCGTACGGTCCCTTGCCTCGATCTGCTCCTTGATGCGGTCGAGCTTCAGCAGATCGCTGCCGGCCAGCTCGTTCATCGCCTTGACGAGGTCGCCGAGATTGTCGCGCACGACGAAATCCGCACCGTGCTCCTTGAACGCCTCTACCGGCGCCGGCGCGCCCTTGTTGGTGGCGCGTCGCGCGGTCTTCAACCAGCTCTTGCCGGTGAGGTCGGGATTCTGCTCCGAGCCTGACAGTGCGAATTCCTTCTTGATGATCGCCTGTGTCAGGATGAACCAGGAATAGTCGTAACCGGTCGACTGGATATATTGCAGCTGCCCGAGCGTATCCGAGCCCGGGAACAGCGGCGCCGGCAGCCGCTCGCCCGTCGCGTCGAACCACATCGACGACGGCCCCGGCAGAATACGGATGCCGTGCTTCGGCCAGATCGGATTCCAGTTCTCGATCCCCTCCACATAATGCCACATGCGATCGCGATTGATCAGCCGCGCACCGGCCGCCTCCGTGATTCCGATCATCCGCCCGTCCACATGGGCGGGCACGCCCGAGATCATCCGCTGCGGAGGCGTGCCGAGACGCTGCGGCCAGTTCTGCCGCACCAGATCGTGATTGCCACCGATACCGCCGGAGGCGACGATCACCGCCTGCGCGCGCAGCGAGAATTCACCGATGACATTGCGCGACGAGCTCTCGCCGCGCTCGTTGTTCGCTGGCCCGAGCACGGCGCCGCTGACGCCATCGACAGTTCCATCGGTCACGCTCAGCGCATCGACGCGGTGCCGGAACCTGAAGCTGAGCAATCCCTTTGCGACAGCCTCCCGCGCCCGCCGCTCGAACGGTTCGACAATGCCCGGCCCCGTTCCCCATGTGATGTGAAACCGCGGCACAGAATTGCCGTGACCCATGGCATCATAGCCGCCGCGTTCCGCCCAGCCGACGATGGGAAATACGCGATGGCCCATCGCGCGCAGCCACTCCCGCTTCTCGCCGGCCGCAAAGGCAAGATAGGCTTCCGCCCAACGTCGCGGCCAATGATCTTCCTCGCGGTCGAAGCCGGCCGAGCCCATCCAGTCCTGATGCGCGAGATCGAAGCTGTCCTTGACGCCGAGCCGGCGTTGTTCGGGCGAGTCGATGAAGAACAGACCGCCGAACGACCAGAACGCCTGGCCGCCGAGATTCTGTTCGCCCTCCTGATCGACCACAATCACGCGCTTGCCGGCGTCCGCAACCTCCGTTGCGGCGACGAGTCCAGCCAGACCCGCGCCCACCACGATGACATCCGCATCGACCGCCATCGTTTCTCTCCCCATCATTTCGTTAAGAGAGATTGAATGGCGCGCGGGAACTTTGGTCAACGAAAATTGCGGAATTCGCATTCGCTTGTTCCAAAGGGGTAGGCACTGCATCCCGCGCGCAACACTCGCTTCGAATCGTCGCGCCGCCGTGATGTGCCGCTAGACAAAATCCGGTTTCGCCAACACGCTGACATGGTTCTGCACGATCAGGGCAATCGGATTCGGCATCACAGGTCTTGGGGCAGCTCATGAAGTTCGTGACAGGTTTGCTGGCGGCGATTCTGTTGATGGCAGGCGTCGGCGCGAGCCATGCTGTGGTCCGTATCGCTGACGATCGCGGCGGCCGCATCGGAACCTATGTCGACAAGTATCAGGGCCTGCGCTCCTCCGGTGAAACCGTCGTGATCGACGGTCTTTGTGCCTCGGCCTGCACGATCGTGCTCGGCGCCGTTCCGCATGACCGCATCTGCGTGACCCCGAATGCCACGCTCGGCTTCCACGCCGCCTGGGACATGGGCAACAACGGCCGCGCCGTCACCAATCGCGAAGCGACGAAGATGCTGTATTCGATGTATCCATCGAATATCCGCCGCTGGATTGCCAGGCGCGGAGGCCTCAAGCCGCAAATGGTATTTCTCCGCGGCCCGCAGCTCGCGAGCATGTACAAGCCCTGCTACATGAACGCCCGCGCGGCAGCCGCCTATGATAGCTCCCCCACCCTGCGCGGCGAGTGATCCCTTCCGGCGATCAGCATCACTTGATCGCTGCGACCCTGCCGACGCTTGCCCGGGCCGGCAACTCGGCCTATCTGGAACCTGAATGCAGACACTCCGCGCGGGTGCCTGCGGATTGAGGTTCGTCAATGCAGCCGGCCGCCCCTGACCATATGGCATCGTCGCCCTCGCGCGCAGCGACAGCGATCGTCGCCGTGGCGGCAAGCGTCGTCGGCCTGCTCGTGGTCGGCGCCATCGGTTTATGGGCGTGGTACGGCACCACGGTCTTCTTCGAGATGGTGAAGACCGGCATCGCCGCCTGCATGTGATTTCTGGGAACGATCAAATGAGTAGCTCCACCCGCCCGCTGGTCATCATCGCGGCTTTCGCCGGCAGCCTCGCCGTAGGTCTGCTGCTGGTGCTCTGGCTCTCCGGCGGTTTCCGCGGCGTTGCCGCGCCGGCCGCCATCGGCGGTCCATTCCAGCTCACCGATCAATCCGGCGCGCGGGTCACCGAGCAGAACCTGAAAGGCAAACCATCGCTGATCTTCTTCGGCTTCACCCATTGCCCGGATATCTGTCCGACATCCCTGTTCGAGATGTCCGAGGTGCTGCGTGCACTCGGAAAGGATGCCGACAAGCTCAACACCTATTTCATTTCCGTCGATCCCGAGCGCGATACCGCGCCGATCATGAAGGACTATCTCTCCAGCTTCGATCCGCACCTGAAAGGGCTGACCGGAACACCCGAGGAAGTCGCAAAAGTCATCGCCGGTTATCGTGTCTATGCCAAGAAGGTTCCGACCAAGGACGGCGACTACACAATGGATCACACCGCACTGATCTATCTGATGGACAAGGACGGCAATTTCGTCGCCCCGTTCAATCTTAAACGCCAGCCGGAAGAAGCGGCGACAGATCTGAAGCGGTATTTGTAAGACCGCTCGTCAGCGCGATTCCGACTGCCCCCGCATCGCCTTGCTCCGACGCGACACCGCGTGCTGAGTCTTCTCCCAGCGATGCGGTTCGCGCAGCAATTGCCATAGCGCGCGCCACGCCGCGATCGACAGCAATCCCCAATAGAGCGGCGCAAGCAGCAGGATCCAGGCATGCCGCAATTGTCTGCGGCGCTTGAGCCCCATCAACCCGATGATGATGGTGGAAAGATAGCCAGCCAGGATCGCCGCCAGATGCAGCGGCATCAACGTGTCGACCAGAAAGCCGGACGGATTGTCCGCAACAACGGCCCGCCCGGCAAACAGCACGATCTCGACGAGCAGCAACGGATAGGCAAGTGCCGTCAGCGCATTTCCGCCGGCGATGAGTGCGACTCCGAGCGATTTCTCCGCTCCGATCTCGCGCCACAGGCGCCACGGCCTGCGCAGATGCACGCCGCTCGTCTGCATCCAGCCCTTCATCCAGCGCGACCGTTGCCGCAGCCACGCACCGAAACGCACCGGCGCTTCTTCATAGGTCGTCGATGCAAAGGTAACGCAGCGATAGCCAAACCGCGCCAGGCGAATGCCGAGATCCGCATCCTCGGTGACGTTCCAGGCATCCCAGCCACCGATATCGCGCAGCACATCGGTGCGAAAATGGTTCGACGACCCACCGAGCGGCAGCGGCAAGTGCAGTCCTGCGAGACCCGGCAGCAATACATCGAACTGCCCGGCATATTCCGCCGCGAACATGCGCGACAACAGGCTTTCCGATGCATTGTCGATACACAGACTTGCCTGCACGCAAGCAACATGCTGGCCTTGATCGTCGAATGCATCCAGCGCTGCACGCAATTGCCCCGGCTCGGGCCGATCCTCTGCATCGAACACCGCAACATAACTACCACGCGCAAATGGCAGCGCATAGTTCAGCGCCTTTGGCTTGGTCTGCGGGCCGATGGCGGGCACGGTGAGCATCTGCACGTGCGGCATCGGCCGCAGCCGCGCGATGGCCTGCCGGGTGATGTCGTCATCGGCCTCGGTGATCAGGATCACATCCAGCTTTTCGCGGGGATAATCGAGAGCGTCAATCGCCTGCAGCAGCGGCGCCACCGAGGTGGCCTCGCGATAGAGCGCGATCATTACCGTATAGATCGGCAGCTCCGCATCCGGCAGATGCCGGCGCTTCGGCTGCGGCAAACGCGGCACGAGAGCGCCGAGAAAGCGAAAGCTCGCAAAGGCAAGAAAAGCGGTCGTCAGGACTCCGGTCCAGATCGCCTCGCCGAGTAGCGAGGGAATGGCGATTGCCCCTGCGACGCCGAGAATGATCGCCGCTCGCGCCAACGGCTGCCACGAAGACGTAGTACGCGATGCGGCAGACAGATCCGGCCAGCGCCGTTGCAGTCCCTCCGCGGCCTGCTGTGCGAGCGCATCGCCGGCATGTTCCGCGAGGAAGCGATTGAAATCATTCGTCGTCGCGAGCTCGAAGCCCGCGATCAATTCGGGACGCGCACGAGCAAGCTCGCTGAGCATGCGCGCAGACAAGCCGCGTGAGGCAACGACGAAGCGCAGGCCTTCGTCACGTCGTATCCGAAACATACCGAGTGTCGCGGCCTGCGCATATTTCTCAGGCGATAACAGGCATCGGTCATGGTCGTCACGATCGAGCCGGGTCATGCGAATGCCGAGATGCGCGGCCAGCCGCCTGAGATAGGCTGCCTCGTCAATAACGTCCCAGTCGATCAGAACGCGGTCAGCGCCGATCCGGAGCCGGCGGCTGCGATTGGTCGCGGCTTGCAGCGTGAGCGATGCGATATGCCCGCGCAGGCACCCGAGTTCGGCGGCGATATGGAAGACCCGCTCCGGGCGACGCGGGTCATGTTCCAGCGCGCGCCGCCGGCGCTCGGGCGCCAAAGCATATGCGCTGACAAACGGCTCCGGCTCCCCGCCATGGTCCAACAGGGCCATGCTACGCCCCCACGCCACAAACGATGCTAAGAACGCCCCTCGCGTCTCCGGCGGGATGGTCTATAACACCGCGTCCGGACACGCCGCATGCAACCACAGATGGTTAATTTCAGCAATCGAATACCGCATCGAGCCGCGCGCGCAACCTTGCGGGCGCTGTGTTTCGTGGGCGCGTTGCTGCCATGGACGACGCAGGCTCAATCCCAGCCTCCGGTGCCGCCGCTGGCGCCGAATCTGTCGCTGCAATCCGGCAACCAGCCCGGCGCGCAGGCCGTTCCCGGCTTCTGGGACCCGCGCCGCCGGCCGGAGCGGCCGGACCTGTCGCGCCTCACGGTGATCCGCTTCCTCACGGAGACCGACTATCCGCCATTCAATTATACTGGTCCCGACGGCAATCCCGCCGGCTTCAATGTCGATCTCGCCCGCCAGCTTTGCGAGGAGATCAAAGTCACCTGCACCATCCAGATGCGCCGCTTCGAGACGCTGCTGGATGCCATCGCCAGCAATCGCGGCGACGCCATCATCGCCTCGATGGCAGTGACCCCCGCGATCCGCGCCCGCGTCGATTTCACCGATCCCTATTACCGCGCGCCCGGTCGCTTCGTGGCGCGCAGGGATGCCGCGCTGAAGGAGATGCGGCCGGAATATCTCGAGGGCAAGAAGATCGGCGTCATCGCCGGCACCGCGCATGAAGCCTTCCTGAAGGCGATGTTCACCGATGCGACGCTGTTCACTTTCCAGAGTGACGACGCCCTGCGGCAAGCACTGCGGAAAGGCGAGGTCGATGTCATTTTCGGCGATGCCATCGCTCTGGCGTTCTGGATCAACGGCACCGATTCCGGCGATTGCTGCGCCTTCAGCGGCGGCCCGTTCATCGAAAGCCGGTACTTCGGCGAAGGCATCGGCATCGGCGTCCGCAAGGGCAACGACACGCTGCGCCAGGCGCTGAACTGGGCGCTGTTCCGCACCTGGGAAAAAGGCCGCTACACCGATCTGTGGCTGAAATATTTCTCGGTCAGCCCATTCTGATTTTCACTCCTTGGCGGTTTGGCATTTTCGTGCGGAGCCGCTAGGTTCCGCGGCCCGGAGGCCAAATGACGATATCGACTGCTGAGACCACCATGAGCCCGAGCGAGCTGCGCGCGCTCGCCGAGAATTCCAACGCCTGGCCGTTCGAGCAGGCGAAGGCGCTGGTGACCAGGCTGAAAAAGCAGCCGAAGGATGAGGTGCTGTTCGAGACCGGCTACGGCCCCTCGGGCCTGCCGCATATCGGCACCTTCGGCGAAGTGGCGCGGACCACCATGGTGCGTCATGCCTTCCGCGTGCTGACCGAAGACAAGATCAAGACCCGCCTGCTTGCCTTCTCCGACGACATGGACGGTTTTCGCAAGGTGCCGGACAATGTGCCGAACAAGGAGATGCTGGCGGCCCATCTCGGCAAGCCATTGACCCGGGTGCCGGACCCGTTCTCGAACGAATATCCGTCGTTCGGCGCGGCAAACAACGCGCGTCTCCGTGCGTTCCTCGATCATTTCGGCTTCGACTACGAATTCGCCTCGTCCACCGACTATTACGCATCCGGCCGCTTCGACGCGACGCTGCTGAAGATGCTGGAAGTCTACGACAAGGTGATGGCCGTCATCCTGCCGACCCTCGGCCCGGATCGCCGCGCGACCTATTCGCCGTTCCTGCCGATCAGCAAGACCACCGGCGTGGTGCTGCAGGTGCCGATGATCCGCCGCGACGTGAAGGCCGGCACCGTCACCTATGTCGATCCCGACACGAATGAGGAAGTGGAAACCCCTGTCACCGGCGGCGCCGTGAAGTGCCAGTGGAAGGCCGACTGGGCGCTGCGCTGGGCCGCACTCGGCGTCGACTACGAAATGGCCGGCAAGGACCTCATCGATAGCGTCAAGCTGTCGGGCAAGATCTGCACGGCCCTCGGCGGCACGCCGCCGGAAGGCTTCAACTACGAGCTCTTCCTCGACGAGCATGGCGGCAAGATCTCGAAGTCGAAGGGCAACGGCCTGACCATCGACGAATGGCTGCGCTATGCCTCGCCGGAATCGCTGTCGCTGTTCATGTATCGCGAGCCGAAGGCGGCGAAGCGGCTGTTCTTCGACGTGATCCCGCGCAATGTCGACGAATATCAGCAATTCCTCGATGGCTATAACCGCCAGGACGCCAAGCAGCGCCTGTCCAATCCGGTCTGGCATCTGCATGCCGGCCATCCGCCTGTCATCGACATGCCGGTCACGTTCCAGCTCCTGCTGACGCTGGTATCGTCGTCCAACGCGGAGAATGCCGACACGCTGTGGGGCTTCATCGGCCGCTATCGTCCGGGCGTCACCGCGCAGACGCACCCGAAGCTCGATGCGATGGTCGGCTACGCGATCAACTACTATCGCGATTTCGTCGCCCCGACGAAGACGTTCCGCGAGCCCACGGAGATCGAGCGCGTGGCATTGCAGGACCTGCGCGATGCGCTGTCAGGCCTCGCCGCGGATGCCAGCGCCGAGGACATCCAGAACACGGTCTACGAGATCGGCCGCCGCGAACCGTTCCTCGATCACAAGAAGCCGGCAAAGGACGGCCGCCCCGGCGTGTCGCTGGACTGGTTCAACATGCTGTATCAGGTGCTGCTCGGCCAGGAGAAGGGCCCGCGCTTCGGCTCCTTCGTGGCGGTCTATGGCGTGCAGAATGCGATCAACATGATCGACGGCGCGCTGGCGCGGAGCGCGTGACGCAGCTTGTCGTAACCCGGCCGTGGGGGGCGCAGGGCGCCCGCCCCGGCGCGGGCACAGATCGGGGGGGAGCCTAAAAAAAAAGAAAAAGCCCCCCCCA
>JASBVG010000050.1 GCA_030147505.1 Tardiphaga sp.
CGTTCCGAGAAGAAAAACATCGCCGTCGCGGCGTGGCATGCGTCGTTCGGCTGACGCGATCAAGAGCACTGCCTATGTCGAGGACAAGGACTCCGGCGAACTGCGCCGTCCGCACCACCTCGACCTGAAGACCGGCATGTACAAGGGCCGTCAGGTTCTCAAGGTGAAGAAGGACGCCTGATCCAGACTGGCAGCGACTGCCCTGCGGCATCGCTTCCTGTGTCCAGACAAGGATACCCAGACCCCGCCCCGGCGGGGTTTGTCTTTTTATGGTGGCACCCCTCTCCAGTCAGGGTTGCACCTGAGGCAGCGCAAGGCGCGCAGCGGGCACGACGCTTTCTTCCGGCAAGCGTGTGGCACCATAAGTTCATTTCTGAACTGTACTTCCGCCCGAATTCGCTCCAACACTAGTACCGACGCGTTCCCTGAAACGATGCGCCCGCATCGTCATGCGCGTTCTGGTTCTCTCGCGCGAAGAAGGCTTCCCCGATGATCGGTTTTCCGCTGCTGCTGATTCCGGTGGCGATCTGCAACATCATCGTTTTCCTCATGCCCGACCTGTCATTGGCAGGTCCGGTGCAGCTCTTCTCCATCACCCTGCCGTCTCAGGACGTCCTCTACATCTCGCTAAAGGACGTGCTGGTTGCGTTGTCGATCCTCCTGCTGCTGCTCGAGGTGATGCGCGCCGCGCGGCCGGCCTCGAAATATTTCACCGATCACCTGCTGTCGCTGCTGGTGTTCGCCGGCGCCGCCTATGAATTCGCGATGCTGCCGAAATTCGGCAATGCCACTTTCTTCGCCATCACCCTGGTCGCTCTGGTGGATTTCCTGGCAGGCGTCTCGCTGCGTGCCCGCCGCCCGCGCCGTGTCGCCGCGCCGGTCTATGCGCCGGAGCCGGCCCCGCATTATCACCAGCCCGCCCCGGCTCCTGCTCAGGTCCCTGTTGCCGTCACACCGGCACCTGCTCCGGTCGCGCCAGCCGCGCCTGTGCCGCCGGCCACGTCGGTGGCTGAATCCGTCCTGACCGAGAAGCCCGCGCCGAAGCCGGAGCGGATCGAACCGAAGATCGAGACCCCGGTGGCACCGGAAGTGGTCGCGCATACATCGCCGCAGATCACCTCGCCCGATCTGCAGCCGGACGGCACGACGGAAAAGCCGAAGAGCTGAGTTCTTCTCCCTACCCCAAGCGGTCCAATCGCACGACGAGTCCGGCGGACGAATTCGTCCGCCATGGTGACCTGAGTGCAGTGAAGGTCGGGTGAGAGGGAAAGGACTACGCGACGCGCGTCAAGCGAGGCGCCGTGGCCCCTGCCCCATACATATTCGCCGCCTTCCGATAGGCCGCTTCCACATCCACAATCTCGGCGCGGCGGAGCGTTCGCGTCTGCGGCACCTGCTCCGCCGTTGCGATCAGATGTGTGATGAAGGATGGATCGGGCCGCGCGATGCGGAGCGAGGCCAGAATGGCGCGCGACACCGGTTCGGTCTGGGCGATCGCCTGGCTTTGCGGCTGCGGCTCCCGCTCAATCACGATATCGCCCGCCCGCCGCATCGGATGCGACGTGGTGGGATATACGCGGCTGGTCGCCGTGATCGACATGGTTAAGCGCGCTCGCGTCTCAAATCAGGACGGAGGGTGATCCCTCCGGTACCATCGTCGCAAGTCCCGTGCCGCTGCTCTCCACAGTTGTATCAGCTTACGCGGGTCTTGCCTAAACGCGCCACAGCGCTACGATTTCTTCGTCCGATGGGAACTTCGACTAACTTTTTTGAGCAGTCAGGCCGTATTGTCGTGACACGAATCACCGCACGTGGCGTCCCGAAACGAGGCGACATTGACATCCGCCCCACCCGATCAGACTCCTGCGCGACAACCCGCTATTTCCGAAGCGGATATCCTCGCGCGACTCGGCCAGGCCGCCTTCGTCTGGGACATCGCCAGCGACACCATCGCCTGGACTGCTGCCGCCGCGGCGATCTTCACCGACATTCCCGCTGAAACGCTCCAGCGCGGCAGCGACTTCGCCGCGCTGATCGAGCCGCACCGCGCCGTACGCAGCGAGGCGCTGGTCTCGGCGCTGCAATCCGGCGGCACCTATCGCATCGACTATGGCGTGCGCGCGTCCACCACCGCGCCGCTGCTGTGGATCGAGGAGAACGGCAGCGTCCGCACCGGCGCCGACGGCCGGCCGCTCTGCGTCGAAGGCATCGTGCGCATCAACAACGAGCGCCATGCCCATGACGAGCAGCTGCTGAAGCTCTCGCAGCGCGATCCCGTCACCGGCGAGCTCAACCGCACGCATCTGCTGGCGGCGCTCGCCGAGTCCATCGAGGAAGCCACGCGCTTCCGCGCCAGTTTCGCCTTCATGGTGATCGCCATCGATCATCTCGGCCGCATCAACGATGCGTTCGGTTTCGACGTCGCCGACGATGTCATCGCCGATCTCGCCAGCCGCATCCGCCTGCGGCTGCGCGGCGGCGATATCATGGGGCGCTTCTCCGGCAACAAATTCGGTCTGGTGCTGAAGAACTGCACCGCCGACGATGCCAATGTCGCCGCCGAGCGTTTTCTCGCCGGCATCCGCGACGAGGTGATCCCGACCAAATCCGGTCCGGTCTCCGTCACCGCCACCATCGGCGCGGTGAGCATTCCGCGCTATGGCCGCGACGTCAACGAGGCCGTCAACCGCGCCCAGGAAGCGCTCGACAGCGCCAAGCGCCGCCGCCGCGGCAGTTTCAACCTGTGGCGCCCGAACATCGAGCGCGAGGCACAGCGCCGCGTCAACATCCGCGTCACCGACGAGATCGTCACCGCGCTGAACGAACGCCGCATCGTCTGTGCCTTCGAGCCCGTGGTGCATGCCGACCGCAGCGGCTCCGCTTTCTACGAAGCGCTGGTGCGGATGAAGCAGGATGACGGCCAGTTGCTGCTGGCACCCGACATCGTGCCGGTGGCCGAGCGGCTCGGCCTCATTCGTCTGGTCGATCACCGCATCCTCGAACTCGTCATTGCCGAGCTCGCGGCCGCGCCGCATGTGCAGCTGTCGCTCAACATCTCGCCGGCCACCACCACCGATCCCGACTGGTGGGCGACCATCGAATCCATGATGCGCGCGAATCCCGGCGTCGCCCGGCGCCTGATCGTGGAGATCACCGAAACGGTGGCGATCCACGACCTCGACGACATCAGAAGCTTCGTCAATCGCCTGAAGGCGCTCGGCAGCCGCATCGCCATCGACGATTTCGGCGCCGGCTATACCTCGTTCCGCAATCTGCGCAAGCTTGCCGTGGACATCGTCAAGATCGACGGCGCCTTCGTGCAGAACATCGCCCACTCCGCCGACGACCGCGCCTTCGTGCAGACGCTGATCGATCTCTGCCGCCGCCTGGAGATCCAGACGGTCGCCGAATGGGTGCAGGACGAGACCAGCGCAGCGATGCTGCGCGACTGGGGCTGCAATTATATCCAGGGCCGCCTCACCGGCCTCGCTTCGTCGGACAGGCCGTGGTTGACGACACCGCTGCCGCAGGGCGCGGTGCGCTGATCTTTCTCAAGCTCTCCCCGCTTGCGGGGAGAAGGCAACGAAGGGGGCACCATGACATTCATCGGCAACATCCTCACCGCGCTCGTCGCGCTGCTGCATATCTACTTCCTCGTGCTGGAGATGTTTCTCTGGCAGAAGCCGCAGGGCCTGAAGACATTCAGGAACACGCCGGAAAAAGCCGAGATCACCGCCGTGCTCGCCGCCAATCAGGGCCTCTATAACGGCTTCCTCGCCGCCGGCCTGATCTGGGGCCTGCTGCATCCCGATGCCGCCTTCGCCTTCCAGATCAAGGCGTTCTTCCTGCTCTGCGTGATCGCCGCCGGCGTCTATGGCGCCTACAGCGTGAGCAAGCGCATCCTCTATGTCCAGGCCGTGCCGGCTGCACTGGCGCTGCTGGTGCTGATCCTCGCAAGATAAAGCGAAGCGCTCCCCTTCACCTCTCCCCCGGTGCGAAGCGAAGCGTCGCTAGAGGGGAGAGGGGAAGAACACAGCGAACCTTGCCAATCCCACAACCTTACCGCACACTCCCTGACAACGGCGGCGCCCGCGCGGGAAGACCGTCGAGTTACACATCATCAGGGAGACGACGATATGAGAGTGAAGCTCGTTCATTGGATCGCCACGTCCGTTCTGGCGACCGCGCTATCGGCCACAGCGGCCCAAGCCCAGAAGAAATACGATCCCGGCGCCACCGATACCGAGATCAAGATCGGCCAGACCGTGCCGTTCTCCGGCCCCGCCTCGGCCTATTCCTCCATCGCCAAGACCCAGGCCGCCTATTTCAAGATGATCAACGATCAGGGCGGCATCAACGGCCGCAAGATCAACCTGATCCAGTATGACGACGCCTATTCGCCGCCCAAGGCCGTGGAGCAGGTGCGTAAGCTCGTGGAGTCGGACGAAGTCCTCCTCACCTTCCAGATCATCGGCACGCCCTCCAACGCCGGCGTGCAGAAATATCTCAACACCAAGCAGGTGCCGCAACTGTTCGCCGCCACCGGCGCGACGCGCTTCACCGATCCCAAGGGCTCGCCCTGGACCATGGGCTACAATCCCAATTACCAGACCGAAGGCCGGATCTACGCCAAATACATTCTGAAGAACCATCCGAACGCCAAGATTGCCATTCTCTGGCAGAATGACGATCTCGGCCGCGACTATCTCACCGGCATGAAGGCCGGCCTCGGCGACAAGGCAGCGTCGATGATCGTCTCCGACGCCTCCTACGAACTGGCCGACCCCACCATCGACTCGCAGATCGTCAAGCTGAAATCGTCCGGCGCCGATCTTCTGTTCAACGCCTCGACGCCGAAATTCGCTGCGCAGGCGATCAAGAAGGTGGCCGATCTCGGCTGGAAGCCGGTGCATATCGTCGACATCAATGCGACGTCGGTGGGCGCGGTGCTGGTGCCCGCGGGGCTGGAGAACAGCAAGGGCCTCATCTCCACCAATTACGGCAAGGACCCGCTCGATCCGCAATGGAAGGACGATCCGGGCATGAAGCGCTATTTGGCCTTCATGGAGAAATACTATCCCGAGGGCGACAAGAATTCGAACTTCAACACCTATGGCTACGGCAATGCCCAGCTGATGGTGGAAGTCCTGAAGCGCTGCGGCAACGATCTCACCCGGGCCAATGTGATGAAGCAGGCCACCAGCCTGTCCGGGCTGGAGACCGACCTGCACCTGCCCGGCATGAAGCTCACCACCTCGCCAACGGACTACCGCGTCAACAAGCAATTGCAGATGCAGAAGTTCAACGGCGAGCGCTGGGAGCTGTTTGGGCCGATTATCGAAGATGATAGCGCGGGATAGTTGGAGACTGAGTTGGGGGTGCAGCAGTCGCGACGCTCCACCCTCTCCCCATGTCATGCCCGGGCTTGACCCGGGCACCCATCTTCTCTTCTGCAGAGTATGCGGCAAAGCTGGATGGCCGGGTCAAGTCCGGCCATGACGGCTGAAAGGATCGAGCGCCCCTTACGCCGTCTTCGTAAACATCGTCAGCACGCCATCCGCGATATTCACCGCGACCACCTGTGCCGATGTGACGCCCTTTTCCTTCAGCGCATTGGCTGCGGCCGGCGAGGCGTCGATGGAAGCGCGCAGGCCCTTCATGTCCTCGTCGCTGGTCTTGGACACGACCTCATCGACCTGCGTCTTCACGGCATCCGGCAGCGTTTTGACGTCGATCACCTGGATCTTGTTGATCTGCACGGTGGATTTCGGCGAGCCGCTTTCCTTCGCCGGCGCCGATCCCTGCGCCATCACGAGGGCGGGCGTGCCGAGCGAGAGAGCGGCGGCGAGAGCAAGAGCTGTCATGGAGCGCATGGTCGGTCCTTTCCGTTGATTGGACGCCCAGCGGTAGCGCGGAAGTATGCGGAAGGTCTGGAGGCGAGGTGGCGACGAGGTGAGGAGAATGCGGCGATGATGTGGGGCGACAAGTGGTTAGCCGCTTCCCTCTGCCTCGGATTCTTCAAGAACTACGGCGAGAAAACTCTCCGGCTCGAACGAAACCTCTCCTACCGTGCCAGCTGTGAAAAGCGGCGCACGCGCCGCTGCCCTAATCAACGCTTCGTTGATTAACGTATGATCTTCATCCAGAACAGGAATGGTCCACTTTCCGCCCTTCCCCTCTCTAATAAATTTCGCTAGAGCGCCCAGGCGGTAGGAAACATTCAACAACTCATCCGTCGAATGAGTCCCGTGAAAAGCTCTGACTATGGAAATCGTCGGCTCGGCTGAACCGTACGCCTCGTGATCATCATTAATCTGCTGAAACGCTTGAATAGCGAACTCAGCAGAAACTTGCGGAATTTCGTCTGACATCACGGCCTCGAAATACATGCGAACGCATTCTCGAATCGACCAGACCTGATCTACAATTCCCTAAGCTCGCGAATAGCTCTATCTGCAGCCAGCTCCAATCGGCGGACCTGCTTCAAAATACCTTTGCCGCCAAAAACAGCGGCAGACTTTCGCGAGTACAAGGAAAAATTTCGAACTCCAATTGGTGAGAAGCGTTTCCGAAGCTTCTTGGTATAAATAGCTTTGGAACGACCACTCCCGACAGCTTCCAGACCAACGGTTCTGGTCTTTCGTATACTCCTCAAAAGTTTTCGCCATTGACGCGAAAGCGAGCTAGCTCGAATCAAGGCTCCTTCAGGAGAAATATCGAATCCTAGATACTGGATGGCTTGATGGCCGAAGGACTTGAAATCAACTCGCTCGCATTTTTCTCTGCTGATACTGAGCTTGTGGTCTGCCACTAACTGCGCGAAGCGAAGCGATATTTCACCTTCATCGGCAGCTGAACAAATCACAATGATATCGTCCGAGTATCGCTGATAGAGCGCATTTCTCTTTTGGCAAAGCTGAACCATCTCTTGATCAAGGTCGATGAGATAGAGATTTGCCAAGACCGCACTAATAGGCGTTCCTTGCGGGATACCGACTTTCGTCTTGTTCTGATGGATCGGAATATTCGCGGCTTTTACTTCTTCGATCGTGGCGATCATTCGCTTAGACGTCGATTTAATCCGCTCGCTAAATACGGGGTGCGCTTCTAGGTCCTGAAGATCAATCTTACTGAAGCGGGTGACATGTCGGAAAACTTTATGCCAAGCCGGATCAAGCTCAGCGACGCCTAACAATCGCTTTAGGCGTGACTTCAAAAGCCCGTGGTCCAGATTGTCGAAAAAGCCAGAAATATCGAACGTTAAAATTACACAGGGAGAATTCTGCAGCGCAAACTCTCGCGCATCTGCAGAAAAATGATAGTTTGCCTTCCCGAGCTTTCGATAGCCGATAACGTTCTGCGAAAGGCCAAGGCGACTGTACGCCGCCTCTAACTTTACAGATAAATCGAAAGAGAATTTTGAAAGTATGCAGGCATCCCGATGCGACGCGAACATAATATCGCGTGGCTTCAAGACTGTTTTTCCGAGTTTCGGCTTGTAGCGTTTGACGCTCTTTATGTAGTGAAGCAGAGGCGTCCAACTATGTTTTTCAACAAACCCTTTTGTTTCAATCGCTTCCGCAAAGCTTTCGCTTACTGGAAAATCAAGGTGTTTGTAGCGGCGCGGCTTAAACCATTTTTGCGTCAATGGAGCGTCCCCAAAAGCAGTCTCTGAGGGGCTAGCTCCAGACCCCGAGCCTCGGAAAAATCCGAACGCCCCTCAGACGCACGCCATAATCCGTCAGCTTATTCCTGTCGTTTCTTACAGGCTTTCCCCAACGCGGGTCTTCTAAACGCTTGGCAGTATAATGTTGTGATGGAGGTCCGAGTTATGATCCTCGTGGTCCAGTGCAGCATGGGCGATATGCCGGTGTGGACGTATGTCCGCGCCGTCATGTCGATCATGTTTCATCTTGCTAGTTCCAACACAGCTACCGAACGGCCGATTCCGTCGGCAGTTCCTAATTTGGAACTACAAAATGGCTTTTCAATAGTTGTGCGAGACCTTCTACGATTATTTTTACCTTCGCTTTTGTGAGCTGAACTAACAAAACGAAAGTCCAATCGAACCACCAGTTCGGCAGACGAGCTTATCTCTTGACACTTTCATTCATTAGACTATATTCCTCCCCATTCCCTCTCACGAGGGGCGCTTCTCGAGGGCGTCTTGAGGGTGGAGGAGGATGCGGTGCCCGCGGCCTGCCTCGCAAGCAGGACTCGGGAGGCCGGGGGCCACCGTCCCTCCCCACTACGGGGGAGAGCCGATAGGTCGGCTGCGACGGCACTGGTGAACGGCGGGAAAACCGTCGGGATCAGCGAAACCGACCCCTGCTACGGCAGGCAGTGAGGGACGCGCCGGTGTGCGACAGAGCGGTCCTCCAGCCAAAAGTCCCGCGATGGCGCGCCAATCGGCGTCGCGCGGTGGTGAAGGCCGGTCAGGGCCGACATCATCGTGACTAATGACCAGGACTATGCGCTTGTTGGCGCGTCATCCCCCTCATCTTGCGGGGGAGCCCAGGTGAAAAGCCACTTCGCAA
The DNA here is from genome assembly GCA_030147505.1 of Tardiphaga sp. GTDB lineage: Bacteria > Pseudomonadota > Alphaproteobacteria > Rhizobiales > Xanthobacteraceae > Tardiphaga. The sequence continues at coordinate 8,538 of JASBVG010000050.1, forward strand.
AGGCGCGGCAAGGACGGCGCGTGGGCGGTTTTCCGTAGCCTGGATGGAGCGAAGCGAAATCCGGGAATCAGAGCTTCCACATATCGCCGGTCCCCGGATTGCGCTGCGCTCCATCCGGGCTACGACCAGCGACTCGCTGCACGCGACGCATCAGCTGCCTGAAACCCTCAGTCGCTGGCCAGCGCGGCGCTCCTGCGCTAACCGACACATCCCGCCTCACGTCTCCTCTCACGTCTCGCGTTGCTCATGAAAATTCCTGCTCTGCCTGCCGCGCTCGCCGCGATCCCCTTCGCGATTCCTGCCATCGCTACGCCTGCCTTTGCCGCGTCCGATGCACGGTTCATGCGCGCGCTCGACAAGCTCGATCCGAAAACCCGGCTGGAGCAGATCTGCGATCTCGAGGCGATGCGGCGGATGAGCCAGAGCAAATCCGCCGGCGCGCGGGTCGATCGCGCCAAATCCGACGTGATCATGCCGCCGCAGCATCTCGGCAACATGCTGGTGGCCAAAGGCGGCGCGTTCCGGGCCGGCGGCAAATGGTACCAGATGTCCTTCACCTGCAAGGCGACGCCGGACCACAAGACCGTGCTGGATTTCAGCTACAAGACCGGCGCGGCGATTCCGCCCGCGAAATGGGCATCTTACGGGCTCTGGAAGTAATCCGGCGGAGCATGATCCCGAAAAGTGGCCGCCGGTTTTCGGCCGAGATCATGCTCCCTTCAAAAAACGGATCACGCGGTAACCTTGCCGCGAAAAGATCGCCGGACAGCTTGACCTTCCCGGCCCGCAGGGCTTCATGACGGGCATCGCGGCTGCCCGCTTGCAGCCCGAATCCGGGTATAATCCGGATGGAACCTGGGCCTTTGCGCCCGTCCAGCGGTCGAGGCCATCAGTCCGAATGTCCGACAAGCCGAACATCCCGAAAGCCCGATGGCGGCCCGATCTGTGGCGCCGCGAACGGCTGACGCTGGCCGTCGGCATCACCGCTCTGGCGCTGCTGGTCGGCATCGCGGGCACCGCCTCGGCGCAGTTCTTCGGTTTCGGCGATCCGCCGCGGCCGCAGCGCCAGCAGCCGCAGCGCGGCGGTTTCGGCGGCGGCTGGTTCGGCGGTGATTTCTTCCAGCCGTTCCAGCAGCAGGCGCCGCAACAGCAGCAGGCTCCGCGCCGCCGCGAGGATTTTTCCCGCGCGCCGCAGTCCGACAAGCGCGACACCCAGGCCGAACGCAATGTGCTGGTGCTCGGCGACAGCATGGCCGACTGGCTGGGCTTTGGGCTGGAAGACGCCTATTCGGAACAGCCCGACATGGGCGTGATCCGCAAACACAAGACCGTGTCCGGCCTGCTCCGCTATCAGCCCAAGGGCGAGCCGTCCGACTGGGCGGCCGCGGCCAAAGGCATTCTCGCCAGCGAGAAGCCCGATGCCATCGTCATCATGCTCGGCCTCAGCGACCGCATCCCGATCCGCGAGCCCGACAAGAAGGCTGCGAAGAAGGAAGGCGCCACCGATGTGAAGCCTGGCGACAAGCCGGCCGACAATGCCGACGCCGACGATGCCGATATCAGCGACCCCGGCTCCATCGTGAACGAGCGCGGCGCGCGCAACGGCGGCGGCATGGTGGAATTCCGCGACGATCGCTGGGGCGAGCTCTACGAGAAGAAGATCGAGGAGATGATCAACGTCGCCAAGACCAAAGGCGTGCCCGTGCTCTGGGTCGGCCTGCCCGCGGTGCGCGGGCCGAAGGCGATGGCCGACATGGTCTATCTCAACAATCTCTATCGCGATGCCGCCGGCAAGGCCGGCATCACCTATGTCGATATCTGGGACGGCTTTGTCGATGAATCCGGCCGCTTCCTGCAGCAGGGCCCGGATTTCGAAGGCCAGATCCGCCGCCTGCGCACGCCGGACGGCGTCTATTTCACCAAGGCCGGCGCCCGCAAGATGGCGCATTACGTGGAGCGCGAAATCACCCGCCTGCTCTCTGGCCGTTCGGCGCCGATCGCGCTGCCGACCGAACCGGCACAGCCTGACGTGAATGTCGTGCCGGGCGCGCCGCCGCCGCGTCCGCTCGCGGGCCCGATCGTGCCGCTGGTCGCGGCGTCCATCGGCGGCGACACGCTGCTCGGCGGCCCGGGCGCCAAGGCGCTGAATGTCGATCCGCTGGTGGCGAAGACTCTCGTGAAGGGCGAGCCGCTGAGCGCGCCGCCCGGCCGCGCGGACGATTTCGCCTGGCCGCGCCGCGAGATCGGCCGCGAACCGGCCAAGGAAACGCCGAAGGGCGACGTGCCGATGGTGGCAGTGACGCCGTCGTCGTCCGCGTCAGGCCCGGCGACAGCCGCAGTCTCGCCTGATGGCATCGCGCCTGTCATGGCGCCGCCAGCCGCGCCGAAACAGCAGGCGAAGAAAAAGACGCCGGTGGTCACCGAAACGCCGTCGTTCTTCGGCAATCTGTTTGGCAATGACGAGCCGCGCCGCCCGGCGCAGCAACAGGCCCCCCAGCGGCCCCGTCAGCAGCAGGGCGGTCCGCGCCCGCCGGCCAATGTCGGCCCCGCCGCCTCCGCTCCCTCCGGCTTCTTCTTCCGCTGATCGCGTACGCATGCGCGAAAACGCCTCGCCAGCCTTCGCCAGCGAGGCGTTTACTTAAATGTATCAGACGCTTAGTAGCCGAAACGATTGGGGCGGCGACGCGGTGGACGCGTCATCAGCATGGCCAGCGCAAAGCCGATACCGCCTGCGATCAGCAGCGAGCCGAGCGGATTGTCGCGCACCTTATCCGTGAGCGCCTGCGTGCCGTCGCGATAGGCGTCGCTATCGAGCGCATCCTTGGCGTAGCTCGCAGCTTTCTCCGAGGCATCGCGCACGCCGTCTTTCACCTGGCCGTAAAGATTCTGCACGGTGCCTTCCGCTTCGCGCGTGCGGCCGGAAACTTCGGTGCGTTCGTCGCCCGTAACCTTGCCGACGACGCTTTCAACCTTGCCGGCAGCGTCCTTCGCGGCACCTGCAATGCGGTCCTTATCCATATCGATCACTCCGTGAGGGAAACTCTCTCGCCGGTGTAATGCGTGAGCGCCTTGCAGGTTCCGCGAGAATGCCGCCGCCGCGCATTAAAGGATCAATCCGCCATCGACGACGAGCGTGTGACCGCACACGTAAGACGACAGCGGCGAGGCCAGAAACAGCGCGGCGCCAGCCATGTCGTCCGGCGTGCCGAGACGCTGCAACGGAATCCGCGACAGCGCGCCTTCAAGCCGCTTCGGATTGGCGGTGGTCACTTTCGTCATCTTGGTATCGACGAGCCCCGGCGCGATGCCGTTGACGCGAATGCCGTCTTCGGACCACGCCTGCGCAAGCGTGCGCGTCAGGCCGACCGCGCCGGTCTTCGATGCATTGTAGGACGGGTTACCCTTGGTGGCATGATAGGCGGCGGTGGAGCTGACGATGATCAGACGTCCCTTGCTCGCCTTCAGTTGCGCATGGAATTTCGAGGCGCAGCCCATCAGGCTCATCAGGTTGACTTCCATCACCTTGCGAAAGCCGTCCATCTCGAACTCGCCGCGCCGATAGATCACGGCGCCTTGCGCAAGGATCAGCACGTCGAGCCGGTCGAGCTTCGGATCGAACGCCTCGATGGCCGAGGCGCTGCCGACGTCGAGCTGATGATAAGCGAGCCCGTCGAGATTGGAGCCGTCATCGATGGAATAGTCGCTCGCTCTGGCGCGTGTGCCGCAGACATCGACCCTGGCGCCGCGCTTGCGGAAGGCCTGCGCCATGCCGTTGCCGATGCCGCTCGAACCGCCGACGATGAGCACCTGCTGCCCCGAGAAATCGAGTTCGTTCATCCCTGAATCCTTCTTCTTCTTTGCGCGCGCATGTTTGACCGCGCCGGCAATCGATGCAAGCCTTCGCGCAAGCCTCGTCACGAAGGCGCAGCCATGGGAGAATGCGCGTGTCCGACTACAAGCCACTCAGCCGCTCGGTGCGCGGCCTCACCGTTCTCGTCACTGGCGCTGCAAGCGGCATGGGCCGCGCAATGGCGCGCGTGTTCGGCGAGGAAGGCGCCCATGTCGCCGTCACCGATATTTCGGCGGAGGGGACGGCTGCCGTCGCGGACGCCATAGTCGCGCAGGGCGGCAGCGCGTGCGCCTGGACGCTGGATGTCGCCGATCCCGAACGGATCAAGACGGTGGTGAACGAGGCCGCGGCGCATTTCGGCGGTCTCGATATCATCGTCAACAATGCCGGCATGTCCATTTCCGCCGAGATTGACAGCGACGGCTACGACGCCGCCTGGGATCGCGCCATCGCGGTCATGCTGACTTCGCATCAGCGCGTCATCCGCGCCGCACTGCCTCACTTGCGCAAGTCGCGATGCCCGCGCATCGTCAACATCGCTTCCACCGAAGCGCTTGGCGCAACGGCGCTGCACAGTCCCTATTCCGCGGCGAAAGCCGGAGTCACAGGACTGACGCGCTCGCTCGCCGTCGAACTCGGCCGCGAAGGCATCACCGTGAACTGCATCTGTCCCGGTCCGATCACGACAGGCATCACCGCGCGCATCAGCGACGAGCACAAGGTCATCTTCGCCAAGCGCCGCACGGCGCTGCGCCGCTATGGCGATCCCGAAGAGGTCGCGCATATGACCGTGAGCCTGTGTCTGCCGGCTGCGTCCTACATCACGGGCGCGGTCATTCCCGTCGATGGCGGGCTGATGGCTCGGAATGCCTGAGCCGATCTGATCGGCCAAAAGAGACATTGCCGCCAGCGACACGCACTTAGCGTGCATAAAATCCATTTACAATCACAGGGAGTTCGGCTTAGCTTCGCCCCGGTTGGGGATGAATAAGATGTTTGTGCTGTCGCGTGTTTTCACGGGCACATTGTTGTGTGCCTCCCTCTTGCTGACGGGCTGTGGATCGCTCGTATCGATCTACGACGCGACCTTCGATCAGTCGCTGAACAAATTCTCCGAAGACACGGCAAAGTTCGTCGCCGCTGCATCCGCGGGATCCAGCGAACGCAGCTACACCTCCAAGGAGGCCGTAGCCTATTATGCATCGGCCTATAACCTGCTCGACCGCCTCAGCGAACGTGCGCGCCTCAGTCGCGGGCTGGTCGCATGCCCGACGAATGCCACGCTGAAAGACTTCAGCGAGACCGGCCCCATCAAGGTGAGTCTGCCGGAGGAGTATCTGAAATTCGATTGCAGGGAATATCAGCTGGCCGCCGTCCGCATTTACGTCGCTCAGCTCGAATATGCCCACAAGAACGACGGCATCCTCAACCGCTCGGAAGCGAAGGCCGCCGGCGGGGTTCTGCAGACCTCGATCCTCGGCAGCATCCAAACCTTCATCGTGAACAAACCCGCGACCTAAACAGCTGGAGCGCTCATCGTGCCCGACGACATCACGGCGGATCTAGCCTCGATCGCCAACCAGATCATTACACAGGCGACGACCATCGGCGGCGAGACCTGGACCAAGATCCAGAAATCGGCTCCGCTCTATATTCGCGGATTCTCGCAGAACCTTCTCGATATCGCCGCAGGTGTTCTGACCAACGAGATCACGAAGGCCGATGCGAAGCTGTATCTACAGAATGCGCGCCTGCTCCTCGTTCAAGGCATTGCGAACACCGCCCAGATCATGCTCGTGCAGGTTCAGAAGTTCATCGACTCGGTTCTGAATATCGTCAAGGGGGCCATCAACACATCGTTGAAGGTTGCGATCCTCTAGACAAAGGTGACGCAAGTCTGGAACGGTCGGAGCTCCGGCCGGACTTCTCGCGCGATCACCAAGACAAGCCCCAGCGGCGGATCGACCGTAGAAGCAGACCTATCTGCCGCGCAGACGATCCAGCACTTCCGAGGTTGCAAAGCCATCGGCTGGCATGCCGACCGAGGCCTGGAAGTTGCGCAAGGCCTCACGCGTCATGCTGCCGAACTGGCCGTCCGGCGTGCCTTTGTAGAGGCCGCGCTGAACCAGCAATTGCTGCAGTTCGAGCCGTTCCGCGCGTGACAGCACACGCTCCTGACGCGGCCAGGGCTGCACGAAGGGCGGTCCGCCACGCAGCCGGTCGGCAAAATGGCCGATGGCCAGCGCATAGGCTTCGGCCGGATTGTATTTCATGATCACGCGAAAATTCTGCATCATCAGGAAACCCGGTCCCTGCGCACCGGCAGGCGCGAGCAGATAGGCCTTCTCGCCGCTGCGCGGAAACGGCTGACCGTTGGCGCGCTTCAGGCCCATTTGCTCCCACTGCGCCAGCGTCAGCATCTTCGCGCGGTCGGCCTGCATGTAGTTGAAGCCCTGCGGAACGACGACTTCGTACCCCCAAGGCTGTCCGCTCTGCCAACCATCCTTCTTCAGGTTGTTGGCCGTCGAGAAAATCAGGTCGGTCGGATTGTCGACAACGTCGCGGCGTCCATCGCCATCGCCATCGACCGCGAAGCGTTTGAAGGCCGTTGGCATAAACTGCGTCGGACCGAATGCCCCGGCCCACGAGCCCTTGAGCTGCTCGCGGCGCAGGTCTCCGCGATGCAGGATTTCGACGGCGGTAAGGAATTCGTCCTTGAAGTAAGCCTGTCGCCGACCGACGCAGGCGAGCGTCGCGGTGGAGCGCACCACGTCGCGATCGCCGATCATGGTCGAGTAGTTGGACTCGATGCCCCAGATCGAGGCGATGATGTAACGATCGACGCCATAGGCGCGTTCGGCTGCATCGAAGATCGTCTTGTACTGCGCCAGCACCTCGCGGCCCTTGGCCGCGCGGTTGTCGTTCACGAGGATATCGAGATAGTCCCAGATCGCCTTGGTAAATTCCGGCTGCGAATCCATCAGATCCATCAACCGCAGATCCGGCGTCAGGCCGGCTGTGATGTCGCGATAGTTCTGCTCGGAAATCCCGCGTCGTGCGGCATCAGGCCACAGGCCGGCAACGCAGCTGTCGAAATTCGCCGCGGCTTCACGGATCGCCGCGGCGGTCATCAGCGGATGGCCGGACGCGCCATCTTCACCGCTCCATGGCTGCGGCGCACTGGAGTCGGCCGACGGTGCACTCGGCGCCTGAGGCGGACGCTGGCCGGAATTGTTGAAGATGTTGTCGAGGAAATTAAGCGGATTGCCCGATTGCGCCTGCGCCGCAGCAGACGACCCAGCGAGCGCGGTACAGAGGACGATCGCCGCCAAACGCGCGCGGCGCAGGAACAGTTTGCGGCCGCTCTTTCGTATGGTCGTCATGCCTGAAATTCCCATCGTAACGGTATGATGACAGAAGGCCGGCGAAGGCTTTCGATCCGCTTAACACTAGTCCGATTCCGCTGGCAAAGTCAGATGATGCCATCGCTGCGAATACCGACAATCTCCGCGCCCGTGACATACATCCGCCTTTGTTACCGCTTGCAAAGGGAACCATGGCGCGCAATCCTCGTTGTGTTGCCTGCACGCCCTTCCCTTCCAGCTCACTGCAAAGCTCCCGATGAAAATTCGCAAAGCCGTCTTCCCCGTCGCTGGTC